>CALKHN010000107.1 GCA_937991535.1 uncultured Sphingobacteriales bacterium
TACCTTGCTACGGGTACATTTGTCAAAGAACCTTTACGGGCGCACCTTTAAACTCGATGGACTTGTTAATGCCTTTGTTGATTTGATATACACTGTTGCTCATACACTTCCTTTGTCTCACTTCAGGAGAGAAAACAGCTGCAAAAAAATAACCAAATGCGAAATGTAATGGGGTAATTGGGGTAGGACAACCCGGCTAATTAAATTGACAACTAAAGAAGTAGTTGCACAAATTAATCAAAAAACTAGTCTTTCCTAACCGTTGAAGTCTGGTATTATTTGTACATTTATTCATTGATAATCAACTCAAAACTTTACAAGAATATTTGCCAATTGGCGAGTTATGCATCATGCCAGGCCTTCAACTTTAAAAATTCATCACATGAATTGGGTTTTTCAGACAACAGGAATTATTAATCACTACAACGACAAAACCCATATCGGAACACAGCCCATAAGGGTTCTACATCACGTAAACGTTTATTGGTTTCAAAACCTCCATCCCGACTTTATAGATGAATTGACAACTGCTTTTGACAAACACGGATTAGCAAAGACCCTTGACATCAAATTCGGAGAACATCCTATCCAATTTGGTCCGCATATAACTGTTGTTGACAAGACAATAACGTTAGACGAAACTTTTCTTTCGTATTTATGGTGTATTTGTCATTCAGTTTACACACTTTACATTCAAACCATTGACTACCCCAGACTGAATGCTAAATTAGGTCATGAACGGTACAAAATCTCTGACAAACTAATTGCGAACGCAAAAGCATTGTTTAACTACGGCAAGTCCTTAATTGTTGACTTTACTAAGTGGGACATAGATAATATGCCAAACCCTGAAAAATATTTAGCTGAAGAACGAGATTTCATTGAACAACCCAATATCTTTTATACTCAAGCTGTCAATTTCATATTGGCCCATGAATACACACACGCCATCAAACATATTGACGAGATAAGAAAAGGTGCATACGAAAAATCGAGTTTTATTACTTATGAGAAAGAAGCAGACTCTGAAGCAGTAGAACTTATGAAAAAAGGAATTTTTCCTAATCAAATAAACTTGTTGGGTATTCATATTGGAATAACAATCGGTATTTTGTCAATGTTATACTTTAACTCAAGCACCAAAGGTGTTAAACATCCAAATGTTGAAGACCGTATAGTTGATGCGTTAAAGCAATTAGATTTAGAGGACGATTCACCATGTTGGGGTATTGCGCTAATTGGTATTGAATTATGGGCAGAACAATTCGGACTAACTTATAAATGGGACAAAACTCTTACAGATAAACAAGCGTTTGACAAAGTCATCGCAGAGATAAAAAGTACGAATGCCTAACAAGAGCAAGGCTCATGACACAATCTATTAAGTCTAAAAATAAAAATCATGGACATTATCCAAAAACATACGCAGATAAGGCAGATGCTGATTGAAAAAATTATCGGCATTAATTTTCTTGCAAAGAAGCCTTCTAAAACTACTTTAAGTAAAATGTCAGATAGCGACTTGGTAAACTGCCTTTTTGTAACTTCCGTTATATCTGAAAAAGAGTTTTGGAAAGAAGATATTTGCAAAGAAATTTTAAAGTTGAATTCAAAAGCAAAAATAAAAGAGTTAAAAAATAATACTCCAGTAGCTTTGATCTTGAAGTTAATTAAAACCGCCGAGAATCTTAATGACTAATGATTTTCGAAACAAGCCGACTTACATGAATTGGTTTTTTTGCTACTGGAATAGAAACCGTGGTCTGGCAGTTGCAGTTTCACTTGTCATTTATTGGAGCAGGACATCAGCATTGAGGTAAGTGTTAAACATCACTCTTATTTTTATGATCAGTTAGCGAGGCTTGGCGGAAGACTATTTCCCCATCAGCACAAAAGCTCTGTTGCTTGCATTCAGTCCGATAGGTACCTGTACTAATTTTAACCGATAGGCAAGAACGATCTTTGTACATGCCAGGAGAAGCTTTGTTTGTTATTTTTCGCACCCCGACATCGTCTAGTAAGGCAATATTACCCTATACCCGACCTAATATAACCCTACATTGACTGACAAATAGCCACTATCTTGAGAAGGCACATGTTTTGACAGGATAACCAAAATTAGTAGAAATGAAGAATATTAAATCTTTCTTTGCCCTAACAACGGTGCTTTCAGTAGTTGTTCTTTCCTCATGCAACAACAACAAAGACAACAAACAAAAGACAGTTAGAATGGCAACTTTTTTTAATGCAGTTGACTATGGTCCATATATAATTGCAAAAAAGAAAGGCTGGTTTGACCAAGCGCTTAAAGAGAAAGGAATTACTGTAGAATATTCTCAATTCCAAGATTTGCCAGCCCTGAACGAATCGTTTGCTACTAACAAAATAGATATTGTTTTTGAAGCAGAACCACCCGCAATTATTGGAAAAACTGCCGGGAATGATATAAAAATTAGGGATATTTCATGCACTTTGAATCAAGAAATTGTAGTAAGAAGCGACTCAAAAATAAATAGTGTTAAAGATTTGCAAGGTAAGAAAATCGCAGTTCTAGCCGGAACAAGTTCTCATTATGGTGTTTATGAATTATTAAAACGAAATGGTATTACTCCTGATGACAAATTAATTTTTGATATGGCTCCGCCGGATGCAAAAATAGCTTTAGCAAAGGGTGAAGTTGACGCATGGGCCATATGGCCGCCTAATGTTGAAGAAGAAGAAGTCGCAGGTACTGGAAAATCATTTTCAGGAGATGAAGTTTTTATTTCAAGTGTGATGGTAACTAATGAGAAGTTTGTTAAAAATAATCCTGAGACATTTCAGATAATCAAAGAAACTTTTGACAAAGCCAAAAAATGGATTGCGGAGAATCCTGATGAAGCTATAAAAATTATTGCTGAAGAAATGAAAGAACCGGTTGCAGTAATAAAATTAGCTTTCCCAAAACATAATTGGAGCGCAACCATTAATGATAAAATAATTGCAGACATACAAGCAAAAGCAGACTTCTTATTGAAGTTAGGGAAAATCAAAAACAGTATTACCGTTAAAGGCGATTTAATCCCAGCTCAATAATGGTTTCTGTCTCAAAAAAAATCAACGTACAAACAATTATTAAGGGGGCGATAGTACCCTTAATAATTGTTTTCTTATGGCAGATAGGAACTACTACTGGATTTCTACCCACTTCAATTATTTCTCCGCCTCTCCCAGCATTTGCAAATTTTTTTAAACTACTTTTTAACGGAGAATTTTTGTCGCATTTTTTTAATAGTAGCAAAAGGCTATTCGGGGGATTTATCATTGGTAGTTCAATCGGGACATTAATAGGCCTAATCATTGGCTATAAAAAGAAAGTTGCTCATTATTTTGAACCTCTACTTTTAATCTTAGTACCAGTACCACCTTTGGCCTGGATACCACTTCTAATAATTCTTTTTGGAACAGGTGATGGAGTTAAAATTTCTCTGATCTCATGTGGCTGCTTTGCAACAATGTTTTTATCTACTTCATTAGGGGTAAAAGGAATCGATAAACGATTTCTCGATGTCTGTAAAATTTACAAGAAAAGTGACTATGAAATAATAAAAAAGGTTGTACTCCCATTTAGTTTGCCAATTATTTTTTCAAGCTTGAGAGTTGCAATGGCACTTTCATGGACCTTGCTTATGGCAAGTGAAATGATAAAATCATCTTCCGGGCTTGGCTGGTTCATAAACGATTCAAGAAATTTTTCAAGAGCAGATGATTTGGTTGCAGGAATTATGATTGTAGGTTTATTAGGAAAGCTAACAGACTTTGCCGTTGTAAAAATTGGAAAGTATTTCACAAGATGGCAAGACAAACGAATAGAGAATGACTGAATTGCTCAATATAAAAGTAAACAACAAAAATTTCCATTCTAAAAATGGAACCATTGAAGTTTTAAGCGGCATCAACTTTTCGGTTGGAGAAGGAGAATTTGTGAGTATCATCGGACAAAGTGGATGTGGAAAATCCACCTTGCTTAGAATAATCTCCGGCTTAGAAAAAGAATTTGAAGGTTCAATCTCGCTACACAGAAAAAATAATTCAATCTCTTTCATCTTTCAAGATTTAGGACTTTTTCCTTGGATGACAGTATCGCAGAATTTGGAATTTACAAACGCAAACGAAGCTGAAATAGAGACAGCTTTGAAAAATGTTTCTCTTTATGACAAGAAAGATTCCTGGATAAAAGAATTGTCAGGAGGAATGAAACAACGCCTTGCAGTTGCAAGGGGTTTAATAAACAAACCAAAGATTCTCTTAATGGATGAACCTTTAAGAGAATTAGACATGATTACAAAAGAGAAATTACAGGCGGAAATTAAAGAACTTCTAAAAAAAAGCAACGCTACCACATTACTTGTAACACATGACATTGAAGAAGCAATTTACTTTAGTAATCGTATTGTTGTGCTAAGTGAAAAACCTGCCATTGTAAAAAAAATATTTTCTGTGAACATCAATACTGATGATAGATATACCTCATCATTTCAAAATTTAAAGGCGGAAATAAAGAATGAACTCATTTGAAAGAATGCAAAGCAAGTATATTGATATTGATTTTTTTGACTTAACTGCGATTTACAAAATCGGTAGGCTACATCCATACGACCAAAGTAAACCAATTGATATTTTTAGTATCCCTGAAAAAGACCAAGAAAAATTAGAGCCATTTCTTACTGAACTGGTCAAATTTATAAGGGAGACAGCTTCGCAAAAGTTTATACCTTTCTTTATTGAACTTTCACTCTACGAACCTTCTGACCCTGAAGGCAAAACATTCTATTCACTTTTGCTTTCAAATTCTAAAGATGCTTTTGAATGCTAAGAAGAGCAAATGAAGCAGAATATTGAAGCAAGGCTTCAAGACGAAGCGGATTCTGAAAGAGGAATTATTATTCCCAATCCTCATTTGTATAATTCAACATATTTCTATTTCCCACTTGAAAGTAAAGTAATTGTTGCTGATGATATTCCCGATAAACTACAAGCAAGGTTTGGATATTTCAAAGATCCTGAAAACAAAAAACATTACCAAGATTATGAGGATTTGAAAGTTTCGGTTGGCTCATTTTTCAGTGAGGTAGTTTCTTCTTTTGAAACGATTAAAACAAAAACGAAAAAGGGTTCAATGCTGAACACTGCTTTGCTTATCCCTTTGTATAGGCCAGCTTCAACCTTTGATAACAAATCTGTAAATATGTTCAAAGGCGGAGGCATTTTTATGTATGGTGCAACTGATGAAAAGTTTAATCAACATGAATTTATTATTGAACTGAAAACCCTTCTATTGAAATCAATTTTCAAGCAAAGCTTTTCTCAACTAGAAGGTGAGAAAATTAGCGATAGACTTACAACAGTTGAGCTAAATACTTTTCATCACCTGCGGAACAACCTGCAACACCTGCCCGAATATTTACGGAAAGTAAAACAAACAGCAAGAAGAGTTTCGATTGAAAGTATTGAAAATTCAATTTTGAAAGTTGAAACATACATAACACACTTACTTAGCAACACACTCTCAATTCTAAAATCTTACCGGAATGTAATTTCACAAAGTTCACCGCAGGAGGAATTTAAAGTATCGGAATTGCAGAGACTATTTGATAAACTTAAAGACCACCAATGGATTTATCTGACAGCAGAAAATGATGAAAGCATTTCTGAAAAAATAAAAATTGAATCCCCGAAAATCAGAACCAAATCTCTTTCTAAAACCCTGCCAGTTGAACCGGATAGCCTTTTCGGAATAATTGCCAACTATATTCAAAATGTAATTCAGGCATATCTTAAAGAAAATGCAAACCTGAAAGACCTTGAAATTATTCTTTCAATTCAGGAAAGAGAATTAGCTGAATACACAGTCATAGATTTTTCAATCCTAAACACAGGAACAACAATTCCAGATGATAAAATTGAAAGCCTTGGCATTCTTCCTAACTCATCTGAAAGTTCATCAGGGCTGGGTTTTTATTTTATAAACTCAATGCTCAATTTTATTGGAGCAATTAGGCAAGTAAAAGAGAATAGATATTTCCGTTTATCCAATGTAACAGAAGGAGTAAGATTTTCCTTTGAAATAAAAATAGCGAAATGAAAAAAGTAACTGTAATAACAAACTCTGATCATGATTCGATTCTTGAAGAATTTAATTCAAAATTAAAAGACGAAGTCAATATTCTTGAAAAAGAATTATATGAATCAAAAACACTTGTTTTTGAAAACATTAAGAACTTAGAAAAAATTGAAATTTCATCATGCGATGTTTTCATTATTGAAGATGATATAAATGTTGTTCTTAAATATCTTGAAGTTTTAAAAGATGCATCGCTTGTAAATAATATCATTGTTACAACAAAACCAAAACCTACTTTGACCGTTTTTAATTTCCTTACTCAAAAAGGAATATTGCAAAACATCTCTGCAATATTTCTTGATTTTGACTTAGCGGAAGTTCCTTCCAACCATATAGCAAATCAGCAGAATGCTGAAACACTTTACCAGATGATTGATGATAAATTTATTCATGGTGCTTTTCCAGCACGCTTAATTGCTGTTACAGCATACGAAGGAACTGAAGACAAATACGCAGCACTTCAAAAAAGCATGAGAGAGAATGGAGATTATGTTCTTAATAAAAGGATTTTGCGTGACGAAGAAAGTCGTGCTGATTTCAAAACCTTGCTAAAAAGTATTCCGGGGATTTATTGGAAAGAAAAAAAGGCATTAGTAAAAGCAGAAACAGGGGGTTCTGTAATTGATAATTCAATTATGGATTACGAGAAAAAAAGCCCTGAACCCAAAAATATAGATTATGCAAAAAAGCTTTTGGAAAATATTGAATCGGCAATGCCTGAAATATCAGCAAAGACGAGATTTGAAATTTCAAAGCAAGCAAATACAATAAAGAAACCAAGTAATGAAGAAAAGTTTAGTAGCCAACAAACATTAGGAGAGTGCATTGAAGGTGCTGCAATAAGAATCGTTTGGGTACTTAGCCATCCAGCCTATAAAAACAGTTTTCCAAAGTTTCGCCACCAATATGACACTCACGGTGTTTTCAAGACCCAAATTGCTAAGGGAATATCGAATAAAAAGTAACCCTACATAATGTGATATCAGACTACTTTCTCTAACGCTGTCGCCTTATCTATCCCTACTCAATATCGCATCAACTTCTTTTCAAAAAAAAATTATAAACTCCCAAAGCGATTATCAGTCAATAGCTTTATTGTATAGCCGATATTTTCTAACCAACCCTACATTGAGCTGCGGCGGAACGATGGACTCAGATTTGAATCTTCTCTATTAAAAAGGAGAGACAAATGAATAATCTACTATCGCCAATAATCTTCTACCTGTTTATTCTGTTTTATGTGATCAGCCTTTACAGAAACGGAGGATTCAAAATTCTTTTTAGCAACTTTGATTCCCTGAAATACTATATCGGAGTATCCTTGTTTTTTTTCGTGAACATCAATGTCCTTTTCTTCTGTACATTCTGCGGCCATTGCCATGGCATGTGCATTCCATTAACTATGTCTGCTGTTTGTATTGGTGTACTTGTTTACCTCATTCATTTAGGAAAACAAACTGTAAATGCAATCAGGCAGATCATTGCAGGTAATGAATTTGACCTAATGGCTCCATTTTTTAGCATCCCATATTTCTTTTTAATCAATGACATAGTTTCCGCCACCTTATATTCAGGACTAGAATCGTTACATGCTTACGAAAGCAAAATGCTTATCGTCCTGCTGTACCCTTTCTCCGCGGTGATAGGTGAGCAGACAAGCAGAATCAAAAAAACAAAGTCTGATTCTGAAAATAAATCTAAAGGATAAAGTCTTCGTATAAAAACATACCCTTGCAGGCCGCTACTAGCCAGTCGTAAAAACTAAAGTTTGCAGGAGAATCTTTTCTATCGTGCAATGAACTGTGTGAAACGCCTTTAAATACTCAATCCCTTTATTTTTCTATTGCCGATATTTTTTTTGGGCAGCAATGTTTTTCCTATTTTTACGACAGGAGTTTCTATCTTTTCAATTTTGCTTTCATCTTTCCCGTTATGCTGCTTCATCTGATTCTCCTGAATCTTTATAGAAATTTCCCTTTCTAATTTTGATACATCCTTTTTCAGTTTCGCCAATTCATTTTCCTTTTCAAAAGGCTTAACCACTAACTGCTGCAGCATAGGAATATTTTGTTCTAAGTCTTTCAAAGTTCTCTGATATTTTTCCTTCAGGGAATCCACCCGGTCAATGGCATTTAAAAAATACCTGGCTGCAATTTTTGGATTGTCAATATTGATATGCCCCTGGTTCCAGGAGTATTTTATCCCAGTTTCTTTTCCTTCTGCATAAAAAATATTTTGATAACGGTATTCAAACATTGCATTGTCTTCATAAGTTTCTTTCTGCCTTCGGATATACAAATCAAATCCATAGAGATTGCCAATTTTCATTGCACCATCTTCACCCATGTTTGGTTTCCAGTTGGAAGATAGACGAATAAGATAGATACCAATAACTTCTGCATCCGCAGAATTAAAACTATCCAGTTGTATAGGGTTAAGTTTTGTTCTATCTTTATCAAACAGCAATTCCCTTTTATAGTTGCTTTCGTCCATCGTTAGTTTACCCAATGTTTGTACTGTTTTTTCTTTATCAGTCTGCAAGTTTTCCAATTGAAACCTGGAACGTATTACTTCCTTGTGATGAGCATTTCGCAAGCTTTCCAAAATAGCGATCTTCTTTTCCATCTTAGATTTTTCCAATAACGTTGTATCGCCTGAAAGGATGGCGATGTATTCGGAAAAATTCATTCCGCTTTTTTCATCCATTGAACCTTCATCAAGTGTTCTCACATTCAACTCGCAATTTTTCATCTGGCTGATGAAGGTTTGTTTATTCTTCAATAGGTTGAATTTGTAATTGTCCAATGATTGCTCAACAGCATAGATATAGTTCTTTACTTTGTTGTCGTATTCTTGCTTCGCCAATATATTCCCTTGCCTTGCTCCACGGCCATTACGTTGTTCCAGTTCAGATGGCTTCCAGGGAATATCTAAATGATGCATTCCAACAACGTTTCGTTGAACATTTAAACCGGTACCAGCTTTATCTGTACTGCCTAACAAAATCCTTATCTCGCCATTATTCATTTTACGGAACAACTCTGGCTTCTGCCGATCAGTCCAGTCGTGTATAAAAGTTATGTGATTAGCAGGTATCGAAAAATCAGTGATTAACTTTTCCTTTAAAGCATCATAAATGTTAAATGAATCTGGCTTAGGTGTGCCAATATCACTAAAGATAATTTGTGTACCTTTCTGTTCTTTGCTTAGCTGATACAACTCAGCAACTTTTCTTGCGCAAACATTTACTTTGTTATTGGGATGATCTTCGTAATTAGAAGGGTTTATCAACCGCATATCTGCCGCCATCTTCTTAGCGTAATTCGTTGCAATCAACATCCTTCCCTTATCTTCTTCTTTTGTCAATGGTTGCCTGCCTACTAATGCACCATCACCTGTTTTCGCAAAGGCCATTAACTTTTTAATAAATTCCTGCTGGTCTGGCGTTGGTGGAATGTTTACTAATTGTTCATCTAACTCAGGCTTGTCTAAGTTGATATGTTTCGCAGTTTTGTAGTCGGTGATTTCATTATAGAACAATGCCAGTTCGGGTACTTTAATAAAATGGCGAAACCGTTCTTTGGCAATGATTTCATTGGTAACAGAAAATTCAAAATCATTGCTGTCCGGTAAAAATAGAATAATTCTTTTTTCAAACGGCTGGTTGC
>CALKHN010000108.1 GCA_937991535.1 uncultured Sphingobacteriales bacterium
AACATAGGAACACAATAGAGAAGTAAAATTTGATAAGGAGGAAAATAACTATGTGTGCCTATGTGTCTATGATCCTATGTGTTGAAAAAATATATTCACACATAGGCACAGTAGAAAACATAGGAACACAATAGAGCATTTAACTAAAGATGTGAGCGGATTAAAAGAGAAAACCTATGTGTGCCTATGTGCCTGCGTGTTGAAAAAAAGGATTAGTAACCTAAAAAACACCATAATGAAAAACACCCAACAGTACATTGATGAGCTCACTTATAAAATTATAGGATGCGCCATTGAAGTACATAAGCAGTTAGGACCCGGTTTATTAGAAAGTGTATATGAACAATGTTTTATAAGAGAGCTATCATTGCAGGGACTTAATTATAAAACGCAAATATGGATCCCTTTGTTTTATAAGGGTTTACGGCTTGAAACGCAGTTAAGATTAGATGTTTTAGTGGAAGACCTGATATTAGTAGAGCTCAAGGCTGTTGAATATTTGATAGCTATACACGATGCGAAATTATTGACCTACATGAAGCTGATGAACCGGCCTAAAGGGATACTGATTAATTTTAATTGTACTAACATATTTAAAGAAGGACAAAAGACTTTTGTAAATCAATTATACGCTGACCTGCCATATGAATAGTTTTGATAACACCGGGAGGAAAAGCGATGTATCTTTCAATTAACGAAGAAAAAAATACCCGGGAATGAGGCATTCTTAATTTCCGGGTATAAAATAAAGTTATGACTCAAAAAGAATTGCATAACCAGCGGCTGATTAATGAGGCCAATCATGAAACCCTGCGTTTTGTAACGCGCAGGCATTTCTTAAAAGACAGCATTACCGGTTTAGGCGCCATGGCGTTTGGCTCATTATTAAGCGGTTGCGATTTCTGGAGTTCAAAAGGAACCGGTGTAAATGCTTTTGACAGCAATAATCCATTAGCGGCACATCCTCCCATGTTCCCCGGAAAAGCAAAATCCGTGATCTATCTGCATATGGCGGGAGCTCCATCTCAATTGGAAATGTTTGATTATAAGCCCGACCTTATGAAATTGGATGGATTGGAATGCCCGCAGTCTTTGCTTGAGGGGAAGCGCTTTGCCTTTATCAGGGGAGTACCCAAAATGCTGGGACCGCAGGCACATTTTGAGCAACGCGGACAAAGCGGTGCATGGGTGTCGGATAATTTACCGCACTTTGCGACAGTAGCCGATGAAGTGAGTTTTTTAAAAGCGGTTAAAACAGACCAGTTTAATCATGCCCCTGCGCAACTGCTCATGCATACGGGTGGAGCACGTTTGGGCCGGCCAAGTATGGGCTCATGGGTAAGTTATGGCTTGGGAACAGAGAACAGCAACCTGCCCGGTTTTGTTGTACTTACTTCGGGTGGTAAAAATCCTGATGCGGGAAAAAGTGTTTGGGGAAGCGGTTTCCTGCCTTCCGTTTACCAGGGTGTGCAGTGCCGCTCCGAAGGTGATCCAGTACTTTTTATTAATAATCCGGAAGGGATAGATAAAGACATTCGCAAAGCATCTATTGAAGCCATCAACAAGGTAAACCAGCAATCGTATGAAGAGTTTAAAGATCCTGAAATATTATCGCGGATATCCCAATATGAGATGGCTTATAAAATGCAGATGTCGGTACCCGAAGCAATGGATATAAGTGATGAACCTGAGTATATACATAAAATGTATGGCACTAAGCCCGGCAGAACAAGTTTTGCCAATAATGTGTTACTGGCGAGAAAATTAGTGGAGAAAGGGGTGCGGTATGTACAGCTTTTCGATTGGGGCTGGGATTCGCATGGCACAAGCCCGGCCGATTGCTTAGAAATAGGGTTGATCAACAAATGCCGCTCTATAGACCGTCCTATAACCGCATTGTTACTCGATCTTAAACAAAGAGGCTTGCTGGAGGAAACATTGGTGGTATGGGGCGGAGAGTTTGGTCGCACACCGATGCAGGAAAACAGGGATGGCAAAGAAATGCCTTTTAAGGGTAGAGATCACCACGCCGAGGCATTTACCATGTGGATGGCAGGAGGTGGTATAAAAAAGGGTTTCAGCTATGGAGAAACAGATGAGATAGGCTATAGTGCCAGGAGTGGAAAAGTAGAACCCAATGATATACAGGCTACCGTATTGAACCAGTTGGGTTTCGACCATGAAAAATTTGTTTACGAGTTCCAGGGACGGCCATTCCGTTTAACAGATGTAAGCGGAAGAGTGATAAGGGAAATTGTAGCATAAAACTATTTACTGTGATACTCTGATCAATAAAAATATTACTCCGCAGCTTTTATGATACTACTCAGCATTTCCGGTTTCTTCGGTCGTTTTCATCCCTTACTCGTGCATTTGCCTATTGGCATTTTATTATTGGGTGTTGTACTGCACTGGCTCAGCCGCAAACAACAATTCAGCACTATCCGCCCGGCGGTAAGCGTTACTTTATTACTGGGCGCCATAAGCGCTGTATTGTCCTGTATCAGTGGCTGGTTATTGGCCGCCGGAGGTGAGTATGATGCAACTGTATTAGACCGGCACCGGTGGATGGGTATAGGTGTTGCCGTAATCGCTATATTGTATTATGTATTATATACTGAAAGATTTTCGTTCCGGTTTCATCCGGCGCTCCCTTACATACTTTCCGTGGCCTTGTTTATACTGATCACCTTTACGGGGCACCTGGGTGGAACGCTTACTCACGGTGAGGGATACCTTACACAGGATATAGGAGAACCGGATGACATAAAGGAAGTAAAAAAAATTATTCCCAATGTGCAGGAAGCTATGCTGTATAATGATATTATACAGCCTGTACTACAAAACAAATGCTATAGCTGTCATGGCCCGTCAAAACAGAAGGGCAAATTGCGTTTGGATAGCAAAGAAACGATTGCAAAAGGCGGAGAAGATGGCAAGGTGCTGGTAGCGGGGAAAAGTGCCGAAAGTGAATTGTATAAAAGGATAACCCTCGACTTGCTTGAAAAGAAACATATGCCCCCTAAAGGTAAGTCGCAGCCTTCGGAAGCGGAGATCGCTTTGATCCATTGGTGGATCAGTACCGGCGCCAGTTTTAACCAGCCGGTAAAAGCCCTGCCGCAGAATGAGAAAATAAAGCCGCTGCTTATTGCGCTGCAGAGTGATCATCTGCAGCCGCCATCAAAGCCCGAAGTACCTGAAGTGCCTGTAGCGGAAGCTCCCGCTCAGGCGGTGAACAAATTAAAAGAAATGGGCGTTACCGTTGTTCCGGTATCAACGGGCAGCAACTATCTTTCTGTTAATTTTTTGGATTCAAAAAAGATTGGTGACAATGAAGTGAAGCTGCTGGAGCCACTTGCACCGCAGTTGGTTTGGTTAAAATTGGGTGGTACATCCGTTAGCGACAATGCGATGGCTACTATTGGTAAATTGCCTGTTTTAATTAAGCTGAGTTTGGATAATACCGGAATATCAGACAAAGGCCTCGCTATGCTGCAATCATTATCAAAATTGCAGTACCTGAATGTTGTGGGAGTAAAAATTACTGCCCAGGGCTTGCAGTCTTTAAAAAATCTGCCGGAATTGCAAACGCTTTATTTGTATAAAACGGATATAAACAATGCCGACTGGCTATCACTGAAACAGTCCTTTCCGAAAGCTGTACTGGATACAGGTGGGTATGCATTGCCTTTGCTGGAAGGAGATACTACACTGGTTACGCAAAACAAGTAAGTAAGCACTGGTAAAAATTACCTTGCATTTGCGAGGTCAATCAGTTTGTTGATATCGGTAATAAATATTTTTCTGCCTTTTGTTTCAACCATTCCTGCTTCTTTAAATTCTCTCAGCACTCTTATTACGTTTTCCCGGGCAGTGCCTGCAAGGCTGGCCAAATCATCTCTCGACATATTGATTTCTACAGCCATACCGGGCTCAAAATTTACCTTGTATTTTTCCCGCAATACGATCAACTGCAATGCCAGTCTTTCGCGTACCGAATTTTGAGCAAATAAGGTAATACTGTTGGCCAATACAGCAAACTCATGACTGAGCGTTTTCAGCAACCGGTTGTTGAGAATGGAGGATTGCTCTAAACAGGCTAAAAAGTCTTCCTTTGGTATAAAGGCAATGGTGCTTTCTTCCAGCGTTGCGGCCGAATCGGGATAGCGGTATTCCGATAAAATAGCGTGGTACCCGAGAAGCTCTCCGGTGTTGGCCACATAAATAATCTGCTCCCGGCTGTTCTTATCTGTTTTGTATTTTTTAACCTTGCCTTCAACAATATAATATATGCCCGATGGGTAGCCACCTTCCCTAAAAAGGACCTCTCCCTTTTTGTATATATGTTCGCTTTTATGAGCCATGAGCCGCTCAAAGTCCGGAATGGGAAGATCAGCCAAAATAGATTCGCTTTTGAAATCCCATTTGTCTATTGGAAAAATGTCCCGTATACTCATGATTGCACAAAACTACCTTTAAAAATATTGATATTAATCACTTTCGGGGGTGATAAGTTTTACCGCATAAAGAAAAATTGATATGTAATTTTGCATCCGGCTTTGGATGTTTTCCGAACATGCAGGATTGTGAATATCAGGTTAAAGATCTTATAAAGCACGCCGATTTCGCGTATAATCAGAACCTCAATGCCGCTTCGGGAAATCCGCTACACAGTGTATATGGCCAATATGCCAGTATCAATATTGTCATTTAAAGCTTAATACAACCATGTATGTAAATGAAAAAAAATTGCCGGCTAACAGGTACTTCACTTCCGATAGTAACTTTAATACTATTTACCCGGAACGGATCCGCTCGCTGGCTGTGAGGCATTGGACTCCTTTAAACGTAGCCCGGAGGGCATCTTTTTTTTTAGCTTCGGAAAATGGCGCCCGTATACTTGATATTGGCAGTGGGGTGGGCAAATTTTGTTTAGCCGGGGCTTATTATTCTCCCGGCGCACATTTTTATGGTGTTGAGCAACGCAAAGACCTGGTAACCTATGCACAGGCTGCAGCGAACGTGCTGGGTTTGCAGAATGTTTCTTTTATTCATGGAAATTTTACCCAACTGGATTTGCGCAATTACGATCATTTCTACTTTTATAATTCCTTTTATGAAAACCTGGCAGGCACCGACAAAATAGATGAGCGCATTGTATACTCCGGGGAATTGTATAATTATTATAACCGTTACTTGTATAAGCAACTGGAGCAAATGCCGGCAGCAACAAGATTGGCTACATTTTACAGCCTCGAGGATGAAGTACCAGGGGATTACCATATTGTGGGTTCGGAAATGGATAACCTTCTGAAATTCTGGATTAAAATATAACCTCCAAAACCATTGTAATATGATGGTATGTATGGATGAACTCCGCGCTAAACTGAACAAGCAAATATTGTCTTCTGCTACACAGCAATCTGTAAAACTTGTTATTGATGAAGCGCTTGATAATTTAAACAGGCATAAAATACCTGCTAATACATTTTCGGGGTTTATCCGTAAGATGATTTGTGATTTAGATCTTTATGATCCCTTAAGCAAAACGCGCACGCAATGGAGCAACATAAAAATAGCACGTATGCATTTTTTACAGATCCAATGGGAACTGAAAATTGAAACCGGGATGAAATAATAATAATAATAATAATAATAATAATAAGGAACAGTAAAGTATGTTTAGACCTAAATTGTTGGATACCTTAAAAAACTATAGCAGGCAGCAGTTTGTTAAGGATGTGATGGCCGGTTTAATAGTGGGTGTTGTGGCATTGCCGCTTGCTATTGCGTTTGCCATAGCTTCAGGTGTGTCGCCGGAAAAGGGGTTGTATACTGCGGTTATCGCGGGTTTTATTATTTCTGCACTGGGGGGCAGCAAGGTTCAAATTGGCGGTCCAACCGGCGCATTCATTGTAATCGTATATGGCATTGTTCAGCAATTTGGCATTAATGGCTTAATTATTGCCACTTTTATTGCTGGGGTAATTCTTATCATTATGGGTATCGCCCGTTTGGGCGCCATCATTAAATTTATACCCTATCCTTTAATTGTAGGATTTACCAGTGGCATCGCCCTTATCATTTTTTCGTCGCAGATAAAAGATTTTTTTGGATTGAAGATGGGCGAAATTCCCGCTGATTTTACAGATAAATGGCAAAGTTATATTGGGAGTTTTCAAACGGTTAATATATATGCATTTTTAATTGCGGCAGGCACAGTTGCCATTATTGTTTTATGGCCAAAGGTTACCCTTAAAATACCCGGATCATTGATTGCCCTTTTGGTTACAACTGCTGTTGTGCAACTATTGCATCTGCCTGTAGAAACCATTGGCAGCCGCTTCGGCAGCATTTCTTCTTCTTTTCCTTCGCCTGTAATTCCCGATCTTGATTTCGGCACGGTTCAGAAGCTGATCGCACCCGCTTTTACCATCGCTTTACTGGGCGGTATTGAATCTTTATTATCGGCCGTCGTGGCCGACGGAATGATCGGGGGGAATCACAGGTCCAATACCGAACTCATAGCGCAGGGCACAGCCAATATCTTCTCCTCCATTTTTGGCGGTATACCCGCTACCGGCGCTATAGCCCGTACGGCAACCAACGTCAAAAACGGCGGACGTACGCCAGTGGCAGGCATCGTGCATGCATTAACGTTATTGCTGATCATATTGTTTATAGGCAAATGGGCAGCCCTGATACCCATGGCTGCTTTGGCCGGCATACTGGTAATTGTGGCTTATAACATGAGTGAATGGGAGAACTTTATTTCAGTAGCAAAAGGCCCGCGTGGCGATACCGCGGTATTGTTTACTACTTTTTTTCTTACCGTGTTGGTTGATCTCACCGTAGCTATTGAAATAGGCATGGTGCTGGCTGTATTCCTGTTTATGAGAAATATGATAAAGTTTACAGATGTAAATATTCTCACCGATAATAACACAGATCGGGGAGAAGAACGCGATAAAGACGCAGTAAGCAATTACACTATTCCGAAAGATGTTGAAGTATTTGAAATAAACGGGCCCTTGTTTTTTGGCGCCGCCTATAAATTTAAAGATGCTATAAAGTTTATCAAGAAGCCACCCAAAGTATTCATCATCCGAATGCGGCACGTACCCATTATTGACGCTACGGGAATCAGAACCCTGCGTGAGATTTATAAAGAATCTAAAAATCGGGGCACAAAATTAATCCTTTCGGAAGTGCATAGTAAACAAGTGCTGGATGAACTGAGAGCTGCACGTTTGTTATTTGCTGTTGGTAAGGCCAATGTAACAGATTCTTTTGAGCAAGCGCTGAAAAGGAGCAATATGGTGATAAATGGTGGATAGTAGATAGTGAGGGTGAAAAGTGAAAAGTGAGAGAAACTGAGCGTATGTATTCGCTAACGGCTGATAGCTCATTGCCGACAGCGATAAACCGGAAGTGAAAGCTATACCATCACTGTTTTTTAAGCTTATCCTTAAATATTTTTTCAAATTTTTCGAGCTTGGGCCTGATCACATACTGGCAGTAAGGTGCTTTGCCATTGAGCTTAAAGTAATTCTGATGATAGTTTTCCGCTATGTAGAAATTTTTAAACGGTTCAATGGCCGTTACCACGGGATTGGGCCACGCGCCGCTTTTATCCAGTTCGGTTTTATAAGCTTCGGCTTTTTCTTTCTGGGTATTATCGTGATAAAAGATCACGCTGCGGTACTGCGGTCCCACGTCGTTACCCTGCCTGTTTAAAGTGGTGGGATCGTGTGTTTTCCAGAACACTTCCAGTAATTCATCGAAACTGATAATGGTGGGATCATACACAATTTGCAGCGCTTCGGCATGGCCGGTATTCTTTTCACAAACCTGCTCATAGGTGGGGTTGGCCACATGTCCGCCACTGTAGCCGCTGGTTACTTTTTTAACACCTTCTAATTGCTGAAAAACGGCTTCTGTGCACCAGAAACAGCCGTTTGCAAAAGTAGCAACTGCCGTATGGGCATCCGTAGTAATTGCAGCAGGATGAATTGTAGTATCGTTGCTCATATTATTTGTTTTTGGGGAACTGCTTTTTGCACCGCAGGAAAACAATGCGGTTGCCGGGATCATTCCAAGGATCAGAAAAAGGTATTTCATCGCTTAACATTTACGAATGATAAATATTATGCTAACCAGAACGCAAGTTACTGAATACGGCAAAGAATGAAGGCAGTAAGCGGGTAGCGGAGACGTTAAATTTTGTTAAAGAAGAGTTGCGGGTGCTTTGTTCGGCTATACTGCTAAAGCTGGACTTGATTACCACAGCCTGTCACCCTGACGAAGGATGGGTCTGCCTTCGCTACAATCAATCAACACAGATGCTTCGTTCCCCGCCGCGGCGGGCAGGCTCGCATGACAATACAGGGGGTGCAGATGCTTCGTGCCTAAACATGTCCGAATGTTCCGTGCGGGCACAAACCATCGGGAGCCCAAAGCTGACTGCCCACCGCCCATAGCCCGCCGCTGATAGCTCACAGCCTCCATAAAATACATTTCCGCTTACCTTTGCAAATCTTAAAAAGAAGCAGTACAAAATGAAACTCTTTCCGGAATCGGCTTTGATGCAATTGGAATTTGATAAAGTGAAAGCATTGCTTACAGCGCATTGCCAAACCGCCTATGCCAAAAACAAAGCGGAGCAATTGCGTATTCATACCCGGCTAACGTATATAGAACCGGAACTGCAGCAAACCAACGAATATAAATTGCTGCTGCAGAACGGAGTTTATTTTCCCAATGATGTTATTTTGAATTTAACCAGTGAGTTACAACTATTGGGCATTTCCGGGGCGGTATTGAATGAGGAGCAATTGGTAAACATCCGAAAGCTGGCAGATGCCATGAAGCAGGTTTTTCACTGGTTTGATGCGGAAAGAAAGATTGCTTATCCCACCTTGTTACGGGTTATTGCCGACAGTTATTACGAAAAGGCGATCATCCTGCTTATTGATGATGTGCTGGATGAATATGGTAATGTAAAAGACAATGCCTCCAAAGAACTGGCGCAGATAAGAATGAGTTTGGCACGCAAGCGGAGCGAACTGCGCCGGGCGTTCGACAGGGTAGTGGCCAAATGGAATAAAAGCGGGTATGTATCGGATATAGAAGAAGCGTTCTTAAACGGAAGACGGGTTATTGCGGTTCATGCCGAGTACAAAAGACAGGTGAAAGGCATTTTGCTGGGTGAAAGCGATACGCGTAAAACATCATTTATTGAGCCGGAAGAAACGATTGAACTGAACAACGATGTATTTACCCTGGAGCACGATGAAAGCCGCGAAGTGTACCGGGTGCTCAGGGAATTAACTAAGCAGCTTTCGGTATATGCTCTTTTGCTGAAAGATTATCATGGCATTGTGGGTGAATATGATTTCATTCGCGCCAAGGCAAAATTAGCGGCGGATATGAACGGCAGTTACCCTGTTGTACAGGACAAAGCGCATGTGCATCTTATCCAGGCCTTTCATCCTTTATTGTATCTCTACAATCAAAGATCGGGTAAGCCGGTTATGCCCGTAACGCTTACGCTTGATGAAAAAAGCCGCATACTCGTTATATCCGGACCCAATGCAGGTGGTAAAACCGTTACGCTAAAAACCGTTGGACTTTTGCAAATGATGCTGCAAAGCGGCCTGCTGGTTCCTGTGCACCCGCATTCGCAAATGGGGATCTTTAAACAACTGATGATCCATATCGGCGATACCCAGAGCCTGGAATTTGAACTGAGCACTTATAGTTCGCATTTGAAGAACATGAAGTACCTCATCGAAAATGCCAACGGGCGCACCCTGTTCTTTATTGATGAACTGGGCAGCGGCAGCGACCCGCACCTTGGTGGCGCTTTTGCCGAGGTAATATTGGAAGAACTGGCGAAGAAGCATGCTTTTGGAATTGTAACCACCCATTATCTTAACCTTAAAGTAATGGCCAATAAAACGCCAGGCATTGTGAACGGGGCGATGGCCTTTGATGAAAAAAATCTTTTGCCCTTATATAAACTGATCATTGGCAAACCAGGAAGTTCTTATACTTTTTCGATTGCTGAAAGAATTGGTATGGATCCTCAACTGATTGAAAGAGCCAAAACCATGGTGGCGGAAGACCATTTCAGCTTAGATAAACTATTGAACCGGGCAGAGCAGGATGTTCGCCGGCTGGAACAAAAAGAAAAGGAATTAAACAAGCTGCTGAAAGAAAATGAAAAGCTAAAAAAAGACATGGAGCATACGCTGCAGCGCGAAAAACACCAGCAGCAGGTAGAGTTGCTGAAACAACAGAACAAAATAAATGAAGAGCGAATTGCTTACCTGAAAGATATGGAGCGCAAGCTAAAGCAGATTGTGTTTGACTGGCGAAGGATGGAAAACCAGGAAGACAAAACTGTTTTGATGAAACAGATGCATGCCATGCTGTTTAAACAAAAAGAAAAGCAGGTAAAGGAGAAGGCAAAGAAAAAATTCGATTCAAAATACATTGAAACGGGAGGTGAAGTAAAACCGGGTGTAAAAGTGCGGATGACCCAGAATAACCAGATCGGTACGGTAAAAGAAATACGAGATAAAAAAGCGATTGTGCAGTTGGGTGTTATTCCTATTACAGTTGAATTAAAGAATTTAATTGTAGTTCAGGAAAAAGAGATGGGAGATGAGAAAAAGGTATGAGGGTGAAGGTTGCAGGTTGCAAGGTACAGGGTACAGGTTGCAGGGTACAAGTGTGTTCAAATCCGGCAGAAGCTGTTAGATTCAGCCTTGGGCTATGAGCAAATTCACCTCAAAGCTGATAGCCGGCTGCTGATTGCCCGCTAATGACTGATAACCGGAATACCATCCCAACAATAAACCACAAACGATAAACTATCAATATTATATTTATCTTTAAGCTTCAGTACTAACAGGTGCTGACAATGTCCCCTAAATCCTGTAGCCTGTCCAATTTTTATGAAGAAAGCCTGGTTGATTGTTTTAACCGTTATTGTTGCATCCTGGGTGGCGTTGTTTGCCTTTTCTACTTCTTCATTAAAAACCACGATAACCGCTCAGCAGGGTTTGCTTGACCTGGGCGACCAGGATTTCTCTTTTGAAAATATCAATATTTCCGGACAATGGGAGTTTTACTGGGAGCAGTTATTGCTTCCGGGTGAGGAAGTAAACCATCGCAGTTTTGCAGCCTTTCCTTCCCTATGGAATAAAATTGAGGTTAACGGCAAGTCACTTCCATCTGTGGGGTATGCTACGTATAAACTGAAAATAATTCTTCCGCATTCTGCTCCTTTGCCGGCCTTGCGTATTCCGGATATATACAGCAGCTACCGGTTATATATAAACGATAGCTTGGCTGTGGAAAACGGAAAACCTGCTTCCAAAAAAGAAGAAGCCAAACCTTTTTGGTCGGAGCGGATTGTATTGCTTCCTCAGCACACCGATACCCTAAACCTGCTGATGCATGTAGCCAATTTCTGGCACTCCAAAGGAGGTCCCCATAAACCCGTTGTGCTGGGTAGTTTTGAGCAAATATCCCGGCAGAATAAGATAGACTGGGGCCTGGATATTATTACAACCGGCTTTATCCTGATGAGCGGTTTTCTTTTTTTTGGACTGTACCTGTTTGCTAAAAGCGATAAGCCTATTCTTTATTTTGCATTGTTTTGCTTCACTTACAGCTACCGCATTATTGGCACAGGGCCTTATTTGTTGTATTCTTTGGTTCCGCAGGTAAACTGGTTTGTAACGTTAAGAATTGAATATTTGTCCCTCGTGCTAAGCTGTACCTGCCTGTTTCAGTATATCCGCTATCTGTATCCGCAGGAAACAAGTAAAGTTTTGGTAAGCGTGCTGCTTTGGATAAGTGCGCTGTACAGTTTGATCATTATTACAGCACCTGTGCACCTGTTCAGTGCTGTTATGCCCTTGTACCTTATTGTTTTGTTTTTTTACCTCGGCTATGCTTTTTACGTTTTTATAACAGCGTATATACACAAACGAAATGACTCTGATTTTGCGCTTTTGAGTGCCTGTGTTGCTTTTGTACTGTTTCTTTTCCTGAACCTGCATTATTTTAAGCTGGCGCCGGTTACAAAAGTAATGATCTGCTCCGGCTATATTCTTTTCCTTTTTTTACAGGCCATTATTCTTTCTTCCCGTTTTGCATATACACTCAGTTACGCTGCACAGCAGGCGCAGTTGGGTGTAAAAGCAAAATCCGAATTCCTTTCTACCATGTCCCACGAAATCAGGACGCCGTTGAATGCCATCATCGGGCTCGTTCATATTTTATTGAAAGGAAAACCTTCTTCATCCCAGAAAGAAACGCTTGAAGTGGTTTTGTTTTCGGCCAACAACCTGCTGGTGCTGGTTAATGATATTCTGGACTACAGTAAGCTGGAGGAGAATAAGATGAAGCTCGAGAAAATAGGAATGAACCTGCGTGAAATTGGTGAGAATATTCTTAAAGGCGCACAAAGCTTTGCCGATAGCAAAAAAATAAAGCTGGAATATGAATTTGATAAGAACATACCTGATCAGATGCTGGGCGATCCGACACGCATAACGCAGGTTATTACAAATCTTGTGCACAATGCCATAAAATTTACGGATGAAGGATGGGTAAGATTATCGCTGGATGCAGAAAAAGTGGAGAACCATCATGCTACTATAACCATATCGGTTAAAGATTCTGGCATTGGTATATTCCCGGATGAACAGAAAATAATTTTTAAAAGATTTACACAGGCCGATTCTTCTACTTCAAGAAAGTATGGAGGAACAGGCCTGGGGCTTGCCATTAGCAGAAAAATATTGGCTTTGCATAATGCGGAACTGCAGCTTAGCAGCGAGCCGGGGAGGGGTTCAACTTTTTGGTTTACATTATCTTTTCCGGTAACTACAGTAAAAAAAGTCACTTCGCCTGGTTTGACCGGGATGGATAAACCATTGCGCAATGTTTCTATATTAATTGCAGAAGATAATGCATTGAATGTAATGATAGCCCGTACCATACTCGAAGATTTTGGCGCGGTGGTTGATGTTGTCACCAATGGCCAACAGGCACTTCAAAAATTCGATGCTGCTGTTCATCATATTGTGCTTATGGATTTGAATATGCCGGAAATGGATGGATTTGAAGCAACAAAACAATTAAGAAGCAGGGGTATTACCGTGCCTGTGATTGCTTTAACCGCTATTTTACCTGCGGAGATTGCCGGCAAGGTAAAGTTTGCCGGATTTACAGATATTATCGTAAAACCTTTTGATCCGGATGGGCTGTGCAGAACTGTTCTTAAATACAGGAGGAAGGTGTGAGGTTTCAGGGTGCAGGTCTCATGTTGCGGGGACGATTCGACTTTTGTACTCACTAATTTGCCTGCAACTTATAGTTGAGGCTGCCTTGTGCATGTAACCTGCAACTTGTAACCATTCCTATATTTTTCACACTTCCACACTTCCACATTTTCCATATTCATCCTATCTCCACCCGCCTATTCAGTCGGGCAGGCATTCATCAATGTTTCCAGTAACTGCTCGTCACGGATAAGGCGCGCACACTTAAAATGTTTTTCGGGGCATTGCCGTAAACCGTGCAGCCCGCATGGCCGGCAATACAGCGGTTCCTGAATTTCAACGATGTACTTTTTGTCAGACAACGGCCCATAGCCAAATGCAGGTATAGTAGAGCAATATACAACTGTAACCGGCGCGTTCATGGCAGATGCAAAATGCATAGGCGCGGAGTCATTTACATAATTCATAACGGCATCCTGCATAAGCGCAGCGGACTGCAAAAAATTCAACTGGCCGGCAAGTGATATTAAGTTTTTTTTCTTCGATTTTTGCTGAATCCCTTCACAAAGCCTGCCTTCTCCAGGCGCTCCTAAAAGATAAACAATGTATTGAGGAGGTAGTTTATCAATAAAACTTATCCATTTGTCTGCGGGATATTGTTTGGTAAACCAAACAGATGCCGGCGCTACACAGATATACGGTAAAGACTTTAAGGGTTGTACAGCATCCCTGTCGTGTTGCGAAGGGTACAGACGGGGTTTATAAATGGAGTTATCCGTAAAAGACTGTATAAGACTAAGGTTTCGTTCAATTTCATGTGGTGTTGTAGTTTCACCGCCCATGTTGTGTTTTACGCTGATATCAAATGCAGCACTGAAAGGATTTTTATCAAAGCCGATCTTTTGCTTTGCTTTGGAAAAAGCAGTAAGCAATCCTGTTGCTCCAAACCGTTGTACATTGATAACCTTATCGTACCTTTTTTTCCTGATCAGCCAGAGAAGGCGCCATAAGGTTTTGTATTTTCCGCTCTTCTTGTCCCATACCAATACCTCATTCAGGTAAGGATGTCCTTTCAGTAATCCTTCATTGCCCTTTCTCAATAAAAAATCAATTTGTGCATCCGGGAAAAAGACATGCAACTTTTCTATGAGGCATGCAGATAATACTACATCTCCAATAAAAGCGGTTTGTATAATGAGGATCTTCATAAAATGTCTATACTGATGGATTGATCCGTTAGCTCATCGGTTATTATTCACCCACACTTACTTCTTACTACTTACCCCGTCCGAACGGTGTTCAGCCGGGCGGGCACTTACCACTCACTTCCTCAGCACCGTTACCGTTCCGTCGTCATTCCAGCGTATTAGCGCCGAAGGTTGTGCAATGCTGGTATCGTTCCGGCGGTATTCTACTACATAATCTGCCGCTTTGGTTATTGCCGGATCAATAGCACTAAACAAGGCGGGAGTTGGTTGTCCTGAAATATTGGCTGAAGTGGACACCAGTGGCTTTCTCAATCGCTTAATGAGGTGCCTGCAAAATTCATCCTTCACTATTCTTATGGCGATGCTTCCGTCGGACGCTATTAAATTGGGCGCCATGCCTACAGCGCCATTGTAAATTACGGTAGTTGGTTTACTGGTTTCTTCAAGGTAATCAAATACCCTTAAATCGGGTTGGGCCACGTATTTTATCACATCCCTTTCTTCCGTTAGTAAAACGATCATGGATTTGCTTTCTTCCCTTTGCTTTATCCGGTAAATTTTTTGTACCGCCAGGGGGTTCGTGGCATCGCAACCCAGCCCCCAAACCGTATCCGTGGGATATAATATTACCCCTCCCGCCTGCAAAACCTGTAAACAATGCTCCACATCTGCTGTAAAATTCATGCTGCAAAAATAGTGAGGCTTTGCAAAAGCAAACGGGTTATGTTTGCAAAAAAAAGAACAGCATGACAGACTTACAAAATCTTATTGCACAAGCCTGGCAAAACAGGGAGTTATTAAAAGATGAGATTTATATTGAAGCGGTAAAATCGGTAATTGAAGATATAGACAAGGGCAGGCTGCGCACCGCATCGCCCTCCGAAAACGGGTGGGTAGTGAACGAATGGGTGAAGCAGGCCATCCTCATGTACTTTGCAATTCAATCCATGCAAACATGGACTACCGGTCCGCTTGAATTTCATGATAAAATGTTGCTGAAAAGCGGCTACAGGGAACTGGGTGTACGTGCCGTACCGCATGCGGTGGCAAGGTATGGCGCGTTTATTGCGCGCAATGTAGTGCTCATGCCATCTTACGTAAATATAGGCGCTTATGTTGATGAAGGAACGATGGTGGATACCTGGGCAACGGTAGGCAGTTGCGCGCAAATTGGCAAAGGTGTACACCTGAGCGGTGGGGTAGGTATTGGTGGTGTGCTGGAGCCTTTGCAGGCCAGCCCGGTAATTGTGGAAGATGGCGCCTTTATTGGGAGCCGCTGTATTGTGGTAGAGGGTGTAATGGTTGAAAAGGAAGCGGTGCTTGGCGCCAACGTAGTATTAACCAAAAGCACTAAAATTATTGATGTAAGCGGCAGTGAGCCGGTTGAATACAAGGGCAGGATACCGGCGCGCAGTGTGGTGATACCCGGAACCTATAATAAAAAATTTCCTGCGGGAGAATATGGTGTGAGCTGCGCTTTGATCATCGGGCAACGTAAGACCAGCACCGATCTTAAAACCAGCCTGAACGATGCATTAAGAGATTTTAATGTAAGCGTGTAGGAATGTGAAAGGAAAGAGGGTAGAGGTGAAAGGAATTTGCAGGCAAACAGGAGTTCCTCATTTTCTCTTCTTATCTTTCTCCTCTCGCCTTTCACGTCTCACTTTTTCCCACCCACCTGTGTCAATGAGCAATGAACAGAAATACCGGGTAACGCTGGCGGGATTTATTATTACCTTTTCGGGGGCGATATTGTTTTCCACCAAAGCGATTATTGTAAAGCTGGCGTTTAAGCATACCGGCATGAATGCCTTATCGTTGCTGGCGCTGCGTATGCTTTTTTCGCTTCCTTTTTATGTAGGCGCTGCATGGATGGCCGCCAGGTCAAAAGATGCTTTACCACTCACCGGCAGGCAATGGGCCGCCGTTATTTTCCTGGGCTTGTTTGGATACTACCTCAGCAGTTTATTTGATTTTGTGGGGTTGCAATATGTAACTGCCGGACTGGAAAGGCTTATTCTTTTTTTGTATCCTACTTTTGCTGTGCTGATCAACGGGCTTATTTTTAAACAACAGGTTAGCCGGCTGCAAAAAATGGCATTGCTGCTTACCTATGCTGGTGTTGCCTTTGCTTACTGGGGAGAATTGCGTATAGATATTGATAATCCTGATTTTTTGTGGGGGAGCTTTCTCATTTTTTTATGTTCTCTTACTTTCGCGGCATATATAGCAGGAAGCGGTAAAGTTATTCCAAAAGTGGGCGCAACCAGATTTACCGCCTATGCGATGCTGGCGGCTACCGGTGGCGTTTTTGTTCATTTTGCACTGGCGGGGCGTATGCCCGCGGAAGGATTTTCGGGTATCCATTGGGGGTATGGATTACTGCTGGCCATTGTGGCAACGGTTTTACCCAGTTTTATGATTTCGGGTGGCATGAAAAGGATTGGTTCCAGTAATGTGGCCATCATATCGGCAATTGGTCCCGTTTCTACCATTGTGCAGGCCTATTTTATTTTAGATGAGCCCCTGTTTATGGAACAAATCGTGGGAACTGTACTGGTTATCGCAGGTGTGCTGCTGATTGGCTGGCGGTCATCAAAAAATGTAGAATAGAAATAATTATTCCCCTTATATTTGCAGCCCGTAATTTATGCCCGGGTGGCGAAACTGGTAGACGCACTGTCTTCAGGTGGCAGCGTTCGAAAGGATGTGCTGGTTCGAATCCAGTCCCGGGCACTCAGAAACCCCTTTAAATCGTTGATTTTCAGGGGTTTCTAATTTTTAACACGCTTTTTTTTGCCACTTTTTTACGCTTATTTTCACTGTTTTGTTCCCTTAAATCACCCACAGTTGTTCCCACACTTTTGGTGTCTTGTTTGTGGCATAGCCCATAAACAAAATTACTATGATTATAGAGGAAAGACTATCTGCCAACGGAAAGAAAATTTACTACCGGTTTGTATGGGGACGTAGTTCAAGTGATAGAATGAGCGCGGGCATTTTTACCTACGCCAAACCCAAATCACAAATTGAAAAAGCACACAACAAGGAATCGCTGACAATCCTGGAATTAAAGCGATCTCAACTTGTCTTAGATCGTCAGTCCATTGGAACCGGCTACATCCCGGCCCACCGGTACAAACACAACTTCCTGGAATTCTTTGAAGAGTTCACTAAAAAGAATCTGCGTAAAGGAAAAAGACACCTGCAATGCAGTTTCAATCATTTCAAAACCTTTATAGGAAAAAAACAGCTTGCCCCAATTGAGGTAACAGAAGAGCTATGCCAGCGGTATAGAAATTATCTACTCGGGAAATTTAACGGTGATACACCGATGAATTATTTTTCCGAGTTCAAGCGGATGATCCGTGCAGCTACCAAGCAGGGCTATTTTCGCATCAATCCGGTAGATGAAATAAAAGCCAAGGCAGGTAAAAAACGGAAATTAAAGCAACACCTGGAAGTAGAAGAATACCTCAAGTTATTAAGAACGCCTTGTTTGAACGAGGAAGTACGGGAAGGATATATTGTTTGCTGTTATACCGCATTAAGATGGGTGGATATTAAACTCCTGGACTGGTCAGATATAGGCGCGGATACTATTAAAACCCGGCTTATACAGGCAAAAACAGGAGAACCTGTTGTGCTCACCATGCATCCAATTGCGAAAGCCATTCTTGACAAAAGGAAAGCAAGATTTCAGGAAGAGAAACCAACAGGAAAAGTATTTAAACTTCCCACAGCGGATGGCGCTAATAAAATTCTGACGGCATGGGTCAACATTGCTGGCATTGATAAATACATCACATGGAGTTCGGCAAGACTCAGTTTTTCTATCCTTCTTCAGGATGAAAGAGTAGACATTGCTACCGTTGCCCTGTTACTTGGACATACTTCCACCAGGTATGTGGAAATTACTTATAAAAGGCATCGTCCTAAAGATCAGGAAGCTGTAATTGCCAAGTTGCCTTCCCCTGAAAAAATGGAGCTGCCTCCTGAAGTGATATTCAAATAATAAAAATGCCGGATCAAAAGCCGGCATTTTTATTTGTGTTCTTTTTATTATAATAGGTGTTTCTTTAGCGCTTTCTCGATTAAAGATTCTCCACCTGACATCATCAGGTCCAGCTCTTCCCTTTTGAAATACCCGCTACTATTTTTGTATACGCCAAACTCATCACATTTTTTTGCCAGTTGAGTCCGGCCAAGATTGCAATAAATCAATGCCTCTTCCGGCTTTAAATAAGGTTTATGGCAAATAGCTATAGCTTTCATTATAGCTAATTCGTTTCTCCTGATCATATTACTCAATATTTTTAAAAGAACGGATTGAAAATGCCAGGGATAAACTGATCATATTATTTTAGTTCGAAATAAGGTTATCCCTATTTCAAAGCTTCACTGTTAAATATTCTGGAGCTATCCAAACCATACTTCCGGATATTAGCTTTTAAATCCATCCACAATTGGATATTATAATCAGCAAGATCCATTATTTCTTCAACCGTTAACTTATGTGGGTTAGATGGTGTGGCGAGCGGCTTTTCAACCGTTTGATCCAACGTACAGGAAAAGATATTCGGCGCGTATCCTTCACCCACCTCCAGTGACTTTCCAATAGCAATGCTATTACCAAACAGCCTGATTTGTTTTCCCGTAATTAATGTCAATGTTCTCCTTTTTAAATCTGCCATGATATTATAAGTTTCTTTAGTTTAATAATGGATGAGGCTTATTAAAAGACCTCATCCATGGACTTATCCCTACCTGCCGTCTTATCGCTGGTAAGATGCACTCCTGCAGCTCTTACTTCCTTTTCAGACGGTTTTATTTTAATTCATTCGGCTGAGCGCTTCATCGTTTAATTTTTCAGAGAACTTAACCAGCAACTCCGCAATACTTTCCGCTTCAAAAAGGATCTTGCTGCGGTAGTGTTTCTCAAAAGATTCCCTGTCATCCGGCCGGACTTTCATAATGCAATACTCATTTTCTTTAATGATGATATAATAATGCATATCTAAGATTTAACAGTGATGGTAGCAATGCATTCAGGGAAATGCGCCATATACACCAGGCTTCCAAGAAATGGATTAAAGGATGGCACATACCTTATATACCCATAGTTGTGTAATTCCTGGATGCATTTCTGATACGTTGTTCTTCCGGAGATTTTCGCCAACCGCATGATTTCGTTGCGATGTGCGGTAACCGGGTTCTGAACATTATTTTTGCACCACTGAGTGAACAATGCCAGGTAAAGGCTTACATGAACCGGTGCAACACGGCCGTCTTCCGCCGCATATTTTATAAAAGCATTGATATGTTCTATCTCTTTCACTTAATACTCAGGTTCTCTTTTATGAAATAGATTGTCTTTTCCGTCGCGGTTTCTTTTGCGATGATTCTGCCGGACCACCTTCTTCCGAATCTCCTTTCATACTTTCCTTTTTTGCTTCCTGTTTAACGGACTGTTCGCTGCCCTTGCTTTCTCCATTCAGTGAATTGGACAGCACGCGTTTCATGTTATTATCATACAGGTTCAACGATTTGAACTTGGGCGACGCTTCAATAAACATTTTTACTTCTTTGTCAGGCAAAGAAAATGTCACTGACTGGCGGTTACCCCTTTGCAGGGATTCAATAAGAGATTCTTTGTACTTGGGAGTTTCCAGTTCTTTGATAGGATGTTTTGATAATTCTTTTACCAGGTCAAAGCCATAATTCTCGTTAAATTTTTTCAACTTGAAATTGCTGTTGCTATCCGTTTCCTTAAAATCAAGTTGCACCCATGCTTTGTATTTTTCGTTTTCCTTGTTGGATAAATTCTTATAAACCGCACGGCCCTGCATCAGGTTATAGGCTTCTTTAAGGGTAATATTATCCTCTTTGTTATTTATATAAAATGTTTGTTGTGTAACATCAGGACTGTTGGCTTTACTAACAGCAAGAGAATACTTATTAAAAAAATACATGCCTGATTCATCAGATTTTTTGAAATGGAGAACGGATGCTGTACTGTCATTGCCAAACTCCTGCTGATGTGGAATGACAAAGTCAGTTTGCCCCTTCTGCATTTTAGTTTTTAACTCTTCGGTATGGCTTTCACCAAATCCGGAATACTTTAATTGATTACTGAGGTAATCGAAGTTTTTTTCATTCATGATACTATTATTTTGAAATGAAGAAATATTTAGCTCCTGTTCAATAAGGAATGCAGGTTTATTAATAGAGTACACAGGTACATAAGCTTCCCATAGATAGTTGGCGGCATGCAAGCCGTTTGGCATTTTGGAAATTGCTAACAGGTCCTGCTGTATACCGTTAATTTCCTTTCTTCCCCGCTCCCAAACATCCGGATCATCGGTGTATTCATAATACCAGTCGGCCTTTGCCATTTTTTTCATCAGACCGGCCATGTCAAAAGCATCCAGGATGTTCCGTGGTATGGGATAATCATTTTTCATTCTTATTTAATGCAGGTCTGGTAAAGGAATGGCCCGGATGATCCGGCGATTGCTTACTTTCATCAACAGGTGTCGTCCACCGTTGCGTTCGTTGATCTCCACCGCCATGTATTTTGCATCCGGGATCGTGAACTTATCCAACGCAACAACAAGCGTACTCTGATTATTTCCTTTAACCTCTCGGGTATTACCGGCTATATACAATGGCTTTAATTCATTCTCCTGGGCAGCGGTTCGTTTGCCTTTCTTTTTATCCCGGATATAGAACCGGAGAAAATCAATATCATAATCAATAGCGCTATAGTTTTTTACCCGTAACTGGTAGTAGATCACACTTTCCTTGATATAGATACCTGCAATTGCCGCTTCTATATCCCATTTATGATCCCGGATGCCGCTCATGGTTGCCGGGTTATCCAGTATCCCGTTGGAGTAGGTTGCTATTGAAGCTTTAGTATTGGACGGCAATTTATATATCCACTGGGCAGGATCCGCATTATATACTACAGAGAAGGAATACAAACTTCCATCCTGTGTTATTACACTCAGGTTGGTTGGTACAAATTCTTTCCCGGCAGCTTTAACGAGTAATATATTATCCGCCTCTTTCACCTGTTGCACGAGTATATCCCTTGTTCCCCGGTCAACATGACGGACAGGGAAAGGAAAGACCAGGCTGATGGTTTTATTTGTGGCTATGTTAAGTTCTTTTGTTTGAGCATGAGAGTCAGATAGTAAGATGAATCCGCAAACCAGTAATATCAACTTTTTCATTTGTATAACTTTAATTGTAAAAATTATTGTTAGGTGCTTTTATCTTTCAACAGGATCTTATAGCCGGCTTTCACCTGCACTTTTACCAGCTTTACTTTTTTACTTAGTAAGGTTTTAGCCGTTTCAATACCTGCGCTTGCAGCCTGGGAGCCGATAGATGGATCCAGGCTATTTAAGGCGACCGACTGCAGCGCATTGTCGGTAGATTGTTTGGCGACATCCCTGGTTATAGCTCCGGGTATATAAATACCAGGTAATCCATCCATATCAAATACTTCCAGCTTAACGGGATATAAGGAATTCTGATCCCTGATCGAGTTTATCTCAACGTTTAGACGTTCATTATTAAGTGAAGCAGTACCAAATACAAAATTGTCTTTAGTGATGAGTTGCCCATTAATATAAATATCATTGAGCAACCTCATTTTAATAATGGCACCGTTAACCAGCGTTTGGTTTTCATGTACGACTGCTTCAATAGCATTTTGTGCAACAACGACAGAGCTTTCATCATTCAACCCAAAAAAACCTGTAGCCTTTGTTGGTGCAATTATTCGTGACGTGTCAAGTAAGCTGATATTGTCTATTGGTGCATCGCTGGTCACAACAAACCCCTGGTCCCTGCTTTGTTCTGATTGATCTTTCAACCTGTCCCTCATTCGTTCGGGGTGTTGTATGTCCAGGATCTTATCCAACATGCCGCTAAGCCGCTTCATTTCCGGGTCTTCTGCTGTAGCGTTTTGCGTCATCATCTGCATCATTTGTTCCAGCCTGTCAACGTCTTCGGTAGGTAAGCTGGCTTGTTGGTGTTCGGGCAAATAGATTTCTTCCTGTTCATTACTCGTGGTCGCCTCATTCAAAGACTGGTTCAACTGATCTAACTTCTGGTATACTTTTTCTTCATTAGGGTCACTGTACGCTTTCCTGCCATATGGTGACGTATTGAGTTCGCCGGATAAATAGGATTTATTACCTGGCAGTATGACTTCTTCTACAGTTTCTTCTGCAATGGTATCTTCCTTTTCCTGTTCAATCTGTTTGTTGAAATAAGGGTCATTCTTTATTAATTCCCGCAGCCTCGCAGAATCGGTTGCAGCCTTTTCATAGTACCCAAGCTTATCAAGTGAATTATCTTCTCTATTATTAGCACCGGGAAGATTAAGGTTAAGCCCATCCTGCCGGGTATTCATAGCTGCCTGGGCATCGGAGCCCTTTCCACCGCCCAATGCCCAGAAAGCCATTGTAATGAAAGGAATAATCAAAAGAGGTAGTGTCAGTAACATTTTTCGCTTTCGCAGGAATGCCTGCGGCTGTTGTATATCTTTCATATGTTTTATTTTTTTAACGGTATTTATTTGTTGTCTTTTTCATACGGGGCTTGCCATTGATAGATGCGTTCAAGTTGATAAATACTATCTATCAACCCTGGTCTCGCATTTATAATACTGTCGGCGATTCTCTTTCCCTGTTTGCTACCGGACAGGCTATCCATGTACCGGCGAAACTCAACAATGTTTCGATATGCACGTTTTGATACAATGGATGAGGGCTTTGTATTTTCATCACCGGTATGCGTAATGTTTTTTGATGTTTTTATCCGGGTTACGGAAAATACATGCTTGTCCTTCCCGGTAATACTGTTCACCAGCACCAAAACACTATACCCGCCTGTAAACAAACAGAACAATACAAGGATGAGCCGTTTAGACCGTATTGAGAATTTTTCACTCCATCCCTGCATAAAATCAGCCCAGCGTTTTTGAAAACGTAAGGTCTTACTGACAAGAGCATCAGCGATCCTTTCCTGCCCTTTATGAGCTTTGGAGACAGGCAACTTCTTTTCTTTTCTAAATAATCCAAACATGACCTACCTGTTTTGAATTTTTATGTCTTTGTTTTCAATTGTTCGCCATCGCTCGATCAAAAAACCATGCGGGTTGTTGTCTGACCGTGATACGTTACGCAAATAACCCGTTGTGACCAAACTCCTGGCAACAACACTTGTAGTCCGGATAATCCTTTGTGTAGCGTAACACCTGAAATAATAAGGAGACTGGTTGACATCCACAACTACACTATCCACATTGATCGTTTGACTTACATTACCTGAGATGATATTGATATAATAACCGCTTTCTTTTAAATTGTCATATTGCCTTTTTGCAGATAGATCAGCGAGGTAAAGCGCTTTGGTGATATTGGATTGAATTACCTTTTCGTCAGGGTCAAGGGTAAAGAAGAAGTGATGAAAGGTTTTTACATGATCTCTTGCCTCTACCGGTATATTATCTTTTCTTTCCGCCGCATAAGCCTCCAGCGCCTTGCCATTGGCTAAAATGTAAATCTTATCCTGGATATTGGTTACCAGTTGAAAACTTTTGTATAACGAATAGCAACACAGGCCGGTACTTGCCAGTATGATCAGCAGTGTGAATCCACGGACATACTTAAAGGCAGTATCAATATTTTTCATTTGTCTAAACATAATTGCCTATCCTTTTAATTTATCACGCATATAATTACCGGAAGAACTTTTATCATCATTAAAATATCCACTGGTGGTGCCCTGGCTTGCCATACTCTGACTCATCGCCGACGCAGCATTACCCAATGCGTCAACAGCCATGCCCGGTGCAGCTACTACCACATTCCTTCCTGTTGTAACAGACCTGGAGAAACCTGAACTTATTCTTTGTAAAAGCGTATTGGCTCCGCCGGCATTGACGATGTAATTGGCCACGCTGGGCACATGATAATAGCCTGCTATTCCTATAATCATAAAAATGAGGTAAGCGATGTCAGAGGAACTAAAAAAGGTATCACCCTGGTCCTGTATCTGGCTGACATCAAGCTTTAGCATATTCTCCTGGATCCTGCCCATGATTGCTCCGAAAATATTAGCGACAGGAAGCCATAAAAAGATATTCAGGTAGCGTGCAATCCATACAGTGAGTGTATGCTGGAACCCATCGAAAACGGCAATACCAAATACAAGCGGTCCAAGGATGGCCAGTACAACCAAATGAAATGTCCTGATAGTATTGATACAAAGTGCGGCAGCTTCATAGAATACTTTTAATATTACGCTCAACCATTCCTTAATGGAGTTCTTGATATTATAACTCAATTTGGCCATGGCGAAATGAACAGAATTGCCGATTCCTTCCAACCATCCCTCTTCCCCGGGTGCTTCATCAAAAGTGTACTGGTACCATTTGTCGCGGTCACCCTCACTGGATTCACCTACGTACATCTGCCAATAGATCGTTTTTTTTATCGCTTCTTCTTTTTGTTTTAATAATGCTGCAATGGCTTTGTCAGAACCGGCTACCATATCTTCTGTACCGGAAACAGTCGGTTTCATGACGCCATTGATCATGGCCAGTACTGAGGGAAATATAATAACCGCAAAGCCGAGGACAAATGGCCTGAACAGGGGATAAAAATCAATAGGCTCTGCATTGGCGATATGACGCCAAACCCTTGAGGCAATATACCAGGTAGCCGCAAATCCTGCAATGCCTCTTCCCACACCGATCAGCTTACTGCAAAGGGGTATCATGTCATCATATAATTTATCCAGCACCGAATGCAGGCTGTGAATTTCATCCGTCAGATCCTGGGCAACAAGCATCCCCGGAAAACAAATCATTGCCAGTAGTAAAAATATCCTTGTATGCTTTTTCATGTTACTGTTTTATACTGGTCAGGGTTTGGGGACATCATATAACTTTCTCAGCACGTCCACATCCTGCTGCTCTTTGCTACGTTGTACACTTAATAAGGAAGTGCTGCTGTTGAAATGACGCAGGAAAACAACTTTGTCCCTCATTTCAGTGAAAATTCTATCAATAGCATTCAATCTTTCATCATCCGACATACGAAGTTTTTTTGCCGTAACTACCATAAACAGATCGTCGAGGTTTTTCAGGCTGGCTTCGAAAAGATTTTTATAGACTTTCCCCATGTATTCAATTTCCTGCGGAGTAAAGTTGGCTTCAGCTTTAAACCTGTTATAAGCGGACTTATATTCTCTTACCAAGAGTAGCTGCAGATCAACAATGTCTGCTACACGCCGGTACTTCTTTACTGCAGGGCTTACTTCAAGTAATCCGTCCAGAAAGGCTTTATGCAAACTGAAGTTTCCCTTAGATATATTCTTAATGGTATTATAACCCCCGTTCAATATCTCGTAAGCTTTTTTTAAATCGGTGAGGATTTGCTTGAATTGCGCCAGCTTTTCAATGTTAAGTGCCAGTTGCATGATTTCCTTATACTGCGCAGATGCATTGTAGCTGCTAATGACCAATCCAATTATTATTAATATTTTTTTCATCTTCAATTTATTTAATGATAGTTTAGGTCAGGGCTGTTGAGGTAAGCCGTACAATGCCCTGCTGGTTTCCACATCCTGTTTTTCTTTCATCCGTTGCGCTCCCAATACGAGCATTTCGTTACTGAATTTTTGTACAAATCCACAGTTGTCCTGCATACCGGTATATAATTCTTCAATTCTTTTTATCCGTTCATTATCAGTCATCTGGTATTTGTCAGATGTCATAAGCTTTAATAATTCTTCCAGCAAAGCAGCCGTATCGGCCAGCAACTTTTTAAAAACAGCATGGATATACTCAATCTCGGATGGAGTAAACTGGTCGCTCTCTAATATTTTTTTAAAACTGGTTTTATATATACCGATGATTTTTACCCGTGCAGTAATCATGTCAGCCACCTGGGACATGTTCTTTATTTTAGGATTGATGCCTTTTAGTGAACTAAAAAAATCACGGTGCAGGTTAAATTCTCCATTCTGTATGTTGCCAATCAGTGTAAGCCCTTTCCTTGCGATCCTGTATCCTTTTTGCAGGTACTCTATGTATATTTTATTGGCTGCTATCTGCTTTATATAAAGCTTGTTCTGTGAAGACTGTGCCTGGCTACAAATAGCAGTGCCCAACATAAATACTATAGTTATCATTTTTTTCATGACCGCTTTATTTATTGAATACCATATAGTGCTTTCACGAGTTCTATTTCCCGGAGATCTTTCGCCCTTTGCAAGCTCAGTAACTGGTTTTGTGTATTGAATTGCTGTAAGTCCGTAAAGTTTTGGTCAATCCTGTCCGCCACGCTATTGATAATTTCTAATCTTTTGGCATCGGTCATTTGTGTAGAGAAAGAATTAATAACTAAGAATATCTGATCCAGGTTTTTCAGGCTCTCATTGATAATACCTGTGTACACTTGGCCCATGTATTGAATTTCCCGGTCAGAAAAATGTTTATCTCTTTTAAATAATGCAAAGCCCCGTTTGTAGGTTTCAACCAGCCTGAGTTGTTTCTCTGTAATGGATTTTATTCGCTGGTAATAGGCAATAAGACTTTTGACCTTTTTTAATTCATCGAAATAATCTTTATAAAGGTTCCTTTGTTTTTCAACCCAACCCGTTATTTCATCCAGTTTTAATTTGGACATGGTATTCTCCAGGGTCTTTTGTGCATTCTGAAGCCAGATGGTTTTATTTTGCAATCGCTGTACAGCCAAATCCATTGCATTGATCACCGCTTTTATGGCTTCCTGCACCACCACCCATACTATCGCATGACTTTTTGTGGTAGGAGCAATGGATAAACCAACACTAAGTATAATTATCAATACTTTTTTTTTCATCTTGTTATTTTTTTAAAATGAATTAATCCTGATGTTCCTGTTTATATCTTTTTATTCCCGTATAAAGTAATTTGGCTCATCCCCAAATTGTTCCCACAAATCCCTTTTCTCCCTGCTAAAAACATCAATCTTTCTAAGTCCCGGATACAATCGTTCGATCATTTCAAGCGAAGTCCGGCTTCCTGCTATGCTCTCTTGCTTTTTGAGTAAATACAGTTCTGAAATTTCCCCGTGTTTCTTTTGCAACTGGAAGCAAATGCGGCTTATAATACCAAATCAGATATTCATGTGAAAACCGCACAGTGAAAGCGGGGGCAACTCCATTGGTCTTATCCCAGATAAACCGGCAATGCCTTTTATAATTACGCTCCTTCATATAGCCTTCACACTCCAGCAAATACTGTTCAATGGCGCACATAAAAAACACAATGCGGATTACCAGCATTAACAAATATCTCCTTATCCAATAACATAAAAATTTCTTCCGTTGATAGAGTGATATAGTTTAATTCCCTGGTTTGATTCGGTCTTATTCTTCGCACTCCCCCTTTCTTTTTTTTCCATGGCGGATCAATTACTATTATTTGAAATCGTTGTTTCAAGCCTGTAATTTTTAATACCTAATTCCTGTTTCTGATTTCCGCCGCCAATGCCGTAATCCCCTGATGAATGCTGCCGTACTTTTTAGCGTACTGCATCAGTTTTACTTTTTCTGTTTCTTCCGTTGTATAGGCTAAATACTCCTCCGGGGATACTTCCGTCCTGTAAACCCTCGATAGCATACCCCCCAGCGAGATAAATACTTCCTTGTACTTACGGGCAGGGTCATTTGCTTTATTGACCGAGAGCACCAACGCCTTTTCTTTTTCGGTTAGCCCTAATAATTCCTGTATCTGGTCGAATTTGTTTTGATACTTGCTTTGATCCAGCAATATTTTGCAATCACTGTTATTGATGATGGCTTGTTTTACTACGGGTGAGGAAATAATATCTTCTACTTCCTGTGTTACCACGATGGCTTCTCCAAAAAACTTCCGGACTGTTTTGAACAGGTACTTGATGTATTCTGCCATACCTTCTTTGGCAATAGCCTTCCAGGCTTCTTCGATCAGTATCATTTTGCGAATCCCTTTTAGCTTTCTCATTTTGGAAATGAATACTTCCATAATGATCAGGGTTACTACCGGGAACAGGATGGGGTGATCCTTGATATTATCCAACTCAAAGACGATAAAACGCTGCTGCAACAGATCCAGGTTCTCCGTGGCATTCAGCAGGTAATCAAATTCACCGCCTTTATAGTAAGGACGTAACACGTAAAGAAAGTTGGTAACGTCAAAGTCTTTCTCTTTTACTTTATCCGCTTCCAGTATGGCAACGAATTCTTTTTGCAGGAACTCATAAAATGAATTAAAACCAGGGAACAGGTCTTTATTCTTTTCAAGATGATCATAATAGGTTTGCAGGGCATTGGACAGGGCAACATATTCAGAGCGGCCGAAGGTTTCATTGTCCTTTTTCCACAGTGCGAGCAACAACGTCTTGATGCTCTCTTTCTTTTCCGTGTCCAGTGTATCCCCGTCACCAATATAAAATGGATTGAACCTGATCGGATTTTTCTCAGAATAAGTGAAGTAATATCCCTTCACCATATCGCAAAGCCCTTTATAACTATGCCCGACATCTACCAGCACCACATGCGTTCCCTGTTCATAGTAACTGCGCACCATATGATTGGTGAAAAAGCTTTTGCCTGAACCTGATGGTCCTAAGATGAATTTGTTTCTATTGGTGCAAATGCCCTTTTTAACCGGCTCATCGCTTATATCCACATGTACCGGCTTTCCTGTCAAGCGGTCGCCCAACCGGATACCAACCGGGCTGATGGAACTTCTGTAATTGGTTTCTAAATTAAAAAAACAACAAGCCTGTTCTGCAAATGTGTCGAACGTGTCATTCATCGGAAAATCAGCAGCATTTCCTGGTATGCCCGCCCAGTGGATCTGCGGCGCCCCCGACAGCTCCTGCTTCGGTATCGCATCCATCTGGGCAAGGGCACTTGATACCAGGTTTTTTGCATCCTTTAGTTTTTCTTTTTCATCCGTCCATACCAGGATATTGAAATGCGCCTTAACCGGTAATCGCTGCTGACTAATCGCTTCGTTTAAAAAATCATTGGTCGCATCCCGGCTGATGGCGTTTTCCCTTGAATAAGCCGATAAGGACTGAAGCCTGAGCCTTTTGCTTTCCAGCCTTTTAATTGTTGCCTGTGCATCATCTACAAATACATACTGGTTATAGATATGATTGCACGAAAGTAACTGCCCTAATACGGATGCAAACCCAATGCTGAATTTTGTTCTATCGGTACTATACTTATCATAGTTGATGCGTGAGCCACATAATGCGGGTAAATCCACCGCGTCCGCAAGCGTATACAACTGGCAATGAAGATTGCCCACCCTGAAGTCATCCTTAAAACTGATGTCTTTGATCAGAAGGTCGCTGCTGCTATCGGATAGAAAGCAATACCTTTCAATTAACCCGGCTTTATTTTCCTGGCTTTGTAGTTCATCATCAGTCAACCTTTTTAACTGCACAAATCCGCTGTCTTCCAGTATGCGTTTAAATTGTCCGCAACTATCTAAAAAATCCTGCAACAGTTGTGGCTTCAATGTTTCCTCGGGTATAATAGAATTACGCAGCAGGGTAGAGAATAAAGAACTTGATACTTTCCGGTTTGCCGGTTTTTTGGTCAGCATGATGTAACAATGGTGATCTAAATAGGGCCGTTCATTAAAGAATCGTTCACTGCTCACGGATAAAAAGCTGGTATCATCTCTTGAAAAATACGGACTATATTTACTTTCAATGAACCAATCCTGCTTATGGAAAACAGATTGCCTGGGTAGTACTTTGATAGCCTTGATCCATGCCTGGTGAAAGGCTTCATATTCCTGGTCAGATAATGTGAAAATTTCAGGTAGCGTCACCTCATAAGCTACTGTTACATCACCTGTTCTGGAGAGGATACAATCATGCTCGACACCTTTGATGGGTAAAATGGTATGAAGATTCTTTTCCATTAATGATGATGTTTTTGAAATGAGGACCCGGAGTTGATTTGCTGAAATATTTTCCTGCTATTGGATTTTACTTTTTCTGGGATATTTCTTTGTGCGATTTTTTTCAGCATGCCATATTCGCCATAGGTGTTGCTGAGCTTATAGATATAGTTAAAGAGAAACCCACCGGCGACCAGTATAATACCCAGGCAAATGAAAGTGTTTATACCGGTGATATACATCACTGCGAAAAATATCAATAGCCCGATCAATCCGCCTCCGAGATACCAGATGTATTGTGCTTTTAAACGTAGGCTAAGAACCCGGCGCCTTGCTATATTGCTATAGTAGGTTTCCA
>CALKHN010000109.1 GCA_937991535.1 uncultured Sphingobacteriales bacterium
GAAATAGCTCAGTTGGCAGAGCATCAGTTTCCCAAACTGAAGGCCGCGGGTTCGAATCCCGTTTTCCGCTCTTATTTTAATATACTTTCCAGAAATTTTTTAGTTGTTGCCGCTACCGCCGGATTTTCATTCAGGGCTTTTATATAAGCACTCCCGATAATGGCCCCATTGGCATATTTGCAGGCCGATTGAAAAGTAGCTTTATCTTTTATTCCAAAACCTACCAGTACAGGGTTCTTCAACTGCATATGCTGCAGTTTTTGCAAATACAATTCCACATCCGAAAAGTTTTTATCCTTACCGGTGGTTGACGAAGATGAAACCGCGTAAATAAATCCGGTACTCAGTGCATCAATCTTTCGTATTCTTTCTTCCGATGTTTCCGGCGTAACCAAAAAAATAAAATCCAACCCATATTTTCTGATCAGGCCCCCATATTCGGTTTCAAATTCCCGAATGGGCAGGTCGGGCAATATCAATCCATCAACTCCCGCTGCCGAGGCGTCAGCACAGAATTTTTCAACGCCGTATTGTAAAACAGGATTCATATACCCCATCAAAACTACAGGAACGGTTATGTTGGCATTAGCTGTACCCCGCATCGCTTTTAATTGCTCAAAAAGCACCTTAAGGGTCATGCCGTTCTGCAATGCCACGCCTCCGCTCTCCTGTATAACCGGCCCATCTGCCAACGGGTCACTGTAGGGCATCCCTAACTCGATTATGTCAGCCCCATTTTCCTGCAAGGCTTTCATCACTTTTAGCGTACTATCCAGTTGCGGATAGCCGGCGGTACAATAGATATTCAGCACTTTACCACTTTTCGCTTTAAACAGATCCTGTATTCTACTCATTTTGGATTTCCGATTTGAAATTTTTGATTTGAAACGGGAGTATGCATTTCGTCAAAACCCGCACTACTCACCAACCACTCACTACTTACCACTTACTACTTACCACTTACTACTTACTCCTCTCCCTCCATCGCTTTCATATACGTTGCCATATCTTTATCGCCTCTGCCGCTCAAACAAACCACTACGGTATCCTTTGACGTTAGGTTCAACTGGTTCAGTCCTGCTATAGCATGAGCGCTTTCGAGAGCGGGTATAATTCCTTCCAGCCGGGTTAGCTCAAAAGCTGCCGCTATGGCTTCTTCATCCGTTGCGCTCAAAAACCGGGCCCGCCCGGTTTCATATAAATGCGCATGCAAGGGTCCTATACCCGGGTAATCCAATCCCGCTGAAATGCTGTGCGGTTCCACTACCTGCCCGTCTTCTGTTTGCATTACCAAACTTTTACTGCCGTGCAAAATACCTGCCCTGCCCAGTTGTGTAGTTGCCGCGCTCATACCACTTCGTATGCCACAGCCTGCCGCTTCTACAGCAACCAACTGCACGGCAAATTCTTCTAAGTAATGATAGAATGCCCCCGCTGCATTGCTGCCGCCGCCCACACAAGCAACCACATGCGTTGGAAATTCACTGCCGGTGTGCTCTTTTAACTGCCACCGCATTTCCTCACTAATGATACTTTGAAATCTTGCCACCATATCGGGATAAGGGTGCGGACCAACCACGCTGCCTATTATATAATGCGTATCTACCGGGTTATTGATCCAGTCGCGGATTGCTTCATTGGTAGCATCTTTTAACGTTTTACTACCACTGGTTGCAGGTATCACCGTGGCGCCCAGCATTTTCATCCGGGCCACATTCGGCGCCTGCCGCTCAATATCTTTTTCGCCCATATACACCACGCACTGCATATCCATTAAAGCACATACGGTTGCTGTAGCCACACCATGCTGGCCGGCGCCTGTTTCCGCTATAATCCGGTGCTTACCCAACCGCCTTGCCAACAGCAATTGCCCGATGGTATTATTGATCTTATGCGCGCCCGTATGGTTCAGGTCTTCTCTTTTTAAAAAAATGGTTGTACCATGTTTTTCACTCAATCTTTTTGCGTGGTACAATGGCGAAGGACGCCCTACATAATCTTTCAGCAGGGACCTGAAATCTTTCTGAAAGCCCTCCTCATATATAATTTTCAGGTACTGGCTTTTCAACTCCTCCACATTGGGATACAACATTTCAGGAATATAGGCTCCGCCAAATCCCCCATAATATCCAAAGATATCCGGCTGCTCAAATGTACCTTTGTACTTGGCGAGGGCTATTGTTCTGTTGATCATTGCATGTTTATTTAAATTGGTTCAAAGTTTTAAACTTTGAAGAACATAGAGCGTACGAAGTCAGAGACTTCGTACAGCAACGGACGCTATGCGAAGTCTCCGACTTCGCATTTCTTATGTTCTTTATAGTCTCCGACTATATTTATAATACTTATGTTCTTCATAGTCTCCGACTGTATTTATAATATTTCCACATCAATCACTCCCTGCCTACCTGCGTAATTTGCAGCGCTTGAATACACATAATCTTCCGCATGATTTACAATACCCGCCCTTACCGGGTTTTCATGAATATAATTGATCTTCGCCTGAGTAAACCCAGGACTAAAACATTCCTCCGGATGGCTGCCATTCGCCCATATCTGGTAGTTTTCATTCCTGCTGTTTCTGGTTCCGTAATACCTGAACTGGTGCAGCATCCATAACCTCCGGCTTTCAGCATCACTCTGAATAATAGGCATCATGGTATGATGCGTATGCTTTTTAAAGTCTCTTATAATATCACTCAGGGTGACTTCCCCGTTTCCCGCCCTCGCAATTAAGTGTACATGATTACTCATAATAACAAAAGCGTTTAAGACTAATCCTTTCTTCAACTGGCAATGCTTAAACGAATCTATAAGAATATCCTTATATGCTTTTCGCGTAAACAGATCAATCCAGCCACAAACCGTAAACGTAAGAAAATGGGTAGCAAACTGATCGCGGATGGCATAGTCATCCCTGAAAATGGTGTTATTCATAAGTGCAAAGTTTAAAACTTTGAAGAACATAATGTGTACGAAGTCAGAGACTTCGCACAGCTTCATACAGCTTCACTATCCACAGCTACCTCAGCGCTTCCACAAACTTTCTTACTTTCTCCATATTCTTTATACCAGGACTGCTTTCTAACTTGCTGTTCACATCTATCGCAAAAAGGTTTTCACCATGTTTACCGGCAGCAAATGACCGTAGAGCGCCGGCATCCTCTATACCGATGCCGCCGCTCAGTAAAAATGGCTTTTTAATGTGCGCATTATCCAATATTTTCCAGTCGAATTTTTTTCCGCTTCCTCCATAATTAAACCAGTCCGTATCAAATAAAAAAAGATCGCTTACTGCTCTGTACTCCCTGATCTTCCAGTCTATATTATCGCCTTCTTTAATCCGGAATACTTTTATCGTTGGCACCTGTTCGCTTAGCCGCTCACATAAGCGTGGTGACTCATCTCCATGCAACTGCACCATATACAACCCGTATTTCTCTACATAACCCATTACCTCATCATATGCGGCATTAACAAAAACACCTACTTTATTGATCTTTAGCTTTGCCCTCTTTAATTCTTCTTCGCCTATGCGTCCTACAACGTATCGTGGCGATTTATGATAAAAGATAAATCCCGCGAACTCAATACCCATTTCATCCATAGCATACACCTGGCTCAACTGTGTGTTTCCACAAACTTTTATACGCATGGTCTTTAGCTTTTTAGTTGCTCAGCAAATGCGGCAAAAGCACTCGCAGGGTCTGATGCTTTCATAAAGTTTTCGCCAATTAAAAATCCTTTATAATCATATTTCTTCAGTTCTTTTATTGTTCTCACATTACTTATTCCACTTTCAGAAATTTTTATTTTATCAGCCGGTATTAATCCGCCCAGGTATACCGACGTTTCGATGTTCACTTCAAATGTTTTGAGGTTGCGGTTATTTACGCCAACAATATCCACTTCATCACAAATGTGTTCCAGTTCTTCCTCATTGTGTATCTCCAGCAATACTTCCAGTTCCAGGTTTTTAGCGGTTGCCGCTAATGTTTTTACAAGAGCCGGCGTTAAGTTAGCGGCAATCAGTAAAATAACATCTGCTCCAACAGCCTTCGCTTCCACTACCTGGTAGGTGTCAATAATGAAATCCTTTCGCAAAATGGGAATGCTATTGAGCCTCGCTTTTTTAAGGTCATCCAAACTTCCGCCAAAAAATTTTTCATCTGTTAAAACCGAAAGTCCCGAAGCGCCATGTTGCGTGTATGCGGTTGTAACAACAGCCGGATCAGCATCCGCATTGATCCATCCTTTTGACGGCGATTTCCTTTTAAATTCCGCTATGATTCCCGTTTTATTCCTATCCAATAAAAACTTCCGCAATGAAAGGGGAGTCTTTAAAAACCATTCCGTCTGCTCCAGCGCTGCAACCGGCGTTTGTTGCTTCCGTTCTGCTACTTCAATTTTCTTTTGTCCGATTATTGTTTCTAAAATATTCATATGAGGTTTCAGGTATGAGGTATGAGGTATGAGCTTCATTACTCACTATTCACTATTCACAATTCACATCAGCATTCACATTTACCACATTTTCACATTTACCACATTTTCACATTTTCACATTTACCACTTTCTTCACTGCAACGCCTGCAACTTCTTCAGTGCTCCGAAGGCACGTCCGCTTTCGAGGCTTTCTACTGCTGCAAGATACGCATCATTATAGCTTGTATAAGCGCCTGTACAGTGCAATGCCATTGCCGCATTGGCCAGCACCACCGCATTTTGTGCCCAGGTACCTTCTCCTTTTAATATCGTCATAAACAATCTCGCAGCTTCCTGAACCGTAGCACCACCATATATATCTGTTGCACTTACCATGCGTTTGCCCAATTGTTCCGGCGTCATAATGCGTTCACCTTCGTTGGTGATTACTTTGGTATCGTTGGTCAGCGATACCTCATCATATCCATCCAAACTATGAATGATCGTAAATGCTTTACCCGTTTGCTGCAACAGGTAATTGTATATCCGGGCCATCTCCAGGTTGTATACACCCACCAGTTGAAAAGCCGGGTTTGCCGGATTAACCATTGGCCCCAGCATATTGAAAAAAGTACGGATAGCCAAATTTTTACGAATAGCGCCTACGGCTTTTAACGCGGGATGAAAAAGTGGTGCATGCAAAAAACAGATATTGGCTTCAGCTACTTCTTTTTGCAACTGGCCGGGATCCGACTTAAACCGATACCCCAGTTGCTCCATTACATTGGAAGCGCCGCTAACAGAGGTAGCGCCATAGTTACCATGCTTGGCTACTTTTTGTCCTGTACCCGCAACAATAAAGCAGGCCAGTGTTGAAATATTAAATGTGTTTTTACCATCCCCTCCCGTGCCCACAATATCGGTTACTTCATAGCCATCCAAATGAACGGGTACACACAACTCCAGCAACGCATCCGAAAAACCCTGCAGCTCTTCAATGGTTATGGTGCGCATAAGGTATACCGTTACAAATGCCGTTACTTCGCTCTCGTTATATGCACCCCTGGAAATGTTTACCAGCACGTCTTTGGCCTGTTGCCGCGAAAGCGTTTTGTATTCGAACAGGTATTGTAATATTTTTTTCATGCCCCTATCCCTGAAAGGGAAATTTTGTATTGTTGAATGAAGTTTATACTATTTATTATTTCCCGGAGAGGTTAACCAATTTCGCATGATCTTTTCCCCATCGGGCGTTAATACACTTTCGGGATGAAACTGAACCCCCTGCACATCATATTCTTTATGCCTCAACGCCATTATATAATTATTTTCGTCTCTGCCGGTTACTTCCAGTTGTTCAGGGAAACCATCATCACTTACTATCCAGCTATGATACCGGCCTACCTCAATGGTAGCCGGCAGTCCCGCAAACAGTTCAGGCTGTTTATCATTAAATAATGTAACAGGCGTTGACACCCCATGATATACCGTGCTTAAATTTATTAATTGGCCTCCAAAGGCCTCAGCAATGGCCTGGTGACCTAAACATACACCCAGTATGGATTTTGAAGGTGCGTACCGCCTGATCAGTGGTAATAATAATCCCGCTTCCCCGGGTAATCCAGGTCCCGGCGAAAGAATGATCTTATCGTATTCATCCACCTTATCAATACCGATCTGGTCATTCCGGTACACATCTACTTTGTGATGCAATATCTTTTCCACCAGGTGCACCAGGTTATAGGTAAAGGAATCATAATTATCAAAAACCAATATTTTCATGCCTGTCGTTTGTAATTTGTAGTTTATCGTTTTGCTACTCACTGTTCACTATTCACTATTCAAATCTGTTCTGCAAGCACCACAGCTTTTTTCAGCGCGTTCAATTTGTTGTTCACCTCCTGCAATTCGTTTTCAGGCTTTGATGCTGCCACTATACCCGCTCCGGCCTGTGAAACGAGCGTATTGTTCCTGCTTAAAAAAGTGCGGATCATAATGGCGTGATTGCAACTGCCATTGAAACCCATAAAACCAATGGCTCCTCCATAGTAGCTGCGTGAAGTAGGTTCGTATGCATCAATCAACTGCATGGCTTTAAACTTGGGTGCGCCGCTTAAAGTGCCTGCCGGGAAAGTGGCAGCCAGCAAAAGAAAAGGATTGGTTCCAGCTTTCACTTTGCCGTTTACTTCGCTCACCAGATGAATAACATGCGAATAATATTGCACCTGCCGGTAATGCTTCACGCTTACTTCATCACAGAGGCGGCTCAGGTCATTGCGGGCCAGGTCAACGAGCATTACATGCTCCGCGTTTTCCTTGGCATCGAGCAATAATTGCTCCGCCATTTTCTGATCCGTTTCATCATCACCGCTTCTTTTGAATGTACCTGCTATTGGATGTACCACCGCATTGCCGTCTTTTATGATCAACTGGCTTTCGGGAGACGAGCCCATGAGCTTGTAATCGCCGTAATCAAAATAAAAAAGATAGGGCGAGGGATTAATATTCCGCAGGGCACGGTACACATTAAATTCATCGCCTGTAAAGCCCTGTGCAAAGCGCCTGCTCAGCACAATCTGAAATACATCTCCGCGGTAGCAGCTTTGTATTCCTTTCTCCACCATTTGCCGGTAAGCTTCATCGGTCATATTGGAAGTTTCCGTACCGTTTGCCCTGAAAGGAAATACCGGCACATCCTTACTCCGGATCACCGATTCTACCATTTCCACATCACTGGCTAATCCCGGAATAATATTCTCGCATATGTACATTTCATTTTTAAAGTGATTGATGGCAATAACGTACTGGTATAAGCGATAACGCATGAGCGGTATAGGTGCAAATGGGGAATGATCTGAAGCACTTGCTGAACGGAGATCGGAAAAGGTAATGGTATCAAAAAACTGAACAGCGTCAAAAGTAGCATAGCCGTATAATCCCTGAACGGAAGCAACGATTTTATCCGGCGATTGTTCCACATCAAAGCGCTGCATAAAATTCCACAGCATGCCAGGCACTTCAGTTGGATCTATTACCGGCACGCGTTCCGGCTTTTGACCCGGCAACTTAAATTCAATTGACCGCTGACTGGTGATCTCCATTCCTGCAATGGCGTTGATGCAGATAAAGGAAAAACTGTTTTCCGCGGTATAATAGTCGGTGCTTTCCAGCAAAATGGTATCGCGAAAGCGGTCTCTCACCCTTAAGTATATACCCACCGGTGTATACACATCGGAAAGCATTTTTTTAAAACGCGTTTTTATTTCAACTTTCTTCATAACTGTCTTACTCCATTTTCATAAAAAAACCCCGGTGATTACCGGGGCCTGAATATTGTAATATACTAAAATACGATAACAGCATTACAAGCCCCACAAAGCGTTTGTATGCCACCACCAGTATTTATTTGTATAATTCTTCATAATTGAGGCACAAATGTCTATGCTTTTTTGTTAAAAAAAAAATTTTGAGTTAGTTTTTCAGAATTATTTTCATTCACTCCCTAACGCTTTGTCTCCAATGGTTCAAAAAAGATTGCTCTCTCTCGACTTTCTGCGCGGTTTGATCATGGTATTGTTAGCGCTGGAAGCTGCAGGATTATACCATGTGCTTAATGATGCCGCCGAGGGAAGCTGGTGGCACAATATAACCATACAGTTTGATCACCATAAATGGAACGGGCTGCGGTTCTGGGACCTGATTCAACCGGGTTTTATGTTTATTGCCGGTACAGCAATGGCTTATTCACTGCATAAACAACAGCAGAATGGCGTTCCCTGGTCGCAGTCGTTTCGTAAGGCATTGAAAAGAAGCGGATGGCTTTTTTTCTGGGGCGTATTAAACTATGCTGTAAGAAAAAACGGACTTTCGTTTGAGCTCTGGAATGTATTAACCCAGCTCTCTTTTACCATGCTGGTGGCTTTTTTGATCTTTAGACTGAGCGCTAAAACACAAATAATCATTTGCGTGGGTATATTGTTACTCACGGAAGCCTTATACCGGTTTACCAACATACCGGGCTTTGATCAGCCCTTTACAGACCAGCACAACTTTGGCAATTATGTTGATCTTTTATTGATGAATAAAATCAATGGCGGAGGCTGGGTGGCCATCAATTGTATTCCCACAGCCGTGCATACCATTGCCGGAGCGCTTGCCGGCAAACTGTTGCTCAGTCAGCGTGCTCATAAGGCAAAGCAGTTACTGATCTGGGGCGCCATTTGCCTGGTGGCGGGTTTTGGTTTAGACTGGCTGCATATAACGCCTATTATTAAACGCATAGCTACTACTTCCTTTACACTGGCTTCATTGGGCTGGTGCCTGCTGGCATTGGCGGCCTGCTACTGGTGGATTGACATACGCAATCACCGGAAGCATCTTTTATTTTTCACAGTGGTAGGCATGAACTCCATTTTTATTTACCTGTTCTTTGAAATTGTAGGCAGCAGGTGGTTCAACGGTTATGTTGCCGCCATTACCAATGGGTTGATGGATATGGCGCACTTTCCGGGTTTTTTGATGGGACTGATTACCGCCCTCACCATATTTGCTTTGGAATGGGGACTGTGCTATTATTTATATAAGAAAAAGATATTTTTTAAATTGTAGGGGCGAAAACACGAAGTATAAAACTCGAAATTCGTGGATACGAAAAGCACCAAATAACAAAAAACAAGAACCAAAACAAATCTCAAATCCGAAGTTATAAGCTCTAAATCCGAAGAATACAACAACAAACTAAAAACCATAAACACTATAAATCCGAACCCGGTTGCCGAAATGCCGTTGCGATCTTTAACAGCAGGTATTCCTGACAATACAGGCAAAGGAAGCAAATACATCTGAGTTTGAAAAGAGAAGCCGTGGTGATGGTACGTGAGACCGGTAATGAGGCGATTGTCAGAAAAGAGAAAGCAGCAGCGAAATGAAGTTGAGGTTACAGTAGTGCAAAAGCTATATCAGGGCTCCCTTCCGAAAACGGGCTGTATTCCCTGCCCGTCCGTTCAGGCGGGGTTTTCGGACGCCTGCCCGACTGAATGTCGTTCGGGCGGGGCTTTGGGTTACTTTTTCCGTAAAAAGTAACAAAGAAATACCTGGCAGCGTGCTGTATTTAGCACTTCGCTCTTCAAGAAAGGGTGAGGTTGCAATTCCATCCTCTAAAACACCTTAAGTTGACGGCCATTGTGACAACACCAACCGGCGACAATTTGGAATGCACCCTTTAAAAATTAGTACCTCTACCACCAAAGCCCCTCCGTGCGATGCAGATGAACGGAGCGTCGCCTGCCTACCGGACAGGCAGGCAAGGAACGCTTCATCTATGATCCGCAGCCAGCTTCCGCAAAACGCTCTTTTTTAATTGCGATCCTTCCAAAATACAGACAGCATAGTATTGATAAAACACAATACATTTGTTTGTATGAAGAACAGGTATTCCGGTTTGAGAGAAATATGTTTTGTATGCTGGATAGCTGCAACAATAGTGTATGGAGGAATTGCCGGCTGCACTTCTCAAAAAAAGTACAATAACCCGGTGGTGGTAATTGAAACCAAGTTTGGCAATATAGCAATAGAATTATACCCGCAAAAAGCGCCTGCAACCGTGTCGGCATTTTTGAGGAATATTGATTCGGGCTATTTCAACAATTGTTCCTTCTACCGGGTGCTGCGCAAAGACAACCAGGTAACCGGGTCGCTCCATTCTTACCTGATACAGGGAGGCGTGTGGCAATCCGATCCCGATTTGAAGAGTAATTTCAGTCTTATTCCGCATGAGTCTACCCATCAAACGGGCTTACTTCATAAAAGGGGAACGATTTCAATGGCAAGGAACGAGCCGGGAACTGCTACATCGGAATTTTTCATTTGCGTGGAAGACGAACCGGGCTTTGACTACGGGGGTAAAAACAATGCCGACGGACTGGGCTACTCAGCTTTTGGAGCAGTAGTGGAAGGCATGGAAACGGTAATGAAAATTTATCAGCAACCTGAAGACAAACAACGTTTTATTCCTCCCGTTGCCATCCTCAACATACACCGGTTGCAGCAGGAAGCCCCAGGAAATATTTCCTTTTCTGCCAAAGAAAAATAATGATACCACCTATTTAAATTCTTTTGCTATCTTTAATATTACTTAACCTTTTGATTAGTATTTGTTAACTGCCTGATCATATACCAGCAGTATTTTTGCATAACCTGCATTAACCCCATACGATATCATCTTAAAATCATTTTATGAGAAAGGAAAGCCTGCTTTATGTATTCGTAATTTACCTTTTAGTTGCCTGCCAAACCCGAAAAACAGAAAGCTACCCGGCAGGGATCGAACATGTAATTGTAATTGGGGTGGATGGCATGAGTCCTGATGGCATACGCAACGCCCCAACGCCGGTAATGGATAGTATGATCGCCGGTGGCGCCATAAAATGGAACGTACGTACGGTACTCACTACCGCCAGCAGCCAGAACTGGGCTTCCATGATCATGGGCGCCGGGCCTGAACAACATGGCATCATTAATAACGATTGGGAAAGAGATGATCATACGCTTCCGCCCATAGTAGCGGGCGAAGAAGGCATATTTCCCTCTATCTTCGGGATCATCCGGGAACAAAAGCCGGATGCCGAAATTGGAGCCGTTTACCACTGGAGCGGCTTTGGAAGATTGTTTGAAAAGAAAGCGGTGAACTACGATAAAAACTTTTCAACGGAAGATTCAACAGCAGCGGATTTCATCAATTATATCAAAACTAAAAAACCCACTTTTGGATTCGTGCATTTCGATCATGTTGATCATGCGGGCCACCACGACGGACATGGCACACCCCAGTATTATACAGCAGTGACAAAGGCGGATTCATTAATAGGAGAGGTTTTAAAAGGCATTAAAGAAAGCGGTATTGAAGAAAGCGCCCTGGTTATTATTACGTCCGACCATGGCGGCATGGGCAAAGGACATGGCGGACCTACACCCGAAGAAGCAGAGATTGCCATGATACTGCAAGGAAAAGATATTAAGAAGGGATACAAAATTCAGCAGCAGGTATATACCTATGATCTTGCCGCTACGATAGCATTTGCTTTGAACCTTACACAGCCCTACGCATGGATCGGTCGCCCGGTAAAAGCAGCTTTTGAAGGATTTGAAGAACCGGCTAATTTATGGAAAGGAAAAGAAGTGATCGCCGCTCCCACTATATTTCCTAAAAGAAATTTATATCAGCAGGCCGGTGGCTTATACATTAATGAGCCTGCTACGGTTAAGATGAGTGCAATGACCGGCAACAGCGTGATACATTATACCCTGAACGGCGACGCCCCCGACAGCAATTCACCCGTATATAAGGATCCTTTTACTATTGACAGCACTACGGTGGTGCAGGCAAAAGCTTATGACAACACCGGCAATGAAAGCCCTGTGAGTGCGGCCTATTTCAGAATGGTTAAACCCGGTATGGGCAATGGGCTTACTGTTTCCTATTTTAAAGGCAGCGGCTGGAAACAATTGCCAGCCTTTGGAAAACTTACTCCTTCGAAAAAATGGGACAGTTATGAATTTTCCGCTGATGAAAAAACAATTGTCCCTTTGCAGGAAAAAGGAAATTCAACTTTTGGTTTGGTGTACGATGGTTATATACAAATTGATACACCCGGAGAATACCGTTTCTCCACCCAATCGGACGATGGCAGCAAATTGTTCATCAATGACAAAGTTGTAGTAAACAACGATGGTGATCATGGCGTAACAGAAGAGGCGGGCAACATTACTTTGGAAGCAGGACGCCAGAAAATAAAAGTGGAGTTTTTTAATGCCGCGGGCGGTTACTGGCTCGACGTGTTTTACAAAGGTCCCGGTATTCCCAAACAACTTGTTCCGGCAAATAAATTATTCCTGAAAAAAGCATAAAAACAATCTGTTTTATAACGCCCATTTTAATATACCCTGCTTTTTGAATCACTGTGGCACAGTAACACGGTGGCACAAAATTTCTTCCATTCATTCCGGTTATTCGGGATGGTTCTTCATCTGCCAGCCGCTTATTCAGCAGACTTACTGATCCGTCTTTTTATTATCTTGCAACTATGAAAAATTTAATGATCTTACTTTTCACGCTTTTCACCATTACGTCTTTCGCCCAGGACAAAAGAAAATGGAAGCAACTTTTTAATGGCAAAGACCTGAAAGGCTGGACTGTTAAGATCAGCGGGCATGAATTGAATGATAATTACGGCAATACATTCCGGGTGGAAGATGGAAAAATGGTAGTGTCTTACGATGAGTATACTGCATTCAATAACCAGTTTGGCCATATTTTTTATAAAAAGCCCTATTCGTATTATTTGCTTGCGGTGGAATATCGGTTCGTAGGCAAACAGGTGGAAGGCGGGCCGGGATGGGCATATAAAAACAGTGGCATTATGCTGCACTGTCAACCACCGTCAACCATGCTTAAAGACCAGGACTTTCCTATTTCAATAGAAGACCAGTTACTGGGCGGCGACTCAACCGGGAAAAGAACCACCTGCAATCTTTGCACACCGGGCACCAATGTAGAAATGGACGGAAAACTGTTTACGCCACATTGCATTAACTCCAACTCAAAAACTTTCCGCAACAACGAATGGGTAAGAGCTGAAGTGCTGGTATTGGGTGATTCGGTGATTAAACAAATTGTAAACGGAGATACTGTTCTGGTATATCAAAAACCACAGATAGGCGGTGGCAATGTGAGCAACTATGATCCCGCGGTTAAAAAAGACGGGCAACTGCTGAAGAGCGGATATATTTCCCTGCAAAGTGAAAGCCACCCGGTTGAGTTCAGGAAAGTGGAGATCATTAACCTCGAAAAGCAGTACAGGAAAAAAAAGAAATAATTTTTATGGATACAAGTATTTTTGGCGTAGTAGACCAGTTTATCAATCATTTGTTTGTAAAGGAAGATGATGCGTTGCTGCAAACCAAGCAAGCCATTATTGAAGGCGATCTTCCGCTCATCAGCGTTTCCGAGAACCAGGGGAAGTTTTTGCATATATTGGCCAAACTCAGCAATCCTAAAAAAATATTAGAGATCGGCACCCTGGGCGGGTACAGTACCATCTGGCTGGCAAGGGCGTTGCAGGAAGGCGGACAATTGGTTTCACTTGAGCTGGACCAGCACCATGCAGATGTGGCTCGCACCAATATTTCAAATGCGGGTTTAAGCAATGCAGTTAAAATTCGTGTGGGCAATGCACTGGAAGAACTGCCCAAACTGAAAAAAGAAAGCGCGGGGCCCTTTGACGTTATATTCATTGATGCCGACAAGGAGCCTTATGCAGAATATTTTGAACTGTCGTTACAACTCTCCCGGCCGGGTACGCTCATCATTGCAGATAATGTAGTGCGCGAAGGTAAGATACTCGAAGAAAACAGCGATGACACCAATGTAACCGGCGTGAAACGTTTTATTACACTGCTGGCTGCTACCAAACAGGTTACCGCCACCATCATTCAAACAGTGGGCAGTAAATACCATGATGGTATGGCGCTGGCGATAGTGAATGAGGCAGTATAGGACCAGTAGCAATAGCCGCTCTTTCGGGGGACCCGGTGACTCAAGCGACTTCAGCGCTTTTGTCCCAAGAGACTACTGAGTCCCACGGAATATGCAAGAAACAAAAGGCCTGACCAGCTTGTTACCGTTTGAAACCTTCCTTATGTTTCATAACTTAGAACGCACGAATAAATGCATTTCACATGGCAACCGAAGAAAACACCGAAGGATTTATACCTATACATGGCGGGTACCGCAATTTGATTACTTTTCAGAAAGCGGAGATTATTTATGACGGCACTGTTTATTTCTGCCGGCACTTCCTAAAAAAATACGATCGCACCATTGATCAGATGATACAGGCGGCCAGGTCAGGAAAACAAAATATTGCAGAGGCAAGCATGGCTTCCGCCACTTCGAAAGAAACCGAAATTAAACTTACCAATGTTGCCCGCGCCAGCCTGGAAGAGTTGCTCATAGATTATGAAGATTACCTGCGAACAAACAATTTAAGCAAGTGGGAAAGAAATGACCGCCTTTCCCTGCGTTTTAATGAGCTGAATAAAACACCGGGAGCCAGTTACAATACCTTTAAAAAAGCAATTGAGCATGAGAACCCGGAGATAAGCGCCAATATCATGTGTTGTTTAATAAATGTTACGTCTTATTTACTGGGCAGGCAATTGGTAGCTTTGGAAAGAGCTTTTTTAAACGAAGGTGGTTTACGAGAAAGAATGACAAGGGCCAGAATTAATAGAATAAATAAGCAATAGCCATCATATCCTTACCGGGGGACCTGGTGACGCCGGCGACTTTCAGAACTTTTTTATCCCAGGAGACCACTAAGTCCCACGAAATAATATAAAACTACTGGCCCCGGCTTAAAATAGCTTTACAACACCCCCTTCGTGCTCGGTAAATAATTGCTCAGCGGGTCGCGCTTTACTGCCATGCGGATGGCTTTGGCAAAGGCTTTGAAAATCGCTTCTATTTTGTGATGTTCGTTATCGCCCCTGCATTCAATATTGAGATTGCATTTGGCGGCATCGGAAAACGATTTAAAGAAATGGTAGAACATTTCCGTAGGCATCTCTCCTATCTTCTCCCGCTTAAATTCGGCATTCCATACCAGCCAGCTTCGTCCGCCAAAATCAATCAGCACTTTGGCATCGGCTTCATCCATGGGCAGAGCAAAACCGTAACGCTCCATTCCTCTTTTATCGGCCAGGGCTTTGGCAAAAGCTTCTCCCAGCGCAATGCCCGTATCTTCAATGGTATGATGTTCATCAATATGCAGGTCGCCTTTGGTATGAACAGATAAATCCATTTTACCATGACGGGCAATTTGTTCCAGCATGTGATCGAAAAAACCAATACCCGTTGAAATGTCCGCCTTTCCCGATCCGTCAACATTCAATGCCACGCTGATCTTTGTTTCATTGGTATTACGGTTCTGGGTAACCGAACGCTGACCCAACTTCAGGAATCCATATATTTTACTCCATTCCGTTGTTTCCAGTGCAATGGTATCCTGCAGCGCAGCTACCTTATCCGAAATTTCGGCAGCACCCAGCGAAGCATCGTTGTTGAGCCAGATGCCCCTGCAGCCGAGGTTCCTGGCCAATTGGATATCTGTTATGCGGTCGCCAATAACAAATGAGTTGACGATATCATAATCCGGGTTATTCAAATATTGTGTAAGCATGCCAGTGGCCGGCTTACGGGTAGGTGCGTTTTCATGAGGATAGGTTTTATCTATATGCACCGCGCTAAAAAAAATATCTTCACCTTCGAGGCTCTTCATCACTAAATTATGCAAAGGCCAAAACGTATCTTCCGGAAACACATCCGTTCCCAATCCGTCCTGGTTGGTTACCATTACCAGTTCATAGTCTAATTCCCTGGCAATTTTGGTCATGTATTCAAACATGTGCGGGTAAAAAGTAAGCTTTTCAAATGCATCCAGCTGGTAGGTTGGAGGGGCTTCATAAATCAGTGTGCCATCCCGGTCAATAAATAAAATCCGTTTTGCCATAATTCTTATTTCAGGGGTTTAGTTTTAATTTAATTCTTTTATATCTTCTTCTCCGCTCTTACCCTTTTTACTTCTCTTAGGGTAACAGCGCTGGCTTTATTACCAAAACTATTCCGCACATACGTGAGCACGTCAGCTATTTCCTGGTCGGTTAAGTGCGGATGTGGCGGCATAGGATTGTGAAAAGTATCCCCATCAATTTCTATAGGATCCGTTAACCCGTTTACTACAATTTTTATAAGCCTTGCCTTTGGCCCCAGCACCCATTCCGTTTTTGCCAATGGCGGATTCATACGCTGCACCCCAAGCCCATCTGCCTGGTGACAGGTTAAACACTCTTTTGTATATACCGTTTTGCCTCTTTCCATTACCGCTGCGGGTGGTTTGGTTTGATCGGGCTCAAGGCTCAGCAAAATAAATAAAAGAGCGGCAATCACCACATTTACAGGAATCAGTCTTCTTCGCATATTATTTACCGTTATAAGTAATCTTCCATATATTACCCTTGTTATCATCCGACACATATAAAGCACCGTCGGAGCCCTGCGCTAAACCACAGGGGCGGTAATCTACCCTGCCGGAGGCTTTCTTTTCAGCACTGCCGGCAAACCCGTCTGCAAACACTTCCCATTCGCCATTGGGTTTACCATCTTTCATGGGAACAAATACAACAAAAAATCCGGCCTGCGGCTCAGGCGCCCTGTTCCATGATCCATGAAAAGCAATGAAAGCACCGTTTTTATATTTTTCAGGGAACTGGCTGCCGGTGTAAAACACCAATGCATTGGGCGCCAGGTGAGCCGGAAAGGACATGATGGGTTTATCTGCACCTTCACACCGACCCTGCGTTTTGCCATCACCGCCATATTCGGGCGCCAGCATTTTTTTCTCCTGCTTTCCGTCGTAATAGCAATAGGGCCAACCAAAATCCGATCCTTTTTTTGCCAGTAAAAATTCTTCCGCCGGTAATTCAGCATTGTCTTTAACGGTATACAAATCATCAAACATGCGGTGCAGGTCATCGCGTCCGTGCTGCAATACGTATAATTCGTTGACGTTGCTGTTCCAGCTTAACGCAACGGCATTCCTGATACCGGTGGCATAGCGTATGCCATCTTTAAATTCCTGACCGGGTGTGCCTGCTTTAAACTGCCATATTCCCCCGGCATATTCTAATATCGGGCAGGGATCCTGCCCCTTTGATCCTACCGCCCTGTCCTGCACCTGGCAGGAGTTGGAGGGTGCACCGATGTTTACATAAATATTACCGGCATCATCCAGCGTAATGGATTTAGCATTATGCTGCCCACGATCAGTGAGTCCTTTTACAATGGTTTCCGGTTTAGCGGGGTTCTCCACTTCATTATTAGCGTTCAGTTTGTACCGGTATACAGCCGAATTGGAAGATGCATATAAGTAACCATTTTTAACAGCGATGCCCGTTCCCGGGTAATTTCCAAAGCTGCTCAGGGCTGTGGCATTTCCGCCTTTCAGCAACAAAATACCCTTTCCATCTTTCAGCTTCTCCAGTTTCGCGTATATGTCTCCGTTACTGCTAATTGCAATATGCCTTACTACTCCCAGGTTTTCAGCCACCGTAGTTGCCGTAAATCCATCGGGCAGGGTTAACGCGGGATCAGCAACAGCAGTCGGTAATTTAGCTGCAGTATCGCGTATATTATTATTTTCTTCTGCGCATGCAGATACCACTATCATGCATGTAAAAACCAAACATGACAGATACCATTTGATCGTTTTCATATCAAATTGTTTTTAGAAATATAAAATTACAAAGCTGTTCCATAATCTTTTAAACTATTCACGAGAACTGCATTTTCTGCAGGACTTCCTACCGTTATGCGCAGGCAGCCTTCACACAACTGTACATTGCTCCGGTCACGAACCACAATACCCTTATTTAATAAAGCGGCATATACCGCCTTTGCATTCTTAACCTTTACCAGCAAAAAATTGGCATCTGAGGGATACACCTGTTCCACCACAGCAACCGATGACAGCTCTTTTACCATTAGATCCCGTTCCCGCACGAGCACCCTGATCATTTCATTCACCTCCTCTACACGATCCAGCGCATTCAACACTATTTCCTGTGTTGCCTGCCCGATATTATATGGCGGCTTTATTTTATTATAGATGTTTACAATCTCTTCTTCCGCAAAAGCCATACCCAAACGCAATCCTGCGAGTCCCCATGCTTTAGAAAGGGTTTGCAAAACAACCAGGTTAGGGTATTCAGCCAGTTCCTGCACAAAAGACCGGTGGCGTGAAAAATTAATATATGCCTCATCAATGGCCACGATACCGGGGAAATTATTCAGCACTATTTCTATATCTTCCCTGTTCAGAGAATTGGCGGTGGGGTTATTGGGTGAACACAACCAGATGATCTTTGTAAAATCATCCACCTTCGTTTCCATGTTCACCAGGTCTAACTGGAAGTTTTCAAGCAGGGGAACCTTACGCAACTCCACGTCATTAATATGAGCGCTCACTTCATACATACCGTAAGTAGGCGGGCAAATAATTACATTATCCTTTCCGGGATTACAAAAGGCACGAAACAGCAGGTCAATACACTCATCGCTGCCATTACCCAAAAAAATATTTTTTGCCGGCACGCCTTTTATAGCGCTGAGCTTCTCTTTTATTTTTTGCTGGTGCGGATCAGGATAACGGTTGTACCATTTTGTTGTGGGCGATCCCAGGCTGTTTTCATTCGCGTCTAAGAATATTTTTGCCTCTCCGCTAAATTCATCACGGGCAGAAGAATAAGGAACCAGCTTCTTTACATTTTCCCTTACAAGGTCGTTTACATTAAAATTCATAACCCTAATTTCAATTTGTAGTTTATTGTTTGTGGTTAGAATAGACCCACTTATTACCTACGACTTGCCACTCCGCCCCTCTATTCTCATCTTCACCGCATTGGCATGCGCCTGCAACCCCTCAGCTTCGGCCATACCAATTACAGTGGAAGCAATATTATTGAGACCTTCGCGGGTTAATTTCTGGTAAGTGATCTTTTTTACAAAGCTGTCAATACTCACGCCGCTGAACACTTTGGCATACCCATTGGTAGGCAGCGTATGATTGGTACCGCTGGCATAATCCCCAACGCTTTCGGGTGAATAATTGCCCAGGAATACAGAGCCCGCGTTCACCACCAGCTCCGTTATGGCTTCATCATTTTCACAGTTTATGATCAGGTGTTCCGGCGCATAAGCGTTAATCAACGCTATCGCATCACTCATATTTTCTATTATAAAAGCTTTGCTGTTGGCCAATGCCTGCGCGGCAATCTCCTTTCGCGGAAGGGCAACCATCTGGCGTTGTTTTTCCTTAATGATTTTTTCAATCACAGCGGCCGAAGTGCTCACCAGCAACACCTGACTGTCTGGCCCATGTTCGGCCTGCGACAGCAAATCGGCGGCCACGTAAGCTGCATTGGCTGTTTCATCGGCCAGCACACATACTTCGCTGGGACCGGCAGGCATATCAATGGCAATTCCCCCGCGTTGTATTAACTGCTTAGCACAGGTTACATACTGGTTACCCGGTCCAAAAATTTTATATACCGCAGGGATGGTTTCCGTTCCGTAAGCCATAGCCGCAATGGCCTGCGCGCCGCCGGCTTTATATATTTGCGTGATGCCCGCAACTTTTGCCGCATATAAAACCGCGGGATGAATATTGCCATTTTTACCGGGAGGTGTGCACAATATAACTTCTTTACAACCTGCGAGCAGCGCCGGTATACCCAGCATTAAAACAGTTGAGAAGAGTGGTGCTGAGCCACCCGGGATATACAATCCCACTTTTTCTATTCCGATACTTTTGCGCCAGCACTGCACGCCCGGCATCGTTTCCATTTTAATTACTGCCTGCATTTGCGCAGAATGAAATTTTTCGATGTTCTGTTTTGCCTGTATTATAGCAGTTTTAAGTTCTGCAGGCAACGCCTGTTCCGCTGCCGCCATTTCCGCATCGGGCACCCCGACATCTTTCAGCAATACACCGTCAAAACGCCGGGTGAGTTCAATCAGCGCCTTATCGCCATTCTGCTTCACATTGTCCAGCACCTGCAGCACGGCGGTCTCCAGCACAGAATGATCCAGCACCGGCCGTTGCAGCAATGCTGTCCATTCGTTGCGCGGGGGATTGATGATGATATTCATTGGATGATTTGAAATTAATATAGTTTATCGTTTGTGGTTTACCGTTTATGGTTGGATTTATCTTCGGATTTAGGATTTTGTGCTTCGGATTTTATATTTATTTGGGACTTGTCTTTTGTTTCTTGGTTCTTCTGTATTTACCTACAATACCATTTTCTCAATCGGCACCACCAGTATACCCTGTGCACCAGCCCCTTTTAATTGTTCTATCTTATCCCAGAATTCATCTTCACTTAATACACTGTGTACAGAACTCCAGCCTTTATCGGCCAGAGGCAATACCGTAGGACTTTTCATTCCCGGCAACAAACCAATGATCTCATCCAGTTTATTATTGGGTGCGTTCAATAAAATATATTTATTGTTCTTAGCTTTCCTCACGGCGTGTATACGAAACAATAATTTATCAAGTACTTGCTGTTGTACCATATTAAAATTATTGTGACGGATAAGAACGGCCTGGGAATGCAGAATAGTTTCCACTTCTTTCAACCCGTTGGTGAGTAACGTAGACCCGCTGCTTACCAGGTCGCAAATTGCATCGGATAAGCCGATTCCGGGAGCAATTTCCACCGAACCGCTGATCTCATGTATTTCGGCATTTACTTTATTTTTTTTAAGAAACTGTTTGGTGAGATGAGGGTAACTGGTAGCAATACGTCTGCCTTCAAGCGACTGTATATTGTTATACGACTCGCCCCTTACAACAGCAATGCTTAACCTGCAACCTCCAAAACCCAGTTGCTCTACCGTTTTTACCGACTTGTTTTTTTCATACACTACATTTTCGCCTACGACACCAATATCCGCTACGGCATCTTCCACATACTGGGGTATATCATCATCCCTCAAAAAAAACACCTGGAGCGGGAAGTTGGTAGCTTCCGTTTTTAGTTTATTGGCGCCATTGGAAACAGCGATGCCGCATTCCTTTAGCAGCTTCATCGAATCTTCATGCAGCCGTCCCGATTTTTGTATTGCCAGTTTAAGCATTATCTGATGTATTTAAAATAAAAAAGACCTACCCGACGGTAAGCCTCTAACATGTTGTATTGAAATCTGCACATACAGCACCGGCCTACCCTTTGGGTAAGAAATGATGGTGATGATGTGTGCGATGGATCATTATTAATATTTTTTAACGCCGCAAAAATAAGCCACAGTTTTTACGTGGCAAAATTTTATATCCACTTCTTTCTTAGGTTTCTTTCACGTCAGTCCGAACGAATCATCCGGGCAGGCAGGAGTGGCAAAACAGCAATAAACGCAAAAGAAGATCGAATACCATTTTTTGAGTTTGAACGATAAAGTGCAGATTATATATTACTCATGCCTTTTGTTTTTAGTGGTGATCTTATGTAACCATAAGCAATAAATTAGAAATCTTCAAACTTGTAATTCGTTGCGCGTTTGTTAAAAGCGATCTCAAACCATATTTTGTTATAAATTGTACCTCTTTTATAAACGCAACAAATTTTGACTATGATCATTCGTTTATCTCAAATTGTAATGAGCGCTTGTTTATCCTTTGCTGTTTCGGCAGTTTTTGCACAAGAGGCCCCACGGAAGGGCGACCCAAAATTAACCGAATACTGGGATCCTCCCGTACGTGTGATTACCCCCGGCAAAACCGCTGCTGATGCGCCCTCAGACGCTATTGTATTGTTTGATGGCAAAGATGCTTCCAAATGGAAAGCACAAAAAGGTGGCGGACCTGTAAAATGGAAAATTGAAGGAAACGCCCTGGTAGTAGAAGGCGGTACCGGCGGCATTGAAACAAAAGAAGGCTTTGGCGATTGCCAGTTGCATATTGAATGGCGCACTCCTGCTGTAGTAAAAGGCGAAAGCCAGGGCCGCGGTAACAGCGGTATTTTTTTGATGGGTAAGTATGAACTGCAGATACTCGATTCGTATAACAACCGCACCTATTCTAACGGGCAGGCTGCCAGCATTTATAAACAAACGCCACCTTTGGTAAATGCTTCCCGCGGACCCGGTGAATGGCAAACCTACGATATACTGTTCACCGCCCCTACTTTCCAGGAAGATGGAACAGTTAGAACACCTGCAAGAATTACTGTATTTCACAATGGAGTATTGGTGCAAAACAATACTACCATCTGGGGCTCCACGCAATACATCGGTACTCCCAATTACGAAAAGCACAGTAATAAAGAACCACTTGTTTTACAGGATCATGGCAATCCCACCGCTTTCAGAAATATCTGGATAAGACCTTTGTAGAAATGTGAGAATGTGGAAATGTGAAAAATGTGAAAAATGTGAGAATGTGAGAAATGTAGGCGGTCGGTACGCGGCGAAGGAACGTCAGACCGCATGCTGAAAACTGTACCAAACGTGAAACCTGCGCCTTGCAACCTGTAACTTGCTACCTTTGCAGCATGGCAGAAGATCTGATCATTGCAACAGGTTCCAAAGCGGAGCAATACCAGGCGCTTATCCCGCAGATAAAAGCGTTAATAGAAGGAGAGCCCGACCTGGTGGCTAACTTAGCCAATATATCAGCGGCGCTCAAAGAGCAATTCGGATGGTTTTGGACAGGGTTTTATATCGTTAAGGAAAACGAACTGGTGGTAGGTCCTTTCCAGGGCCCTGTAGCCTGTACCCGTATCCGTAAGGGAAGAGGCGTTTGCGGCGCCAGTTGGGAAAAAGCCCAAACGATCATTGTGCCCGATGTTGAAAAATTTCCGGGGCATATAGCCTGCAGCAGTTTATCCAAATCAGAAATTGTAGTGCCGGTTATAAGGAACAATGAAGTGGTAGGGGTACTGGATGCAGACAGTGAAGCATACAATCATTTTGACACCACGGACCAGGAATACCTTGAGAAAATTATTGAATTCATACAATGGTAATCTTATAAACAATAGAACATGCAATACAGATACCTCGGCAATACAAAAGAAAAGTTATCCGCTATCGGACTTGGCTGCATGGGCATGAGCTATGCCTATGGACCTACCGATGATACCGAAAGCATTGCCACGCTGCATAAGGCTTTAGACCTGGGCATTAATTTTTGGGATACAGCAGATATGTATGGCAATGGGAAAAATGAAGAGCTGGTATCACAGGTACTGGCGCCTAACCGCGGCAAAGTTTTCATCGCCACTAAATTCGGCTTTCGTTTTAAAGACAGTACACCGGGGCATAGCGGACTGCCCGGTACTTATGTTGACGGATCACCGGCATATGTAAAAACGGCTGTAGAAAGGAGTTTGAAGCGATTAAAAATTGATACCATTGATCTGTATTATGCCCATCGCGTAGATAAAAATATTCCTATTGAAGAAACGGTTGGCGCAATGGCCGACCTGGTAAAAGAAGGTAAAGTGCGTTATCTCGGCCTTAGTGAGGCATCCGCACAATCTATACGAAAAGCACATGCCGTTCATCCCATTGCTGCATTGCAAAGCGAGTATTCATTACTGAGCAGGGATATAGAAGGTGAAATATTAGATACTGTACGTGAACTGGGCATTTCATTAATTCCTTATTCACCACTGGCAAGGGGAATAATTACCGCTACGGTAAATGATCCCGCCCAATTAGCCGCCGATGATTTTCGACGCACATTGCCCCGTTTTGATGAGGAACACTTACAAAACAATATTCAATTGGTAAATGAATTTGCAGCACTAGCGAAAGATAAAAAAGCTACACCAGCACAACTTGCCCTGTCATGGGTATTGGCGCAGGGAGATAATATTATTCCTATACCCGGCACCAAGAAAAGAAAATACTTAGAAGAAAATGCCGGCGCCGTGGATCTTCATTTATCTGAAAGTGACCTGAAGGCGATGAATGATTTAATAGCCCGGTACCCTAATGTGGGCAACAGGTACAGCGAAGGTGCTATGAAACTGGTGAATCAATAGGGTAGCGGTCAGCTATCGGCGGTCAGCTATCGGTGGATAAATACTAAAGATAGAATGAATACTCCTTTCTCTGCTGATAGCTCATAGCTGATCTGCCACGGCGGACAAGTTACTGAAAGCCTCTTTCGGATTTCGAACTTAAATTATTCGGATTTGAATTTTGTCCGCCGCGGCGGATACTGACCGCATCATTGCTCTCCATTCCGCTCCGCCAGTTCCGTGAGTACCTGCATCATTGCAGCCCCGGCTTCTTTGCCCGGCGACATGCTGGTAAGATAAGGAGCGGCATGCAGTGTTGTGGCCGGATCAAAAAACCCGGGTTTCAGAATATAGCCTAATTCATCCTGCCCCAATCCCAAAACAAATTTTGGTCCTTTGTTCGTCATTAACTTTTTGGTTGCGAAAGAATAAAACGGGGAGGTTTCGCCCGGGAGCGTGGCAAATACTGCGCTGCCAATACTAAACCACGCCACTTCTGTAGGAGTGCCTTCGCTAATATCTCTCCGGGTAATTCCTGCAGCGGCCATTTGCCTGAAGGCTTTATTGCTTACAGGCATTTCAAAGCGACGTGAGGAAAACGTCACATCATTCCCTTCGAGCATTTTTGATTGTTTCAATACGCTACTTACTACGCCGGCAAGCGCTTTCCCTTTTTGTTCCGCTTCTTCAAAGGTGCGGGCAACTTTTTCAGGCTGCACCCATCCTCCTATCGCTCCCTGCAGATACAGATTTATCCCGCCGAGCTTAGCGTTCATTTGCTTATAGAACCCCGAAGGGAAATCCGCGCTCACCAATGTATTTTCTCTTCCTAGAAAAGTAGGGTGACAGGCAAAATTGGTAAGTGTTGCAATGTTTTTTCCACCCGGAGTAGTAAACTGCACAATCGCAACGGAACGGTCTATTTCCAGGCTGTCCGAAACATTTTCAACCCAGCCTTCTCCAAATGCAGTATCTGCGTACTTTGCCACAACCGGCCGTTTGCGTTCCCATGCTTTTACGATCACGGCTGCAGCAGTGTTGACGACAAACTTCATATAACTGCTGTCGGTTCCGGTGTGCAGCCTGTCGGGTCCCCAAATGCCAATCACATCGGGTGCCGAATGGGTGTGGGTAGACGAAATAATAATATGTCCTGCATTAAACATATCGGCAGAGAGCTTTAGTTCCACCGCATCTCTTATTTGCTGCACAACCGGGTAGGGCAACCCAATGCAATCTACAGTAACAATGGCCAGTGCATTTTGACGGTTGGCTACCACAACGGCTTTTACAAAAAGGTTATCGTGCACCCCGCTACTTTTCCTGTTCTGATCATACCCCGCGAGATAGGTTCCGGCAGTCGGATTTATAATGGCTTCAGCCGCTCCCGCCATCAAACGCCCGGAATTGTTAGGCTGAGCTGCAAGAACCGTAGTTGTAAAAAAGAAAACAATAAGGTGCAACCCCTTTTTCATAACAGCAATCTTTACTTAAAAATAGGTAATTTGCTCACCACCAAAATCACAATTTTATCTGGCATATTTTTTATGTAACTTGGTAATAATACTTTCTGTATGAATCAATTGCCTTTAACAGTAAAACGTTCCATAGAACTTTTGGGGTTATGTTTAATCATAGCCCTTTTTTCTGTGGCGAATACAATCATAATGCCTTTGCTCATGGCTTTTTTTATAAGCCTCATGCTGTTGCCCATGTTCAGGTTTTTGCGAAGGATAAAAATACCTGAGATCATTGCTATTGTGCTGGTTATTTTAGCTGCAGCATTAATCGTTATACTGATACTGGGCTTCTTATCTCTGCAGGTTGCATCACTGGTAAAAGATTTCCCCCAGTTGGAGAAAAATCTTAACCAGCACTGGCAAACGTTAAGCGACTGGGTTAACAGAAACCTTAACCTTTCAGCAGACCAGCAAATCAAAGTACTGCAGGAACAGGGCGTCAACCTGTTGAACAATGCAGGTTCGTACCTCAGCGGCGCCGCCTTATCGCTTACCGGGGTATTTGTATTTATGGGATTGCTCCCCATCTATGTTTTTCTTATCCTGTTTTATAAAAACCTGCTGTTGCGTTTCGTTTTCCTGTGGTTCAACAGGGATGATCATCCACAGGTAGAATCGGCTTTACGCGAAACCGAAGTAATGGCTAAAAGCTACCTGACTGGTTTAATGATACAGGTAACCTATATGACCATATTATTAGGAGGCATTTTGATGATTATAGGCATTAAACATGCCATGCTGATAGCCATTATTTTCGCTGTGCTCAACCTTATTCCATACGTGGGGGCCCTTATTGGCAATATTATCGGTGTGCTGCTCACGCTTACTTCATCCTCTGAACTGTGGCATGTGTTTACCGTGCTGATTGTTATTGCTGTTGTTCAGTTTTTGGATAATAATATTCTTATGCCCCGTATTGTAGGGTCTAAAATAAAGATCAATGCCCTGGCAAGCATCCTTGGCGTTATCATAGGTGGCACACTCGCCGGTGTTTCGGGCATGTTTTTATCGCTACCTATGATTGCTATACTTAAAATTATTTTTGATCACACTACCGAGTTACGGCCCTGGGGTATTTTGCTGGGTGACGAACGGCCGGGGCTCAGCCCCATGGGCAACCCGGCAGTGCGACTCAGGAACAGGCATATAAGGAAGCCGGATGCGGAAGATGAGGAAGAATAAGATATTTGAGATTTTAAAAGAACAAACAAATAACGTCTGCCTGCTTCTAAAACCACCACCGGTTCACCGGCTCTTCAGCTTTTGAGAAATCAGCATTGATGTTTTTTACTTTTCTTTGATTGGAACCTGCCTGAGTTGCAATGGTTTGATTAAAGGCAGTGATATACCCGTCGAGTTTTTCTGCTAATGGTTTAACAGATATTTGCCGGCTGTTAGAATTACCAATGGCTGCTACAATGTTATTCCTTGTAAACAGAATGTTTTTATGCTGGCTCCATAAATAAGTTATATCACCGATGTTATGGCTCTGAACAATATTATTGGTTCCGGTGTGCAGGTGTGTAAGCATTTTTAGAGCGAACTCCTGTGCATCCCCGGCGGAAGGACATTCGTAAAAGTCAACTCGTAAGGAAGTGCTGAAGCTGTTAACCGGAAGCCACCTCGAATGCAATATCCTTTGAACACCCCTATTGCTTTCAAAAAGGTCCAGTAGCATAATCTCCCAATCAGGAAACTCAGATTCGTCAATAAAAAAACCCCGAACCGGCGATAATTCAGCCCTCTTTCCGGGCCTGGCTTTTTTGGAAGAACCGAACTGCAGTTTAACCGCCGCCAATGATTCCTTCTCCTGCACATCAGCAGAGCCAGACCGTACAGCAAAAAAAGGAAATTGAGGAATACCCGGTATAAGCATTCTGCGCAACCTTGTTTGCGGTCTGGGTTCTGAAAGTATCCAGTCCAATGGAAAAACAAGTCTGTCCCGGTACAAACCTGAACCCTGACTGCCCAGCAGAATGTTTACCGGCAATAAGGGCACTCTGAAAAAATCAACCAAACTAACGGATCCATCAATAGCAAGACAAGCATCAAATATGCGATCAGATGAAGTACAATTTCCTTTCCATGCCACCTCATGAAATGCGAAGCCAGGAACACCGCAGGGTGTTTGCCAACCCGTACCGCCAATGGCCAATATGTCGTTTACCCGAAACATTATACCAGGTGTTTCCATTTTAGATTGCCACAGGCTGCACCCGAGAATATTGGCAAAGGTTGACACTATTGCCGCACAATCTGAGCAAATAACGAATCTGTTTATACTGCTTGTTTTTAGATGCAACAGGAAATTGGTACAGTTAAAAAAACTGTTGCCGGAAAGATCCAGTATTTGAACATAAGCCGGAAGGAAGTTTATGCAGTTGTATTCAAAGAACTTTGGTCCCATACTGAATAATCTGCCGGTAATCCTGCCTGCTGCTTCATCTTCTGATCTGGACCCCGCTGCCCATTCACAGGCATAATCCAGGATATCCGTCCAGGGTAAAAGCATATCGCCCGGAAAATCCTGTGCGAATGGAAGGGTTGGTTCGTTTAGCAACACATAAACCTTGTGTTGTGTTCTGCCAAAAACTTCCCAGGGCTGATCTGGCCTTTCCCTGAATTGCCAGTGCCAGATAACCTGAAAAATACCAACACCCCGTTCTGTCAGTGTATGATTGCTTAATTCGAAACTGATAAAAGGGGTTTCCCCATTTTGTGAGATTGATATATTTTGCTCTTTCACCTCACCAAGTATGTTGCTATGGGTGGCCAGCAAAGTGCTCCATAGGTTGGGGTTAATATAGAGCGGAGGTTGCGTGGCTCTGATGGAAATAGAAACCGGAAGTCTGCTTACCCCGGATACCCGAAACTTAACATGAATGATCACCCGTTCCGAGTGGGAGCGTATTGCTGTGATAGCATACGCAACCCTGGAAGGTTCTAAGTTTGCATTTTGAATCTCTGTCCATTCCACGGAAGGAAGCGTTTGAAATGCACTTTTCCGGAGTTTTAGCGCTGAAGCTGCGGCTAAATCTTCCCTGCGGCTAAACTGTATGGCAGCAACTTGCAGTATCATTAAATTAATTTTGAACGGCGTATTGGTTCTTTGAAAAGTGTTCCTGCAAATCACCACCCATATCTTCACAGGAAATCACTACCTGAGGAAGATGAGATGAAATAACCTGCTCAAAAATTGAGTGCATTCCTGCTCCTGAAATACCAATATCATTGTGCACTATGCCATTGAAACAAGCAGAGATGGTTTTTGCTCCAAACCTGTTGTAACGATCCCTCGCAAATGAATCAAAAAAACACCTGGCATTTTCGTCAAATGAACAAAGCATAAAAAGGTTGGGTTGATCGCTGTTGAAAACGGCATCCAGATTACAAACGGCTTTTACCTGATCGGAAATTCTTTTCTCAACTTGCGGATCCGGGATCATTGCTCTTCGTGCATCGTCAATATGAAAAATGCCATCCGGTTTTCCAAAATATGCTTTTGCCAAAGCTTTCAGATCTATAACCTGTTTATAATTGGTAATATCTATACCAACTGTTATAAACTCGAAATTTGACTGTTGCCAGTTTCTGAACCGGTTAATCATTATGGCAAAAGGATCGTTAATTTCATGGTTGGCTAACCACTGTTCCCAGTGTTCCGCAACAGGAAAGTCCGGACCTGTTGCAAAAACCAATTTTGCCTGAGTTGCCTTCATAAGATATTCTGAAAATAACCAGATTGCCTCATTCATAGTTCCGGTAATCAGGTAGGTATTTTGTGGTTTAAAAACCACAGTATCTTTTACTGAAGAAATATTTGCCATTTTGGTGACGGGTATAAGCCTGATAGCATTCCTCAGCATCAATTCGTGGTCTGTTATTTCATAGTCCAATTCATCCAGTAACCTGGCCGCCACATCCTGAATAGCTGCAGGACGAAACAAGTTGAAGTCAACATCAACAATTTGCCACTTCAGATTTGGCAGCATCCCGTCCAACGTCCTGCAGGCCGCCGATAATAATGATTTTAGGGGATCGTGGTGTTCAAAATGATGAAACCGGTGCAACCCGCTGGCCACTACTTCCAACCTAATCTCATCCTGTAAATTGTATTCCTGTAAGGCCCTTACAATGTACAACAGGCTAAAGAAAGCGTAGTGCAACTCCTCATTAAAGGAGTGTTCTTTAATATTACCTTCAAAGGTAAAACGGCGTTCTTTGAAATTAAATAAATGCAGTATAGTTTCAAATGTTAAGGAAGATGATTGTAAGCATTTGAATAATTTTTTATAATGATCCGGATTAGAAGGATCAATACCAAATACCAGTTCATCATTAGAGGTAAACTCATTGCTCTTTACTACTTCTATAACTTTTTTACCGGATGACCGAAGATTGTTCACTAAAGCACCGTAAAATTCACAGGGGTGACCAAAAACCAGGTAAGAAGAGCCGGCAGGTGCAATATTATCGAAATAGGATTCGGAGGGATGCCTGCTCATTTGCCAATGGGTGGTATAAAACCGGGGCCGATGTTCAGCAACTTCATGAGTTCCTTTCCCGTTGCCCGGTTTCCAGGTTGCATCCATCCAGTAGCGCTCCTTTTCAAACGGATAAGTTGGAAGCGCCACTTTGTTCCTGCTCTCCTGTTCATAAAACTGCTTCCAGTTAATATCAATGCCCCATAACCAGCAATGCCCAAGAATAAATTCAATATTTTCCAATTCATTCTTCTCATTTAGGGCCGGAATCATTTCCATAATCAAAACACCGGGGTTGTTGCGCCACTCAACCAGCTTCTTCTGTAAATCAGAATCCTTTTTAAACATCTTTCCCGCTGTTTGTTTCAGGGCTTCATCCAAACTCATGTTTCCGTTAATACAGGCCGCTGCCAGTTCACCAATGCTGTGTCCGATCATAACATCGGGCTGTACACCCCAACTCATCCAGAGCCTGGCCATCGCATAGCTGATAACAAACAACGCCGGTTGTGCTATGGCAGTCTGCTTCAAACGGTCGGAGGCGCCTTCCTGTTCGCCGTACAGCAACTCACGCAAATCTAACCCCAGCAATGGTTCAAGCTTCGTGCAACAATCGTCCACGATCTGCCTGAACAGTCCCTCCTGCTCATACAATCCCCTGCCCATGTTTACATATTGCGACCCCTGTCCGGGAAATAAAAATACCACCTGCTTTCGCTCTGCATTTTGCGGACCCCATGATGCCTGAGTGGCTTGCTGAAGCCATCCCTGCTCTGTGGTAGCAAGCTTTGATGGCAGCACATATATCTTACGGTAAGCAAATCTTCTTCTGCCTGTTTGCAAGGTATACGCCACATCGGCAAGCGACAGTTCGCGATGGGTGCTCAGGTGTTCCTCCAGCCGGGTGCACATCTTCTCAAGGGCTGTAGCTGTACGGGCCGAAAAAGCAAGCAAATGATAGGTGCGGGAGCCTGAAGACTTCTTTAACACAGGCGCTTCTTCCAATACCACATGTCCGTTGGTGCCGCCAATACCAAAGGAACTCACACCTGCCAGACGAGGACCATGTCCCGCATCCCAGGGGCGCAGGCTATTAACCACGTAAAAGGGGCTATTGCTGAAATCAATATTGGGATTGGGCTTTACAAAATGAAGGCTTGGTGGCAGCATCTTATGTTTAAGAGACAGTACTGTCTTAATCAGTCCGGCTACCCCGGCGGCGGAATTGCAATGACCTATATTTGTTTTTACCGAACCCAGTCCGCAATATCCTTTGCGCTCAGTGCTCTTGCCAAACACCTGCGTCAGGGCCCCTACTTCAATGGGATCACCCATTACGGTTCCGGTTCCATGAGCTTCTACATAAGAAATATCATTGCCGCTAACGCCTGCCATTGCCTGGGCCATGGCTATCGCTTCCGCCTGTCCATGCATACCCGGAGCTGTAAATCCTACTTTTTCAGCCCCATCGTTATTGATGCCGAAGCCACGGATGACCGCTTCTATATGATCGCCATCCGCCAGGGCGTCCTCCAGCCTTTTTAGCACTACTACTCCAGCCCCACTGCCGCCCGTGGTTCCACGGGCGCTGGCGTCAAACGCGCGACAATGACCATCTGGAGAGGATATGCCGCCCTCCTGGTAAAAATAGCCCATTTTTTGTGGCAGGGTAATAGCTGCTCCCCCCGCCAGCGCTATATCGCACTGGTAATTCAAAAGGCTCCCGCAGGCCTGTATAATTGCGATCAACGAGGTAGAGCAGGCCGTTTGTACAGTAATGGCAGGCCCCTTCAGGCATAATTTGGCTGCCACATGTGCGGTAAAATAATCTTTTTCATTGTAACAGCTCACTTCCCGTTTACTGAAACTTTGTAACGCGTTCATACTGGCATATACATTCATAAACTGGTAAGTGCTCAAATCCACTCCCGCATACAATCCAATTCGCCCTTCATAGCCCATTCCATCATACCCGGCACGTTCAAGGGCCTCCCAGGCAGTTTCCAGAAATATCCGATGCTGGGGGTCCATCAGTTCCGCTTCTTTCCCGGAAAGGTCGAAGAAAGATGCATCGAACATATCTACTTCCTCCAATACGATGCCGTTGGGAATATAGGCAGGATGGTTGAGTATTGAGGGATCCACACCAACTGCCAGCAGTTCATCGCGGGTGAACTCCGTTACTGCTTCCACGCCATCACGAAGATTTTGCCAGAAAGCTTCGGGAGTTTTTGCTTTTGGGAATCTGCAGCCGATTCCGATGATGGCAATGCCGGAAATATTTTGTTGTGATGCTGTATCCATTAAGTTGAGTATTTGTAGGTACAAACTTTTGTGTTATAGCTGTCCTGCTACCAGTTCTTTACCCGCCGGCAGCGACTCGATGTATTTTGATAAGGAACGGATAGTGGGATACTGAAAAAGGTCCATTAGGCTAATATCCGCAGCCAGGGCCTCCCTGAGCCTGAAATGTACCTGCGCCATCATAAGCGAGTGCCCTCCCATGTCGAAGAAGTTAGCGTCTATGCCTACCTTTTCAACAGGCAGGTATTGCTTCCAGATTTGACTGATGGTTCTTTCCATGTGCGAGATGTGTCCATAGGATTCTTCTTGTTTCTGTCTTTCCTTTTCCGGCGGCGGGAGCGCTTTTTCGTTAATTTTTCCACTGAACGATTTAGGTAATTCATCCAGAAAGATAAATAGCGAGGGGAGCATAAAAGCTGGCAGCCTTTCTTTCAGAAAGGTTCTTAAAGTGGCAGCGCCGGTTTCTTTTCCATCTTTTAAGGCCAAGTAGGCTACCAACGCATTATTCTGCGGCGATAGCTCGCTAATAAGTACTGCTGCTTCGGTAACATCAGGGTGTTCCAGGAGTTGATGCTCTATTTCCTTCAGTTCAATCCTTAGTCCCCGCAACTTTACCTGGTGGTCTTCCCGCCCTATAAAATCAATATTGCCATCAGTAAGATAGCGAACAATATCGCCGGTACGGTACAGCCGGCTGCCGGGTTCCTCACTGAAAGGATCCGGAATAAACTTTTCCGCCGTTAGCGAAGCCCGCCTGTAATAACCTCTTGCTACACTTTTACCCGATATAAACAATTCTCCGGTAACACCAACCGGAACCGGGTTCAGGTGAGCATCAAGGATATACAACCTGGTATTTGCAATAGGCCTGCCAATTGGGGGTTGGTCATAATTCCCCGGCCTTACTTCAAACCAGGAAGCAATAACAGTATTTTCAGTAGGCCCGTAAAGATTTAAAAATCGGAATGGTAATAAATGTGTAGGAACGATTTTTAATTTTTCGCCCGCCGTTCCAAGTATTCTCAATGGCACAACGGCAGGCCACGACTCCCGAACTACTGATTCGGCAAGCGCTGTTGGAAGAAAACATACCGTTAACTGTTTTTCAAATATGATATGTTTTAGCTGAAGTGCAGAAGTGCGGCTAAAGTCGTCTACAAGATAAGCGGTAGCCCCGGCAACGAGGCAGGGAAACAGTTCGTATACATAAGCGTCATAAGCGGGTGTAGCCATCTGAAGGCATTGGTCCGTTGAAGTAATTCCATAGGTTTCAACATTCCAGCATACCATATTCATTAATCCTTCATGACAAATCTCTACTCCTTTAGGCTTACCTGTAGAGCCTGATGTAAACATAATGTAAGCCCTGTTTCGAGGATCAAGCGCAACTTTGGGAGCGATGGCTGAAAACGCTTCATACTTTTTCTCTTTTCCAACAATGATAACCGGTATTGCCGGCTTATCGAATTTGCCGGCATGTTGAGCTTCCAGAATCAGTATACCGGGTCTGGTATCGTGCAGCATAAATGCCAGCCGGTCATCGGGATAGGCGGGATCGAATGGTACAAAGGCAGCGCCAGCTGTAAGGATAGCCAGGTGGATGATTACCATGCTAACAGACCTGTCCATACAAACAGCTACTGTGGTTTCGGGCGCCGCGCCTAAAGAAACAAGGTAATTCGCCATTTTGTTTACCAACTGCATCATTTCTCCGTAAGTAATCTTTTCATGTTCGGAATAAAGAGCAACCTTGTCCGGAAAGCGAACAGCGTTTTGTTCAATGATACCGTGCACAAAGGAATTACCGGGATAAACACGCTCTGATTTATTCCACTGCTTCAGCATAATCTCCTTTTCCCGCCGGTCAAGCAATTCAATTTCTGCCAGTTGTACGGCAGGATTGCGTACAACATGTTTTAGCAAGTGTATGTAATGATCAATCATTTGCGCAATGGTGCACTGAAGAAAAAGATCAGTATTGTATTCAAAAAAACCGGTTAGCCTGCCCTCCTCTTCGGCCATAGACAGTGTAAGGTCGAATTTTGAGATGTTCACTTTAACATCCAGACCATCTTTGCCTGGCGAAACTGTGTAACCTTCTCTGCCTGCTGCCATCTGGAACAATACCTGGAATAGCGGATTACGGCTCAGGTCGCGCTGCGGATGCAGTTCCTCAACCAGCTTCTCAAACGGAAGATCGCTATGGGCAAAGGCTTCCAGTGATACTGACTTTACTTCCCGAAGAAGTTGCCGGAAGCTGAAATCTGGCGCAAACTTTGTACGAATGATTATGGAATTCACAAAGAAACCAATGAGATTCTCCACCTCCAGTTGATTTCGGCCGGCAACCGGAACGCCAACAACAATATCCTGCTGGTTCGAGTAACGATACAGCAATGCAACAAATGCCGACAGCAGGGTCATAAAAAGCGTAACATTTTCCTGCTGGCTTATCCTCCTTAGTTCATTGGTAAGGTCTTTGTTAATTCCAATCCATTCGTGAGCGCCGCGAAAGGATTGAAAAACAGGCCGCTTTTTTTCGAACGGAAGCTGAACCGGTGGAAGATCAGCCAGTTTGCGTTTCCAAAAATCAACCTGTTGCTGCAGGGCTCTTTCTTTCAAATAATCAAGCTGCCACACTGCATAATCCGCATACTGCAGGGGCAGCTCCGGAAGCGGAGATGGCTTATTTTGAAGAAAAGATTCATACAAGGCGCCCAGTTCATTAAAAAAAATCATAACCGACCACACATCAGAAATAATGTGGTGCATAGACAACAGGAATATATAATCGCTGGAGCCGAGCTTTACCAGCGAGGCCCGTATTAATGGGCCATTGGCTATGTCGAACGAACGAAGTGCATCGGCATGTGCGAGTTCGCTGGCTGCGGCTTCACGCCTCACCGCATCAAGCTGGCTCACATCATGAACAAAAATATCCAACTCCAGTGATGAAGCCACCAACTGGTAAGGTTGCCCGTTAACAGTTTTGAATGTAGTTCGGAGCGTTTCATGCCTTCGCACTATCTCATTCAGGCTTTTCTTCAGCACAGCCACATTTATCGCATACGGAAAACGAGTTGCCCTGGACATATTGTACGAGGCGGTTCCCGGCGCCATCTGCTCCAGGAACCAAAGCCTTTGCTGTGCAAAAGACGCCGGAAACATGAAATATTCTGTTGCCATAAGCTGTATCCTTATTTGGCCGGAAGAGACTGACATGCGAAACTGCTGGCCGTAATCATCATTTGGCCAACGGAAGCCAGCGCACCGGTATCAAAACTGGTAACGTCTGCTTTTGACCAGGCCGACTGCAACTCCTTCAGCAATTCGCGGTAAACATCGGAATAATTTTCCTGTGCTTGTGCACTATACTTCTGCAACGTATCCATATAATTCCGTTGAAGGTCTTCAAGTTCCTTTTTCGCTTCCGTTTGCCGGTCGTTTACCGAAAGAAGAAAACTACGGTTGGCGTCTTCTGCTTTGGATTGCGCATTTTCCTGTCCCCAGATTTGCTGCATAGAGCTGATAAAGCTTCGATAGTCTTCCTTAAGTTTCTCGTCTGTTATTGCCTGTTGTTCCCTCTGCGCTTTCAGGAATTCCCGGTATAGTTCTTCAGCCCGTTTAGTTCCGCTGTTGCTCTCTTCCTGCAAAGCGCGTATGTAGTTCTGAAGGGCGTCATTAACCCTTTTCTGAAAATTCTTCGCATCCATAGTACCTTTTGAGCCTGTTGCAGGTTGGTTTGATGTAGATGATGCCCCCGGATTTACTGAGCCCCCCGACCCGGCAGACTTAGTGTTGGCGTTACTTTTTTTTTCTGGCATAAATATTAATTTTTAAGGTGAAAAATTTATTTGTGTTTTGATTCACCCTGCTTTCGCAGGCTCAGCGGGCGCATATCCACCCATACTTTTTCAATATGCTCAAGGCATTCCTGTTTTGTTCCCTGAATCCCTTCTTCACGCCAACCCAAAGGGGTTGTTTTGAAAGCCGGCCAAATGGAGTATTGTTCTTCGTGATTTACTACCACTTTATATTTGATATGTTCTTCCTGTTCCATAATATGATAATTTAATCATTACGTTTTTCCGGAAAGATTTTCTACGCGGTATTTGTCTCTCGAAAGTTTAACCAGTGAGGGTTTTTCCGGTTCCATGCCTTTGCCTGTTTCTTTTTGTTCTCCAATCATAGCGGCAATTGCTCTAATGGTAGGCGATTCAAAAAACGACTGTACCGAAAATTCAATCCGGAATGCGCCTCTTAACCTTGAACTCAATTGAATAGCAAGCAGTGAATGACCACCCAGCTCAAGAAAATTATCATTCACCCCAATCTGTTCCAACCCCAGCAGATCCGTCCATATTTCAGTAAGTTTTTGTTCAATATCATTGGCCGGCGGCTCGTAAGGCGTGCTCGTTTTTGGGCGGGTAAAGTTTGAATGAGGTTTGCCGTTATTTTGTTTTTTTGATGATTGCTGTACCAGCATCTGCTGTGTAGCCATGCTTTTGATTCTTCGCGGAAGGTCAAAAGTAGAAACCAGCACCTGGGGAACGCTGCCGGACAATATCCTTTCAAACAATTCTACGCCCTCTGCATTCTTTATTCCATTGCGCAGCGCCTCCTCCTGTGCCTGCTTTAATTCTTCAGGCACTTCGGTGGTAACGGCCATACCAACTTCTCCCCAGGTATCCCAATTAATGGATACGTAACGGGTTCCCATTCGTTTATTTTTCTGATGTGCAAACCCATCCAGAAAATTGTTGGCGGCGCAGTAATCAACCTGCCCTACTCCTCCCATAACCGCACTAAGGGATGAACAAAGCACGAAAAAATCAAGCTGGTTGCCGCCAAAGACTTTCTCCAGCACCAGGGTACCTTTTACTTTTGGGTTCATTACTTTTGCCGCCAGTTCTTCCTTTTTAACAGCAATAATACCCCCTCCCGCCACTCCTGCTGAGTGAATGATTCCGTTCAATTTTCCAAAACGTTCGCGGATGCGCTGATCCAGTTGTACTATATCCTCCTCTTTGGTTACATCGGCAGTTTCTATCATTACCATTGCTCCAAGTTGCTGAAGCCGCCGGAACCAGCGAATTTTTTCGCAGGTGGAATCGCTGGCTGGATGCCCGGCAAGCCATTTATCCCAGTTTACCTCATCAGGGAAAGAACTCCTTCCTGTTAATATCAGCCTGGCCTTGTATCGCTTACCAAGGTATTTTGCCAATACCAGTCCTATCCCGCTCAAACCACCAGTTACCAGGTAAACGCCATGTTTTCTCAGCACTGAGTTTCTTCCAGGCGATGCCAGGTTTGCCGGTCTAAATGACCGCACCCAGCGCTTATCACCCCTGTATACCACCAGTTCATCGCTGGTGTTTAGGATTACTTCCTGAAGAATATTCTGAACCACCTGGTTTCGGGTAAATTTCCCCGAAGGCAATTCTAAATCTATTGTCTGGCAACTGATATTCGGAAACTCCTGACCAATAACTTTACAGGCCCCGGTTAACAGTGAATTGAATGGATCAACAGTTCCCTGCTCATGCAGCGAATGCATATTACAAGCCACCACCTTCAGCAGCATCTGTTGCCGCATATTTTGCTGAAGCAGCTCCTGCGCAAGGTAGATGAGGGTATAGAAACGCTCCGGGCGTGAAATGTCTCTTCCGGGATCTTTATTCGAAAAATTCCACATATGGATTAGCCGGTCCGGAATGAACTGCACTTCCAGGAGCTTTTTGAAAACCATCGAATAATGCTCCCTCAGGGAGGGATCCATTACTATGGCATGGTCGCTCACCTGCACGAATTCATTACCCCTTCTAACCCTCCATATTTTATTTCCTTTTGCCAAAAGTTCACGGGATAAAGCTTCTCCGGTTTCGGAACCATCATCAAGTATAAGCCAGTTCCCGGCCGATAAAATATTTGTATGCCCACTACCGTTACCGTTGGTTTTGCCATTTCCATTTTTCCCGTTATGACCATTCTGCGAAGGCATACCCAGGTTATGGTTGTCAATACTATGCAGATCCCAGGAAGGAGTGTATATCCAGTCCCGCAACTCTTTTTTCCTGACATTGGGTGACTCATTAATTTTCGGTGAAGGATCAATCCAGTAACGCTCCCGTTCAAACGGGTAGGAAGGCAGGGCCACCTTCATTCTTTTTTCTTTGTGGTAATACTCATTCCAGTTAATATTTAATCCTGCCATCCACACCTGACCCAGTGCCATAGCAATAACTTTTGTATCTGGCTGCTTATCTTTTGGATGTGGCAGGCTGGGAAATGCGATTTCCCCCTCAAGTTTGGAATGATGCTGATACAGGAGGGTACACAAACTATTGCCTGCACCTGTTTCAATGTATATCCCCGAAGAATGTTTCAATAATTCGCTAATGCTTGCCGAGAACTGTACCGTACTCCGGATATGTTTTCCCCAATAGGAGGGATCGGTGGCTGTTTGGGGGCTGATCCAATTGCCGGTAATATTGGATACGAAAGGAATTTGCGGGGGGCTAAGGTGCATTGCTGCACATTCTCTTGTAAATGGCTCAACAACAGGATCCATCATAGCAGAATGGAATGCATGGGAGGTAACCAGGCGCTGATATACAATTCCCTGTTTGGTTAGGGTTTGCTCCAGCGCTGTTATGGAATCAAAGCTTCCGGAAATTACGCAGGAGTTTGGTGTATTGATTGCAGCAACCGAGAGTGATTTTTCAAGTAAAGACTGCACCTGCTCAATTGGACAATGAACAACAACCATAGCGCCTTCAGGCATAGACTGCATTAGTCTTCCCCGCGCTGCTACCAACGTTAGTGCATCCTCCAACGAAAACACCCCGGCTATACAGGCCGCTGCCAGTTCACCAATGCTGTGTCCGATCATAACATCGGGTTGTACACCCCAACTCATCCAGAGCCTGGCCATCGCATAGCTGATAACAAACAACGCCGGTTGTGCTATGGCAGTCTGCTTCAAACGGTCGGAGGCGCCTTCCTGTTCGCCGTACAGCAACTCACGCAAATCTAACCCCAGCAATGGTTCAAGCTTCGTGCAACAATCGTCCACGATCTGCCTGAACAGTCCCTCCTGCTCATACAATCCCCTGCCCATGTTTACATATTGCGACCCCTGTCCGGGAAATAAAAATACCACCTGCTTTCGCTCTGCATTTTGCGGACCCCATGATGCCTGAGTGGCTTGCTGAAGCCATCCCTGCTCTGTGGTAGCAAGCTTTGATGGCAGCACATATATCTTACGGTAAGCAAATCTTCTTCTGCCTGTTTGCAAGGTATACGCCACATCGGCAAGCGACAGTTCGCGATGGGTGCTCAGGTGTTCCTCCAGCCGGGTGCACATCTTCTCAAGGGCTGTAGCTGTACGGGCCGAAAAAGCAAGCAAATGATAGGTGCGGGAGCCTGAAGACTTCTTTAACACAGGCGCTTCTTCCAATACCACATGTCCGTTGGTGCCGCCAATACCAAAGGAACTCACACCTGCCAGACGAGGACCATGTCCCGCATCCCAGGGGCGCAGGCTATTAACCACGTAAAAGGGGCTATTGCTGAAATCAATATTGGGATTGGGCTTTACAAAATGAAGGCTTGGTGGCAGCATCTTATGTTTAAGAGACAGTACTGTCTTAATCAGTCCGGCTACCCCGGCGGCGGAATTGCAATGACCTATATTTGTTTTTACCGAACCCAGTCCGCAATATCCTTTGCGCTCAGTGCTCTTGCCAAACACCTGCGTCAGGGCCCCTACTTCAATGGGATCACCCATTACGGTTCCGGTTCCATGAGCTTCTACATAAGAAATATCATTGCCGCTAACGCCTGCCATTGCCTGGGCCATGGCTATCGCTTCCGCCTGTCCATGCATACCCGGAGCTGTAAATCCTACTTTTTCAGCCCCATCGTTATTGATGCCGAAGCCACGGATGACCGCTTCTATATGATCGCCATCCGCCAGGGCGTCCTCCAGCCTTTTTAGCACTACTACCCCAGCCCCACTGCCTGCAATGGTTCCACTTGCATCAGCATCAAATACGCGGGTGTGCCCATCTTTTGAATAGGGTTCTTTTTCGTTAAAAAGATAACCAACTTTATGAGGAAGAGTGATAGAAGATCCTCCCGCCAGCGCCATATCGCACTGGTAATTCAAAAGGCTCCCGCAAGCCTGTATAATTGCGATCAACGAGGTAGAACCACCGCTTTGCACCGTAACTGCAGGGCCTTTAAGGTTAAGTTTATACGCAACGCGTGTGGTTAAACTATCCTTGTCGTTATGCAAGGCAACAGTAAACATGCCAACAGATTGCAGTACTTCGGGATTGAGGTAAATGTTTACCAGGTAACTGCTGCCGTCAACGCCTCCATACACTCCAATCAGCCCGTCGTTATACATTTCAGCATCATAACCTGCATTTTCTAAAGCTTCCCAGGCCACTTCAAGGAATATCCTATGCTGAGGATCCATTACTTCTGCATCGCGAGGACTGAGACCAAAAAACGAAGCATCCATTTTATCGTAGTCTTCCAGCACCATTCCCTTTTTAACTAAGGAAGGATGCCTAAGTACAGAAGGATCAATGCCTGACGCTTTGAATTGCCCTTCAGAAAGTTCGGTTATACAGTCAATTCCATCCCGGAGAAGCTGCCAGAATTCATCCGGATTGCCAGCCATTGGAAACCTGCAACTGATGCCGATAATGGCTATATCTGTACTTCTTTTGGAATCAGTGGTCATTGATATATATTATGGATTACACTGGTTTGTGGTTTCGTTTTTGCTGAAAAAAAGCCTGCCTTTGTTTAGAGGCGCGGTCTTCAATTTTTGATGATGAAGTTGTCGCCGGCATCCTTTCAAGATATTTTGCAAGCGACCGGATGGTTGGATACTGAAATAGGGTAATGAGGGGAACATCCGTTTGCAAAGTTTCTTTTAAACGATAATGTACCTGCGCCATCATAAGCGAATGCCCCCCCATATCAAAAAAATTCGCTTCAACACTTACCTTTTCAAAGGGGAGAAATTGCTTCCAGATATTAGTGATAATCATTTCTGTTTCCGTTTGAGCTTCCTCAGAAACGGCTTCAAAAAAACCTGTATAGAAATCTGGTTCCGGCAAAGCTTTCCGGTCAATTTTCCCATTGAAAGATTTAGCCAAATCGTCCAAAATAACAATAGCAGAAGGTACCATGAAGCCCGGAATTTTTTGCTTAAGCCAATCCTTCAGGGCTTTCACGGTAATATACATTCCGGAAATCCTCGCAGCATAGGCAGTCACTATCTGGCCGCCTTTTTCATTTTCCCGCATAACCACCACAGCCTCTTTAACAGCAGGATGCTGATGCAGGAGTTTCTCAATTTCTTCCAATTCAATCCTAAATCCCCTGAGCTTGACCTGGTGGTCAACTCTTCCAATAAATTCAAGATTCCCATCGGCGAGAAATCTAACCAAATCTCCTGTCCGGTAAAGTCTGCTGCCCGACTCTTCGCCAAATGGATCGGGTACAAATTTTTCGGCTGTTAGCGCCGGCCGGTGAAAATATCCGCGACCTACGCCTTTACCGCCCAGGTACAATTCGCCGGTTACACCCATAGGTACCAAATTCAGAAAAGCATCCAACACATATACTTGTATATTGCTGAGCGGTTTGCCAATGGCCGGGCAACTTCCTTTATTGTCAATTACAACAGGATGGCTGGTTGTCATAACGGAGTTTTCAGTTGGTCCATAAAAATTCAGGAACTGAAACGGCGGCGCCGCAATTGGCAGCTTTACCAGCTTTTCACCCCCCACTGCCAGTATGCGCAAAGATGTTCCCGGCGGCCAGGGTTCTGCCATTACCTGCTGCCCGATAGCCGTTGACAGGAAGGCTATACTGATCTTTTTTTCTATAATCTCTTTTCTAAGCAATGCTGCAGAAGTTCTTGTAATATCATCTACCAGGTATGCAGTTGCGCCGGCTGCGAGGCAGGGAAACAGTTCAAAAATATATGCATCATAGGCCGGGGTAGCCACCTGAAGACATAGGTCATTTTCATTTATGGCATAGGCTTCAATGTTCCATCTGATAAGGTTTGTAAATCCTCCGTGGATAAGCTCAACTCCCTTGGGTTTGCCGGTTGAGCCGGAGGTAAACATGATATAGGCGCGTTGACCGGAGCTTATTGAAACTGTGGGAGCAATATCCGGATAGTTTTCCAAAAGACCCCAGTTTTGGTCGGTGATAAAAACAGGATACCCCTCCGGTGGAAGCTTGCTCATACATCCGGATTCAGTGATTACCAGTTCAGGTTGTAAGTCATTGAGCATAAACGAAAGCCTCTCTTCCGGGTATCCTGCATCTAATGGCACAAATGTTCCTCCCGTTTTTAATATGGCCAGGTGGCAAACAATCATCTGCACCGATCGGCTCATGCATACCGCTATTACAGGCTCAGGGCCGGAGCACTTAGAGATCAGCAAATTGGCCAGGCGATTTGACTGAACTTCCAGTTGACCGTAGGTGAGGGAATGCACTTCCGAAAAAACCGCAGTTTTTTCCGGGTTCATGAGGGCTCTTTTTGCAATAAGGTTATGAATGAAAGTATCTTCCGGCCAGGCCGTTGCTGATCCACTGCCTGCATGTTTCACCAACGCTTTCTCTTTGGTATCGAGTAATGATAATTCTGCAACGAATGTTTGTGGCTCGCTGGCAATTTGTGTAAGCAGTTGAAGGAAATGCCTGATCAGATCATTAATTGCCTGACCTTGGAACCTGTCCGAATTGTACTCGAAATATCCTGTAAGCCCATGTGCCGATTGCGTTATGGAAAGCATCAGGTCGAATTTTGAAGTGGTAACATACACATTGGGCGAATCCGTTTCTTCCGGCTGGCCGGCAGCGGTTTCATCATCAGTTGATTGCAACTGGAATGCCACCTGGAATAATGGATTTTTTGAAACATCCCTGGAGGGATTCAGGGATTCCACTATCATTTCAAATGGAATATCCTGGTGTTCGAACGCATTAAAAGCTACCTGTTTTATTCTGCGCGAAACAGTCAGGAAGGATTCATTACCCGAAAATCGCGACCGCAATACTACCGTATTCACAAAGAACCCAAGCATTTCTTCCCATTCGGTTTTGTTGCGGCCCGACACCGGGCAACCCACCACTATATTACTTTGCCCGGAGTACCTGAACAACAGTACATTAAAAGCAGCCAGCATGGTAATGAACATCGTTTGTTCTTCCGATGCGCTCCATTTCTTCAACCTGGAAAAAACCGGGAACGGGATGTTAAAATGCTTGCTTTGCCCGCGGAACAGATGATTGCCGGAAGGCTGCCCCGAAATGGGGAGTTGAAGAACCGGAAGGTCTGCTAATTCATTTTCCCAGAAGGCAAGTTGCGACTTCTGTTCGTCTGTATTTAGCCAGCAGTTTTCCCATGCGGTATAATCGCGGTATTGCATTTTTACCGGAGCCGGGGAAGGAGATATTCCATTCAGTGCTGCTTCGTAAAATAGTTTCAGTTCCTTGTTAAATATTCCCATTGACCAGGCATCGGTAATAATATGATGCATGCACACGAGCAGGTAAGATTCATGAGGCTGAACATGCACAAGTGTAGTGCGGATCAATTGATCATTGGCCAGGTCAAAAGGCTTTAATGCTTCTGCACCGGCAATAATCTTTAATTCATTTTTTGGATCAGCGTATGATGAAAGGTTGATCTCTTTTAAGAAAATGTCTGTTGACTGACGGACCTTCTGCAATGGCTGATTGTTCATAACGATAAACCCTGTACGCAATATTTCATGCCGTGAAATGATCTTTTCCAGAGATTGTTTTAATACCTGAATATTAACCGGGCTTAAAAAATGAATAGTATGAAACACATTATACAAAGAACTGTCTGGCTTAAGCTGGTGCAGGAACCACATCCGTTGCTGTGCAAAAGACAATGGAGCAGTATCCGCCAATGTGTGGTCAGGTATATGAGTACTTACTTCAATCATACAACAAGCGTTTATTCTTCCTATTAAGTAAGTTGACCGTTCTTAATAGAGCTTAAACCGGCGTATTATGATTTACATAAGGAACGGGAAGTAAAGAAAATCATTTGTGTGGCTGGATATTAGACCTTGAGGGCAATTCCGTAAGGTACAAGTACTTGAAAGCGATCTCGGGCGGGAAGAGATATATAAACTTACTTTAACATTTCAGGCAATGTGGTAACCTGTTTAAACTTTAATTCTTTTAGTGAAAGCGATGAAACAATGCGATCTGTAGCAAGATACAAACTATATTTCTTATCTATATCCAATTCTTTCAAATAATATGTACTATTATATATCCGGGCGGTACTAAAGTCGGATAAAATGTTTTGCAAGGGTGTGCTGATCCCTGATCCCAGCAACTTTACAACACTTTCCCGCATAGTCCATATGCGGTAAAACATACTGGTTGGTTCTTCATCTTTTTTAATAATATTCAGCTGATCCGGGGATAGGATTTCAACAAAATCGTCAATACATACATCTTTAATTTGCTCAATATCTATGCCAATCCTTCCATTTGTTGTAACCGACGCTATAACAAAATCTCCTGAATGAGAAATATTGAAATCGCAACAATGCTCAATATACGGGCGACCATAATTTGTGTACCGGATACTGTTCAAATTAAAGTGAGTGTACGTTGGCGTTAGCAGGTAAGCCAGCAACTTTCGCCCCATCCAAAACCTGCACCTATCCTGCCACTGGCGGTATTCACGGATGGGCTGCAGCCATTCGTTCATAGCAAATACTAACCGTTCACGCCACTCGGTTTCTGTGGGTAACCTGCAGTAAACCACCTGCACTATGGTATCTTTCAGTTCTGTTTCATGAGTATACATGGTCAAACAAAATATTTTTAATATACTCTGCCAACATCGTGTACTGATCAAGAAAATAAAAGTGGTTTCCCTCAAAATAAACTACGCGGGGAGAACATTGGGTATGCCGATGCCAGGAACTGGGTTCTGTAGTGATACGGTCATCCTTACCCAAAAAAACAGTCATCGGAACATCCACCAGGTAACGCTTTCCAAACTCACCCTTCTCTGGTATTTGAACCAGCCTAAAATCTGCACGCAGTATTGGTTCAAATATTGTGCGAATCTCATCGTTCAAATCGTTTGATAATGGCAACCCACCCAGGTCATTTATTTTTTTCCAGAATGCATCCGACGGCAGTAGATACCATGGTTCCGGATGTGCATTCCAAAGCCCGCTTCGTCCGGAGCAAAAGATGTGAACAGGTAATGGATATCCTTCCTGTTTTATTTTAGTAGTTAAAAGACAGGCAAGTACTGACCCCATGCTGTGTCCGAAGAAAGCATAGGGGTTTCCGAGATATTCCCTTATATGATTGAAAAGGTCGTCAACTGCAGTTGCAATATCAGTAATCAATGCTTCAGTGAACCTTCGCCCCCTTCCGGGAAGTTCAAGCGGATGCGTTTGCAGTTTGGGGGCCAATTCATTTTCCAACAGGCGGTACGAATAAACATTGCCGCCTGCAAATGGCAACATAAACAATCTTAGCTGGTTGTTATAATCCTGCATGAATTTCTGTTTTGCAATATTAGCGGCTGGTAACAAACCCCGGTTTCTGCCGTTGCGTAGTATCTTTCAGAAAAGCCTGAAGATATCTAACTGAATCTACTTTGTTTCCGGTTACATAATCCGGAAAAGCAAACAGGTTTCCATGCAGCAGCCATCCGTCATTCAATCGCTGCTGCACGGCCTTGCAAAATTCATCATAGTCTGTGCTTTCTAACAGAAAAAATTCAAGTTGCTGAGCCATTGGAATATTTGTTTTATGGTTTTTGATTGATTGTCCGCATCTTCAGGCCAAAACAGTTTTCTTATTTATATGTTCTTCAATCAGTTTTCCAAACAGGTGAATGGTTGGCGCCTTAAAAATCCCCTGCAAAGGAATACTTATCCTGAAATGTTCCCGAACCCTGGAGGTCATTTGTGTTGCCAGCAGAGAGTTGCCGCCCAGCAATCTAAAAAAATGATCATGTATACCAACCCTTTCAAGTTTAAACAGGTTGGCCCAAATCCTGGTTAAAACCATTTCATTGTTGGTTTCAGGGGGTGCATAGCTGTGTGAAGACCCCGTATGGTTTTGAGGTATCCCGGGAAGTATGCTTAGATCAATTTTTCCATTGGGTTTTAAAGGGATTGAAGGAATTGGCATTATCAGGGCCGGCACCATGTACTCCGGCAATTTTTGACGGAGGTAATCATTCACAGATGAGATGAAAGTACTACATGCAGTTGCACTGGTTAAATCAATATGCTCCGGAATAATATAGGCTATGAGCAATTGCTCATCGTTTTGCTGCTGATGAAGCAAAACCAGTGCATCTTGTACCTCCCCATGTGATCTGATGGCTGATTCAATATCACCCGGTTCAATCCTGAAACCCCTTAACTTTATCTGTTGGTCAATTCTTTCCAGATACTCAAGGTTCCCATCTGTCCGGTATCGTACCTTATCGCCTGTTCGGTACATTCGTTCTCCCGGCCTTCCGCTAAAGGGATCGGGTTGAAATTTCGCTGCAGTTAGTAAGGAATTACCCAAATAGCCTCTTGCCAGTCCGAAACCGACAATCCAAAGCTCACCCGGAACCCCAATGGGCGCCGGGTTCATTTCTTCATCCAGTACATAGAACCTTATATTGGATATTGGCTTTCCGATGGAAACCCGTTCATGATCTTTCTCTACCCTGCAATGCCAGCAGGAGACGTCAATTGTGGCTTCGGTTGGGCCATACAAATTATATAATTGCGCAGGAAGCAAACGATAAAATGTTTGAACTAATTTTGGCAACAAGGCGCTACCGCCACAGTAAACTCTTTTCAGAGATAAGCACTGATCAATATCCGGATGCTCCAGTAAAAGCCTGAGCATTGAGGGTACCACCTGCAAAACGGTGATAGAATATTGAATGATTTTTTCAACCAGGTAATCCGGATCGCGGTTTCCTTCGTCTTCAGCAATAAATAGTCGTGAGCCGGCTATTAAAGGTGCATAAAACTCCCAAACAGAAGCGTCAAAGCTGTAGGCTGTGCGCTGTATTACCACATCGGTTAAATCAAGAGGAAATTGCTCTTTCATCCAAAGCATATGATTACAGATGGCTGCATGCGGAATCATTACACCTTTAGGCCTGCCCGTGGATCCTGAGGTATAGATCACATAAGCTATTGACAATTCATCCAGGACAACATTTGGATTGTTTTGTTCTTCCTTCATGATTTTTTCCCATTCCTCGTCAAGGAAAATAACTGAACCTCCGTAACTAAACAGATCATCGTACATGGAATGCTGGCTGATCATAGCGTCCATCCCCGCGTCATCAACCACCATCTGCAACCTGCTTGCCGGATAGGATGGGTCCATTGGAATATAAGCGGCTCCGGCCTTGAGTATGGCCAGGAATGAAACGATCAATTTATCAGATCTTTCAACACAAACACCTACAAAAGACCCCGGATGAACCCCACGGGCGAGCAGATAATGAGCAAGCTGATTGGATTGGTTGTTAACCTCTCCGTACAGTAGCTGAGTATTTTTAAAAATAACAGCCACCCCTTTGGGAGTAAGCTTTGCCTGCTCTTCAAATAAACGGTGCAGCAGAGAGGGTGAACCAAAATTTTTGTCCGTATTATTCCACAATTCCAGCAATTGATACTTTTCATCGCTTTGGAGTATTTCTATCTCTTCAAGTGGCTTTGCGGGATTTTCAACCACTTTTGTCATAAGCTCGGTAAAATGCCTGCACATTCTGCCAATGGTATCTTTTTCAAAAAGCTGGGTACTGTATTCAATTTCCCCACCCAGCAGTCCATTGTATTCCGCAAAACTAACCCGCAAGTCAAATATAGATGTTCCTTTATCTACCCCCAGGAAGGGCGATTCATTGGCTGAAGCGGACCCCGGTATCTTAGGAAACTGAAGAAATTGAAATGATACCTGGAACAGTGGATTTCTACTAAGGTCGCGCTCTGGCTGCATTGCCTCCACCAGCATTTCAAAGGGAAGGTCTTCATGCTCGTATGCCTCAAGCGTGATAGCTTTCACACGCCTGAGCAAGTCAATAAATGAAGGCCTTCCCGATATGTCTGTACGTATAAGTATTGAGTTCACGAAAAATCCGATCAGGTTTTCAATCTCGGTTTGATTTCGATTGGCAACGGGTATGCCCACCACCACATCGTCCTGCTGTGTATATTTATACAACAACCCAACGAAGCCGGCAAGCAATATCATAAACAAGGTAATATTCTCCCGCAGGCCCAGTTTACGGATAGATTCCGACAGATCCGGAGATAATTCAAGCAGTTGGTAGTTACCTGCGAATGATTGAAGTGCAGGGCGGGGTTTGTCAAGCGGGAGATTAAGCGCCTGCATACCTTTCAACCGCTTTTTCCAGTAGTCAATATGCATGTTTAATACTTCACCTTTCAGATAATCGCGCTGCCAAACAGCAAAATCGGCATATTGTACCGGCAATTCCGGTAGTGTGGAAGGCTTACCCTGTGCAAAAAGTTCATACAGGGTAGTAAGCTCACGAAAGAAAATGAATCTCGACCATCCATCAGAGATAATATGATGCATAGAGAGCAGAAAAATAAAATCCTCCGTACCGCATTTTATAAGTGTTGTTCTAAGCAAAGGCCCTTCTGCAAGGTCAAAAGGCTTTCTGGCATCAGTATTTATCAGTTGTTGTGCTGTAGTCTCTCTTTCGCTGCTGTTAAGGCTTGAGAGATCGTGGTAAAACAGGTCCAGATCGAGCGATGCTGCTATTACCTGGTAAGGCTGTCCGTCAATAGCGGTAAATGTTGTTCTGAGTGTTTCATGCCGGCGAACGATTTCATTAAGGCTTTTCTTCAGCACCAGGCTGTTTACCTGAAATCCGAGCCGCATGGGAGCCGACAGATTATAAAAGGCATTCCCTGGCATCATCTCCTCCAGTATCCACAATCTTTGCTGGGCATAAGAGGCGGGAAAAATGAATTGCTCACCTTTCATTTCGAACTGATTATTGTTATAAAACGAATCGGTTTTATAGTTTACAGGGCAAGGAGATCATTGGCCATGCGCAAGTATCCGGCTTCGGGAAATTTTTTTTCGTTGCAAAGCCGAACGCAATTTTCAAGATATATCCTCGCCTTTTCATTATTTCCCGTGTAATGGTAGGCTTCACCTGCCAGGTAGCAAAATCGCAGATCATTTTTGTATTTAACTTCAACCTGCTTTAAATACTTTACTGATTTCGCATATTCGCCCTGGCTGTTCAATGCCTGTGCCATCAGCAGTATTTCGTAAAAGTTTCTGGTCTCAACCTGTTTACCATCATTAAATATCCGGTTTATTTTTGCCCGGAAAGCAGGGTTGCAGGCTAAAATAGAATAAATCAATTCGTGCTGGCTAAGGGTTGTTTTCGGGTCCTGTTCTACATAGTTATTGCCGGTTGTTACGATTACCGTATTGAATTCTTTAATCACAATGATGAACTGCCAGCCATTACCCGCGGCGTACACGATTGGTTCAAAGTCAAAAACAGAACCGATCATCCACCACTGGTATCCGTAATAGATTTTATTGCTTACACCGAACCGCGGCACGAAGGAATCGCGCACCCAGCGGGAACTGATAATGGCACTGCCATTGTACTGCCCTTTGTTTAAAAAAAGGTTGCCGATTTTAGCCATGTCCCGGGAGCTGAGGTACAAGCCTCCGCCGCAATGGGCTATTCCAAAATATTCGGACCAATGATATTTGCCGATACCCAATGGTTCAAAAAGGAATGTTTCGGCAAACTTTTCAACGGTCATTCCTGTTTTTGCCTTAAGGATGGCGCCCAGGAGGATGGAGGCGCCACTGTTGTAGTTGAACCGCGTTCCGGGTTTGTCCGTCATGTCTTGGGTGAGGATATAGTCAAGCCAATTTATATTGCTTGCATACATGTCGGTGAGGCTGTTGCCTTTTTCTTTGTACTTGGTCGTTTCATCCCAGGCAAACCCGGGCGACATGGTCAGCAGATCTTTTAAACGGATAGATTTTTTAAGGCTGTCTTCCTTTCTAAAATCATAATCGGGAAGAAGATCAGGTAATTTTTCATTGACAGAACGGATAAATTTTTTATCTATCGCAATACCAATCAGGGCAGATGCTATACTTTTGGTAGCCGATTGAATATCGTGTATTCTCTTTTCTTCCCATTTGTTGTAATATTTTTCCACTACCAGTTTGTTATCGTATACAACCAGCAGGCTGTGAAGTAACCCATAGTTCCCAGCCGCTATCCGTTCATCAAGCCGGGAGAATATGGATGTATCAAAGCCTGCTGCCTGAAGACTTGACGAGGTGATTATTGTGTCGGCCGCAACCGGTACCTCTCCTAGAAACAATTTGCGGGCAAATGCCTTAAGATTAAATATTCCCACACTCAACAGGATTATTAAAAACAGCAACAATGGTTTTGATTGCCGCATGGTGATTTAATGATTTATGATGATCAGTTTATTCTGATACAAGCAGCAAGGTACGGCAGTAATTTCCGGCTCCAGGGATAGGAAACGCTTCCTCAACATTTCGACCATTTCAATAGCAGGAGTTGGCCAATGGGTACAAGGGTGGTTCAGCGGAGGTTGGGGAATGAAGATAATCAGAATTAGGGATAAATCAAAGTGGCTAACGTTTTAAAAAACTCCAGCGATTCAGGATTTTTTACAGAACCGGTGTTTACGGATTGCTCGATTGGTTTGCCCATCAATATCTTTTTAACTGGCATTTCCATTTTTTTACCGCTGATGGTATAAGGAATATCATTAACCGCAATAATTTCATCTGGAACATGACGTGGAGAATAAGCAGCGCGTAATGTTCTTTTGACGGTCTCTTTTATTTCCGGGTTTAAAGCGTGCCCGTCTTTCATTATAACAAACAATGGCATATAATCACCGCCGCCGGGCAATTCAATATTGACGATCAGGCTGTCTTTAATTTCCGGTATCGTATCTACTGCCCGGTATATTTCTGCTGTTCCAATGCGTACCCCCTGCCTGTTAAGGGTAGCATCCGATCTTCCGAAAATAACAATACCATTGCGCGGTGTTATTTTTACCCAGTCGCCATGCCGCCATATGCCCGGGTACATTTCGAAATAGCTGGAAAGATATTTTTCAAACTGCTCGTCATTCCAAAAAAATACCGGCATGGAAGGCATGGGTTTGGTAATCACCATTTCCCCCACCTCATCCGTTACGCGGTTACCATTTTCATCCAAAGCATACATCTCACAACCTAAAGCCCTGCATTGAATTTCTCCTTCGTACACCGGCAATACCGGGCAGCCGCCCACAAATGCCGTGCAAACATCCGTTCCCCCACTCATGCTGCACAGCCACAAATCCTTCTTTATCTTTTCATACACATAATCAAACCCCTCCTGCGGAAGCGGGGAGCCGGTGGAGCTCACAGAACGCAATGCGGATAAATCGCCATACTCACCCGGAAGGATACCTGCTTTTTTGCATGCCATGATAAAAGGAGCGCTGGTGCCGAAATGGTGTACCGGCACTTTTGCCGCCATACGCCATAATATGCTGATATCCGGATAACCAGGGCTTCCGTCGTACAATACGATAGTGGCGCCCAAAAGCAGTGCAGCATGCAAATAATTCCACATCATCCAGCCGGTAGTGGTAAACCAGAAAAAATTTTCACCCGGATGCACATCATTATGAAAAGCCAGGTATTTAAAATGTTCAAGCAATACGCCGCCATGACTGTGCGTAATTGCTTTTGGTATACCGGTTGTACCGGAAGAATACAATATCCATATGGGGTGATCAAATGGAACCGCGGTGAATTGCAAAGTGATATACGGGGTTTGCAATACCTCATTCCATAATACGGTTCCGTTCATGTTTTCTTCTCCACTAATAGTGCCGGTAAAGGGTACGAGAATTAATTTTTCAACCGTAGGGAGCGCCGCTTTAATGGTTTTTACATCTTCCATACGGTTGAATAATTTGCCATTGTACATATACGCATCGGTAGCAATCAATATTTTGGGTTCAATTTGCTGAAAACGTTCCATTACGCTTGCAGCACCAAAATCGGGTGAACAACTGCTCCATACCGCGCCAATGCTCATAGCGGCCAATAGCGATACAGTAGCTTCCGGGATATTGGGCAGATAAGCGGCGATCCTGTCGCCCGGTTGTATACCCTGTTGTATAAAAAAACTTTGTAATGCGGTTACATTTTGTTTTAACGCTTTCCAACTGATGGCGGTAAGCGGCCGAAGTTCAGACTGAAATAAGATAGCCGGGCACTGATCCGTTGCATTCCGGAAAATATGCTCCGCATAATTTAATGTGCTTCCTTCAAACCATTTTGTATAGGGCATTGGATCATTGCTCACTACACTGCTGTATGAAGAATGATGGATAACCTTAAAATAATCCGAAATGCTCTCCCAGAAATCACGGGAATATTCAACGGACCATGCCCACAAAGCGTCATATGTTTTAAATTCAAGGCTCAGATTATCTTTTAGCCACAGGATATATTTTGCAAGATTGGAATTGCGCTTAAACTGGTCGGAAGGTTGCCATAATATAGGTGGGGTCATAGTACACTAAGATAAAATAATTACTGGTAATATCAGTACAGACCCTTCCTTCGTCAGGGTGACAGGCAACTGGTTTCTTGCCGGGCAGTATAACAAAAGCCCAACACCTTATACCGCAGCTTGTCATTCTGAGCCCGCCCAAAGCGGGAGAAGAATCTGTATTCGCTTCGATTAATACAGATGCTTCGTTACCCGCCACGGCGGGCAGGCTCAAGCATCACAATACAGCGTTCTATTTGTTATATAAAAGTAAAGATTTGGCTTAATATTTTCTGCAACTGTACTTTTGTAGCGGTTTATACGTCATAACAATACATAAACCGGATGAAATTTGAAAAAAACATTGCTTATACCCGCTTTACTATTTTTCTGCAGCACTGTTTTTGCACAAAAAATAGACAGCATCTATTTTAATTTGTATACAGACAGTCTGAAAAAAGGAACATACAATTACATTAATGTGATTGGAAAACTTTCCAATGGCAGGTTCCGGCCGATGGACAGCACCCAGCTCATTTTTACTTCCTCCTACGGCAAATTTTATGGCAACAGCTTATGGCTACCCTTTGAACCTACAGTTGAAAAGGTAGATATAACCGTAAAAGCCAGGCAAAATCCTTCGCAGATCCTGTATCGCACTATCTATATAAAAAAGAAGGCAGACGATGAAAAATTAAAAACGGTGGATGAGATAATGGCTGAACCTCCAAAGCGGGGAAAACGGAGAAAGAATTAATATGCGCCACTTTCTTTTTATATTCTTACATCACAATACCAGGTTCAATTAAGGAATTGATGCAGTTGGTGAGTGAATTGCTAAATCCCGCCAAATATCTGGAACGTTCTGGTTGAGAAAACTATTAATGGGTTGAACTGCTCCTTAGTTCATTATTACAAAAACACCCTTTAATTTAAGACAAACCCTTTCTTCACAATCCAGGGAAGCAACAACATGCAGTTCATCACTTTCCTTTTCGCTGAACTGAACAGTTGCCTGAACCGGCCTGGCTTCTACCGGGTTGATGACAGAAAGAAATTTAATATAATCAGACTGCTTCAGCATCAAATTTTTTCCGGAAACAGTTTCCAGTATTTCTTTTATCATTTGCACCATACACACGCCCGGCACTACCGGCTGCCCGGGAAAATGTCCTTCAAATATCCGGTGTGCCCGGTTCAGTTCCAGTGATGCCTGAACAGCCTCATTATCCGCTGTTAAGGAAGTAATAGTATAAAAATCATTTTTCAGTATCATCCTGTAAACGCTTTAACCCAATATCAAAATTAAAATTGTAGTGTTTTATACCAATGGTATCCGGCATACCATCGCTGCCTGCATGCATGGTGGCTTCCACTACTCTTTTTCTCCTGCTTCCTCTTTCCATACGCACCAGGTTTGTGCAGCCACTGTCGGTAATATAATAATAAAAATCCTTACCATCCTGAAATACATTGTAGTAATGCTCATTGCTTCTTAGTGTATAAGAAGCCGGTGTATTAAGGTGTTGCATTAACACCAGTTCAAAATCTTTACGAAGGGTTCTGATCACCGGTTTTTTGTCCATCTGGCTGAAGATATAATGCACCTTAAATTCGTTTTTATAAAACTCAAAATCGAAGAATTTAAAGCCGGCTTCACTGGAAAAAACCATTCTTATACTGCTGTCGGGCATGGTTTTAATGAGGAGTAAACCACTCAGGTGTTTACCGGTTACATTTACCTGCGTATTGTATAAAGCCCGTGTAAAAAGCGGTTTGAACACTTCAACACAAAGCGCATCTGCTTCGGTACGCTGTAATTTTTTGTAGGAAGAAGAACAGGCGGCACAAACGAGCCAGCAACTAACGTATAGCAAACAACGCATCGGCAAGCGGTATGTTAAACTGACGGTTAACAAAATGAATGGAGGTGTTATCGCCCGATGGCTCATGCATTTCAATACGGGATACAGCATAATCCTTCTTTTCAATAATCATATTGATGTTACTGAATAAAGTTTTCAGATTTTTATTAACCGGCGAAAGCTCCGCTATAAAAGTAGTTTTACCCTCAAATAGCCTCACTTTAAAATCATTGCTTTGTAAGGCCTTTCCATTTACACAATCAATCATTATTGTATTGATCTGCTGAAACAGCTTATTGGATTTGGTGGATATTTTATTTTCTTTCTGACTGTCTCTAATATATACATTGCTTCCATTAATGATCATCAGGTACTGAAAGGGCTGCGTGTATTCCATACGTACGGCATTTTCCCTTTTGAACCAGAATTTCCCTTTTGATACAATTTTTTCCGCCAGCAGGCTCAGGTTCTTTTCCTGCACAAAATCGCTTTTAATGGTATTCGTTTTTTGTGATGCAGCGGCAAATTGTGTTTGAAATGAAGAAACATCCGCCAGCAGGGCATACCCCGGACGTTGCGCTTTTGCAGCTATTGCAGTTATCCAAAGCATCCCAATGAAAACAAGTTTACGCATAGGGCTCCAAATTAAGCAATTTGTCTAACCGTACAATTTCATAGCCGCTTTGCCGTACCGCCTGCAGAAACGCGGAAAGCATATCTGCCGTGGCTTTGCTGGTATCGTGAAACAATACAATGGCTCCCGGTTTTAACGATCCGGTAACTTTTGTCAATAATTTTTGTGCATCTTTTGCTACCGTGTCCATTGATCGGACACTCCATCCTATGGGAATAAAATTATTTTTTTCGATGGCTTTTTTTAGATTGGGATTGGTAACGCCATAAGGCGGCCGGAACAAGCGAGGCTTAACGCCCGTAACCTTTTGCATGGCTTCACTCATCATCTGCAGATCCAGGTTCATTTTTTGCGCTGAAAAAAGATCAAACCACAGGTCATGCGAATAACTGTGATTGCCGATAAGATGTCCTTCATCATACACCTGTTTTAACAGCACCTCGTTTTCCTTGATTCGTTTACCAATACAAAAAAAAGCAGCTTCCACCTGGTGCACTTTTAATATCTGTAAAATTTGTGGTGTATACAAAGGAGCCGGACCATCATCAAAACTAATGGCAATTTGTTTGTGCGTTGTATTGGCTGCAGAAATCGTTTGCAGGTAAAAATTAGACCTTACATTATAACTGCCGTAAAAAAGAAAAGATAGGTAAGCGAGCAGCAATATTACAAAAGCATATACGGGAATGCCGTAGAAGAAATGATAGCCGATCATTCCGGTCAGCAGCGTAATAAAAACAATATTAATGGTATTAAAGTTCAGCATGCAGACAGCAGGTATAAAGCGTGATGAGTATTTTGATAGTGATTGTAAATCAATATACGCCGGGGGTGTTTATTATTACTGTTAACCAAAGTACACGAAGGAACCACTCCTGCTTTTATAATATTGGCGGCCAGCCATAATGCAAAGGAAGTTGCCGTAGGATATTCGCCACACAAATGCTTGAACACGGCATTGGCTTTGCCTTTGAAGGTTGTTTGCGCCAGTTGTTCATATATCGCATCTTCATGTACATTGCCGTTTTGACCGGTTATTACAAGGTCAACATCATCCATACCAATAGCATGGTCCGATAAAAAGGATTGAATATTTTTTTCGATATCTGTAATATCCCGGGGTTTATAAAAAGTATATAACCCGTTAAGCTGCGCATAATCTTTCCCCGAATGTTTTGCGGCCACTAAAAAAAAGGCCGCTCCCTCACCTGCAATTGTTCCTTTTGCAGCCCCATCGTACAAAGTTTTACTGGAAGAAATATCTTTCTTATACAATCCAAACCTGCTGAGGAGCGCAAAACTGGTGTCGGTGAGTTCATCTATCCCGCCCACCAGAACAGTTGACGCATGCTGCTCCTGTAGCAAAGTAACTGCGTCCAGTAATGCGCTTTCAAATGAAAATCCCCGGTGCACAAAAGTATTGTTATAACTATGACATTTAAGCAGCAACGCGATTTGCGCCCCCACGGTATTATGGGTTGATTGAATAAAAGCGGTAGGGGTAAGCAATTCTTCCCCGTTCTCTATCATTTTCGAAAGAAACACTTCCGTGTCTGCCAGGCAGCCATAGGCCGTTCCGGTTATAATAGCGCCGGGCATTTCCGTTGCAGACGTTTTTAAACAGTCCAATGCGGCAGCAACGCCCATTTTTATAATGCGGCTCATTCGTCTTATCATTTTAGGATCAATGAGCTGACTATAATCAGGTTCTATACAACTCAGCCTGTTTCCGGCATATGAAGCAGGTTCAGTTAACAAAGCACCGAAAGAAGGTTGGGGTGATATGCCTGCCGCAGCCTGTATAAACATTATGCTTTTGAAAATATAAGGGATGAACAATTACCCCCAAAACCAAAGGAATTAGAAAGTATGTTGCGAATAGAAACTCCCTTTTTAAAATGCGTTTCCGGAATAAAAGGAAATGCTTTCATAGGTGTTTCCAGGCGCAGGTTGGGATAGATCAGCCCGTGTTGAATGGCCAGCGTTGAAAATACAGCTTCAATTCCACCACTGGCGCCCAGTGTATGTCCTGTGAAGGATTTGGTAGAACTCATGGGGGGATAGTGCCCTTCAAACAACATTTTAATGGCTGTACCCTCCGCTATATCATTGTTCTGTGTGCCGGTGCCATGCAGGTTGATGTAATCAATTTGCGCGGACTGCAACCCGCTTTGTTGTAACGCGCCTTTCATGGCCAAATATGAACCAGTACCATCCGGGGAGGATGCCGTTTGATGGTATGCGTCATTGGCGTTGCAATACCCGCTTAGTGTACAAACAGGAGCATTTTTTAAGGAAGCTGCTACCTTCTCTGAAACAAGCACGATATAGCCGGCGCCTTCTCCGAGGTTCAATCCTCTCCTGTTCTCATCAAAAGGCTGGCAATACTGCTGATCCACGATCATTAAAGTATTGAACCCGTTGAGGGTAAATTTGGTTAATGCGTCAGTTCCGCCTGCAATTACCACATCAAGCATATTTTGCCGGATTAATCTGGCCCCAAAAAATATAGCGTTGGCAGATGAGGAACAGGCGGTGCTGATCGTGGATATATAATTTTTTATACCCAGTTGGTCTGCCACCAGTTCGGTAGCTGCACCGCATTCATGATGAATAATATTACGTAAACTGCCTCTGTGCGCATCATTTAAAAATTCAACAAAGAAATCTTCTGTCTTATCCATGCCGCCCACAGTATTGGCAGAAATGAAACCCGTGCGCAGTTCACTAAAGTTTTCTATAGCAGCGTACCCAAGCGCTTCTTTGGCAGCGATAGCCGAAAGCAGCGCTGTGCGGCTTATGTGTGCAGGCATGCAGGCCAACGCTGCCAGTTCAGCGTTACTCATCTTTACCTCTGCCACGGGCAGCTTATGATGGTGCACCGAATGAAGATGCACCATTTCACCCATTCCGGGTATTTCATTTTCAAGTGCAGACAGGTTTTCGGCTATATTTTTGCCGATAGCCGAAATCACACCAGCGCCTGCGATGAAAACGGGGGTACTCATTTATTTGAGATTTGAGATCTAAGATTTTAGATTTTGAACAAGTGCCGGTATCCGGCAATACAAAGTATTACTGCTCAAATCAACCAGGTGTAACGCTATTATACTGTTTTGGGCTGATGCTCTCTGATATACTGCGCCATCGTTCTAACGGAACGGAATACATCCTGACCTTCTTCCGCATTGGCAAGTTTTATCTTATACTCCTGTTGTAACAATACAATCAATTCCAGGGCATCAATTGAATCCAGCCCCAGCCCCTCCACAAAAAGCGGCTGGTCGTCACCGATATCTTCGGGTTTCAAATCTTTCAGGTTCAGTTGCGCTATGATCTGTTGCTTCAGATCAGCCATTAATTTCTCCATTAGCTATCTCGTAAATTTGATGAATATGATCAATATTAAATGGCAAAGCCTCTTTTCCAGGGCGATTTTCCACCAGGTACACTGCAGCTTTATATTCTTCTCCCAAACACTCTACCCATCCGCTTATACATGCATTGATCCGTTTGCGGCCGAACAAATCCTGTACATAAAACTGCATAAAGCCCGCATCGAACCTGTCATTCACAAAAAAAGCATTTTCCCCCTTACAATGATGCCTGATGCTGATTTCACCGATCACAATATTAGGCAAAGTATATACAAATTGGGCAGGACTGGGTATGTTTTTAACGGTTTGGAAATAATTAAGGTCGGCATCCAGACTGGAATTGGCATTGCTCAAAACAATACCTACTGTTTCGGGACTGTATTCTTCTGCAATCCGCCTTCCTTCCAGCAGCAATTCCACCGACAGAAAGCCGAGTTTACACAGATTATCCATTTTATAAAATTTGGGATAATCCACATTAAAATATTTATATGCAGAAAGGAGGAAACCGGTTGTGTCGCTGCCTGTTTTATCGTTCAAAAGCAGCATACCGTTTTTGAATATCTCCCCGCTGCTTATGCAACAATGAGCGGTAATATATGTTTGGGTATCTGACAAAATATGAATATTGTTTTTATTAGCTGTCAGCAGTCAGCCTTCAGGTATCGGCTATGGGCCATTGGCTATCTCACTGTTAACTATGCACACTTCACTCTCTTCTCACCTCTCTCCTTTCTCCTCTCCCCTTTCTCCTCTCGCCTCTCACCCTTCACCCTTCTCCTTCAAACTGTCTCTCATGGTTATTATCCGTGCCAGCTTGTGCAGTGCAGTGGCATGATCTTTTACATAAGGATTGGTAGTATCCCACACATAGCCTGCCAATACCGAGCATATCTGGCTTTTAATAAGCGGATCCTGGTTATCGGCAAAGAAAATAGTATCCAGTGTGCCTTCATACCATGCCATCACATAAGAGCGAAAAGTGTTTACGCCCTGCATCATAACATCCATGTATTCTTTATCCCAGTCTACCGCTTCTCCTTTGAGTTTACGGATTACCAGTTTTGCCGCTAATTGGCTGGAAACCGTAGCCAGCGTAACGCCCGAAGAAAATACGGGATCTAAAAATTCGGTTACATTTCCGGTGAGCACAAATCCATTGCCGTAAAACCTGTCGGTGGTGGATGACCACGATTGCAATATCCGTGGTTCAAAAAGCAGTTCTACATCCTTAAACCGTTCGCTTAAATAGGGCTCTGTGGCGATCATTGCCCGGAATTTTTCTTCGGGCGAACCTTCAAATCCGTCAAAGAACTCCGGGAATCCTACAAAACCCAAAGAAGTAATGCCATTGGCAAAAGGAATGATCCATATCCATACTGCTTTTTGATGCACCACAATAGTAATGCGGTTCGGCTCGTCCGACATGTCCCGTTTGGTATCTACGGTATGTGAAAACAATGCTTTTCGTGCAGGCAGGTTGGAAGGTTTTTCCATATTGAACATGCGCGGTATCACCCTACCGTAACCACTGCCGTCAATAATAAAGCGGGCTTCTATATATTGTTTATTGCCACTGGCATCTTCAATAGTAGTTACAGATTTGCCGTCATCATTAAACGCAATATGGGTCACCGAAGTTTCATATTGAACAGGCACTCCCATTTTTTCAACGGTTTTTGCCAGCGTATGGTCGAAGTCGGCGCGCTGCACCTGCCAGGTTCTTTTCCATCCCTGCGTAAACTGATCGGCAAACTGGTAATCGCATATTTTACCATTCTTTACAAACTTTGCCCCATTTTTTTCCTGGAAGCCTCTTTCGGCCACGGCATCTAAGAACTTTGCTTCTTCCAGGGCTTCCATACACCTGGGTAAAAGGCTTTCGCCGATCACAAAACGGGGGAATTTCATTTTTTCAACAATACGTACTTTATATCCGGCCTGGTGAACAATGGAAGCGGCAACCGTACCGGAAGGTCCGGCTCCAATAACCAGTACATCTGTTTTTTCTGTGTGCATATGTTATTATATATAGATTAGAACCAAAAATCAAATCCTAAAAAGCTGTCAGCTATCGGCAATTAGCTTTCAGTTGTTTTCAACCCCATTTTCAAATTTTCATATTTTCCACATTTATCTTCTCCCTTCTTCAATGATGAGAAAAGGCTTTGCCAGCCAGCAATGCCCTCCCGCAAACCTCATGGGTTTCGCCTCTCCCAAATTTTCACACTTCCACATTTCTCACATTTTCACATTTAGGATCTCTTCCTGCATTTCAGCAAGCTATGGCTTAAACCTATTCCATCGGTTTGTTCCACAATTTCAAAGCCTGCATCGAATATACACTGTTTAAAAACCCTTGAATCGTACATCTGGCTGTTGCCATTGGCCAATGCGGTGAAATAAACAGATGTTTGCTGGAGGCAAAAAGCAGCAGTTTCAAATCGTTGTATGTCCCAAAATGCTTCCAGAATCAACACATAGCCATCATCACCAATTGCATTGGCGCAACGTTTTAAGATAGAAACAATTTCTGCTTCAGAAAAGCAATCTAAAAACTGGCTCATCCATATGGCATCAAATCCTTTGGGAAAAGGCAGGCTTTCATCTAAAATGTTTGCAGGATAAAAGGATATCCTGTTCGTAAGTTCCAGTTCTTCTATCTTTTTGCGGGCCATGTTTAACTGTCCGGGCAAATCCATAATGGTAATATGTATATCCGCTGCATGCCTGGCGGAGGCAATGGCCCATTTGCCTGTATTTCCACCTATATCCAGTATATTTTTAATACCATCTTTATACACATGTTTAATGACCGCCGGGAAAGCGGTATCTGAAAAAAAATGGTCGAAAGCGAACCAGCTTTTTTGCACATGTGCAGGCAATTGTGACAGTCCTTCGTAAATGGTAGACCAATTGCCAAATTCCTTAAGTCCTTCGGGTCTGCCATTTTCAATACTCTTATCCAGGTCAAACAATCCTTTGTAACATACATCGTGCACAAAGTCCATGTTTACTTTTGTAAGGGGGTCGTGTAAAATAAAATAACCAGTGCGGGTTAAAGTATACCTGCCGCCATTTTCCACAACCAATCCTATCCCCAGTGACGATTCCAGCAGCACCCTGATCCCATAATGAGACAATTGCACGCGGTTTTTAATTTCTTCAATGGTCATTCCGCCCGATGCGCTTTCTTCAATAACACTTAAAATACCTGAGTCTCTCATTACTTTGGCCACCTGAAAAACCACAGGCCCAAATGCAATGAATTGTGCCAATCCTTTCGCTCCCAAAGCTGTTTTGCTGTCCTTTTTAAAAAATTCCATGTAATAAAGTGTACTTGGGTTATGGTTTATGGTTAAAAATTAAATTGCTTTGCGTAATACTATTGCTGCATTGCAGCCCCCAAACCCCGATGCGGTTTTGAGACAATTGCTGTATACGCCTGTTTGTAATGCACTGCTTACGGCTAAGGGTTGTGATGTACCCGGATCTTTAAATCCCGGTGTGGGCAAAATTATATTTTCTTTCAATGAATGCACGCATGCCACCGTTTCCAATAAACCGGCTGCGCCCAAAGTATGACCATAATTTCCCTTCAGGCTATTAACAGGAACCTGTTGCAATCCTGACAGGTTTATAGCTTTAGATTCCATTTCATCATTATACACCGTAGCCGTTCCATGCGCCGAAATAAAATCAATTGCATTTTTTTGAATACCGGCTTCCTGAACAGCGGCTTCAATAGCCTGGTGCAATTCTGCTCCTGTACGGGAAGGTCCCGAAATATGGTTGGCATCATTACTGATCGCTCCACCCGAAAGCAGTATACTTTCTTTGGCATCGGGCTTTTTTACCGAAAGAATAATGGTAGCCGCTGCCTCGCCTAACGTAATACCATTTCGTTTGGCATCAAAGGGCCTGCAGGGCTCATCACTAACGGCGTGAAACGACTGGAAACCGGATAATATAAATTGTGTAATGATATCGGCGCCAGCTATTACCGCATTGTCGCAACGGCCGGATTGTAATAAGCGCATCCCTGTAATAAGCGCCACCAGGCCCGAAATACAGGCATGTGATACCACCACCAGATCAGATTTGAAGTGAAAATGGTTTGCTATTGCACGGGCCGAACTGTGCAGGGCGATCCTGTTCTTTACCGAATCGTTTACTGGTTCCGATTCAATAAGACTGATATTGCCCTTGGTAGAAGAAATGATCAAAGCGGTTTTTGTACTGGTAACATCCGTACCCGAAAGCAACAAAGCATCCTGTATGGAAGCGATGAGCAACTGCTCAAATTTAGTGTAAGCGCCGGGGTTGCTGACAGATCCTGCAAAATCCATATCTTCATTAAACAAAGAAGCATAAAAGGGTTCCGGAGCCATCGTTGCATGATGCAGTTGTATACCTGAAACACCCTTTTTCAGCAGATCAAAATTTTCATTTGCTGTGGATGCTATGGGTGATACAATATTATCGGAAACAATAAAAACCGGTTTCATCCGCAGCGTTTATTTTTTACATTTTTGACGGATGCTCCCTTGTCGGCAGACAGGCAACTCCTGATATACATGACCCGTATAAAAAATTACAGCGCACTTTATTGGCCCGATAAAAATTAAACGGGCACATGTTTCTTTTTCCATGCTTCAAAAAAAGGAGGATTGGTTAACTGCAGAACCGATGTTTCCTTACTTAAAAAAACCTGAACCGACGTTCCCGTAGCTACCAGTTGATTGGTAGCCGCATTGAACAACCGGTATTCAAATTTCAGTTTGGCTGCTTCGCAGGGTTGATAAATCGTTTCTACTATCACCTTTTCCCCGTATTTCAACGATCGTTTAAAGTCGCACTGAATACTCACTATAGGAATAATAACACCCTGCCTGTAAAAATCAAGATACCCAATACCATATTCATTGCCAAAGGCTTCCCTGCCATCTTCAAAATATCGTATATAGTGTCCGTGCCATACTATACCCAACGGATCAGCTTCATTAAACCGCACATTAATCTCAATTTTCCCGGATAAAGTTTTTTGCATTATTTATTTTTTCCGAACAATGATCTAATCCGCTCTGAACTTTAGCCTGCATTGGCCTTCCATTCTTTATACTTTGATTTTTTTATATCATCCAGCACTTCATACACCGTTTTTGCCCAATAATTCCTGAAACCAAATCCGGCGGCTTTGGCTGTCATTCGTTCCGTAAGCAATACCCTGCCCGATGCAAGATCAATAAGGGTAACGTACATAGCGGCCTGGGCCGAAGCTTTGTTCATGCTTTCCATAATAAACATTAGGCCAATACCTTTTTTACCGGCAAACCGATAGCCTTTAACAATAGATTCAATGGTTGATCTGGTAAATCTTACTTCATCAGCGCTATTGGCTTCAATAATTTTCTCTGCGTCTATTTTAGCGTTCTTTGCATTAACAAAACTAATATCGTTGGTTATATTGGATTTTGAAAACGCTTTTTGAAAATCGTATTTTTTAGGTTCATTTACAATTACCTGGTTAATAGCTGCAAATTGCCTGTCCCGTATATCCGTGGCATTGGCGGCAATGTCATTAAGCACTTTGGCCTGGGTGAAATCAATGCCTAAGTAGGTAAGCGGAACCTCGGAGGAATTGAAAAATTCTTTTAAGGTTTGAGACGAAAGGGGTTGTGTTCCTGCAAGCAGAAATACACCGGCTAACAGCCATTTGAATGAAAACAACTGTTTCATGTTATTGCAGATTTAATGGTTGACTGAATAAAGATTTTCATTTCACATTGCGCCAGCACCACTCCCCTGAAACTTACCTTTCCCATAATCAGGGTAACATCGAATATCTGGTTTTTAATAACAATTTCAGTTTCCAGTTCATCTCCTACCCCCGGTAAAGCCATTATGTGCAGGTTTTGCACAGCACCTATAAAGCCCACCGGCACAGGTTCTTTTTTTTCGCTGCAAATATAGCCTATTCGGGCGGCAGCAGTCTGAGCAATATTTTCTACCAGGGCAGGTTCTGTCAATCTACCGTTAACCGTAAAAATATTGCCTGCGCTCACCTTAAACTTTGTTGTACCGCTGTTTTCATCCACAGCTACCAACTCATCTACCATCACAAAAGGGGGGCGTTGCGGTATGAATGCCAGGATATCTTTCATTACAACAATCAATTACATATAAATATCAGTACTGGCTGCAAAGTATGGATTTATGGCTTATTGTCAAAAAAACCAGTGGTGGTAAAAATCATATACATTCCCTTAATCACTATGGCGCCTGGAAAATAATTTTAATCATTTGATTAAAATATTCGTTTAAATCAGAAAAAAGATTTTAGCTTTACGGAACAATAGCAAGAAATGCCGGGAAGAACAAAAGCAGGCAGTAACCTGTCTACAGAGGAAAAAATAAAAGAAGCAGCGCGAAAAGTTTTTACGCAAAAGGGATATGCCGCCACCCGCACAAGAGATATAGCAGAATCGGCCGGGATTAACCTGGCCCTTCTGAATTACTATTTCAGGAGTAAACAGAAGCTGTTTGAAATAATAATGACAGAAAAAATGCAGAAATACTTCGGCGTACTGGCGCCTGTTTTAAACGATGCGTCAACCTCCCTTGAAACAAAAGTAGAAAGCATTGCTTCAAAATATATTGACCTCATCATAGAAAACCCCGAGTTGCCGCTATTTGTATTAAGCGAGGTGAGGAACAATCCTGAACATTTCATTAAACTCACAGAAAAGGTTGATTTCCTCAACCAGTCTGTATTTCTGCAGCAAATAGCCAAAAAGCAGCCGGATATACACCCTTTCCATTTCCTGGTCAGTTTGCTGGGACTGTGCCTGTTTCCTTTTTTAATGAAACCGGCGTTGCTGCGCATAGCGAACCTTAAAGAAAAAGCATTCACCGATATGATGCTGGAAAGAAAAAAACTAATACCCGTTTGGATGAAAGCGATGCTGAAAACAAAAAGCGTTTTACCTGTTATTTAAAACAAAAGACTGAAGCCCATGATACGCAAACCAAATATGCTCATAAGTATCCTGCTCCTGCTGTTGCTATATGCGCCCACCTATGGTCAAACACTGCAACTGAGTATTGATAGCTGTTACAGCATGGCAAAACAAAACTACCCGCTCATTAAAAAGCAGGACTTAATTGCCAGAAGCAGCCGGTATTCCCTCGAAAATGCTTCAAAATTTTATCTTCCGCAGTTTACCGTAAACGGGCAGGCCACCTATCAGTCGCAAACCCTCAGCTTTTCGGATGCCCTGCCTTCCCTCCCGGGGATGTCTTTTCCCACCATTGATAAAGACCAGTATAAAATACAGGCGGAACTGAGCCAGGCTATATACGACGGCGGCGTTATCAAACACCAAAAAGCATTGATCCGGGCCAATGAACAAATTCAGCAACAAAGCCTTGAAGTAAATTTGAACACACTAAAAGACCGTGTTACACAGATCTATTTTTCTGTGCTGCTGATGAACGAACAGTTAAAGCAAAATGAAATCCGGAAAACCGATCTGGAGGGAGCGCTGGATAAAGCCAATGCCGCATATATCAACGGAACAGGCTTCAAAAGCAATGTGGATGAATTAAAAGCCGCGATTATTAATATAGATATGACAGCTATAACATTCAGGGCCAACCGCAAGGCTTTTATGGATATGCTGGCATTGCTGATTGGCCGAACTGTTGATGAAAGTACGCTATTGATTCTACCTGAAGATCTGTCTCTTACTTCCCAAATCAGCAGACCAGAATTGAAACACTTCGATCTGCAGAAAAAAAGTTTTGATATACAGGAGAAGCAATTGAGATCCGCACACATACCCAAACTCAGCGCTTTTGTACAGGGCGCATATGGCCGCCCTACCCTAAACATTGTTAAAAATGAGTTTGGCCCCTGGTGGATTGCCGGTATCCGCTTAAACTGGTCGCTGGGAAGTTTATATTCCTTAAAGAACAATAAAAATATTTTAAACATCAACCGTCAAAACTTAGATATTGATAAAGAAACCTTCCTTTTCAATACCCGTATCACGCTCCATCAGCAAAGTGCAGATATCAAAAAATACAACGACCTCCTTGAGCAGGATAATGCCGTTATTGAACTGCTTACTGCGGTGGCGCAATCGGCAAAAGCACAATTAACCAATGGCGTGATAACGGTACACGAATACATCGGCAAGCTAAATGAAGAAAACCTGGCAAAGCAGGCCCGCATCGTTCACAACATTCAATTGTTGCAGGTCCAGTACAATTTTAAAAACACATCAGGCAACTGAGTGCAAAATTATTATTTATGAGATACAACGGTATAACAGGATTTGCAATATGGATGGTATTCGCCTCCTGCAACGGTAATAAAATAAACTATAATGCATCAGGTAATTTTGAAGCAGATGAAGTAATTGTATCGGCACAACAAACCGGACAATTGCTTTCTTTTTCTGTGAATGAGGGAGACCTGTTAAAAGAGGGCGCAATAGTTGGACAGATTGATATGAGCGTTCAGCAGCTTCAAAAAGAACAAACAGAAGCCTCTATAGCTTCACTCAAACAAAAAACAGGCTCTGCCATCAACCAGGTAAATGTTGCTAAAAAACAACTATCGTCGCAGCAAACACAATTGGATAACCTGTACCGTGAAAAGGAAAGGTCGCAAAACCTCGTAAAAGCCGACGCCGCACCCCGCAAGCAATTAGACGATATTAACGCACAGATTGACCAACTGCAAAAACAGATGGCAGTAACGCGGGAACAGATCAACCTGTATCAATCCAACACCGCAACTCAAAACAGGAGTATACTCAGCGAAAAAGCTCCACTCGAAAAGGCAGCGCAGCAATTGCAGGTGCAAATTGACAGAGGGCAGATCGTTAATCCTATTACTGGCAAAGTACTTACCAGCTATGCACTAAAAGGAGAAATGGCAGTACTGGGAAAACCTTTATACAAAATTGCCAATACCGACACCTTGTTTTTGAGAGCGTACATAACCGGCAATCAACTATCATCCATTAAAACAGGACAGGAAGTACAGGTACGGGTAGATCAGGGGGAAAAAGAATACAAATCGTACCCCGGAACCATCGTATGGATATCGGAAAAATCAGAATTCACACCCAAAACCATACAAACAAAAGAAGAAAGAGCCAATTTGGTATATGCCATAAAAGTAAGGGTAAAAAATGATGGCTACCTCAAGATCGGCATGTATAGCGAAGTGTTTTTTAATAATAAGATCCAGTAAAAGATGAAAGCTGTAACACTGAAAAATATTGTCAAAACCTACGATGAGGGTAAGGTGCTGGCAGTAGATGATATATCACTTGAAATAGACAAGGGTGAACTGTTTGGCTTAATTGGCCCGGATGGTGCAGGTAAAACATCTATTTTCCGTATACTCACCACATTGTTGCTGGCGGATAAAGGAACCGCGTCCGTTGACGGTTTTGATGTAGTAAAAGACTATGTATCCATCCGCGAACGCATCGGCTATATGCCCGGGAAGTTCTCTTTGTACCAGGATTTAACAGTGAAAGAAAACCTGCACTTCTTCGCTACTTTGTTTGATACAACCATACAGGAAAACTATGAGCTCATTAAAGATATTTATGATCAAATAAAACCTTTCAATAACCGCAGAGCGGGCAAACTATCAGGTGGCATGAAGCAAAAGCTGGCGCTTTGCTGTGCCTTAATCCACAAGCCCGAAGTGCTTTTTCTTGACGAACCCACTACTGGCGTAGACGCTGTATCAAGAAGAGAGTTTTGGGAAATGCTAAAAAGGCTGAAACAGCAGGGCATTACCATTTTGGTTTCCACACCATACATGGATGAAGCGATTTTATGTGAAAGAATAGCGCTGATACAGCATGGCAGGTTGATGTCGGTAGATACTCCGCAAAATATAATTGCAGCCTACCCGGTAAAGCTATACGCCGTAAAAGCCGACAATCTTTATACGCTCCTGAGCGATCTGCGAAAGAGCGAACAGGTAGAAAGCAGCTTCGCATTTGGCGAATACCTCCATGTTACCTTAACAAGCGGGGATATCAGCAATGCCTCGGAGTTAAAAAAACATATAGCTGCACAGGGCCATACAAATATAGAAGTGGAAGAAATGGCGCCCACCATTGAGGATAGTTTTATACGATTGACGAACGAAAACCAAAACAGGAATCCTTTGCATAAGTTTAATAACCGGTGATGGAAGAAAAAGTAATCATTTGTAACAACCTCTCTAAAAAATTTGGCGATTTTGTAGCGGTAGACAAGATCAGCTTTGACGTGAAGAAAGGTGAAATTTTCGGTTTCCTCGGAGCCAATGGCGCGGGTAAAACTACAGCAATGCGCATGCTTTGCGGGCTTTCATACCCCACCTCCGGTGAAGCCAGTGTAGCCGGCTTTAATGTATACCGGCAACAGCAACTGATAAAGCGGAATATCGGTTATATGAGCCAAAAGTTCTCATTGTACGAAGACCTTACGGTTTTAGAGAATATACGGTTTTACGGCGGGGTATACGGCGTACCCTCTCAAATCATAAAAAGCAGGAGCAATGACCTGGTGGAAAAGCTCGGGCTGCAGCAGGAAGCCAAAAAGAAAACAGGTGCCCTGCCTTTGGGCTGGAAGCAAAAGCTGGCGTTTTCGGTAGCCATTTTTCATCAACCCAAAATTGTTTTTTTGGATGAACCTACGGGTGGTGTTGACCCTGTTACCCGCAGGCAGTTCTGGGAAATGATTTATGAGGCGGCAGCATCGGGCATTACCATTTTTGTTACCACCCACTATATGGATGAAGCCGAATACTGTAACCGCATCACCATCATGGTAGACGGCAGGATAGAAGCACTGGACACACCACAGCAACTGAAGGCCCAATTCGGCGCAAACAGTATAGATGATGTTTTTTACCAGTTAGCCCGCGGCGCAAAACGATCGGAAAGCTAAACCATCAATACCTGATATGAAACAATTAATGGTATTTGTAAGAAAAGAATTTTATCATGTATTTCGCGACACGCGTACGCTGCTTATTATGTTTGGTATACCCATAGCCCAGATTCTATTGTTTGGGTTTGCCTTAACCAGCGATGTAAAGAACGCGGAAATCATTGTTGCAGACCACGCGCAGGATATCAATACGAAACAAATTACAGATAAGATAGAAGCTTCCGGCTACTTCCTGGTGAAAAAAGCGAACATAAGCACACGCGGGATTGAAACGGCTTTTAGAAAGGGCGGACTGAAATGTGCAGTTATTTTTCCTTCCCGTTTCGGCGCCGATCTGCTGCATAACGGCAAAGCGCAAGTGCAAATCATTGCCGATGGCTCCGACCCCAACACCGCCAAAACGCTCATCAATTATTTAACGGCCATTTTAATGGACTATCAACAGCAATCAGGCACGGCAAGCGCTTTACCTTATTCCATTGTTACTGAAACAAGGATGTTGTATAATGAAAACGCGAACGGATCGCTGAATTTTGTACCGGGTGTGCTGGCACTGGTATTGATGATCGTTTGTACTGCGCTGACCTCCGTTGCCGTTGTACGCGAAAAAGAATCCGGCACTATGGAGATTTTGCTGGTATCGCCGTTTAAACCGGTGATGGTATTGATTGCAAAAGCCATTCCTTTTCTTGCCATGTCTATCGCCAACTTTACTTTGATATTACTGCTTTCGGTATATGTGCTTAACATTTCCATACAGGGAAGCCTGTTGCTGCTGTATATAGAGAGCATTCTTTTTATCATCACCTGCCTTTCCCTTGGGTTGCTCATCTCCAATACCACCAATTCGCAGCAAACCGCCCTGTTGATTTCTATGATGGGTATGATGATGCCAACGCTGATCTTCACCGGATTTATGTTTCCGCTGGAAAATATGCCGTGGATATTTCAGATGGTCGCCAATATCATCCCCGCCAGGTGGTATTTTTTAATCGTAAAAGCGATCATGCTCAAAGGACTTGGCTTTGCCTATGTGTGGAAAGAAACCCTGGTACTGGCGGGTATGACGGTTTTGCTGTTAACCATAGCGCTGAAAAATTTTAAAACGCGACTGTCATGAAAGTACTGGGCTACCTGTTGCAGAAAGAGTTTATTCAGATCTTCAGAGACAAGTCTATTTTGGCTATGATGTTCGTTATGCCTACCGTTCAACTTATCCTTATTCCGCTGGCAATGAACTTTGATGTAAAAAACATTGATATAGTGATGGTAGACAACGACCACAGCAGTTTATCGCAACAGCTCATTTCAAAAATCGGCGCTTCCGGTTATTTTCGCTATGTACATGCCGAACCTTCCTATAAAAAAGCGCTAAGCCATATAGAAAACGGAAATGCCGACCTGGCAATGGAGATCCCCGCTGGTTTTGAACGCAACCTGGTCAGAGAAGGCATACAGAAACTTTCCCTTTCGGTAGACGGCATCAATGGCACCAAAGCGGCTTTGGGCGCGGCGTACCTGAACGCGGTTATCGCCGGTTTTAATAAAACACTTTCACTCAATATTACCGGCATCACCCAACAAACTGCCGCTCAGCCCGTTATTGATATCACCTTTTCCAACTGGTACAACCCATTGGGAGAATACAAATATTATATTGTACCTGGCGTACTGGTGCTGCTGCTTACGCTCATTGGCGGATTTATTTCAGCATTGAATATTGTAAAAGAACAGGAATTGGGAACCATTGAGCAAATTAACGTAACGCCGGTTAAGAAATGGGAGTTCATTGTGGGCAAAATGGTTCCCTTCTGGGTAATAGGAATGATTGTTTTTACATTAGGGCTGATCGTATCATGGGTAGTGTATGGCATACTTCCAGGGGGAAATATAGAAGTGCTGTATTCGTTTGCCGCAATATACCTCATAGCACTTTTAGGATTTGGGTTGCTGATATCTACCTATAGTGATAACCAGTTACAGGCCATGTTCATCGCCTACTTCTTCATGCTGATCTTCATGCTGATGAGCGGTTTGTTTACTTCTGTTGAAAGCATGCCGGCATGGGCAAGGATGATTGCCAACCTCACGCCTATCACTCATTTTATTAAAGTGGTGAGAATGATCGTTCTGAAAGGAAGCGGGTTCGCCGATATCAGAACCGAATTCATATACATGATATTATTTGCAGTAGTATTGAATGGCTGGGCAATATGGAATTATAAGAAGACAAACTGAGCAGGTTATATTCCATACTGGTAGCTATACAGGCTTTTAATTACAGGCATATTCGTTTCTCTTTCCAATGATAGCTGTATGGGGTGTCTCTCGCCCCATACTATTATAATATCGCCTCCGGCGATCAGTATCGCTGTATTTTATGATGCGGGACACAGTCCCGGAAGAACATATGAGTCCGAAGTCAGAGACTTCGGACAGCAACAATGGAGACTTTTGTACAGCAAGGTAAGTAATTTGAAGCCGGAGATTTTGTGAAACAGATAAGGAAACTAAAAGTGCAGTGAAAAAAGAACTAAAAATAAAATAGACTAGATTTATTAATTTTGATAGCCCGCGCATCATGGTAAACGGACCGCCAAATTAAAAAAGGAAAATAGTTGATCTATAAATCAATTTTATGAATACCGCATTAAATAATCCGCAATTGAATGAACAGCAGTTAGATATGATCCGGTTACTAAAGAAGCCTTTGCCGGAAGAGTATTTTTTGCAGATCAGACGACTGGTAGTACAACTATTGGGTAAGCAATTAGACGATACCGTTGACAACTGGGAAAAAAACAATAATATTTCGGAGGCAGACTACGATAAACTGAGTAAAGCCCATTTTAGAGCTTCAGGTAAAAAACCAGAATGAAAGTTGTTGTAGATTCCAATGTACTGCTGGTTGCATTAGGAAAAAGAAGCCGGTTCAGGCCCATCTGGCAGGCATTTATAAATGGAGATTACCAAATAGTCATTTCGGAAGAAATAATTCATGAATATGAAGAAATTTTGAGTGAACACTCAGCTCCGGGAGTTGCGGAATTAGTAATGGAAATATTATCCATATCACCAGACGTAATATACAAACGAATATACTATGCCTGGAATATGATAAAATCAGATCCTGACGACAATAAATTTTTTGATGCAGCAGTTGCAGGAAATGTCGATTTTTTAGTAACTAATGACTCCCATTTTAACGATGTGTTAAACATAAATTTTCCCAGGATCAACATAATCAACGCCAATTATTTTTTAACGGTTATACATGATCTTAAAAGTTGAGCATGGCTGGCTATTTTATTGAACAGCTGGGCTAAGGGAATTATAAAAAAACAAGTTGACCTGGCTATACCCCATACTGATAGCTCTGTGGGGCGTCTCTCGCCCCATACTATTATAATATCGCCTCCGGCGACCGGTACCTCGTGTTTTATAATGCGGGACACAGTCCCGGAAGAACATAGAAGTCCGAAGTCAGAGACTTCGGAGAGCGAGAGTTACAAGCGAGAGACTTCGGACAGCGAGAGACTTCGGACAGCGAGAAAAATACACAGCATGCACTGCCTGACCTCTGGTAGGGGGCTTGAAACAACCGCACTTACCATTTCTATCGCTTCTCCTATTCATCCTTTGCCCAAAAATCATAATAGTTATACCATTGTGCAGGATATTGCTTTACCTTCTTTTCCATTTCAGCCGTAAAATCGCTGAGCATTTGGTGCATGGCCGTAGTTTTATCGCCGTAATCATACATTTTTATGGCCGTAGAATAAAAATGATAATGCATACTGCCTTCTTTCATGGCAAATACATAACAAACCGGCGCTTTAAATTGTGCAGCCAGTACAAAAGGCCCTGCGGGAAACCGCGCTGCCTCTCCCAGGAAATCTGCAGCCAGGGTTCTGTTGCCTTCAACAAAACGATCGGCATGCATACAAACCAGTTCATTGTTTTTTAAGGCTTCGTTTATGGCGTAAATATGAGAGAGGTCGTTTTTTATGACGATGATACTGGCGCTACGCTCACCGGCAACCGAAGTAAGATAATCTTTGATCTTTTGGTGCTCCCCATCAAACATTACCACGTTAATACGGGTATTTAAGCGCTCCAGCAAATGCCCGGCGGCTTCCCAGTTGCCGGTATGGGAACTGAGCAGCAATCCGCCTTTTTGAAGACTTACCAACTGGTGCAGGTGTTCTTCCCCGTCAAAATCAAACGAAAAGCGCTTAGCCATACCCGACATGATGGCTATTTTATCAATAAGGCTTTGCCCGAAACAATAGTAATTTTTATACAATGTGGCAATTGATCTTCCCAAAGAATAACCCAGTCTTTTTTGAAAATAATACAGGATGTGCCGGGAAGATCTCCATGCAAATAAAAAATAGTACAAGCTCACTGCACGCAACAAAACGTAGGCGGGTTGAACGCCAAACTTTTTTAATACAGCAATAAAAATGCTGTAGCCTAACCTGTTTCCGCTGGATTTTCCGCGCCATGAGGGCATTATGCCAGTTCTTTAGAATTGACGCGGGAAATTACATAATTGTAGAAATCGCTGAAAGTAGTGATGCCTGCAAAATCTTCGGGTTTAACTTTAAAAGAAAAATTGCTTTCTACTACCACCACCAGGTCTATATAATCAAGGCTGTCTAATTCAAGTACTTCTCTTACGTTTCCCCCGGGAGTTATCACGGCTTCATCTACTTCAAATTCTTCAGACAGGAAATGGTTGATCTTCTCAATGATTTCTTCATTCTGTTTCATACACAAAACTATTTGCTCCATTTTCTGACTATCAGCGACGAGTTGGTACCGCCAAAGCCAAAGGAGTTCGACAAAAATACATTTATATCTTTTTCCGCGGTAGTTTTTACAATATTCAATTTAACGGAATATTCATCGGGATGTTCAAAATTGATATTTGGTGCAATAAATCCATTATGCATCATTAATAAAGAATATACGATCTCGCTGGCTCCCGCCATCCAGCATTCGTGACCTGTCATGGATTTTGTAGAACTCACAGGAACGGTATGTTCACCGAACACCGTATACAAAGCTTTTGCTTCACTGGCATCACCTGCCGGAGTGGAAGTGGCGTGTGCATTAATATAATCTATGTCCGCAGTATTCATCCCTGCATCTCTCATTGCCATTTGCAAAGAACGTACCGGTCCGCTTACAGTAGGGTTAGAGATATGTTCCCCATTGGAGGAAAAACCATAGCCTATTACTTCCCCCAGAATTGCAGCTCCTCTTTTTGTGGCCGATTCCAGACTTTCCAAAACAATGGTGGCGCCACCTCCGCTGGGGATCAGTCCATCACGGCTGCGGTCAAACGGACGTGATGCCCTTTGAGGATCTTCTTCATGAATGGAAAAAGCAGACAATGCGTCAAAAGTGGCCATCGAATAGCAATTGATCTCCTGTGCGCCACCTGTAATAATACAATCCTGCAAACCCGTTTTTATAAAATGATACCCTAATCCAATGGCATGCGAACCACTTGCGCAGGCAGCGCTAATGGTGAAGTTTACCCCTTTCAGCTTAAAAATTGTAGAAAGATTCATGGTGATGGTTGAGTTCAGTGTTTGGAACACCGAAGCAGACCCGATAAGCATGTTGTCCTTCTTTTCCCGCATAATATCCGTAGCATCAATAACAGGTTTTGCCGAACTGTCGTTGCCATACAAAATGCCTATCTCATGTTCGTTGATATAATCCTCATCCAGTCCGGCCTGCTCTAATGCCTGCATGGTAGCCATATAAGCATATTCTCCCTGTTCGGGCAGCATGATCCGTGAACGACGGTCTAACATTCCTTTCAGCGCTGGTCTTTCCACAAACCCGGTAAGCCCTGAACGGTATCCCATTTCTTTACGAACAGGATCCAGTATAATTCCGGAGCGGCCTACATACAGAGAATCCCTTACCTCATCTGGGTTTTTCCCGATGCAGGAGTAAATACCCATACCTGTTATGACTACCCGTTTGTTCATTTTTTTAAAATTGCCTCACCCTCTTTCCCTCTCCCCGCCGCGGCGAGGGACGGTACTTTAGCAGAATGCCAAACTAAAGAATCTTCCAGATCAATTTTTGACTAATTCCAAACAAATCTGCACACTCTTCCTCCTTTCTTCATTTTCAAATTTTCAAATTACCACATTTTCAAATTCCGCTTCACGAATACATTCCCCCGTTTACCGATAACACTTCTCCTGTAATATAAGCCGATTCAGCGGAAGCGAAAAAGCCAACCGCATGTGCCACCTCTTCGGGCTCGCCAAAGCGACTTACCGGTATAAGCGACCGCAATTGCTTTTCATCTAACCCTTCCGTCATATCGGTTTTAATAAAGCCGGGTGCTATTGCATTTACAGTAATGTTTCTTCTGCCCACTTCCTGTGCCAGCGCCTTGGTTGCCGCAATTACGCCGCCTTTTGCAGCGGAATAATTGGTTTGTCCGGGTAACCCTTTTAATCCCGACAGAGAAACGATATTTATGATCCTTCCGTATTTCTGCATTAACATATTTTGCAGTACCAGCTTAGTTACATAAAAAAAACCATTCAGGCTCGTATTGATTACACTATCCCATTGTTCATCTTTCATCCACATCAGCAATACATCGTCTTTTACGCCGGCATTGTTTACCAGTACATCAATATTATTTTCTGTATTTTTTTCTATCCATTCGCCCAATACCTGCGTTACCTGCTCTTTATTACCCACATCAAATTTTAATAATTCCCCATTCCCACCTTTTTCCCGAAGCAGCGACATCGTTTTTTCAGCCTCTTCTTCATTGGCTTTATAGTTCACCAGCACATAATAATCCATCGCTGCCAGTTTTATACAAATAGCCCTGCCAATACCTCTTGAACCGCCTGTAACCAATGCACATTTCATCTGTTTGATTTTTGATTTTAACTATCGGATACCTGTCCAATTAGTACCCGGGAAACTTCGCTTAAATATTTCTCCGTGAGAAATTTATTATGCACCGTTTTATCCGTAGAAATTTGTTGTAAAATAATGTATTTGTATGAAAGGCTAATGTATAGCTACCTGCGCAGCCGGATGCGCTTCAAAAAAGCCGATGTTATTTTGCAGGAAATGGTTCTTTACCTTTTCCAGTTCCCGGTATCGCGGCTTATCGTCAACAAACCTGGGAAAGATTTTCCGTATGGTCGTATACATTTCTTTTGTTGCCGGAGATAATTTATCGGCACATTCCGCATAATCAATGGCCTGCAATACGGTTATCATTTGTATAGACAGCACTTCAAAAGCATTGTCAATAACCTTTTTGGTGATCAGCGCGGCATTGCAACCCATACTTACAATATCCTGGTTGTCGTTGTTGTTTGGAATGCTGTGCACGTACATGGGAAAAGAAAGCGTTTGATTTTCTGCTACGGTGGAAGTAGCGGTAAACTGCATACCCTGCATACCGAAATTCAATCCCAGTACCCCCAGGTTTACAAAAGGCGGGAATTTTTCATTCAGCTTATTGTTCAATAAATAGTTCAATTGCCTTTCCGAAAGCATGGACAACTTGGTAATGGCAGTTTTTAATTTATCCATTTCAAGGGAAACATAGTCGCCATGAAAATTACCCCCGTGAAAAATATTATGGTTTTCGTGATCTATTACGGGGTTATCATTTACCGAATTGAGCTCGTCCACCAGAATGTTTTCCGCCTGCTCAATTGTATCAAAAACAGGCCCCAGCACCTGGGTAACGCAGCGAAGCGAATAATACTCCTGCACCTTATCTTCAAAAACATCATGCTTGATGTTTTCAGGATTATACAAATGCTCGGAACGGCTGCGGATCAGACTGCTATCCTTCAATACATCGCGCAGCATGGCAGCCACGCTGTTTTGTCCTTTGTGTTTTTTTACAATGTTCAGTTCATAAGAGAAATGATCGTCATATGCCTCCACCACCTCATTGGTCATTGCAGAAAGCATTACCGCATATTCCAATAATTTTTTTGCCTGTATAACATTAAGCAGGCCAATTCCGGTCATGGCTGAAGTGCCATTTAAAATAGCGAGTCCTTCGCGAATATGGACAGACAGCGGAGTTATGCTGAATTTCTTAAATATTTCTGCAGTAGGCCGCGGTTCGCCATTTACCATTACTTCCCCCTCACCAATGAGCACCAGTGCCAGGTGTGCCAGTTGTACCAGGTCGCCGCTGGCGCCAACACCGCCATGTTCAAAAATACAGGGTGTAATATTATTATTGATCAACTCTTTTAATACTACAACTGTATCGGTATGCACGCCGGAATGCCCCTGCATCAAACTGTTCAGTCTGGCCACCATTAGTGCTTTTATCAGCGAAGGAGAAAGATAATTGCCACTGCCTGAGCTATGACTGCGAATAAGATTGTACTGTAATTGTAAAACATTTTCGGCATTTACCTTATACTGCGCCATAGGTCCAAAACCTGTATTGATGCCGTAAATAAGTTTTTGATCGGAAAAATTTCTGAGAAATTGAAAACTGGCTTCCATCTTTTCAAGTGCCCGGATATTGAGGTCAATTTTCCTGTTGTTGAATACAATCTCAGAAAAATCTTGTAAAGAAAGGACTCTGGCTCCTACATTTATCATTGCACGAAGATTATTTTAAAGTACACGGGACCGCAAAAAAAATAAATATTGGTAAATGTATCAAATTTTTATTCACCTCCTGTCTATAAACCTGAGCGCTTTTCTTCCCGAGCCGGGAAACTGCATGCGCTGCATCTCTTCAGCAGTAACATATTTAACATGAGGAGTTACCCTCAGTTTAGCCTGGAGATACGCTCTTATTTTATGATCGCATTCTTCGCTATAACGCAGCGGCAGAAGATGCAGCACCACTTCATCTGTTCCTATTTCGTTTGAATATATTTCCGCCACATAATCTTTTACCTCTTCCATTCCATTCAGGAGGTCAAACAAAGCCGGCGCGAAAAGCGTGGTGCCTTTAAATTTGATCATCTGCTTTTTTCGCCCTATAACCGGCGATAACCGCATGGTGTTTCTTCCGCAGGCGCAGGGCTCTTCAAAAAACATGCATATGTCGCCCGTTTTATAACGCAGCAGGGGCATACCCTCCACGCCTAAGGTGGTAATGGTTACTTCACCCGGCACGCCCGGCGGTACCTGCATGTTATGCTCATCCAGCAATTCGGCTATCACCAGTTCGGGATTATGATGACCTCCTTTACCTGCTCCGCATTCCGTAAATGCCGTTTGCATTTCGGTGGAAGCATAAGTAGAATATAAATTGATCTTCCATGCTTCATTGATCTTCCGTCCCAGCACATTCAGTGAAAAATCGGTATTCCTTATATTTTCGCCGATGCAAATTGCCTTTTTAACCGAACTGTTGTTGATATCAATACCATGTTCCGTGGCATAATGAATTAATTTTAATATAAAGGAAGGAACACCCACGATAGCTGTCGGCTTTAGTCTGAATATGGTTTCCCACTGCAGAGATGGAACACCCGGCCCCAGGCGTATAATACCGGCTCCTAATTTACGAATGCCTGAATAATAGGCCATACCGGCCATAAACTGCCTGTCGAGCGTGAGCATCAACTGGTATACATCCGTTGCGATCCCATCGGCGCAAACAAATGAAGCGTACTCATTATAGGCCAGGCGCTGCAAGTCATTTTCGGTTAGGGCAACGGTAACCGGGCTGCCTAATGTTCCTGAAGTGGAAGTATACTCAATTATTTTATCACGACTTACACAAAGAAAATCATCGTTGCGCTGCTGCAGATCTTCCTTAACAGTAGGGGGTATATGAGCCAGGTGCTGTACCGATCTTATAGCGGAGATGTCAATAGAATGCCTGGCAAACATTTCCTTATAAAAAGGCGACCTGTTTTGAATATACTGCAATAACTCCTGCAGTTTTTGATGCTGTGTGGATTGAATAATGGCTGCCGACTGAAAAGCTGTCCGGGGTGAATACGACATGGGTAAATTTTCAACAATATTTAGCTATCCGGTGGACTAAATTAAGATTTTCGGAGGAGAATGAACCGGGAGCCCTAAGCGGGGGCTATTTACAAATGCTATTTATTGCTTATTGCAGATCATTCTTTTCTTCATTCTCATCATCTGTATCAGGAAATGATTCAGAATCCGTGCTGTTATCAGGGCCGGTTTCCGGTGCAGCCGGGTCATTTGTTATAGTATCGTCATCCACTTCTGCCTCTTCATTAGTTATCTCTCCTTGTTCAGGTGCAGATAGTACATCCGCTTCGGCCGCAGATTCATCAGATCCTTCAATTATTAATGCAGTATGCTGAACCAGTTCACCGTTTTCAGCTACTATTAAATTGCTTTCCTGCTCTATTTCAAAATGACTGGCATTAACCAGTGTAGGAGCTACTACCTGATCGGCCAATACCTCTTTAATTTTAGGAAGATCTTCGGGAGAATTTATGCCAAAGTAATCCATGAAGGAGCGTGATGTAGCATATATCAAAGGTTTGCCGGGCAGTTCTTCATTCCGTCCTGTAATCACAACCAATTCCTTTTCCAGTAATTTCTGTATTACGTAATCACAGTTTACGCCCCGTATAGATTCTACTTCGCCCTTGGTGACGGGCTGTTTATAAGCGATGATGGCCAGGGTTTCCATGGCTGCCGATGACAGTCGTTTTAAAAACTTGTCGCCGTTTAACTGTGCAATGGTTTTATGAAAATCGCCTTTGGTAAGAAACTGCCAGCCTCCACCACTTTGCCTCACTTCAAAAGGATAAAATTCAGTTGCATATTTTTCACGTATCCCCTCTACTGCTGCCTCTATTTGCTCCAGCGTAGCACGTTCTTCAATAAACCCCAAAGCACTGTTCACCAGGTCAACCAGTTCTATACTGGTTAATGGCTTTTCGCTGGCAAATATGAGCGCTTCAATATGCTGTATGATCTGTGAAATTTCCATGTGCTCTCGCAGCCGAAGTTTAACGATTAATAAGCCTGTGTTACGGTTCAGCTATTGTAAAATGCCAGTAATGAATTGCTATCCTATCCCTGCAATGCCGCAGCGCCGCTTACTATTTCGGTAAGCTCGGTTGTAATGGCTGCCTGCCTTGCCCTGTTGTAAGAAATGCGAAGGCTCTTCAACAATTCATTCGCATTTTCACTGGCTTTATCCATGGCCGTCATTCTTGCGCCATGTTCGCTCGCATTGGCATCCAGCACTGCTTTATAGAGTTGTGTATTTAATATTTTAGGCATCAGTTCGGCGATGAGCGTTTCTTTGCCGGGCTCAAAAATAAAATCAGCGTTGGCTGTTTTACCATCTTTATTTTCTACTTTAGGAATCGGCAAAAACCTTTCTGCTGTAAAACGCTGGGTAGCCGCATTCCTGAATTCGCTGTATACAATTTCAACCACGTCAAATTCTTTTTTTGCAAAAGCTTCTATGGCCGCCTGCGCTACCTGCTGAACAGGCTCGAATGAAATATGCTGAAGCACATCCCTGTATGCCGGGTTAACTTCAAAACGTGCTCTCTGAAAAAAATCAAATGCCTTTTTTCCTATCGGCCACACGCTTATGTTGCCTTTGGTCAACTGCTCCGGGTAATTTTCCTGCGCTACAGACCGGGCGAGCTTAATCACATTGGCATTGTATGCCCCGCACAAACCACGATCGGATGAAATAACGATTAGCAATACCTTTTCCACAGGACGTTCAACAGCCAAATCGCCGCCAGCATCGTTATCCGTATTGCTTACGATATTGCTCAGCATTTCCTGTAACTTTTTGGCATAAGGACGCATTTGAATAATGGCATCCTGCGCACGGCGTAGTTTTGCCGCACTTACCATTTTCATAGCTTTGGTGATTTGCTGGGTACTTTGAACCGATTTGATCCGGTTACGAACTTCTTTTAAGGCGCCCGCCATATTAAAAAGTTAAATAGTTGATTGATAATTAGTTAATTGGGTAACAATCAGTTATTCATTGCAGGTTATCCCAAAAATGACCGCAAAGGTATTTGAATTGAGTGAAAAAACAATAGAGGGAAGCAAGTTGCAGGTTGCAGGAGGGTGTAAGTTACAAGGGAGCAAGATGCAAGTTGCAGGGACGTGGCAGTGAATGGTGCGTTGTGAATAGTGAACGGTCAGCAGTCAGTTGAGCATGAACAACTCCTGAACCCTGAAACTTGTGCCCTGAAACTTGAACCCTGTAACTTATACCCTGTAACTTCTCTCACCATTGCCGATTTCCTCTCTGCCCCCCGCCAGGGCCCATTTCCCTGCTTCCTTCAGCAGGTTGCTGCCCGCCTTTAAATTGCATGAGCCTGTAAGAAAAAGTAAGCATGAAATAACGGCTAAGCCGGTTAACCCTGCTGTCTATAATGGAGTTACCATTCACCTGTCTGCTGATATTGGTGTTCTGGTTGAAAATGTCAAAGCCCGACAGCCGAATGAAAGCATTCTTCTTTTTGAATATGGTTTTTTCGATAGAAGCATTAAACAATGCAGGATTGGTGTTTACCGAAGACGCCAACCCGTTGTTGATAAGATAGTTAATATCGTAACGCAATATCAGTCCTCCGGGAATATCCATACGCATATTGCTCCTGAAAGTCCATGCGTTTGAACCAAGGCGGTCTCCATTTTGAGAGAGTGTATATTTTGTGGAATTAAGACTATACGCCCCGCTAAAATCCAATTCAAGCCACTCTTTAAAATTGAATTCAAAATTCAGGCGTTGCGTGGTAACCCAGTTGTTGCCAATATTCTTCTTACTGTCTACCAGTCCCACATCGTGGTTATAGTTTACATTTCCACGAAGCGAAATGATGTATCGCCTGTTTTGGAAGGGCAATGAATAATTATAGAATCCCGAAACATTATAATTTCCTTTTACATTTTCCGGCATGCTCAACTGTGCCCCGCTGCTGTCGAGCCGCATATTGTTGTTAACAATCCTGTTCTGGATCATATTGGCCCGCATTCCAACAAACATTACCCGGCCGCGTGTAAAATTGAAATTATTAAAGAATATCCTGAGGTTATGATTGAATTCCGGCCGCAGATCCGGATTACCCTGGGTTTGATATTGCGGATTGGATACATCACGCACCGGCTGCAACTGATCAAAAGAAGGCTGCTCGTAATTGGCGTTATAGTTCATGTTCAGCCTTTTGGTTCGGGAAAAGTTGTAGGAGAGCCTTGCAGATGGCGCCAGGTTTATTCTTTTCTGGGGCGTATATGCACTATCTTTTGAAATAGAATAGCCATTGATCTCCATAGGCTGCATTGTAAGCCCTATGCTGTAATTGTACTTTTTATTAACCGTGCGCAGGCTTAAGCCAACCCTTTGATTGATAAAAGTATTTTCATACGCATTGCTGAGGCTGTCAATAAAGTGAATATCGCTGCCAATCGAATCCCGGTCGAATGTACGCCTGTCGTTTTTTGCATACGAGTTATTATAGGAATAGCTGATATCCAGGAACCTGTTTTTTGCGACCGGCTCCGTATAAGTCAGGCGGATACCATAATTATGATTGTTATTGTCCTGTGTTATCAACTGATCAAGATAAGCATCGGAATAGTCCCCTGCTTTCAGGAATTCTCTTGTAAAATTGATCTTATCGTCATCGCTTAATGCAGAAGATGTTCCAAGGCTGATACGGGTTGAAAAGTTTCTGCCTCTTTTTTTAAAACGGTGATTATAACTGACATCTCCGCTGAAGTTGGGTGTTTTCCTGCGAACGGTATCTCCGTTATATCCTTCCTGTGTTTTAAAGGTATCCTCCTCCCAGTAACTGAACTCGCTGTAATTCCTGTTATTGGAATTACCATACGAAAAATTAGGACTTACTTTAAGATAATTGGAAGAATCGAAATTGTATTCAAAATTGAGGTTAGCGCGATGGTTATTGCCAATGTTATCGGAAAGGCTGTTGTTGTTGTTAATGAAAGAACCATCGCCAAAAAAATTCTGCTGCGAAATGTTACGCATTGTAACCGTATTGCGGTTGGCAAAACTGTAATTGCCATAAAACGAGCCTTTCTCCCTGCCGAAATCGGTTCTGAAGTTTGTACCGATCGAGTTGTTACCGGTAATCCCATTCTGGTCGGCATTGGTATCGGAAGTACCACCATCGCCGCCCCCGGAGTTACCTCCTCTTCCACCACCACCCCTGTTTCCGCCACTGCTGTTTCCACCAAAATTAAACAGGTTCTGGTTGATATTGTTGCTGTTTCCCAGCACGGATAATTGCGTGCTTTCCCTGAACACATTGGCATTTATTGTAGCCTGGTAACGGTTATCCGTACCGTATCCTGCAGACGCGCGGCCAAACATGCCCTGGTTCTTATCTTTTTTTAGCTGAAGGTTGATGACAATATCCGGGTCGCCATCCCTGATGCCCGATGCGGCAGCCAGGTCGCCGTAGTCATCCACCACCTGTACTTTGTCTATAATGTCGGCAGGCAATTCGCGGGAAGCGGTTTTGGGATCACCGCCAAAGAAATCCTTGCCGTTAACTTTAATTTTAGACACGGTTTTGCCTTGTGCGGTAATGTTTCCATCCTTGTCTACTTCTAAACCGGGTAATTTTTTTAAAAGATCTTCCACCGATGAATTGGCTTTTACCTTAAAGGAATCTGCCCTGAATTCAATGGTGTCTTCCTTAATAACAATAGGCGGCGGACTGATCACCACTTCCTGTAGTATTTGAAAAGCGGGCAGCATGGTTATGCTTCCAACATTAAAATCTGTTTTGCTCTCTTCCACATCGTATTGCTGTTCTGCATCTTCCAATCCTGCATTGGTTACTCTTATTGTAAATTTCGTAGCTGTTACCATGGAAAAAACAAACTGCCCGCTTTTGTCTGTCACTGCTTTTAAAGTGTCTTTGCCTCCGTCCGGAATGAGCATTACCGTAGCTCCCGGCAAAACAATATGGCTGCTGTCATACACCTTACCTCTTACCGTTCGGTTCGCCTGCGCAATACCTGCTATAGAAAAAGCGATCAAAAATATGAAAAGTAAAATGCCGGGTTTCATCATGAAATGAGATTGTCTGTATCATTCATACACAACTCAGGTTATCCCAAAAGTAGACCCGGCCGCATTACAATAAAAACAATGCAGGTTAAATAAGGTTAATGTTTGCAATATTGTATTTTGCGCATACGGAAAGCTGTTGATAACAAGTATTGCTACCATATACAATTGTGGCTTTGCCTTTTTTAATATATTTTTCTTTTAACTTTAATTAATGAAAGATCTATCACGCCGCAATTTCTTACGTCATTCAGCCCTTGCCGGTTTAGGATTGGCCACCGCCGGAACATTAAGCAGCTATTACCACGCAGGACCCAGGATGAGGTTTGGACTGGTTACCTATCAGTGGGGCAGGGACTGGGACTTACCCACTTTGATCGCCAATTGCGAAAAAGCAGGATTGTGGGGTATTGAGCTGCGAACACAACATGCACACAAGGTTGAAACCGATCTGTCCGCTGCTCAGCGCACTGAGGTAAAAAAAAGATTTGCCGGCAGCCCTGTTACCTGTATCGGGTACGGTTCCAATTTTGAGTATCATAGTCCCGATCCTGTTGAACTGAAAAAGAATATCGAAGATACGAAAGCCTATATCCGGCTTTGCAAAGACATTGGCGCAACCGGTATAAAAGTAAAGCCCAATACGCTTCCCGAAGGTGTTTCCAAAGAAAAAACAATTGCGCAAATTGCCGCATCGCTTAATGAAGTAGGGAAGTTCGCAAAAAACCTGGGCCAATTGGTAAGAGTGGAAGTGCATGGTAAATTAACCCAGGAAATTCCCAACATGAAAGCCATTTTTGACCAGGTTACCGAACCCAATGTAAAAATATGCTGGAACTGCAATCCCGAAGATCTGCTGCCGCCGGGGCTGGAATCCAATTTTAATTCAGTAAAAAAATGGTTTGGCGACACCGTTCATGTACGCGAATTAAACACAGGCGACTATCCATATCAGCAACTAATGAATCTTTTCACTTCCATGAAATACAACGGATGGATACTCTTAGAAGCCCGCACCGAACCCAATGACCGGGTAGCCGCAATGAAGGAACAACTGGCTGTGTTTAAAGAGATGCTGGTAAAGGCGCAAAGAAAGTAAAGGTTACAGGTCACAGGTTACAGGTTGCACAGGTTACAGGTATGCAATCCCTATAAAAAAAGATTTGCTCATATATAAAAACAAAACAGTCATGCAAAAAAATTACCCGAGAAGGGAGTTTATTAAAAAATCTGCTTTAGCCGGTGCAGGCGTTACCATTGGCGCTATGGGTTTAAGCGCTAAATCTTATGCAGCCATACCCGGCGCAAATGAACGGCTTAACCTGGCAGTTATTGGCATTCACGGGCAGGGACAAACCCATATCAACAACTGGTGCTCTTTAAAAAGCAGCCGCAATATCCGCTTAAAAACACTTTGTGATACAGATGAGCAGTGGTTCGCTTCGAGGGCGAAAATCGTTAATGACAAAACGGGTGAAAAACCACTCACGGAGTGGGATATGCGCAAAGTATTTGATGATAAAGAAATAGATGCCGTTTCGTTCGCTACGCCCAATCACTGGCACGCACTGGGTACCATTTGGGCCTGCCAGGCGGGTAAACATGTATATGTAGAGAAGCCGGCATCGCATGATGTATGGGAAGGGCGTAAAATGATTGAGGCCGCCCGCAAGTACAACAAACGTGTTCAGGTTGGATTTCAGAACCGTTCCATCAGCAATGTAATGGAAGCCATGAAATTTTTGCACGATGGCGGCATTGGTGACGTGTTTATGGCAAGAGGGCTTTGCATCAAGCCACGCGATTCTTTCGGCATTGCAAAAGACGGCACACCTCCGTCCACACTTCATTACGACCGCTGGCTGGGGCCGGCTACCTACCGACCCTACAACGAAAAGAAAGGGCACTATAACTGGCATTGGTTCTGGGACACCGGTAACGGCGATACCGGAAACCAGGGTCCGCACCAGTTTGATATTGCCCGGTGGGGACTCAATAAAAATGAACACCCCGTTTCTATTTATTCGCATGGCGGCATTTATGGCATTGACCCCAGAGAATGCGCGCAGGAAACGCCCAATACACAAACTTCTATATTTAAATACGAAGACGGTAAGATGCTTGAGTTTGAAACAAGGGGCAGGTATTCAAACGGCGAATCAAGTTTGGACATCCGTATCGGCAATATGTTTTATGGTACCGAAGGCTATCTTGAATTAGACGGCGGTACATGGAAAGCATTCCGCAAAAGAGAAGATAAACCTTTTGCCGGTTCACAAAAAACGGATGCCAAAAAACCGGTTGACCCCAGGACACCGCCCGGAGGCACCGAACATTATGCCAATTTTATTGATGCCATACGTTCAGGCAATAACGATGACCTGCACTGCGATATCAATGAAGGCTTCTTCTCATCATCGCTTCCTTTGCTGGCCAATATTTCTTATCGCCTTAACCGCGAACTTAAATTTATGGGCGGCACCAGGGACAATGAAAAATTTGTGAATGATACAGAAGCTGATGCTATGCTTACACGGGTGTACCGCCCGCCATATGTTGTTCCCAAAGAAGTATAGGTAAGGGTATATTAAAGGTACCCGGGTGTATTCCAAATTATCGCATTGCTTTGCTTCATGCGGGCAGTGCCTGCCGGTCAGGCAGGCACTGCCTACGGCGGGCCGCCCTGGCTGGTGTCATCACCAGCCAGCGACAATTTGGGATGCACCCAGGTGCTCTCTCAAAAAATGGAATTGGTAAAAATGACTAAAAGAATAATGGAGGGCTTTCCTGTTATACTTGTATGCTTATTGATAAGCTGCAATTCCGGTGAAAGCACAAATATGAAACCAGCCCTGTTGGATTCACTTGAACGAAAAGAGATACTGAGCAAATCCCCCGTACTATCGCCCGAAAAATCGCTGGCAGCAATGGAAGTTGAAGATGGCTTTGAAGTAAAACTGGTGGCTGCCGAACCGATCGTAAGCACCCCCATTGCTTTAACCTTTGATAACAAGGGAAGAATATGGGTGTTAGAAATGGAAGGATATATGCCAGACACATCCGGAACGGGTGAAAACCTTCCCAATGGCAAAATTATTATACTGGAAGATAAGAACGGAGATGGTATCGCAGACAACAGGAAGGTATTTATGGATTCGCTGGTATTGCCACGGGCCTTGTGTTTAATAGAAAGCGGTATTCTGGTAGCAGCGCCCCCTAACCTGTGGTATGTTGAAATAAAGAATGACCACCCGGGCAAAAAAATTTTGGTAGATGGCGCGTATACCATTGGCGATAATGTAGAACATGATGCCAATGGCTTAATGAGGGCCATGGACAACTGGGTATACAGTGCCAATTCGGAAAAAAGGTATCGGAAAAAAGGCGATCACTGGATCACTGAATGGACACGGTTTCGCGGGCAATGGGGAATAACGCAGGATGATTACGGGCGGTTGTTTTACAACAATAATTCACAGAACCTGCTGGGCGATTATTTTCTGCCCGGCCCGGGGGCAGGCAATATCAACCAGCGCAGCATATCTGGGTATAATGTAAAGATAGTGGAAAACAACAGGGTATACCCCGCCCGGCCTACCCCCGGCGTAAACAGGGGCTATATGGAAAATATCCTTGATGATAGCCTGCGCCTGGTAAATTTCACTGCTGCCTGTGGCCCGGTTATTTACAGGGGCGGTTTATTCAAAGAAGCCTATCACAACAATGCTTTTGTAGCGGAACCTTCTGCGAACCTTATTAAGAGGAATATACTGGAAGAAGATGGTTATGCTATTAAAGGCAGGCAGGCCTATGAAGGAAAGGAGTTCCTTACCAGCATTGACGAACGGTTTAGACCGGTAAATTTATACAACGGGCCGGACGGAGCGCTGTATATAACGGATATGTACAGAGGCATTATTCAGCATAAATTTTATTTAACGGATTACCTGAAAAAAGAAATCAGCAAGAGATCGCTTTCACAGCCACTCAACTGCGGTCGCATTTATAAAGTAGTTCCCCAGGGCACGTCATTGAAACCGGTATCAATGCCTGCTGATCCGCTGAAGCTGGCTGAGCTCCTCACCTCTCCAAATGGCTGGATCAGGGACAAGGCTCAGCAAATGCTGGTTGATGGCAAACATACAAAGGTGGCCCCGGTATTGCGTGAGAATTTAAAAAAAACGGATAAACCTTTAACGCTTATTCACTCGCTGTGGGCATTGGAAGGCCTGGAAGTTTTGCAGGCGGAAGATGTATTACCGCTGTTGCAAAACAGTAACGATAAAATCAGGGTGCAGGCGATAGCCGTTTTGCCGGCTGTGGTAAATAAAACCAATTACAATCAATTTGTGCCGGTACTGCAGCAAATGATAAACAGCAACGACAGTGTTGCCGCAACTTATATCGCTTTCAGAATGCGGGCTATTGAGCCTTTTAATAAGTCGCTGGCCGATGAAATGTTAATGAGCCTTGCAACGACTTTTCCCCGAAACTCTTTTGTAAGCGATGCCATCATCAGTAATCTTGAGAACCGTGAAAAAGATTTTTACAACAGGCTCACCGCATTAGTAACTGATACCAATCTAACCATTATAAAACAATTCAGGAAAACAATGGTCAATATCAGCAACAGGCAAGTTAAAAAAGATACCAGTTTGTTCAGGAAACAATTCCCTGCAGGTATGAGCCTGTTTGCATCCACCTGCCAAACCTGTCATGGCGAAGACGGAAACGGAATACCCGCATTAGCGCCACCACTGAATAATTCGGAGTGGGTTACAGGCGACCGAGACAAGCTTATTGCCATTGTATTGTACGGGTTAACAGGTCCGGTTAAAGTGAACAAAAAATTGTACAAATCACCCGAAATAAATGGTGAGATGCCCGGTCTTGCTCACAATAAAGACATTACAGATGAAACCATTGCACAGGTGCTGAGCTACATTCGGAAGAACTGGAACAACAATGCCTCCGGCATAACGCGCGACGAAGTAATAAAGATCAGGCAGCACTGGAATGAACGGCAGCAACCTTTTACGGCGGAGGAGTTGAACAGGTGGTAACAGGCACATTCGGGTGCATTCTGTTTGCTGTTAAATTTATATTATCTTTACTACAGACTAACTGTTCATTTTCATTTTGAATTCAGAACCGATTCATACCGAAAAAGAGTTGCTGTTACTTGCCTCCCAGGGTAGTGAGCCCGCCTTTACCCTTTTATTTAACCGCTATAAGCATAAACTATACAGCTACCTTCTCTCGCTTACCGCATCGCCTGAGATAGCCGAGGATATTATACAGGATACTTTTCTTAAATTATGGAAGAACCGCTCTTCCATGAAAACCATTGATCATTTGGGAGCCTACCTCTATAAAACAACCCGCAATTTTGCAATCAACGCGCTTAAACGAATGTCTAAGGAAACCATCATTCTTTCAAAATTGCAGTCTCAACAAAACAGAACAAACGCTAAAACCGATGACACGCTTGTTGTAAAAGAAGTGGAGCAACTGCTTCATCAAACCATCCAAAATCTTCCCCCTCAACAAAAACTTATTTACACCCTTAGCCGCGAACAGGGACTGAAACACGAAGACATTGCCCATCAACTGCACCTTTCTTCTTCAACCGTTAGAAATCATATGGTGCAGGCGCTCCGAACCATCAGAAAAAAAATTGAACCCCACTCCATCTCTGTTATTGGCATTATTAGCTTCCTTATGCTTTAAACCATTCAGCAGGTAAAGTGCTTACTACCCGACTTCTGTTTTTTTTACAAAATTATTTTCCTCACTGGTTCTGTTTTCCTTCCCGTTTGTCTTACCAATAGCAAAGCATAAACAGTATGGCATCGGAAAGAATCAAATACCTGGCAGAGCGGTTTTTAAATCAAACAATTAACGAAGCAGAAAAATCAGAACTGGCTAACTGGGTTAACCATTGTTCGCAGGATGAAGAATTGAGCGGAGTACTGGAGCAGGCATGGCAAAAACACAAAGCAGTAAAGCAAATGCCGGAGGATATGTCGGAGCGGATTAAAGCGCTTGTTTTTCTGGAGGAGCCATTAAAACAGGAAGCTGAATCAACCAGTATCCACCTCATCCCATACCGGAAACGTTCCTGGCTATGGATAGCCGCTGCCGGGCTTTTTATGATAATGATCAGCGGCATTGTTTATGTAAAGACTTATTATCCAAAACAACCGGTGTTCGCCAAAAAGGAAGTCGTCCCGCAAAATAAAGCGGATGTGCCTCCTGGTGGAAACAAAGCGATACTTACCTTATCCAATGGAACACAAATTATTTTAGACAGCGCTGCTAACGGATTGCCGGCGAAACAGGGAAATGCGGAATTGAGAATGCACACTGCAGGTGAACTTGCCTATGTTTCAACGGGTTCGGCGGCCACCGAAGTGATGTACAATACAATGCGTACTCCGCCGGGCGGTCAATATAAATTGATTCTTCCGGATGGCAGCGTGGTTTGGCTGAATGCGGCTTCTTCCATTCGTTTTCCCACGGCATTTACCGGAAAAGAAAGAAAAGTGACGGTAACCGGCGAAGCTTATTTTGAAATAACAACCCTATCCGCAAAAGGCGGGCATGGAAATGTTCCCTTTATTGTACAGGTTAACTCCGCTTCCGTGTCTGACGGCTCCGGGGACAGCGGCATGGAAATACAGGTATTGGGTACCCATTTTAATGTTAATGCGTATGACGAAGAGGATGCGATAAAAACCACCCTGCTGGAAGGGGCAGTAAAAATAGTAATGGCACATACCAGCAGTTCCCTTTTGCCAGGGCAGCAGGCGCTACTCCAAAAGAGTGGAAAGATAAAGATTGATAACGCGGCCGACACCGAAGAAGCGGTAGCCTGGAAGGATGGCTATTTTCAGTTCAACAGTGCCGATTTGCAATCTGTTTTGCGACAGGCTGCGCGCTGGTATAACCTGGAGGTAGAATTTGCCGGTGATGTGCCTAAAGACCGGTTTACAGGAAAAATAAGCAGAACGGTAAACCTTTCGCGCCTGCTGAAATGGATGCAATGGAGTGATGTGCATTTTAAGCTGGAAGGCCGAAAGATTATCGTACTTCCATAAAGAGCGTAGTTAGCCCCAAAAAAGCCGGATCCCGATGGCGATCGGAACCCGGCAAAAAACAAGGTTAACTTTTTAAAACAATCGTTGCGCGATTATTTATTGTTAAACCCAAACAACCGCCTTCGCTGAAGCGTGGGCGGGTAAAAAACAAAGTTATGAATTTGAAAGCCATCGTCCGCCGAAGTTTTAACGAAGGCGGATCGAATACCCAAACAACTGTCCTGTCTTCGCTACGGCTATGGCAGGTAAAAAAAACGCTGATGGTTATGAAGTTAACCGTAGTTTTATTTCTCGCCGCCTGTTTACATACAAACGCCACAGGCTTTGCTCAAACTTTTACGTTCTCGTTACAAGAAGTGCCGATTGAAAAAGCGTTTAAAGCTATTCAAAAGGAAAGTGGATATCACTTCTTTTACAACGAAAGGCTACTGAAATCCTGCAAAAAAGTAACCTTGCAGGTTAACAATGCCAGTTTACAAACCGTGCTGGATATATGTTTTAAAGATCAGCCCGTTGCTTATGTTATTGATGAAAAACAAATCGTAGTAAAGGTAAAGGAGGCCGAAGCGGAACAGGAAGCCGTTGCTGCTGTTCCGGTTCCTCCTCCTCCGGTTGAAGTGAGCGGTAAAATCGTTGACGCGAACGGGAATCCTTTGCCTGGCGCCTCCGTAAAAGTGAAAGGATCCGAAAAAGGCACTACCGCCGATGCCAGTGGTAATTTCACCCTGGATATTCCGGATACAGGAGGCACACTTGTTGTTTCATTTATTGGATATGCAACAGTAGAACTACCGGTTTCAAAAGCGGGGGCTTTAAAACCGATTGTACTGCAGACACTGGAAGCGGAAATGACCGATGTGGTAGTGGTGGGATATGGATCGCAGAAAAAGAGTGATCTCACCGGCTCTGTAAGTTCTGTGAAAGGTGAGGATTTAACCAGATTGCCTACGCAAAGGGTTGACCAGGCCTTGCAGGGACGTGCAGCGGGAGTAATGGTGCAAAATACGGATGGCGCTCCGGGTGGTAATGCCATTATACGGATACGGGGAGGCAATTCTATTACCGGCGGCAATAATGCCCTGGTAGTAGTAGATGGCATACAGGGCGTGAACATCAGCACCATCAATCCCAATGATATTCAATCATTAGAAGTACTAAAAGACGCGTCGGCTACCGCTATTTACGGAGCACGTGGCGCTAACGGTGTAATATTAATTACTACTAAAAGAGGAGTAACAGGCAAGCCCGTTTTTAATTATGGTTTTAGCGCCGGTTCTCAGCAATTGAGCAATAAGCTGAAGTTATTGAACGCGGGGGATTATGCGCGCAAATCAAACGACTGGGCGGCTACTGCCAATGGTACTGTAAATTCTCCGATAGAACCGGTAATACCTTTTACAAAAGAACAGATCGCTTCATTAGATGCTACCGGAGGCACCGACTGGCAGGATGAAGTGTACCGTAGCGGAGCCTTACAAAATCACCAGCTTTCTATAAGCGGGGGTTCTGAAAACGTTCGCTATTTTGTTTCGGGCGGATATGTGAACCAGCAGGGTATTGTGATCAATACAAAATATGTGCGTTATAATTTAAGAAGTAATCTGGACCTGAAACTGAACCAGTGGCTAACCGCCGGTGTTAACCTGAATGTGATCAAAGATAAAGGCAATGTGCCGCCGGTGGGCGAAGGTACCCGTTACGGAGATATTTTAGGACAGGTGATCAATACCGTAGCGAGGTTCGACCCTGCAACACCGGTATATGATGCCGATGGAAATTATAATTATAAAGCTTTAAAAGGAGGACCCGATAACTCTAAAATATATGCCGATAATGATGTATGGAATCCGGTTGCAACCGCCAGGGAAACCAGGTCCGAAAAAAATAATATCACCAATGAAATAAGCACCTTTCTCCAATTTCAATTGTTACAGGGGCTTAGTTTACGGGTTACCGGCGCCGCAAGTATAAACAGCAATGATGATAAACACTACTACAGCACAAAAACGCAGCCGGGACGGGGTGTTAATGGACTAGGCGATTTATCGGAAAGCCGGTATGAATATTACCAGAACTCGAATATTCTTACGTATAATAAAACATTTAATCAAAAACACAATTTAACCTTAACCGGCGTGGCCGAACAGCAATTGATACAGGGAAAAGGTTCCTATATTAACGCGCAGGGCTTTTTCAGCGACCAAACAGGAATCAACGATTTGGGCGGCGCCGGGCAAATCAACGAAAAAACCAATTTCCTTTCCAAACAAACACTAAACTCTTTCCTGGGACGCGCCAACTATATTTTTGACGGCAAATACATGTTAACCGTAAGTTACAGGGCAGATGGTTCTTCGGTGTTTGGTGCAAACAACAAGTGGGGGTATTTTCCTTCGGCCGCCATAGCATGGAGGGTTTCCGAAGAAAAATTTTTGCAGACAGTAGAATTCATTTCAAACCTAAAGTTAAGAGGCAGCTGGGGTAAAACAGGCAACCAGGCTATACAGCCTTATCAAACCCTGGCAACCGTTGCCTCAGGATTCAATTATCCTTACGATGGCAACAGTGTTGCCAATATCGGATTTGCACTGGGAAGGCCGGGAAACCCCGACCTGAAATGGGAAACCACTGAACAAAAAAACATTGGAATTGACCTCGGCTTTTTTCATGAGCGCCTTACCGCCACCATTGATGTGTATAAAAAAGTAACCACCGATTTGCTGTTGAATAAACAGGTAGAAGCCTATACCGGCTTTTCAACAAAACTTGCCAATGTTGGATCCATACAAAACAAAGGAATTGAAATTGCGGTGGGTGGTATACCCCTTACCGGCACTGATTTCAGATGGAATACGGGGATAAATGTTTCTTTCAACAGGAGTAAAGTGCTGGCTTTGTTAGATGATCGGCCCCTTGCGATCAGAACAAGTACAGGTGGCGGGTACCAGATTTACGCGAGTGGATTTTCAGTGAAATATTTACAGGTAGGGCAGCCGGTAGACCAGATGCGCGGATATGTTAACCTCGGTACCTGGAGTGAGGCCGAAAGAGAAGAGGCAAAAAAAATGGGGCAGGCGCCGGGTGAGGCCAAGTGGAAAGATGTGAACGGGGATGGAAAAATAACGAGGGCGGCCGATGGGCAGGAAGTAATTGGAAACGCTTCCCCCAAATTTATTTACGGATGGAACAATAGTTTAAGTTATAAAGATTTTGACCTTACATTTCTTATTCAGGGAAGTTATGGCAATGATATTTTTAACGCGGTAAGAATAAAAACAGAAAATCCGTCTTACGGCACGAGCGTCAATTTAAATAACAGGTGGACACCTGATAACCAAAACACGGATGTGCCTGTTTTTCTTAGTTCCAGAGACAGGAACCTGCTTAACCTTGGCTCCAATAAAACCGCGGGCATAGGCGTTGATCAGCGTTCCAGCCGGTGGGTAGAAGACGGGTCTTATATACGCATGAAAAATATTACCCTTACTTACAACATTCCTTTGTCTGTATTGAGTAAAATACACATTTCAAATTTAGCTGTTTACGCCACGGCAGTTAACCTGTTTACCATTACAAAGTATACAGGCTACGATCCCGAAGTGAGTTCGTTCAATGTGGCCGGCGCGGGTGGTTTAGGTATTGACTTAAGCAATTACCCAACATCAAAAACATTTTTGTTTGGTATAAACCTAACATTTTAATTCATCATCATGATTCAGTAACCGGTATATATTTTTAATAGCTACTGAAAATAAAATTGCCGGAAATGCCTGATCGGGTGAATAAACAAAAAAATTATAGCAGATGAAAAATTATAAAATGAATTCAAATGCGGGCATGCTCTTCTTGCTTTTATGTATAACAATAACATCCTGTCAAAAACTGGATGAAGCGCCCGAAGGAATATCAACGCCTGCAAATTTTTACAGCACCGCAGCACAGTGCGAAGCAGCATTCGCGGGATCAATGAACGCGTTATTTTCAACCTGGAATGGTTACCAAAACGGAGTAGCCTATCCTGATGGACAATTTGAGGGCGCAAGTCTTGATTTTAGTGTAGGTTCTTTTAATGAAGTATGGACCTGGCACTACAAGGCAATTAGAAATATAAACGCGGTTTTAAAAGCAGTTAAGGATGGTAGCCTGGCTGGAAACCCAGACGATGTGATAGCGAATGTGGTTGGTCAGGGAAGATTTCTGAGGGCTTTTAATTATTTTACATTGGTGCGGTTGTATGGTAAAATTCCATATTTAACGGAGGATTCTCCCGATCCTATTACAACCCCGTTAACCCCCGATTCACGTCTTGAGATTGCAGCGGTTTATGATTTAATTGAGGCCGACCTGGTATACGCGGCAGAAAAAATGGCCGATTATGATGCCGCTGTTCCCGGCAAACCCAACAAATGGGTAGCAAAAGGATTTTTAGCAAAAGTGTATGTAACGAGGGCCACCGCGCCGCTGAATCAAAAGGATAATTATGCCAAAGCAAGAGACATGGCTGAAGATGTAATTGCGAATGGGCCTTATGAATTACTTCCCAGGTTTGAGGATGTATTTAAAACATCCAATAACCGCAATATGGAGATAATGTTTGCTTTTACAACTTCTCCCGACGCTCCCTATATGCCCGGTAACGTTTGGGCGCCATCAGAAATGGATGGATGGAGCTCAGGCCCGGTTAAAATATTATGGGCTACTACTATTTATCCCGAACAGCCACGTAAACACAGCTATATCCTTTTAGATTTCACTTCAGATATCTATGATCCTTCTGCACGCATCATCAACTGGTCCGAATCTTCAGACGGCGTACCTTATATTGGTAAACTCAACATGCCCAATCTTACCTATGATCAACAGGTGAGTGGCGGCGATGCAGGCATTGAAATGAAGCTGCTGCGGTTTGCCGACATATTACTGATATACGCCGAAGCGGCTAATATGGCTGGTAGCGGACCTACTCAACTGGCAGTTGATCGTTTAAACCTTATCATTGACAGAGCCAATGAGGGTACGGGTACTGAGCCACGGGCAACATTGGCTATGACGCAAGCGCAGTTTGATCAAAAAGTGATAGACGAAAGGAGCTTTGAACTTTGTTTTGAAAACGACAGATACTTTGATGTACTGAGAAAAAGATTATTGCAGGAGGTTAATTTACCCGATAATGCCGATGGGTATGATGAGAACGATTATTTATTACCTGTTCCGGCTCTGGATGCGATGTCTATCGGGCAAAATCCAGGATACGAATAATAGCGCTATTTGAATAATTAAGTAGTTATAAAGATGGCTATTGAAAAGCTAATTCGGACTATTTTATGGGTGGTCGCATTTCAAATTTTCGCAGGCGGGTGGTGACACCCGCCAGTATAGTCCGCTACCGGTCGGTGTCTCACCGACCGGAAAGTGGTGCATAAACGAAAATTTGAAATGCACCCATTTTATGCCTTTATAAAAATAAGCAACCATGAAATTAATATTGACAGGTTTTACATTTCTTCTTCTTTCGGGTACTGCGCCTTGGCTTTCAAATTCATTTGGAAAATATAAATTAAACCAATTACACACTTCGGATATTTGACGGACAACAATGGCATGTGCAAAAAATAATTATTCAACATTAAATTGAGTAATCCAGTCATAGTATGAACAGGAATAATAATAAAAACGGCATGGCTGCTTGTATAGGTTTAGTCTTTATTCTTTTAACGGGATGCCAAAATGCTAATACCAATAGCAAACCCCTAAGCGATACCCTTGCCTGGCAAAAGCTGGGACCAGGCGGCGGCGGTTCTACTTTTATTCCTACTTTTTCGTATCAATCGCCCGATCATTTTTTGGTGCGCTGCGATATGACGGGTTCCTATCTTACTACAAATGGCGGACAATCCTATCAGCAAATAAACTTTGCCAACGGCGCTAACGCGTTTGCGTATGCGCCCGGTGATTCCAATACTATTTATATAGGTTCCGCCGCCTTAAACCGGTCTGTAGATGGAGGGAAAACCTGGAGCCAGATTTATCCAAAGCAAAATGAAATTAAAGCAACAAAGTATGAAGGTGATCATGCCAGTTACAGCATTCAAACCGTAGATGGCTCCTTATACGAAAGCGGGGCGATTGACCATATACGGGTTGATCCGGTTTCGGCTCAATCCATCTATTTTAGTACCGGTAATTTTTTCTTTTACAGTGCCGACAATGGCAACACCTGGAAAAAAGAAAACCTTCAGCAACCCATAGACTTCATTTATACCAACGCCGTTGATTTAAAAAACGAGGTATATATATTTACGGAGCAGTCCATGTATATCTTTCAAAAATCAACAGGCCAATTCAATTCAAAAAAATTGCCCGCCTCTATGTCGCCAGCGTATTCTTTTACGGGTGGGACGCTTTTACAAAATGGGGAAATGATTTTTTATGCATTGCATAACGGGGCCGACGACAATACGGAAGATGAATTCGGCAACACCGAAGTATGGATTTCTGATGATAAAGGTGAAACCTGGAAACAGTTGGACCATCCCCTGCTCAGTAATAAAAAAGATGGTATAAAGCCCAGTTATTCCATGATAAAATGCGCTGAGTTTGACGCGGGGCAGGCATACCTGGTTTGTAATAAATATGAAGAAAAAAAAGACGCGTCTACCAGCACCTATTGGTATGGTGCCATAAAAACAAATGATGCAGGCAAAGAATGGAACTGGGTGTGGAAAGGAGGTGGCGGTTCGGGCCAATATGCGGTAAAAGATGGCATAGGTGTTGCCAATTTAAAAGATGCCTGGGTTGAAAAAGCTTTTGGCGGAGAATATATAAGGCTCATTGATGTAGGCGTGTATGCCCCCGATGGAAATGTTGCCGTAGTTACAGACTGGTACCGCACCATGAAAACGATAGACGGCGGCAAAAGCTGGAATGAAATTTATAGCGTGTCACAGCCTGATGACACCTATACCAGCAATGGCATGGATGTTACCACCACTTATGGCGTACATTTTAATCCGTTTGACAGCAATCATATTGCCATAAGTTATACCGATATTGGCTATCATCATTCTTTTAATAATGGCAGGAGTTGGTCGAGGTCGGTAAACGGAGTGCCAGCGGAATGGGCAAATACGTGTTACTGGGTGCAGTTTGATCCTGCAATAAAAAACAAAATGTGGTCGGCCTGGTCCGGCATGCACGATTATCCAAGAGGCAAAATGACGCGTAACCCAAACTGGAAAGCAAGAGCCAAAGGTGGGATATGCGTATCTGCCGATGGTGGATTAACCTGGAAACCCTGCATTAATGGTATAGGCTTTGATTCGCCCGCCACTTCCATAGTGTTAGACAATAATTCGGCGCCGGGTAACCGAACACTCTATGCCGCGGTGTACAATAAAGGAATATTCAAATCAACCGATGATGGTAAAACATGGGAACTGAAAAACAAGGGTATTGAAGCAAATACCTGCGCCTTTGAATTAACCTTAACCAGCAATGGAAATTTATTTGTAACGGTAAGCCCCACCCCCATGCATAAAAATGACCAAAGGGGAAGAGAGTATTATTCAGGCGTCGTTTATAAATCAACGGATGGCGCAGAAAGCTGGACAAAATTAAATGTAGTACAGGAACCCTTTTTTCCCAATGGTATTGATTTTGATAAACAAAACCCCAACCGCATTTACCTGGCATGCTGGGCAAGCATTTCGCTAAGTGATTTAATAGGAGGCGCCGTAGCCCGTTCTACGGGCGGTAATGAAACCATTAATATGCCTGGTGGTGTTTTTCTCTCGGAAGATGCCGGACAAACCTGGGCTCCCATTTTTGATCAGCAGCAATATGTGTACGATGTTACCACGGATCCTTATCATCCCGGGCGGGTGTATTGCAACACATTTAATAAAGCGGCTTACCGCAGTGATGATTACGGCAAAAGCTGGAAGAAAATAAAAGGCTATGATTTTCACTGGGGCCATCGCATAGTGGTGGACGAGAACCAGCACGATAAAATTTATATCACCAGTTTTGGATCCAGTGTTTTACATGGAAATCCCGAAACAGAATAATCAGGCAATGAAAAAATCTGCTACAGTCAGCACAAAAAAATGCTCAACAAACCAAAATGCTTTTTTTGTAACATTAGTATTTTTTGCAGGTACTATGATCGGAGGCTGCAATAATGTGGCACAGCCTGAAGCAGATAAACCCAAAGCTTCAGGCCTTAACCCCGCAACCAATGCCACAGCCTATACCGGGCCGGGCGGCGGTGGCGCTATGTTTTATCCAACCATCAGTCCGCATAACCCCGATAACGTATTTGTGAGTTGCGATATGACCGGGGCGTATGTTACCTATAATGCTGGTGCAGGGTGGACAAGATTTAACCTGCACAGCCCCGTTCGCTTTTATGTTTTTGATCCCTCGGATTCCAATATTGTATACGCCAATTCAATTGCGTTATACAAAAGCAAGGATAAAGGCGTTACCTGGAATATTTTATATCCGGACTCTACTGAAATTGCCGGCATTGTATCCAAAGGTGATCATGCAGAGGAAGTGGTGGTTACCAAAGACAGTACCCGGCGGCATGTGCTGGCCCTGGCGGTTGACCCTGCAGCTTCTAATAAATTATACGCCGCCGTTTCGATCAACAAAAATAACGCGCTTTATTTTTCAGATGATGGAGGAGCGCAATGGACTAAGGAAAAAGAGCTGGAAGATGGCGCAACAAATATTTTTATCGTTCCCAATTCTCCAAGGCAAGACCGTACCCTATACATTACCGGGAAAAATACGATTACGCAAAGAGAAGGCGGGGTATGGAAACTGAATAAAGGCCCCCAAGGGGTTGCCCTGCTCACGTCCTGCACCGGCGGTTTTGATGCACAACAAAATAAATTCATCATTTATGCCATGACGGGCACGTCTTATTTTAATGCGAATGCCGATCAATCCGGAATTTTTTATACCGATGATGGAGGAAAAACATGGCAAAACAGGCAGGATGGTTTGTTACAGTTAGGAATGAAAAATGCAGGTCTGCCCGAATGGAGAGCTATTGCCACCAGTGCTTTGCATCCGCAAGTGCTGTACGTTTCTTACAACAATTTTAAACTGAGCAAGGATACCACTTGCATAGGTGTTGCCAAGAGTGAGGACTACGGAAAAACATGGGTGCTGACCTGGAAAGATGTTTTTACGGCCAATGGAGATAAGGCTTCTTCTAATTTTAAAAGTGGATGGCTCAATGAACGCTTTGGCCCGGGCTGGGGAGAGAACCCATTTTCGATTGGCGTTGCGCCCGCTAACGCCGATATATGTTACGCTACCGATTTTGGGCGTACCATTAAGTCTGTAAATGGCGGCAAAACCTGGGAACAGGTATATACTCAAAAAAAATCAGACGGCGGCTGGATGTCGCGGGGTCTGGAAGTAACTACCAGTTATGCCATTGTGTTTGATCCGTTTAACCAGGATCATGTTTTTATTGCTACGACCGACATAGGATTAATGGAAAGTAAAGATGGAACCGAAAGTTGGAGTAGTGCAACAGTTAATAATGGTATACCACGAAGTTGGATTAACAGTACATACTGGTTAACATTTGATCCGCAGGTAAAAGAAAAAGCATGGGCCGCTATGAGCGGAACGCATGATCTGCCCCGTCCAAAAATGTGGAGGAGAAACGGTACATCAAATTATAAAGGCGGCATATTGGTTACTGAAAACAGTGGTGCAAACTGGCAACCCGTTAGCGCAGATATTGGCGAAGCCGCCATCACACATATTTTAATTGATCCTTTGAGTGATAAAAACAAAAGAACCCTATACGCCTGCGCATTCGGAAAAGGAGTGTATAAATCAACCGATGGAGGAAAATCCTGGAAACAAAAAAATAAAGGGATTGAAAGTAAAGAACCCTTTGCATGGAGAATAACCCGCCGGGAGCAAGATGGGGCTTTGTTTTTAATTGTTTGTCGCCGTAGCGAAGATGGCAGTACAGGCAATGAAGGCGATGGCGCTGTTTACCGCTCAGATGATGGTGCTGAAAGCTGGGAGAAAATACTACTCCCGCAGGGAACAAATGGGCCAATGAGCTTGGTGGTGGATGCCAGCAATCCGGAGTGGTTGCTGTTGTCGGCCTGGGGAAGAAAAACGAAGCATGAATTTACGCCGGATATCGGAGGCGGTATTTTTATATCGAAAGATGAAGGTAAAAGTTGGATACCCGTGTTGCAGAACGATCAGCACATTCATGATATTACTTACGACCCCCGCATTAAAACTTTTTATGCCTGTGGGTTTAATAATGCAGCCTACCGCTCTGAGGATGGTGGAGAAACCTGGCAACGCATAAAAGAATATGATTTTAAATGGGGCAAAAGAGTAGACTTAGATCCCCGCGACCCGACAAGAATTTTCATCATCACCTTTGGCGGCGGGGTTTGGCAGGGAAAGGCGATGTGAGACTGCCTGCCCGACTGAATAGGCGGGTGGAAATGGAAGGGAAGCCGATGTGGTATAACTTTGCTTTGGATTTATTCAGGCGTATAAGTGGAAGAACTTTTAGTTTGGTATTGTACTTCCGCACCGTCCCTCAACACAACGTGGAGAGGGAATGAGGGTGAGGTAAAATTAATAGCTCATGAATGCAAACAAATATCTTCTCAATTTATTTCTACATCAGCAAGTCGCTTACACCATACTGTTATTATTCTTTGCGCTTATGCTTTGCAGCGGCAGCGCTACCGTGGCGCAAACAACTAAAAACAAGCATCGCATCGTTTCAGTTAATGCAGCAGAAATATCAACCGGAACAAATAGTAAAGCAATTGTTAACGTAACCATCATTAATGGATTGGGAGGCGAACCGCTAGCGGAAGGTTGTGTGCTGATTAAAGGGGGAATAATACAATACGCAGGAAAGATGGGTGATGTTTCCATCCCCGCTGCTGCTGAAATTACCGATGCCAAAGGAATGTACCTGCTGCCCGGATTTATTGATTCACATTTTCACTTAGACAGGACTAAAGGCCTTCCTGCCGAATTTCTTCAGCATGGCGTAACATCTGTTCGTGATCCCGGTGCATGGATAGAAGCCTATGATGAGGAAAGAAAATCAGGTAAAAAGATTCCCCGTTTATTTTTAACCGGCCCGCATTTCGACATGGCTCCTCCCGCTTATCCTTACGATGCCTTTATAGTGCGGGATAATTACGAAGCCATTCAACAGGTAAACGCATTGGCTGATCAGGGCGCAACAGCCATCAAAATTTACTTCAGGGTTCCACCCGGAATGATACAAGCCATTTGCAGTACCGCTCATCAACGCGGCATTCCGGTAACAGCGCATTTAGAAATTACCGAAGCTATGATCGCCATTGAGGCTGGGTTAGATGGAGTGGAGCATATTACTTCATTTGGCTTATCACTCCTGCCGAAAAGAGAAGCAGAAAAATACCGTCAGGGAATGTTAGCGGATAATAATTTTCGCATGCCAGGGCGTTATAATATGTGGAAGGATATTAATATTAACAGTGCTGCGGCAGATAGTTTGGTTCGGTACTTAGTGCGCAAAGGCACTTTTGTAAGTCCAACTTTAGGTCCATTTGAATATCAGGCAGGCGATGGTGCAGTGGATAGCTCAAAATTATCAGGCTTTAATAATATGAAGGCGATGACAGCTAAATTGAATAAAGCCGGGGTGCGCCTTGTGCTTGGCTCTCATTCCATGATACCTTATGCGGAGAAGGGCTGGGCCTATCAGCGGGAAATGGAGTTATGGGTAGAAAGCGGTATCCCCAACGCCCGGGTGATTACGGGAGCCACCATTGAAAATGGCAGGTATTTCAGAATTGACGACCGGCTTGGCAGTATTGAAAAAGGGAAAATAGCAGATTTGGTGCTCCTAAAGGGCAATCCATTGGTTGATATAAAAGCAGCTCGAGCCGTTGAAAAAGTGATGCTCAATGGAGTTTGGGTTAGTTCCAATGAATAGGCCCTGTGCCTGCTTAATTTCAAGCATGCAGCATTGCATCTTTTGTATGAGACCATGTATGTACAGGATACTTATGTTACGCCTTTCCCTTATCTTCCGGGCGAAAGCAATTTGCAAAGAATATTTTAGCGCTATCTTTTTGGTTTAACGATTTTATTCAACATTGCCGCTGCCATGTACCAGCATTTAACTGATGAACAATTATTGGATCTGCTCCGGAAGGGCGACAATCAGGCCTTCGCTGAAATATACGACCGGTATTGGGAACAAATGTCTTTGTATGTATTGAAAGTTACCCGCTCACCCGAAGATGCCTGTGATATTGTGCAGGATGTGTTTGTTTCCATCTGGAAAAGAAGATATGAAATAAACATCTCCGGTTCCATGAAAGCCTATCTTTTAAAAAGTGTTCGCAATCTTTCTATTCGTTATATAGAAAAAAATATCAATAAGCAGAATTTCTTGAACTCTCTGTCAGTATATTATCAGCACCCGGACATTCTTACGGCTGTAAACACACTTGAGCTGCAGGAGCTGGAGTCCAGGCTTGCCGACGTTGTAGCCAGGTTACCGCATAAAATGCAGGAAGTATATGTATTGAGCAGGCAAGAAAATCTTTCTCACAAAGAAATTGCACAACGGCTGGGTATAGCAGAAACCACCGTTAAAAAACAGGTAAGCAATGCATTAAAGCTTATCAGAACTGAAGTAAGCAGCGCAGATATTGTGGCATTGATATTTTTATTTTTTTTAATTGCATAGCGGTTTGTGTAAATGAACACTCGCGTGAGCGGCTTTATTAATTATTATTTTTTTGATAATAAGACACTCGCCTTTCAATTCCGCAGCGCATTTCATTTTTATTTTTTTTCACCTACTACCAAAGGCTCACAGATGGAACATATATATGATTCCTGATTAGTCCCTTACTTAAAAGTAAATATTAATGAATACAGAACAGGCTAAGGAACTATTGCAACGATACAGGAAGGGATTATGCACAGAGGAGGAAAAATGTATTGTTGAAAAATGGCTTGCTTTCCTTGCTGAAGATGGCCAATGGGAATGGACAGCAGAGGAAAAAGAGGCATTTAAGGAAACGCTGCAAACGCGCATAGGGAGAAAAATTGCTGAAACGGAAGCTATACCTCTTATTCCGCAAAGGAGGTTCCGGTTTTTCCATTTTGTGGCGGCTTCGGCTATTATTCTGGTAATGGGAGCCGGCGCCTATAGCCTGTTTTTCAGGGATAAAGAAAAAAAAGAAACGCTAGCACATAAAGCAAACCCACAACCAGGCAATGATATACAACCAGGTGAAAATGGCGCTATCCTTACCCTGGCAAATGGTGAAAAAATAGTATTGGACAGCGCGGGCAACGGAACACTTGCGGTACAATCAAATGTAAAAGTGATTAATAAAGGAGGTCAGCTCATTTATGATTCCAGAAGCAGCAGTTCAAATGAAGTAGTATACAATACCATTTCTACACCGCGGGCAAAACAATTTAAGCTGCAGCTTTCGGATGGAACAAGGGTATGGCTAAATGCAGCATCTTCCATTCGTTACCCGGCAAGGTTCACAAATGACAGCAGAACCGTAGAAATATCAGGAGAAGTATATTTTGAAGTGGCTTCCCGGGAATCCGGCAATGGAAAAGCAAAAGTTCCTTTTTTGGTGAAGATATTATCATCCGCAACTGATGGTGGCGGAACGGTAAAAGTAACAGGCACACAATTTAATATAAATGCTTACGAAGATGAATCCCTTATAAAAACCACTTTGATAGAAGGAAGTATACAATTTAAAAAGGGGGATGCAGAAAAATGGTTAATGCCCGGTGAACAGGTGCAATTAACCCAAAAAGGGATAATCAAAATACTAAAAAATGCCAATGTGGAAGCTGAAACAGCGTGGAAAAACGGGTACTTTACCTATGATAAAACAGATATACAAACTGTAATGAAACAATTATCGCGATGGTATGATATTGAAGTAGACTATGAAAACGGGATTATACCCGATGACAAATACTGGGGCGATATACAAAGGGACGCTACCCTATCAACTGTTTTAAAGGTTTTGGAAATGAGTGGCTTGAAGTTTCGCATAGAAGGAAAGAAAGTAACAGTTATTCAGGGACGCAGAAAGTAATGGAAAACATTTTATCAGCGATAAAGTCAATACAACGCAGTTGGTATAAACCCAAATAAAAGCAGGAAGTGTTGGAACCACTTCCTGGCAGCATTCTTCCGCGAAGGAAGGATGAAGTTTGGGCTAACCCAAAATAAGGCTAATTATTTCCCCCGAAAGGGGTAACAGGTATTCTATAACCCAAACTAAAACAAAGTTATGAATTTAGCAGCTTTTTGCCGAACCCATTTAAGGAGGGCGGCACTTAACCCAAAAAAATTGCTTATGCAAGTAAAATTGACGGCAATTATTTTATTCCTGGCCTGTATTCAGGTAAATGCAGAAGGATATGCACAAAACGTTAGTTTTTCCGGTAAGAACGTATCGTTGAAAAAAGTATTTTCAGCAATTAAAAACCAAACGGGCTACACCGTATTCTGTAATTACAAAATTCTTGAAAACGCACACGCGGTAACACTCAACTTAAAAAGCGCTCCCCTGGAAAAAATATTATCGGCATCATTGAGCGATCAAAATCTTGGTTATACTATTGTTGGCAAAACAATTGTAATTGAACCCCGGAAGGAGTTTGCTCAGAAAGAATCCATTCCTGAAAAAGCATTGGCTCCGCCTGCGGAGATAAAAGGCGCAGTTACAGACAAAGACGGCAATCCTTTGCAGGGCGTATCTGTAAGTATTACCGGGCAAACAGGTGGTACTACAACCGATGCCGACGGAAGGTTTACACTCACCATTCCCGATGGACAAAATACTGTACTTGAGATTACAAGTATAGGATTTGTATCAAAAAAAATAACTGTTGGAACACAAATAAACATAAGCATCATATTAGAGCCCGATGTAACAGGCCTGGATGATATTGTGGTAGTAGGATACGGAACCCAAAAGAAAACAGACCTTACCGGATCAGTAGCTTCCGTTAATGGTAAGGATCTCGTAAAATCGTCTGCCACAAATGTTACCAACTCACTTGCAGGACGATTACCCGGCATAACAGCAGTAAATGGCAACGGCAAGCCCGGAACGGGATCTCAAATTACAATAAGAGGTGTAAGTACATTTGGAGACAATAGCGCTTTGATCGTGGTTGACGGGATCGTGAGAAGTTTTGACCAGATTGATCCCAACGAAATTGAAAGCATTTCCATATTAAAGGATGCTTCTGCAACCGCTGTTTATGGATCAAGGGCAGCAAATGGCGTAATACTCGTAACCACAAAAAGAGGACATACTGGAAAACCTACCATATCTTATAATGGTTTTGCAGGCATTCAAAACCCCACAGCCTACCCAAAATTGATGACGGGGCTTCAATACGCCACTACCAAAAACGTTGCCAGGCAAAACATGGGGTTACAGCCGGCTTTTACCGAACAGGAAATGACGGAAATACAGCAGGGCACCAAACCTGAAATTGATTGGTACGACCTGACGCTTAATAAAAGTGCTTTTCAAACCCAGCAAAATGTAAGTGTTACCGGGGGAACAGAGATGGTTAAATACTTTATGGCTGCCGGTTATTTGAACCAGAATGGATTATACGATAATTTGAATTATAAAAGGTATTCTATACGTTCCAATGTAGATGCCAGCATCAACAAAAACTTTACGGTTTCTGTAGACCTTGATGCAAGCCGCAGGAACAGCAACGGCAGTTCCTACTCGCCGGAAGCCATATTCAGCGATATTATGGCGGCTTATCCCTTTGACAGGACCTATAATCCGGATGGAACGATTTTTTATACCCGTGAACAGCACCCGGTTGAAGAAATAAAAACGGGATATCAAAAAAATGTAACAGATGTTTTACAGGCTACGCTTACTTTAAAACATGAACTGCCTTTTATAAAGGGGTTATCCGTTATGGGCAGAGCCTCCTTTGGAAAAGAAGGTTTTACGTCTAAATTTTACCAGGTTCCTATTTTTATGAACAGGCAGGATGCTGATGGGAATACGCTTGAAATATATCCGTTTGGCGGATGGAATGGCAAAACCGCACTCACAGAAAGCTATAATGATTACAATACCACCACTTTAAATGCAAGTCTTAATTACAAGGCGGCATTTGGTGAACATGATGTAAAGGCTATTGCCCTTTTCGAGCAGTTTGATGCAAAATCAAAAAACTTTTACGGTTTCAGAACCAATTTTCCTGCTATTGGATTAGATGAATTGTTGTATGGAGGCCAGGTTCAAAAAGATGCCAACGGGAGCTCATTTAATGACGGAAGGCGCAGTTTTGTAGCAAGGGTTGATTATGCTTTCAAAAATCGTTATTTATTGGAAGGATCGTTCAGGAGTGATGGTTCGGTAGCCTTTCCTGCCAGCAAAAAATATGGATTTTTTCCGGCAGTATCAGCAGGCTGGAAAATATCTGAAGAATCTTTTTTCAGGAACAACAGCAACCTTGATTTCTTTGACAATTTAAAGCTGAGGGCATCGTACGGATTAGTAGGAAATGATAGAAATGTATATTCCGGGAGAGTTCCTACATTTCAGTACCAACAGGTATATAACCTTTCATCCACCATTATTTCAGGATCCAACGCTTACACCAGTGTACGACCGGGCATACTACCTAACCCTGTAGTGACCTGGGAAAGTGCATCTATCCTGGATATAGGGTTAGACGGTTCTTTCTGGAACAGGTTGCTTCAATTTGAGGTAGATTATTTTTATAAACGCACATCCAATATTCTGCTCAGCCGAATAAGATCCATTCCGGGTACTATTGGCGCTGCATTGCCTGCGGAAAACTATGCAAAAGTTGATAACCAGGGGATCGAGATATCATTGGCCCACCAGAACAATATTGGCGCTTTGAATTATTTTGTAAAAGCCAATGCAAGCTTTGCAAAGAGTAAAGTAATATTATTAGACGAACCCGCAAATATACCTGACTACCTGTTGCAAACAGGCCGCCCGCTGGGATTTTTAGTAGGATATGAAGCCCTGGGATTCTTCCAGTCAGACGAAGAGGTGCAGAATTATTTACCTCAATTTAATGGCGGACAAAAAGCAGGTGATGTTAAATATGCTGACATCAATGGTGATAAGAAAATTGATGCAAATGACAGAACCATTATTTCAATGGATAATAATATCCCCAAAATATTGGGCGGCTTATCATTTGGGGGATCATATAAAGGTTTTGATCTGTCCATTCTTTTTCAGGGAGCGTCAAAAATGAAGAAATTGCTGAACGGCAGATCAAAAACATTCTTTAACGGAGGTTCCCACAATAATTTTGCAGACCTGCTCGATTACTGGACACCGGAGAACCGCGATGCAAAATACCCCAGGCCCTGGGAAAATCAACATCCGAACAATTCTCTTGAATCCAGCTTATACCTGAGGGATGCCAGCTATATCCGGTTAAAATCAATTGATTTCGGCTATACATTCCCGAAAGCTGCCAGCGAAAAAATAGGGGCTCAGCTTATCCGTGTTTATTTTTCAGGTGCGAACATCTTTTTATTTGACAAGATGAAAATGTTTGATCCCGAAATTGAAAATACAGATGGTGCATACTATCCACAGCAGCGCACTTTAAACCTGGGTATTAATCTCACCTTTTAAACCTACCACTCATGAAAAAATTAAATACAATAGCATTATTGATTGCTGTATGTTGCATAACAAGTTCGTGCAACAAAGACTTCCTCGATCGTGAATCAAAAACCACCATTCCGGAAGATAAAATATTCAATGACCCGGCACTGATACAATTGTTTGTAAACAATATATATGCTGATGTTCCTTCTTTTAATCATGATCTTTACGACAATATAACAGATGAGTCAAGAAATTTTTGGGGTGGCGCCCCCCGCAACGTGGTGCAGGGGCAATGGTTTGCAGACAACAACCCCATGGACTACTGGGCCTATGAAGCTGTAAGAAGAACGAATATGTTTCTTGCAAAAGTAGATGAATCGGTACTGGATAGTGATGAAAAAGCTTCTCTGAAAGGACAGGTTAAATTTTTGCGCGCCAAACTGTATTTCGACATGGTGAAGCGATACGGAGGAGTACCTTTAATAACAGAACCTCAAAACCTCGATGATGATTTGTTTGTAAAAAGAGCTACAACAGATGAAAGTTTTGAATTCATCACTAAAGAAATGGAGGAAGCGATTGAGCTTTTACCGGAAACCTATGGAGATCGCTCTGTTGATGTGGGTAAGATCAATAAACATTCTGCAAAGGCATTTCTGGGAAGAGTATGGCTGTTTTGGGCAAGCCCGTTATACAATCCCGATAATGTAGCAGCCCGCTGGGAAACTGCGGCCGCCATCAATAAAGAAGTAATAGAAAGTAATGTATACGGGTTGCATGATGATTTCAGAAGAATAATGCTGGATAAAAACAATGAGGAGGAAATTTTTAGTGTGCAATTTCTGAAAACCCTGCGCGAACATGGATGGGATTCCTGGGCCATGCCCGACTCAAGATCAAGGCAGGATGCGTCGCGCCGCTCTCCTGTTCAGGAATTTGTTGATGCCTTTGAAATGAAGAATGGTAAAAGTATTGATGATCCCACCTCGGGCTACGATCCCGCAGATCCTTATATTAACCGCGATCCCCGTTTTGATGCAACCCTGATCGTTAACGGATCTGTTTTCGGTTTTCAGGGACTGCCGGTTTACACCTATGTTGGCGGTGCTGATGGCATTAATATACCTTATCAAACAGTAACCGGATATTTGATGAGAAAAGGAACCGACGAAACCAACCAGGACTACTACGGCGGAAGTGGCAGCGATCAAAACTGGATTGAGCTGAGGTTTGCCGAAGTGTTACTTAATTATGCTGAAGCGAAAAATGAAACCCTGGCTGCACCGGATCAGACGATATACGAGGCTGTAGAAAAGATCCGTGAAAGAGCCGGGCTGAGCCCGTATCAATTACCTGCAGGACTTACAAAAGAACAGATGCGTGAGAAAATAAGGCATGAAAGATATATTGAACTAAGCTTCGAACAAAAAAGATACTGGGACCTGAGGAGATGGAAAACAGCAGTATCGGTGTTGAACGGAAAACAATTTGGAGCCATGTATATAACCAAACACGATAATGGTTCATATACGTATGAAGTAAAACCTGTTGATGGTGTGCCATGTGTATTCCAGGAAAAAATGTATTTCATGCCTATTCCACAAAGAGAATTGGAAAAAAATCCTAACCTCGAACAAAACAAAGATTGGTAAAATACTAAACAAAGGTTAACAGGCAAAAGAGATGAAAGTCGTGCATTCCAAATTGCCGCATTGCTTTGCTTCAGGTGGGAGGTGTAGACTCCCCCACGGCAAACGACAGGGTTGGTGTTTTCACCAGCCGGCGACAATTTGGAATGCACCAAATGGATTCCTGCACAGCCCTGAACATTTTTTTACTGTGAGGCGCCTATTTACTTTTCTTTTTATTAATCTGCAAGTTCCCTATGCAAAACCTTCAAATTAAACACACTGTTGTTATGTTAAGAAAACTTTCCCTTCACCGTTCTTATCTGGTATGGCTTTCCTTCTTTTTCTTTTTATCTTCCTGCTCCACAAAAGTAAGCGTGGTTCACCAACTGAATCCCGGCCAAAACAGCCATATTGTTTTTATAGGAAATACTTTTGCAGAAAGATTGCAGAACTACAATTATTTTGAACCGTTATTGTATAAAAGCTTTCCCGACCGGAACCTTACCGTACGAAACCTGGGATGGAGCGCCGACGAGATCAATATGCAATCCCGCCCGTTGAACTTTCCCTCGCAGGATGAGTACCTGGCAAGAGAAAAAGCAGATATCATCTTTGCCTGCTATGGGCTCAATGAAGCCTTTAAAGGACCGGATAGTCTTGAAAGTTTTAAGCAGCAGCTTTCGGGCTTTCTGCGGCACCTGCAGCAGCAAAAATACAATGGACAAAAAAATCCGGAAATCATTCTGGTTTCACCCATCGCGCATGAAAAACTGGGTGGGCTTTTACCCGATGGCGCCAACCACAATCAAAATTTACAACTGTATACCGATGGTATGCAGGAAGTGGCTGAAAGTTTACATATCCCCTTCATCAATCTTTTTGAGCCAACAAAAAAATTAGCGTCAGGCGCCGATTCTGTAACCATTAACGGCATTCATCTCAATGATAAGGGATACAAAGCAGTGAGTGAAATAATAGCCGCATCGCTGGCACTTCCTGCTGCCACATGGATAAACGACAGTCATACCGTTGATCTTAAAAAAATAATTGATCAAAAAAATCAGCAATTCTATTATTTATACAGGGCGGTGAACAGCGAATACATCGCAGGCAGGCGCAAAGAACCCTGGGTTCAGCCGCCCGGTGGCCCTATCTCCTACCCGGGCGAGCTGGCTAAATTGAGCCAAATGGTTACGCGCCTTGACAGTGTTGTGTGGGCGCAAAGCAAAACCGGTGATGCAAACAACTATGTGAATGCCGGTAAAATATTAAATGATACCATCCAGTACACCCCGATAGATAAAGCCACCTTAGAAAAGCCATCCACAGATCAGTTTATATTACCCGAAGGATACGAGATCAATCTTTTTGCCTCTGAAATTGATTTTTCACTCACCAATCCTGTAAAAATAGCATTCGATCCAAAAGGCCGGTTATGGGTTGCCGATATGAGTTCCTATCCCCAGTACCTGCCGGGCGCACAACCCAACGATAAAATTATCATCCTGGAAGATGGCAATGGGGATGGAGTAGCTGATAAAGAAACCATTTTTGCCGACAGCTTATATATGCCAACCAGTATGGAGTTAGGTAAAGGAGGAATTTATGTATCGCAACCACCGAATATTTTGTTTATGAAGGATACCGATGGCGATGGAAAAGCAGATGAGAAAGAAATTGTTTTGCATGGTTTTGGAACAGAAGATGTGCATCATTCCATAGACACCTATACCTGGGGACCCGATGGTGCATTGTACTGGCATACCGGCACTTTCCTCCATTCGCAGGTTGAAACGCCTTATGGACCTGAACGGGGCGACTATGGCGTTACATGGCGTTTTGAACCTGAAACACAAAAATTAGAGCCCTACGTTTCTTACCCGTATGCCAACCCGTGGGGGCACGTTTTTTTGCGGAACGGAACACAAATTATAAGTGATGTTTCTACCGGAATGAACTATTTCGCTCCCCCGCTTTCTGTTGCCAGCACTTATCCTGTAAAGCATACCGGCATGAAGGACTTTTTAACTTCTGCCGCAAAGCCCAAAACCTGCGGCACCGAGATCATTTCAAGCAGGCATTTTCCCGATGACGTGCAGGGCAATGTGCTGTTCAACACCTTCATTGGCTTCCAGGGCATCAAACAGCACCGTATACACGAAGATGGCAGCGGCATCATCGCTCATGAAACAGAACCTTTATTGCAATCCACAGATCCCAATTTCCGGCCGGTTGATCTGCGGTTTGGCCCCGATGGCGCATTGTATATAGTAGACTGGTACAATCCCATCATCAACCATGGTGAAAGAGCTTTGCGCGATCCGCTGAGGGACCATACACATGGGAGAATATGGCGACTGACCTATAAGCATAAAAAATTATTAACGCCGGTTGATCTTACCAAACTTTCCATAGAACAATTACTTGATCAGCTAAAAGTATACGAAGACAGGCACAGGTACACCACCAGAACGCAGCTCAGGCAACTGCCGGCAGAGACCGTTATCCCCGCTCTGGGAAAATGGGTTGCCGGCCTTAACAGCAACGATAAGGAATGTGAGCAACACAAACTGGAAGCGCTATGGGTATACCAGCAATTCAATCATCCTGGTGAACAATTGCTGAACGAATTATTGCAAAGCAAAGACCCATATATCAGAACTGCTGCTACAAGGGTTTTATTTTACTGGAGAACAGATATAAAAGATGCGGAAAATAAATTGATTGCCCTATCACAGGACAGTTCTGCGAAAGTAAGATTGCAGGCCATTATATCATTAAGTCATTATAATACCGAAAATGCATTAAACGCTTTGCTGGCAACAACAACGCTGCCGGTTGATTATTACATAGACTATGCTTTAAAAGAGTCTTTCAGGCATTTGGAACCTGTATGGATGGCTATGTTTAAAAAAGATAAGGACTTTTTGGCCAATGAGCCCGCAAAAGCCAGGTACCTGTTAGGTTCACTTTCAAATGAAAAAGAATTGCAGGTTCCCGGCTTTATCACCGATGATCCGGCCTGGCCCAAATATGGATACAAAGCGCTTACAGAAAAAGATTACAACGATTTAAAAGATGTAGCGGCGGTAAGTAATTTTAGAAAAAACATGCAAGCGCCTGTTGAGGAAACAAAACCCGCAGCCATTTCCATTCCCGGAAAAACGGTGCTCCATTTAAGTGCGGTACCTGCCCGAATGGTTTTTGATAAAACGTCCATTACAGTTAAGGCAGGCGCCGAGGTGGCACTTATTTTTGAAAATGCAGACGGGATGCCGCACAATGTTGTAATAATAAAACCAGGCAGTTCCGAAAAAGTAGGTAAGGCGGCGGAGGCCATGGCTGCACAAAAAGACGGATATGAAAAAAGCTTTGTACCCCAGATACCCGAAGTGCTTTTTGCTACGCCGCTGGTGAACAGCGGTAAAAATTTCCGGCTCGATTTTACAGTGCCCGACAAACCCGGAGATTATCCTTTCATTTGCTCTTTTCCGGGTCACTGGCAAACCATGAAAGGCGTGATAAAGGTGGTGAAATAGATTGTTTACATTTATAGAATTAGCCATTAAGCCGTAAGAACTTTTAAATGAATCGAATTATTTATCAATCTCTGCATCGGTGTTCATCAGATGGACTAAAAAACAAAAACATGACGCACAGGGGGAGGCGGTGGCCGGAAAAACGGCCGGAGGCGTTCGTTTTTCCTTGATCTTTTTGTTTCTTTTTGTATCAAGACAAAAAGAAAAGAAAGAAATACAGATACGCGTCGGGGTCTTCATCAAAAGCCGTTGAGGGATAGCAGACCCTGACGCTGAACTAAAATGAGAGTATAAAGTGCAAAAGAGGCTTGATAAATATATTTATTATTACTTGATTCCCCTGCTAAGTCTAAAAGGCATTTACATCCAATTAGGGTCTATCACTCCAGGATATTTTATCTGTATGTTCATCCCACGAAACATTGGGGTGCAATTCTACTAATGCACGTTCTTTAGCAACATTACCTCCCATTAGTTGTCTCCATGGAACTGGCCCACGCTTAAGCCTTTCGATTGCTCTATTAACATCGCTACGCGTTAATGGCTCGTTTTGCCCCCCGTGCATTCTTTCAATTTCAATTTTATCTTCGTTTATAGCAAGTATACGATAGTTGTGTTTCCGTATAAAAGACTGCCATATACGATGTTCCTGCTGCGCTATCTTCGCCTGTTGAATAGCAATATCCCAGGGCATAATTTGTATATTTTGAACTGTTATTATCTAATATACAATAAACATTTCATGCCATCGGAGTGTATGCCGGATTTTTCCGTTTGGTGAGACACCAACCGGGGCAATAAAAGCACAATCAAAATATCATTGAACAACTGCCGCTTTAATCTTCTGATGAAAAGCCTTGCGATAAGGTTCTCCTTCTTCATTATAATGGGTGATCCCTTCCCGTTCAGCAATACGACAGAACTTCTCATATGTTCCGTCTTGCCTGGACGAAGCCGGCGCCTGCATACACTTCAGGTACAAAACAGGCAACGAAGCCAGTTCTACCCGCTGCAAAATCTCCACATTGTCTGCCACCCTTTCCGCTTCAGCAAAAATATTTTCCGCTTCGTGAATAAAGGCTTCTGAATATATTCCATCGGATGGTTGAATACCATATGCAAAATGTATATCGGGTTTTACCAGGCTTTGCAGCAAATCAAAGTAACGGCGAACAGCCACTCCGGCCCGGCCATAGTACCCTGCCAAAAAATCATTAACCACTTCTTCCGTATTACAATCCGGGTTCCATAATATCCTGGAAAGGAGATAAGCCCTCAGCTCAGCAAACTCACCTCCCCTGCTTTGATAGGCTGCCTGTTCCATAATTCCAATGGACTTATGCTGCTGAAAGGTTTTGATCTTGGGCTGTAACGTAGCAAAATTGGGGAGCGGCGACAGATAGTGTACGAAGTTTACCACATAGTCCCAAATATACAGATGCGGTGAAATGGCAGACCACTCTTCTAAGTCTGTTAAGAAGGGCTGGTTTGCGGAGCAATGAAAATCGTGAGCCACACAACACTCAATGCTGCATAAACGTACAACCACATTATTGCGCGGAACAATATCCCGTGGTGCTGAACGGGTATACTGGTAAGCCAGCGTTCCAATAAATTTACCGGGGAACTCCTGCGCTACAGCATCAGCCACCTGGTTAACAAACCATATCATTATTCCCGACTCGCCACCATACTGTTTTACAATTGCCTGACAGTTATCACACTGGCACGGGTTAGCCCAGTCATTCTGGCTAACATCATAAATCAGGTATTCCGGGCTTTCACGCATTCTTTCCTTTATTCGTTGCGTTATAATCCGCAGCACATCAGGATTCGACAAACAAAGTTGTGCGCGTTCATAAATGCGCTTCCCCTCAATCAGGCTGTAATATTCGGGATGCTTTTTGTAGAACTCTTCAGGCGGCATAAGCGGAAAGAAAGTATGAACCGCCCAGTAGGCTTCCACTCCGCCCGGCTGTTTACGGTAAGACATCGCACCGTTCACGCGGTTGCGGGCTGCCCATATGGGTTCAAAAGCCTCATAATAAAAGTCATTCCGAACGCTTACACCGGGGCTTTCCGAATGATCAAACCAGGTAAACTTAAGTTCATCGCGTTTCGGAATTACAGCAACCTGCGGGGTGTACCAACGGCAGCCTAATTCGCGTTCTAAAAAAGAAAAAACGCCATACATGGTCCCGCGCTGCCGGCCGCCGTATATATAAATGTCGGCTCCTGAATTAAAATACCGGAACGATTCGTCATTTGCATCCGGTTCTTTTTCTCCCATAGCAGAAAACCCGGGATAGCCAATCACAATCCGGGGCCCATTACCATTGTCCTCCGGTTCAACAATGGGAAGTTCTGCCCCCGAGGCTTCCTTCAGCCAGCGCTGCAGTTCCTTCGCAGCCCATTTTTCTGATGCTGCAGTTCCCTTTGAGAGAACAATACGATAATCACTTCTCCCCTGATGAAATAAAGGATATTCCACACGCTTACCTGGAATAAAATCAATTTTCCGCGACAATACCTCGCCCGATTCAAGTTGAAGTAACAATTCAGCCGTAAGGGGTTTGTAGTCTGTTGCAGGTAAATCAAGCAAGCCGCTGAATTCTTTTTCTCTTTTTTCATCAAGCATAACCTTCCCCTGCCTGTTACGAACGGTAATCCGCACCTGCTGAAGCAGCCTGGACAGTACTTCAGGTGAAAAATCTGAAACCAATCTGCTGCCCCCTTCTTCTGAAGTATTCACCTTAAAAAAACTTCCTCTTTGTAATGCTTCTGCAGCAGAGAACTGATGAAACCTGAAACAGAACCCCCACATATTGCCACGCTGCTCCACTTTCAGTAAAATAGTATTCTTCCCTTTTTTCAAAATAACCGGAATGAGATCCGAATCGGGCTTAAGACCCCTGGCCGGCTGATAATCCCATTGACGTACTCCGTTAATCCACAAGCTGCCACCATCGTTGGTTCCAAGCGCAGCAAGCCATACGCCTTCCTCAGAACATTCTACCTCCGAATAGGCATACGCTGCTGCCGGTGATATCCTGGAAACATTTGCCACCAGGTCAATAATCGAATCAGGAGCATTTACATACTTCCACCGGATTGAGGTCCCCTTAAATCTTACTGCATCGCCTGCTTTGACTTTCAGCCCGGCTTCGCCTCCCGATTTGAAAAGATAATCTGTATCAAATCCGGGGTAATGCTGCAATGATTGTTGCGGTGAAGCATCTTCCTGCAGGGGAATGGGACCACAAAGCAGCCAGGAATGCAGCCACTGTCCCGGGACCAGCTTGTTGACCGGTTCCTGCGCTGATACACCAGAAAATACTGCGAATAGGAAACACAATAACAAAATACTTCTGTTCATAAAAAAATCATTTATTGCCAGAAAATTGAAACTAAAAAATTAAAATCACTCTATTGTCAAAATACGGGACGATTTATCAGCAGATTTATCACATATAAAAACCGATCCTAATCATTTCTTTCTTAAGTTTAAAGAAAATTTCATCTTTCCTTATTTCTAAAATACTTGTATGAGCCACAATTTCAGCCGGAGAAAATTCATTAAAACAGTGGGGATAGGCGCCGCGGGTTTTGCCATTTTACCTTCTTTATACAGTAAAGCCGCACCCAGCGACAAGCTGCGCATAGCGCATATCGGCCTGGGTGGCATGGGCAACAATCATCTGAAATGGTTTGCCAATATACCCGAAGTAGATATTGTTGCGCTTTGCGATGTGGATGAATTGCACTTAGGCAGTACGCTTAAAACCCTGCAGGGACTTCACCCTGATACAAAGGCACAAACTTATGGCGACTTCCGCCATATCCTCGACAGGAAGGATATTGACGCCATTACCTGTGCAACGCCCGACCATTGGCATGCTACTATTGCATCACTGGCATTCCAGGCCGGGAAAGATGTATATGGCGAAAAACCGCTGTCGTATGATGTAAAGGAAGGGAATACAATGCTTAAAAACGCAACAAAGTACAACAGGATATTTCAGCTCGGCAACCAGATCCATGCCGGGGATAATTTTCACCGCGTGGTTGAGATCATTCGATCCGGTGCTATAGGAAAAGTACATACGGTTCGTTTGTGGAAAACCGGCGCTCCTCCCGATTTGGGCTCGCCATCACCCGAACCTGTACCGTCTACACTCAATTGGGACATGTGGCTGGGCCCCGCTCCCTATGTAGACTATATTCCTGCGAAATGTCATTTCACCTATCGCTATTTTTTAGATTATTCCGGCGGCGTGTTTGCCGATTTCTGGTGCCATATTGCGGATATCGTATTCTGGTCCATACAACCCAAAGGATTGAAAAGCATCAGTGCAAAAGGAGAAGCCCCAACCGGCATAGCAGACGCGCCCAAATGGATAAATGTAGACTATGAATTTGACGGATTAAAAATACACTGGACAACCGAACCACCTGATGTACCGGGAGCGGCTAAACGCGGCATTGGCGCTTTTTTTGAAGGCGATAAAGGAACACTGATCTGCGATTATGGCTCGCGGGAAATTACCATCAACGGAGAAACCGTTACCGATATTCCGGAAATACCGAAAACCATTCCGCGATCGCCAGGTCACCAGCAAAATTTTGTGGATGCGGTAAAATCAAGATCGCAACCCGAATCGAACCTTGCTTATGCCCGCGAAATGACACTGCCCATGCACCTGGGATTGATTTCTTACCGGCTCGGAAGACCGCTTCAGTGGAACGCAGGCAAAGAAAAATTTGTTGGAGATAAGGAAGCCAACAGGCTGCTCTCCAGGAAGCCAAGGAAGAAGTGGGACCTGGTGTAGAGGGAAGGGGTAAGTGGTGAGAGAGAAGAGGCAGGTTGTGAATAGTGAGAGGTGAGAAGTGAGAGGTGAATAGTGAATCTTGAGATGCTCATGAATTACAGGTTGCGGGGAATATTAGTTCAAAACAAAAATTTCCAATGGATTACATGTGTTTTTATGCTATACCAGCCAAAGACAGGAACAAATATCGTACACGTGAGTAAATGCGTGTGTAAAAAGCCTTCTCCAAACCAACAAAGAGATATGAATACCATTCTCCAATAAAATTTATTAAGTGACAATATGCTTTATCGCCTTGCTTTAGTTTTTATACTAACATGCAACTGTTGTTTTGCACAGCAGGAAATTCCTTTATACACCGGGAGAATTCCAAATTCAACAGACGCTCCAAATGAAGAATATAAAAAAGCGAATGAACTGGTAGATTCACTCACCTTCAACGTATCCGTTCCAACGCTTACTGTTTTTCTTCCGCCAAAAGACAAAGCAAACGGCACCGCGGTTATCATTTGCCCCGGAGGCGGCTACCATGTGTTGCTTACCAAACGAGAAGGATCCGATGTAGCCAGAACTTTCAACAAACTGGGTGTAACCGCCTTTGTTTTGAAATACAGGCTGCCGTCTGATAAAACCATGAAAGACAGGACCATCGGGCCTTTGCAGGATGCGCAAAGCGCCATTCAACTGGTTCGGCAAAAAGCCGTTGAATGGAATATTGATCCGCAAAAAATAGGCATCATGGGTTTTTCAGCCGGAGGACATCTGGCTTCTACAGCAGGTACGCATTACCGTGAAGCCTTAATTGAAAGTACAAAAGGCGTGAGTCTTCGTCCGGATTTCATGCTGCTCATCAACCCGGTGATCAGTTTTACAGATAGAATAGGTCATACAGGATCACGGAAGAATCTACTGGGTGATGCTCCCACGGAAAAACAAATTAGCCTCTACTCCAACGAACTGCATGTTAACAAAGCAACCCCTCCTGCTTTCCTTGTGCATTCCAATGCCGACTCGGTAGTTCCGGTAGCCAACAGCCTTTCTTTCTATTCAGCCCTTCAACACAATGGCGTAACCACCGGACTGCATATTTATGCGAAAGGTGAACATGGTTTTTTAACCACCCCCTCCTTTGATGAATGGTTTGGCAGATGCGTACACTGGATGAAGGAAATGGGGCTGATCTTTTAAAACTGTAAAGAATTTCAGTTTCCGGCTACATACAGGTGCAAATAAAAAGCAAAGTGGTATTCAATTAACCGCCACCTTTGTATTCATATGAGCACGATTATTGAAAACCTGGCCGTCATTAAACAGCGTATTAAATCAGCCTGCGATCAGTGCGGCCGGGATGAAAGTTCGGTAAAGCTGTTGCTTGCCACCAAAACCGTATCGGCCGAAAATATTAAAATTGCTTTGCAACAGGGCGAAACCCTGATTGGTGAAAATAAAGTGCAGGAATTGAAGGAAAAATTTGAAGCATTAAAAGATACTCCACACAAAACCCATTTTATCGGGCATCTGCAAACCAATAAAATAAAAGAAGTACTCAAATATGCGGATTGCATCCAATCTGTTGACAGGCTGGAACTGGCTCAAAAACTCAACCAGCGCCTTCAATACGAAGGCAGAAGCATGGCTGTATTGATACAGGTCAATACCTCGGCTGAAGAAAGTAAATTTGGCATCGCCCCCGAAAACGCCGTTCAACTGGTTAAAGCAGTAGCCGCAATGGACGCCATTCGGATTAAAGGGCTGATGACGATTGGTATTTTTAGCGCGGAAACCGAAAAAGTGAGAAAGTGCTTTCGATTGCTCAAAAATATTCAAAGTCAAATTACCGGTTTAAAGCTGCCCAATGTTGCTATGGACGAGCTTTCGATGGGAATGAGCGGCGACCTGGAAGCGGCTATTGCCGAAGGCGCCACCATAGTAAGGGTGGGTACTGCTGTATTTGGGAAAAGAATACACCCCGACAGCTATTACTGGAATGAAACCAAAACCGAAAAATAAAAAACAGCGCATTACAGAAGTTCTTACCTAAGAAAAATATAAAAAATGAACATAGAGCAAATAGAGATAGGAGGACTGCGTTTTGAAGATTACAGGCAACTGCTGGAAGCAATGAAAGCTTCGTATAGTGGCTGGCAGGGCGGTTACTGGAGTCCGGGGGCTATTGAAAGGCTTATCGAAAAATTCCCTGAAGGACAAATTGTGATCAAGGCAGATGGTGTGGTGGTAGGTTGTGGATTGTCAATCATTGTAGATTATAAAAGATTTGGAGACAATCATACCTACAAACAAATCACCGGCAATTATACATTTAATACGCACGATCCCAAAGGCGATGTATTGTATGGTATAGAAGTATTCATTCACCCCGATTACCGCGGGCTGCGTTTAGGAAGAAGATTATATGATGCCCGCAAGGATCTTTGTGAGAACCTGAACCTGAGAGCTATTGTATTTGGCGGACGATTACCTATGTATCACCAATACGCTGATCAATTGAGTCCTAAGGAATACATAGTGAAAGTAAAAAGCAAGGAAATATATGACCCGGTACTGAGCTTTCAGCTTGCCAATGATTTTCATGTAGTAAAAGTGCTGCACAACTATTTACCGGAAGATGAGCAAAGCAAAGAGTTTGCCACCCTGCTGCAATGGTTCAATGTGTACTATGTTCCCGATCCCAAACACCTGTTTAATGTAAAAACATTTGTACGGCTGGGATTAATACAATGGCAAATGCGGCCCTATAATAACTTAGATGAATTGTTTCGCCAGGCGGAATATTTTGTTGATTCCGTTTCCGCCTACAAAAGTGATTTCGCGCTGTTCCCCGAATTGTTCAATGGTCCGCTGCTGGCGGGTTTCAACGAAATGCCGGAAGCGGAAGCCATGCGATCCCTGGCCCAATACACGCCTGAAATCAAGGTTCGTTTCCAGGAAATGGCCATTCGTTATAATGTAAATATCATTACCGGCAGCCTGCCCAGCATAGAAGGAGCATCTCTGCAAAATATTGGCTTTTTATGCCACCGAAATGGCGCTGTTGACCAGTACGAAAAAATACATATCACACCCGATGAGGCCAAACACTGGGGAATTAAGGGAGGCAATAGTGTGAAAGTATTTGATACCGATGCCGGCAAAATTGGTATCCTCATATGTTATGATGTAGAATTCCCGGAGCTACCCAGGCTACTGAGCGAAGAAGGGATGCAGATTTTATTTGTACCGTTTCTTACAGATACCCAAAACGCCTATATGCGTGTACGGCTTTGTTCGCAGGCACGTGCTATAGAAAATGAGTGCTATGTGGCCATTACCGGTAGCGTAGGCAACCTGCCTAAAGTAGAAAACATGGATATTCAATATTCGCAGGCGGCAGTATTTACACCAAGCGACTTTACCTTCCCTTCTAACTGCATCATCAGTGAAGCCACAGCGAATAGCGAAATGATACTGATCGCAGGAGTTGATCTTTCCCTACTGGATGAACTGCACAGTTACGGCAGTGTAAGAAACCTGAAAGACAGGCGGAAAGATTTTTATGAGCTGAAGTTGATTGATGACAAAAGGGAAGAATAGAAAAAAGGGGGCAAATGAACAGATACAACGCCCATATTCACCATCGCAAATCTATCCGCCTGAAAGGATATGATTTTTCACAGGCAGGATTGTATTTTATTACCATTTGTACGCATACCCGCCAATGTTCGTTTGGGGGAAATTGTAAATAACGAATTGATTTTAAATGATTTTGGCAATATTGCGCACCGGCATTGGGAAAAATTGTCAGAACGGTTTGTAAAATTGTTTTTCTTTTAAAAACCGGGGCTATTATACCTTCTTATATAAGCATTCCGTGGTCCCGGTTTTAAAATAGTATCCTATGATAACCAACCGGACTATGGATTCCCGCAACTGTGAACTAATTTAGCGCATCCAATGTTTTAACAAGAAATGCCTGAAATTCTACACTGAAAACACCGGGAATTTATTGTTAATGTAAAAAAAAAATTATGTTCCAAAAAATTTTAAAGTTGCAACCCCTGGTCCTTATGCTGTTATTCTTTTACGGCTGTCAAAAAGAAACAAGCAATGGCACCCTTTCCGGGCAAAACGCCAAAAACAGTGCCACAATGAGGACTGCAGATCAAATGTCTCTACTGATTACAGATGGAGAATGCCCTCCGGTGGTAAAAGAACTTAAAGATGCATTTTCTTATGTGGATCCATTAACCGGTCCCAATGCGGAAGACCTTTATGGCACTGTTACGATTACCGATAAGGGCAATGTAATTGAAGTAAAGATCGAAACCAAAACCGGCTATTACATAGAACGCATCAATGCTACTTATGGCAGCCTTACTGATGTTCAAAATGCAACCGCAAATTGGGAAGCATGTTCCGGAACAGGCTTGTTCAACAGCAACTATTTGTATTCCGATAAAAAGACTACTGAAATTTTTACAATACCTGCTTCCGCCCTTGGCACAGACGGTTGTATCTGGTTTGCGCTGAATGTACGCGTATTCAGCATAAATAGTATTGTAAGGTGCGCGTATGGTTATCCGGCTGATGCACCGGATGCCAACAGTGAATGGAAGGGTGCTTTTAAATTCTGCAGGTGCGCTCCGCCACCCCCTCCCGATTGCGGACAGCTAAGAACACAAACACCCGGTGGCTGGGGAGCTCCACCCAGGGGTAATAATCCCGGTGTGTATCTTCACTCCAATTTCGCGGCTGCATTTCCTGATGGACTGTACGTTGGCTGTTACCCCGGTAACTATTATGTAAAACTAAATTCCGCCCAGGCAATTACTGATTATTTACCTGCAGGAAGTAAGCCGGCGGTATTATCTGCCAATTTTACAAACCCATCTACAACAGCATTAGAAAATACACTTGTCAGTCATTTAATTGCTCTAACATTAAGTGTTGGCTTCGACAATTATGATCCGGCATTTGGCGCTGCAGGAACCGGCCTTGGCAGTATGATAATCACATCCGGCGGCTTTGCCAACCAGTCTGTATCGGACTTCCTGGAAGAAGCCAATAAAGTCTTGGGCGGATGCAGCACCAGCTATACCATTGATCAGGTTATTGAGACAGCTACAAAAATCAATGAGAATTATACAGATGGAAAGATTAATAATGGTTATCTCTCCTGTCCTGAATAATGATAATAACATTAACTGATCTGCAAACCCTTCTCGTAAAAAAGAAGGGTTTTCTTTTAGGCTTTTATCTAAGTTGTAATAACCCGAATACCGGGTTTATATCTCATCGTTCTGTTCATCGGGGTTTACGCCAGGCTAACAAACAAGATAAAGCACTAAAAAAATTTGTACAGGTCTTTTAGGCACACCCGGCTGCTGATTAAATATTTTTTCCATCAATGCAAATAGTTCAGGATGGCTGATCTTAAACAAATCGGGCCGGTTAAAAAAATATTCCGCTGCTACCGCAAAAAATTCCGCATGGCTGGTGGCGCCATACACATCAATATCTGAATGTCCCGTTTTTATTTGGTGAATGGCTTCACTCATATATTTGATCCACGGAATGGTATACTGCTGATGTAATAATGCTTCAGGTATGCCATCGGTTGCGCCGTCCGCTTTATCAAGCAAGTGTACAAACTCGTGAATGCCGGTATTGTCTTTCTGGCTTTCGTTAAGGAAGCCCTGCCTGAGTGCTGGCTTTGATAATATCATCATGCGCTGCATAGCGCCTGTTCCTACCATGCCCAGGGTATGGCGTTCATCGCCCGTTGTGGAAAAATCTTCTGTATTAAACCTGTCGCCATACAACAACACATCCTTCAGATTATAATAGCGCCATTCATCAAATCCAAAAACCGGTATTACCGCGCTGCCGGCCACCAGCACCTTATCTAAGTCTTCCACTTCAGTGTTTACGCCATGAATACGGATATAGGAAAGAAATTCCTTTATTCTTTTTTCAAAGGCAGTTTTCTGTTCAGCGTCCAACTGCCGGTAATAGGCTACATGATCCGATAACAGTTGGGCAAGATTTTCGGGAATTGAAAATACATATCGTTTTCTCTTCCGTATTACAAAAAATAGAGCGATGCACAAAGCGAAAATCAAAACAGGTAGTATGTACGCGGTCATGGGCCAAAGTTAGGCAGTTTCATTCCTGGCTGCTGTCTTTTAAGAATGCGATCAGGTCGGTCATCTGCTGCGGATTGACCTGAGCCGCCAAACCGGGCATGAGCGACATATTCAGCGCTTTTAGTGATTTAATGTCCTGGCGATTGATTGTTTTTTCAACGCCGGGCGCGCTATGTACGGTGATGGCGGCCGGGGTTTCATTGCCAATCATTCCCTGGAGCACATCACCTTTATTCAATTGCAGCTCCCAAAGATCGAAACCCTGTGCTATGGAGAAGTTAGGATCCAGCACATTCACCATAATATCCTTAGCCAGCCAGTTATGTACCGTTCCCAAATCCGGACCAAATGCCATGCCCCTGGTTCCCCGTACCTGGTGGCAGGCAGCGCAATGCTGCGTATACACAACCGCTCCCCTGGATTTATCGCCAGGCAAATCCAGTACTTTCCGATATTCCGGGTTTGCTTTTTCAGCATCATTTTTATTGAATAAGGCCCGGGCGCGATTTCTGAGCTTTTCGTCTTCGTTACTCATAAGTTGCACCTTGTGGCTCCAGCCAATACTGGCTGGGGATACACGGTTTTTCTCAACAGCATCCAGTATTAGGCTTATCCGTTCTTCACCCTGCATAAAAACCGGCAGCGCCGCGTTGCGTATGCCGGGTGTTAATACATCCCATCGTTGCAGCAAATAGGTACAAGCATTAGTTCCAGGCTGCTTACCTAATATCTTAATGGCTGCCATTTGAACAGATGTCTCTTCCTGTGGAACAATCAATCCTTTCAACATATTGCCGTAAGGGGTAGCATCGCCCAATGCTAAAAAATCAATAGCTTCTTCTCTTTGTACCTCCGAAATTTCTTTATTCTCCGCGATGGAAGCAGCTTTTGCCACTCCCGCTTTAATTGTATTATCCGGGGTTGCAGCAAGTTTTAATAATTGCAGCGTGGCCCTGCGCACTTCTGCCGCAGGATGTTCAAAAAAAACATTCACCAAAAGGGGCTGTACGGCCGGCAAAAAAGTACGTACAGTTTTATTTCGTCTTAATCCCTCGCTCAAACCATTTAGTACAGGCGCTTGCCAGCTTTCTTTTTTATTTGACGCCGGAGCAATTGCTTTTTTAATAAGTCCAATAATAGCTTCATGATCTTTTTCGGCGCCAATCATGGTGGCAAGTCTATGTGTTAATGAGGCATAAGCCGGAATATCGGTGTTAAAACCAACCAGTACTTCTTTCAGCAGGGAGCCGGCCTGAGAAGCGGCTGCTGATAAAGCCGCTATCTGCATCCATTCATCGCCGAGATTGCTTATTAAGAGCTGCTGCCTTGCAGCGGCTGCCGCGGCAGTATTAATGTATCCAAGGGTACACAACAGTTGAAACCTTACTTTAGGATCGGCATCATTTTGCAACAACAATAAAGTTGTCTCTAATTCCGGGGAAGCTGTCAAATGCAACTCCGCCAGCTTAACCGCATTCTCCCGTACTCCCGCAACCGTATCATGTAACGTTTTTTTTATACGTTCGGTACTTAGTTCACCCATCCCTTCCAGCGTCCATAGCGCATGTAACCTGCCTAATGGAGCATTCGGATTTTCGCTCATCCTTACCAAAGCGGGTACCGCGGCTTTATCCATCCGGTCAACCAATAATCGTTGCGCATTTTGCCTCCACCAAATATTATTATCATCCAGGTGATCCACCAACTGCTCCGTGGTAGAGCTGCCCAATGCAAGGCCTTTAGTCCAGATTGCGGCTTTTGTACCGGCCGGCGTAATTCTATAAATACGACCCATATTATAGCCATCATATAACCCCCCGGCAGAAACCGCTTCATCCGACATCCATTCGGGATGCTCAATGATGCGACGATAATAATCCAATACATATAAAGCGCCATCGGGACCCACATACATATTTACCGGGCGCGACCATGCATCGGTTGAAGCCAGAAATTCTTTATCACTACGGTGCCTGCTGGCTAAAGAACTACTGCCACGCCCCGCTATAATATCTGCGTGCACCAGGTTGCTTACCGATTCGGCAACAAACGCCACCTGCCCGTTGAATGGCGGTGGAAAAAGTCCGCCAAGACTCATGGTAATTCCACTTGACGAAGTAGTTAACCCAACGGGCGTAAATAACTGTCGGTCGGGATTTTTGGTGATCTGAAACACCTCTGTAGCGTCGCCATGATCTGAAATAGATTGGGTAGCATTTGAAAGCAACAATTCGGGATTGCGTTTCAGGTAACGCGCCGCCATCATTTCTTCATAAATATGGTTTTGGTTATGTGTAAGAAAATGATGCCCCCACTGATCGAATGTTTGTCCGAACTGGCTTTTTGCAGAAGTCATTTCAAGTTTTTTATGATCGGGCTGAAACCTTACCGTCCGTGCTTCGGCATTTTTAGGTAAGCGGGGTTGAGCTGGCTGATCAGGAAAATAAATCTCTGTTCCCTTGTCGCCAAATTCAGTTCCATATTTGCGGGTGCCTATTGCGCCAAAATGCGAAAGATAAATCCAATTATCCAGGCCATACACCGGGTTATTTACATTCACATGCGGATTGGATAATGAAAACCCGGTTAACAACGTATCCCTGAAGTCGGCACGGCCATCACCATCCGTGTCTTCCAGATAAAGTATATGGGGTGCGTCTGTTACTATCACGCCTTTCTTCCAGCGTTGTATACCGTTAGGTAAAATAAGCTGGCTGGCAAATACCACGCTCTTATCCATTCTTCCATCACCATCTGTATCTGTGAGCAATTTTATTTTGCCCGTTCCACTTTTATCCAATGGATAACCCGGCATTTCCACCACATACAACCGTCCGTCTTCATCTATCTCCATATCCACCGGACTGGCGATCAGTGGTTCAGCGGCCAACAGCTCAATTTTAAATCCTTCTTCCAATTCAAATGTAGCAAGTGCAGCTTCGGGTTTTAGTGCTCCACCGGTATAAGATAGTGGCGCATTGTTGCTACAGGCCTGCAATACCATCAGCAATAAAAAATAGAAACTAATACAGTAGCCCGGACGCCTGAATAAGCCGAATAATTTTTTCATTTTTCCAAAGCGTTTACGGGTTGAATTTCTTTATTAAGCAACCCCAGCATCTCAAACAGCGATTGGGTGATCTTCATTGACGCATCTGTTTCCAGGTAGCTTGAACGGGCCCGCCATGTTTCATAACCACCCAGCTGATGTTGTGCCGGAGTGGGTAAATAGCCATTGTACCCGTTCGCCAATGAAATAGTGAAAGTAGGTTTGAAAGGGCTTTCTGTTTTAATTTCCAAACCGGTTTCCGCGAATACTTCACAAGGGATTGCAGTTATAGCTAAATCACCTATGCGCATAGCCTGAAGAATGAGCGAAACCTGGTTTGGATAATCATTTATCAAAACCGTTTCACGGGCATACAACGCTTCAACTGAAGTGAGCACGGGTTTGTTTGCTTTGGAAAGAATTGTTTTGGCACGGGCAAGTTCCGCTTTATCGGGCTTGCGTACCATCAATTCAATTTGTTTTTGCTTAACGCTTAACGATACCCAGTTCCGATACCTTATTTGTTGCACAACTTTATACGCTTCCGCAGCAACAATATTGGCTACCTTTTGCATTTGTTGATAGGGCGGAACCTGTGAGGAAGAAGCCGCGCCGAAATTGATATTATTAACATCACCGCTTGTGCCGTTAGACATGATGGCTATAAACGGTTTCTGCTGCGTATCTGTATTTAGCAACTGATTCATGCGACCGGCAAACATGCCATAGTAATCGGCAGACACATCGCCATTATTCACACCTCCCACATAGTGCAGGGAATAATTTGCCAGCAGGGCAACAGGCGTTCCATCTAAAGACTGAATGGAAACTACTGAAATTACAGGATCCGTAGGACCGGCGGGCTCAAGGAGGTTGGGATTACCGATACCAGGATTCATTTTAACCTTATCTGTATTTCCAAAAGGATTAATAAGCGGTGTACCAGCTTTCATTTTCCAGCGGCGGTTGAATACCTGGCCGGGTTCGCTGCCCACACCCCAGCCAATGCGCGCAGGCGCCAGGTTGTTATAGGCAATGATAACGGCATCGGCTATGCGATCCTCAAGAAAGCGGAGATAATCAGGATCGGGATCGCTTTGAAAAACCGAACAGGCGGTACCACCGGAATGAGTATGCGTGGCCGAGATCAGCATGTTTGCTGCCGGAATAAGCGTTACAGCACTTGCACGGCGCTTAGCTTTGTCCAATGTTGTACGGGAAACCATACAAAGATCGGCTACGGCAATTACGAGTTGTGTGTTCCCGTCATCAAGCACTATACAACGAACATGCGTTTCATCATGAATATTTTTCACTGAATCATCCCTGAAATTGCCATTGACAGACGTTCCGATAGCAGGCGTAATATTACTGGTAGAAGCGCCCGCACGAAATATGCCACCCATACCGGATTGTGCCGGCGCTATACCCGGCAGCGTTAGAAGGCAAATACCAATAGCCGCAGCGGAGATCCGGAACAAGCGATAAACTGAAGTGGCAGACAATAGTACTATCATTTGTTGCTTTAGATAATTAATCCCGCTTTTCGCCCACATTGCCATAGGAAACTGTTTTTAATTTTCAACATTGTTATTCTGTCTCTTTCCAAAGTTCATCAATCAGCGCTAAAGTATGCTCCACCAATTGCTGTCCTCCTTCCGGACCAACTGCGTTACTCTGGCAAACGGCGCTGTATCCGCCACCCGCTACCGCCTTGCTTGTTGGCAAATAGGTGCCGGCGCCGGCAAGCTGTATCACAAATGTTTGTAACGCCTTGCTGCGTGCCTGTATACGAATACCATAATCGGTAAACAATTCAAACTGATTGGTGCATATAACAACATCGCCTATGCGCACCACATGTATCTCGGTTTCATATGTGGGGCGAGTATCCGTCATTTGCCGCTCATACCGCTTCACCACATCACCAAACCAGGTCATTTTTGCATGCAACCGATCTGCCATCTTAGGGTCTTTCGCTATTTGTGCGGCAGCATCATCCCGCACCTTCATTGAATTTTTATATTCCTCCGTTGTAATGATACGCATAGGCAGCAGCAACTTTTTAACCTTATGGATTAAAGGAACATTTGAATGCGCATCATTTTTTACCGCTTCATGGGTTTTATCAATCGCCCAAACAATGCGCTGGGCTATGTCCTCCATACGATTGGTGTTACTCAGTTTCCGCATTCTTTCTTCAGCCTTTTTACGATACATGGCGTGTGGCGACTGATCGCCGGCAGCGCCTATCCATCCGAGTACACAAAGACCGGCGCCGTACTTTTTTTGCAAAGCAACGCGTACCAGGTGCCAGTAATCAGCATTTACCTCGGAACGTCCCTCTACTTCCTGTGCCGGGCAGGCTACGTTAATACTCATTGCAATGAGCTTCTTATGGTTGTTCCAGAAAAAGAGGGTATTTACATCATGATCTTCATAACCTTCGAGGCTCAGAAATTCGGGTGTATTGGTGTTGCCATACATAACGGCAGTTCCATCGGCATATACCGCCCGGCGATTATACGCTATGGCCGCCCGGTTCTGTCCCCAGGTAACACTCCCGGCGCTGCGGCTTTTCCAGGCTTTTACAATGGCTTCAGACACACGCTGCGTAAACAACTGGAAATATTCCGATACCTGAGAAACGCCTTCCTTTGGTATCTTATACTGAAAGGATACCTTATCCGGATCATCTTCCAGCACGGGCGCCGTGTGGGTGTGCGTAGCATTCAGAATAATATTATTTACATCAAAACCAGGCAGGCGCCTGCTTACTTCCGTTCTTATTTTTTGCAAATAATCGGCCGGAATAAAAACCAGGTCGCAGGAAACCATGATTGTGGCTCCCACTGACTGGCTGCCATTCCTCGACTCTAACGCGATAATATTGGCGGATAAGGGTGTTTCTGCCTTGTTTGCAATACGAAGCTCAAACTGGCCCATTAGTGCTACCGGCAGCTTTGGTGTAATGTCGGCCGTTGCTTTTCCGATATACAGTTCTGTTGCCTCCACGCTGAAAATGCATAGCATGCATCCAAAAACAAAAATGGCTTTTACCGCCCGCATAGATTTCAAAAAAAGCAAGTCCGAACTGTACTGGCTGTACCGAAAATATTTGAGCATTTGGTTTTATTTACCGTTTAGGATGATGAACAGGGTTGCAAACAAAACTGTATAGCATTACCTGAACCTTACCTCTTCAGTGATGCCTTTCCATGCATCGGTACGGAAGGGCGCTGCAGGTAGGCCTTCCTTATTAAACAGATTGGCTTCCATATTGTCATCGGCCCAACCATAGTGCACGGCAACAGGCTCAGCCACGTTATCACTCCAAACCACCACTTTTCCATCACGAATCTCCGCTTTTGCCCAATGAAATACTTTGTCGGCACCGGCTATTTCAAAACCCTGGAGGTATCCATATTTACCTGAAGCCACCAATCCACTGCCCATATTGCTAAAGCTAAGTACAATTTTATTCCCTTCTTTTTGCATGGACTGAAATTGCGGTCCCTGCGAAAGTAAATTTTGTCTGTATGCGATTTCGAGAGCCCGGAGTGCCAGTCTTTTTCCTACATCCTGTTTATTGGTGGGATGAATGTCTTTGGGATTGCCAATATCGTGAATAACGGCCATGCCTGTACGCGGCAGCGCCTGAAGGGTTAAAGCCTGCGCTTCCCGCAGTTCGGCCCAACTGCTTCCATTCCTGCTGTTCCCGTTATTGGCATTGAAACTCGCCAACTGCACAAACAGGAAGGGGAATTCCTCCTTCCAGCGGTTGCGCCAGTCGCTGATCATGAGCGGAAAAGACTTGCGGTACTGGTAGGCACGCCCTGCATTGGATTCGCCCTGGTACCAGATAGCGCCCTGCATGGCATAGGGAATAAGCGGTGCAATCATGGTATTGTACAATAAAGTACCCGCGTCATTGGGACCGGTAAACTGGTTATTGTCGGCATAAGATTCGATCCTGAACTTCCATGTTCCCTCAAGCGATTGTTCATAAGCGCCCCTGCCGATTTTTACATCTCCTGGCCTGCCTGTAAAGCCGCCCCGGCCTCCGAAATCTTCAATGCGTACTGCAATCGTATTTTTCCCTGCATGCAGTTGCGCTGGCTCCAGTATATAGGTTCGGCCAGTTGCCGTTTTGCTTGTAGTTCCGCCCACTTTTACACCGTTTACATAAGTAGCATCCACATCATCAATAGTACCAAGCAACAGCGCCACACTTAAGCCAGCCAATGAATCGGGCAATATAAATTCCCTGCGAAACCAAACGGCTCCATCCAGGTACTGTATATCCCTGCGGTCGAAATTGCCCGGCACTTCAATTGTTTTCCAGTCGCTGTCATCAAAAGAAGCCGATGACCAGGATTGTACATCACCTGCTGCGGGTATGCCACCCTGCATTTCATTAATGGCGCTGGCAAGTCTTGTTTTACGTTTTTCACCGAGGGCTTCTATAGATACAGGCATGGCGTTCACCACATCCGAAAACTCATTAAAGCTATTCATGGCTTCTTTGCTGATCCATGTTTCTACAATGGTGCCGCCCCACGAGGTATTGATCAACCCAATGGGTATATCCAAATTCTTATACAATTCTCTTGCAAAAAAATACCCTACGGCTGTAAACTGTCCTACATTTCCGGATGTGGCCGTTTTCCATTCTCCTTTTGAAAGATCGTCTTTGGGCGTTAAACTTATTTCCCGCGGCACCTCAAAATGACGAATCCGGGGGTAATTGGCAGCGGCTATTTCTTCCTTTGCATTATCCGAAGCGCTCACGGTCCATTGCATATTGGACTGACCCGAGCAAATCCATACTTCTCCAATCAGTACATCATCGAACGTAAGTACATTCTTTTTTCCTTTAACTACCAATTGGTAGGGACCTCCCGCTTCAGTGGCATCCAGCCGGAGCATCCATTTTCCGTTTTTGCCTGTTTTTACGGTTTTGGTTTGCTTTGCTGTTCCACCGCCGCTGAGTTCAACAGTTACTTTTTCGCCGGCATCGGCCCAGCCCCAAACAGGTATCGGTTTGTTGCGCTGGAGCACCATGTGTGAACTAAAAATTTGGGGTAAGCGAACATCCGCAATGGACTGGTTGATACAAAGCAGGCATAAGAAAGAAAGGATCATTCTGAATGGCATGGCAAACAATTAAAGACTAAAATTTAAAAATACAAATAAAAGCAATCCGGTAAAGAGAATACCGGGGTTAAACGATACCTGCTTAAAATATTTTAAATTGCATACAGAGGAAGGGATGTTTGGTGTCCTTATTCGCCTTCGGCGGCTAAAGATATTACGGAATCTGTAAGTGGCTATTTGCAGGGAGCTATTTCTGAATAAACATTATATATAATTTTATAAAGTACAACCTTATGGCGGCTAAAAAATCATTTTTTTTCTATTGTTTCTTTATCTTTTTTTTCATTTGCAACGCGTTTTCATTTGCACAGGAATCTGCATTTATTTGGCCACAGGGCAAAAAGATGGCCATCAGTTTAAGCTTTGATGATGCCCGGGCAAGCCAGGTAGATGCCGGAACGGCTTTATTGGATACCTACAGTGTAAAAGCTACCTTTTATGTTCAGCCGCCAACGGTAAAAAACCGGCTGGAGGGCTGGAAAAAAGCAGTTGCCAGCGGGCATGAGATCGGTAACCATTCTATTACCCATCCCTGCTCCGGAAATTTTTTATGGTCGAGGAAAAACGCACTGGAAGATTATACGCTAAAGCAAATGCGGGAGCAACTGAACGCAGCCAATAACCAGATTGAGCAATTGCTGGGCGTAAAACCCGAAGTATTTGCTTATCCCTGCGGACAAACATTTGTAGGCCGCGGAAAAAATACCCAAAGCTATATTCCTGTTGTAGCGAACATTTTTCTCAGCGGCAGAGGCTGGCTTGCAGAAAGCCCCAATGATCCCTCCTATTGCGATATGACTCAATTAACAGGAATAGAAATGGATGGTAAGGATTTTGATGAAATTTTACCATTATTGAAATCCGCAAAAAAAGCAGGTCAATGGGTGGTGCTTGCCGGACATGAAATGGGCAGCAATGGCCCACAAACCACGCGACTTGCTATGCTGAAAAATCTGATTGAATATGCGCAGGATCCTGCCAATGAAATATGGATAGCACCAGTAGGAACGGTTGCGAAATATGTGAATGAGCACAGGAAAATTGCTGAATAATGGTTAACGAATGGAAGAAAGCTTTATTTGCCGTTGTCTCCAAAGTGCAAATCAAAACTGCAGCGTCAGGTGCACCGTCAGATTTCTACCCAGTCGTGGAATTTTCAATATATCCAAATGTGTGTAATAGTTCCGGTCAAACAGATTGGTGAGCGAAATACTCAAATCAAGCAGGGTTGATTTTATAGGTATTGATTTACCCGCTGCCAGGTTTACAATAGTATAGGAGGGACTGGACAATTCTCCATAAAATGTTGAACTGATATGGCGTTGTGCTGCTGCATATTCATACTCACCGGTAAACCGGTATTCTTTCCAGTTAACGGATAGGGTATTGACCGATTTAAAGGGAGCGATTAAAGGCAATGCATTACTATTGACATCCTGCCCATGAATATACGTATTGCTGCTTTTCAATGTTAATACAGAAAGGGGTTTTACCTCTATGTTTGCTTCGGCGCCATACAATACTGCCGATGAAATATTCCCGTATCGTTTCACTCCTCTTGCGCCATATGTCATAGCACTGTATCCCGGCACCTGCATGCCGGCTATATAATGTTGAAAAAAATATGCAAAGACCTGCCCTTCTATAGCAACAATACTTTTCCTGAACCGGGCTCCGGTGCTGAGATTGCAGGATGCTTCATTCTTTAATCCGGGGTTTCCGATATAATCAAATCCATCGCTGCGGTTAAACAAATAAAAACCATACATTTCCTGAAGGGTAGCGCTGCGCATGGCACGGGCTACACCGGCAAACAATTGAGCGTGGTTGTTCATCCGGTATGCTCCGTTAAGGTAAATATTGTACAGTAGCGTACTTCTGCCTAAGTTACCGAGATGCATACCCGAAAACAATTGTTTGCCTTCGGCGCTGTATAAAGATGAACCCGTGTAATCAGCTCTTGCTCCGGCAACTATTTCTGCATTTTGTCCGATGTGCATTTTGTGTGAAATATCCAGTCCAGCTACGTCGCGCTGCGCATCCGGGATAGTAAGCATAAACATAGATGCCGCTCCTTCGGGATACATCGTCATTTCAGCGTGCAGCCTGTTGCGGTAGCCATTTAGGCGTACGGTAAGATGATGAGCGTTATCAAACGTCCATAGTGCCTCAGAATAAAAACCCGTAGTGCGGGATGTTCCCGGCATATCCATGTGAACAGGAACCTGGTCTTTGGGCCTTTTGGTATCATCCATCGCGTGGTCAATGGTATTGAAGTACAATTTGGTTTCCCAATGATGCAAGTTTTTGCTATGCGGCTGGTACCGGTAGGCTACCGATGCAATTTTGGCTCTGGCAAAAGCCACATCCATCAGCAGGGCAGGATAACCGATATCCCAGCCCTCATCCTGAATGTAATCGGTGTAAATAAAATGATGGTCTGAAAACCGGTAAACCGCAGACAGTCCGCCATTCCATTTGGCATATTGCGAATTGTCAATCCTGGATCCCCCACCTGCTGCATAATTACCTGCTTTCCGAAATATTCCATTACCACGAACCGCAAAATTTTTACTGCTGTACTCCAGTGCAGCCAGTGTTTGTAATGCATCGGCATTGCTTTCAAAACCGAGTCCTGCCAAACCGGAAAAACGCTTTTCGCTATTCAGGCGTGGCTGCTTCAATTTAAAATTGAAGCCGCCACCGATTGTACTTCCATACGACTCATTGTTTGTACCATAGCTTACGGCTACACTCTTCAGGTTATTGGGTTCTATATAAGAGCTGGCAGGGTCCATCCTGTCGGTGCAGGCGCCAAAAATTGCCATACCTGAAATCGTTACATTGATTTGTCCTGCATTCAAACCACGTATCGCAGGTTCCCAGGCATAGTTACCCCTGCGAATCATATTCACTCCGCTGATTTTCTCCAGCAACTGATCCGTAGGAACCTGAAGGTCGGCCCCCTGCTTTCTCTCCCTGCTATTGTGCAACCTGCCATCCTGCTGCACAATCACCTCCTGTAAAGTAACCACGCTGCGCAACAGCGTATCCTCCTGTGCCCGGAGCAGAACCGCGCCGGGCATACAAAGCAGGAAACATATTATAACTTTTGTATAGTCCATAATTTTTTTTGATTATAGCATCAGGCGTTATTCACAGAAACGATCTTTTAAAATAAAATATCCAGGGATACATCATCTTTAATCACTATGCCATTTTTTTTCAGCTTAAAATGCAAACGCCAGTCACCGGACATTGTATAATTTACTTTGCCCAGGTAATGTCCATTCCCTTTTAACACGGGGTCAACATTGTTGGGGGACCCATGTTCCATTGAAGGCATTTCCGGAAAAAACGCTACAGTAAAGCCGTCATCAGCGGGAAAATCCATTTTAGACGCCTGCCGGTTGATAACAATATCCAAATCGTTCAATCCGATCTTCCATTGTAAAGGGGAAACCAGGGAAATAAAATATTTATTCTCATCCGTACCCACAAAGCTTGCAACGTGCTTTTGAGTAGTTGAATTTATCGTAACGGGAAACGAAACCGTTACACTATTTACGGATACATCCAATTGCCAGCTTCCCATTGCTGAAGTGGGCATGGTGAACACCACAGCGCCTTCGTACAACCGAAGCGTACTGTTAAAGAGTGGCTGTTCCAAGGGGCTGCTATGTTTCATAGTTCCCATATCCATCATCGGCATAAAGCTCACCGCTGCATTGCTGATTTCCTTTCCATTGTCTTCTTTGAGGGAAACATATAATTTGTTGTAACCGGTGGTCAACCCTGCTTTTTCAGACCATAGGGTGATGGTGGTTTTATCTGATGTAAGTTCAGCGATCTTATTTTTATTGATTTCAACCGGCTTTACATCTTCTTTCTTACATCCGGCAAAAATCAGGGCGCACAACAAGGCGCAGGAAAACATCCTGTTCATTTGAAAAGTTTAAACATGAAAAAATGATTGCGGTGTAGCACCGCTTGTACAAAAGGAGTGTAATATGATATTACACCGTAGGTGGGTGAAAGAATGGAAGTGACACGTCAATGGTACGTGCATCCTGGAAAACCGGGAAGTTATCTTTTAATGAAAAATTCATTGCAGCAGGAGCTGTGGTAAACCAGGATTTGGCAAACAGAAAAACCGGAGCCTTATAATCGGGTTCGCCGGCCGGGCTTTGCTGTTCTCTGTCCTCCTGTTGTTTCAGTTCCTTTGCCATCTGGCACTTACCGTTACAATGTAATTCGGGTTTTGCTTTATTCTCGCAATTGAGGGCATAGGCTGCGGTATTCACATAATAATCAAACACAATGAAAGGACTGCTCAGCACCTGCGCCATAAACGACAGCAGCAATATTGCAGCACTACATTGTTTCAGCATTAATTGCAGAATTTGAACAAAAGTAATTTAAAAAAAGTGGGAACGATTGATTTAAATCATACCAGCAGGTAATTCGCATCAATGGACAGAATATGATATTCCGTAAAGTACTCCTTCATCCCTTGCGGAAATAAATAACCATTCACAACAGTTTGCATTATCTTCTTTGTACTGCCCATAGGCCATAGCCCATAGCCGATCGCTAAAAGCTGAAGATTACCATCATAAAAACTTGCTTCAATGCTGTTCGTCCCTGTAAACTTTACTACCTTAACATCCTTTATTTTAAATCGCAGTAGTATGAGGAAGTACTTTTCTTCTCTGTCAGGCATATCATTTTTAATTTTTGTATTGATGGCTTGTAATGAACCTCAACCAAAAAAAGCAGTGGAATACCCAAAAGGCAGCTATGGCTACGATGCCGCTTTTTTAAAAGAACATCTGGATAATACTATCGAATTATGGAATGAAGCGGGCGCCAGGGTATTGCTCACGGCCGATTACCAGGGAAGGGTAATGACCAGCACTGCCAATGGCGATTCGGGCAATAGCGCCGGCTGGATCAATTACGACCTCATCGCTACCGGCAAATTCAGGGATCAGTTTAATCCTGTAGGCGGAGAAGAGCGGTTATGGATTGGCCCGGAAGGTGGCCAGTATTCATTTTACTTTAAAAAAGGAGATTCCTTCAATATACAAAACTGGCAGGTACCTCCTATAATTGATACGGTGGCTTACCAGGTAACGCATTCAGACAGTACCAGTGTTGAGTTTTCACAAAAAGCCGTTGTAACCAATTACAGCGGAACCGAATTTAATATTTTCGTCAACAGGAATGTTCGCCTGCTGGATAAAGCAGCGTTGCATACCCGCCTGCAAACTACGGTGCCTGCCGATCTTACATGGGTGGCCTATGAAACGGAAAATACCATAAAAAACATGGGTGAAAATACCTGGAACAAAGAAACCGGTTTGCTTTCCATTTGGCTGCTGGGCATGTTTACTCCTTCCGGAGAAACAGTGGCTATTGTTCCTTTCCACAACCGTAAAGATGTTAAAAATTTTATTACTGATAATTACTTCGGACAAATACCGGCAGAGCGGCTCATTACAAAAGACAGTGTGTTGTTGCTAAAATGCGACGGAAAACACCGCAGCAAACTGGGTTTATCTCCCGTTGTTGCCAAACCCGTTGCCGGCAGTTTCGATTTTAAAAGAAACATGCTCACCATTATCTTTTTTGATATTGATCCTAACGGAGAATATGTGAACTCCAAATGGGAAATTCAAAAACAACCCTACAGGGGAGATGTGGTAAACGCTTATAACGACGGTCCGTTAGAAGATGGTTCACAGTTAGGCCCCTTTTATGAACTGGAATCTTCTTCTGCAGCCAAACCATTGCAACCGGGAGAAACACAAACCTACCGGCAAACAACCTGTCATTTTGAAGGAGATTATGCCGCACTAAAAGCGCTTGCGCAGCATCTCCTGGGGGTTGATCTTGACCATGCTAAAATGAGGTGAACAGGCAACTGGCAATAGTGAATCTCACCATTCACTATTCACTATTCACCACAGTATTAATTTATGTACCGGTAAGTATACATGCTATACAACGGTCTCTTATATTTTAAAAACATCAGCAAATGAAATTGTATAAAACGGAAAATGGAACTGTACTTGAACATAATAGTGAATATTTCATATCAGGTGCGGCTTTTGATACATTGATCAACCGGAATAACCTTTATGAATACCTGCTGCATTCACTGGTAAAATTTCCCAAACTGTCCCTGGAAGAAAGAGCGGTATTTTTAACACGACCGCTTTTAGCGCCTATAGGCGCCCAGGAAGTATGGGCCGCAGGGGTAACGTATTTGCGTAGCCGCGATGCCCGTATGGAAGAATCAAAAGAATCAGGAGGCGCCACTTTTTATGATAAAGTGTATGAAGCGGAAAGACCGGAGTTGTTTTTCAAATCGCTTCCTCACCGCGTTGCCGGGCATTTTGGCGACGTACATATCCGCAGAGATTCTACATGGAACGTGCCCGAGCCGGAACTTACTTTGTTTATTAACAGCAGCGGCAGTATAGAGGCCTACACAATAGGAAATGATATGAGTTCACGCAGCATTGAAGGAGAAAACCCTTTGTACCTGCCACAGGCCAAAACCTATGAAAGAAGCGCTGCACTTGGACCCTGCCTTTATATACCCGAAAATCCCATTAATCCCGGTACTACCATCAGCATGAGTATTCTTCGCAACAACCAATCTATATTTGAAGGCGCCATCCAACTCAGTATGATGAAAAGGTCACTTCCTGAACTGGCCGAATTCTTATTCAGGGAAACTGATTTTCCGTCGGGTTGCTTTTTAATGACAGGTACCTGCCTGGTGCCGGATAACGACTTTTCACTTCTTGAAAATGATATTGTGCATATCAGCATTGATGAGATTGGCACTTTATCGAACAGGATCATCCATAAGCCGCTTCCTGTATAACGGGTTCCATGTGACTACTAACCCATGTATTTTGGGCTTGTCTTTTCATCTTGCCGTTCTCCTTTCTTTTTTGCTTGCCCAAAAAAGAAACAAAAAAAGGCCCGCCCGACTGAACATCGTTCGCCCGCCTGCCTGCCTGAGTCGTTCTGACGGGGACGGGCAGGGATTACTGTCCGTTTATGATACAGCGTAGCTTTGCCAGGCGCAGTAGTATGCCATTATATGCGGAATCTACCTGTAATTGTTAATTTTTTTCAGGTACTTAAATTCAAACCTGCATTTATACGCAAAAATTGCAAACGTTTGCATATAATAATATTGTCCTTTATATGCCGAATAACCCGTAAGTTTACCATATTTCAAATGAAAATCGTTTAATACAAACTTAATTCGCCATAAAAAAACTATTGCGGAAGTTTGTTTCTGAACACAAAACCAAAATTACTAACGCGCTTAATTCACCATCATGAAACCTGCTTTGCCTTCCCAATCTTTTTTTTATTTATTTCATTACATTAACCGCACAAATCCGCGCTGATACAGGCACATTTACGGGCGGAAATTCCATTGTTTATCCGCGTATTTTTTCTTTACATATTAAAACCAATTCAAACTACCTTTTTATGATTAAAAAAAGACCCCCTTTTGTGGGATGGAAAAAAGGATTGTTCCTTTTTATCCTTCTCGGTTTATGCAGCTTGTTTTCCTTTGCACAGCAAACCATTATTGTGAAAGGAAAAGTTACATCTGAAGCACAACCACTGTACGGTGTATCGGTTACTGTAAAAGGCGCCACATCGGGAACCACTACCGATGATCAGGGTAATTACAGCATCAATGCTTCCGGTAATGCTGAACTTGTTTTTACATTTGTTGGTTTCAACACACAAACCATTAAAGTAAACAACCGCAGTACCATTAATGTAGAACTGGCAGCTGATACAAAATCGCTCGAAGATGTGGTGGTGATCGGGTATGGCACAGCACGAAAATCTGATCTCACCGGCGCGGTAGGCACCGTTTCTGAAGCAAAGCTCAGGGAACGGTCTGTGTCTTCCCTTAGCCAGTCGCTTGCAGGAAAGGTTACCGGGGTACAGGTAAACTCCAACTCCGGTCGCCCGGGTGGAAGAACCAATGTCCGCATCCGTGGTTTCAGTTCTATTAACTCCTCAAACAACCCGCTTTACGTTATTGACGGGGTTATGATGCCTATCAATAATCAAACACAGGCCAGCCAGGCCATTGATTATATCAACCCCAATGATATTGTATCGGTGGAAATACTGAAAGACGCGTCTTCTACAGCCATTTACGGAGCAAGAGGCGCCAATGGGGTTATTTTGATCACTACCAAACGCGGGAAATCGGGCCCGGGTAAAGTTACCTACGATGTGGATGTAAGTGTTCCTACGATTGGTCCCATCAGAACCAAGGTATTAAACGCGAAAGAATTCCTGGCTGTTGAAGACCTCGCTTACCAGAACATGGCAAAATACGATCCTGTTGGATGGGCTGCCGGAAAATATGTGGGCAGAAATCCTGCGTTGGCCAGAACAGATCCCAGGCTCTTCGACAGCAATGGCAATCCTAAGTACGACACCAACTGGCTAGAAGAAGCCACGCAAAACAAGCTTTCGCAAAATCACCAGTTGGGTTTCTCCGGCGGTAACGAACACAGCACGTTTTCCGCTTCGCTGGGTTACCGCGATGACCAGGGGTTGTTGCTGACCTCTTACCTGAGGCGTTATTCTGCAAGGTTTTCCTTCGACAGCGAAATAAAACCCTGGTTAAAAGTAGGCGGTACATTAACGTATAACAACCAGCAGGAAAACATAGTAGATCAGAGCGACCAGGTTCCGCGCAGTATAGTGGAAGATTTTCCTTTTTTGCCTGTAAAATATGAAGACGGCACCTGGGCCGACAACAGGAACTACCCCAATGCCGAAGGCCGCGATAACGTAGTACACCGTTTAACTGACACGAGGTATATATTAAATACGCAAACCACCATAGGAAGTCTTTACTCCAATATCAACCTGGCAAAAGGTCTGGAAATGCGTACCGTACTGGGTACAAATGTTCTGGCACAGGAAAACCTGCAATCGCAGAGCCGTACTTTGGCCAGAAACCAAAAAGGAACGGCCAGTGCAGAAAACAGAAGGGAAACCTTCTGGTCTCTGGAAAATTACTTCACCTACAATAAACGCTTTGCTGAAATACATTCTATAACGGGCTTGTTGGGTTTATCCTGGCAGGAAACCGATTTTTTCAGGAGTGGTGCAAGTATCCAAAATTTTTCAACTGATTATTTTGGATATAATAACCTGGGGGCGGGCAGTACCAGTCCTGGCTATAGTTCTAACAGCTCCAAGTTTGCCTTTAACTCCTATTTTGGAAGGGTTAACTATAGCTTGATGGATAAATATTTAGTAACGTTTACCGGGCGTGCAGACGGTTCCTCCAAATTCGGTGAAACCAAAAAATACGCTTTCTTTCCTTCTGCAGCATTGGCATGGAGAGTATCTGAAGAAAATTTCCTGAAAGATAATGAAGTCATCTCTAACTTAAAAGTACGTACCAGTTATGGCGTAACAGGTAACTCAGAAATACCATCTTATTCTTCTCTGGCATTATTAAGTTCTAACTATGCTGCCATTGTTAATAATTCAAGAGTAGGCGGAACAGGTATCAACAGGCTGGCCAACCCGAATCTAAGATGGGAAAAAACAGCTCAAACAGATTTCGGAATAGAGCTGGGCTTATTGAACAACCGGATCACCTTAGAAGCCGACTATTACTACAGGAAAACCACAGATATGCTGCTGGATGCACCGGTGCCGCGTACCAGCGGATATGGAAGCATCAGAAAGAATATAGGATCAATGGAGAACAAGGGAATAGAACTGGGGGTAAATGCTGTTATTATTGACAAGGAAAACTTCAACTGGAGTTCCACTTTCAATATTTCCATAAACAGGAACAAGGTGCTTTCATTGGCTACGCCTTCAGACATTTTCAATGTGGGCGGCGCCAATTTTACCAACCCCACCAACATCATCCGTGTAGGTGAAGCGGCTGGCTCCTTCTGGGGTTTGGTGCGCCTGGGAACATGGAGCGAAGCCGAAAGGGCAGAAGCAGCCAAATTTGTGAGCTATCGCAATGGTTTAACCATACTGCCCGGCGATATCAAATACTTAGACGTGAACAAAGATTACGCCATTACAGATGCTGACCGCATGATCATTGGCAACGGCAGTCCTGATGGCTGGGGTTCATTCATCAACAATTTTCGCTATAGAAACTTTGGTTTGATGATTGACCTGCAGTATTCCTACGGCAATGACATTTTAGATATGACTTCCCACTCCAGCGAAGACCGGGTTTCACTGGCCAACAGCTACAGAACGGTATTGAATGCATGGACGCCTGAAAACCAGAACACGCCTATTGCTGAATTGCGCGATACAAGAGCAGGTTATGTAACGAACGTGGATACCCGATGGATCAAGGATGGCTCATTCATACGTGGCAGGAATCTTTTACTGAGCTATGATTTTTCACACGGCGTTACCGAAAAACTAAGATTAAGCAAACTGAGAATTTATGCTTCCGCACAGAATGCCTTCATTTTTGCCAGCGATGAACTGACAAGCGATCCGGAAACCACACCCACCGGCGGTTATGCCGATGATGGAAGGAACGTGTTCTCACAGGGGCAACACTGGCACAGCTACCCTAAACCAACCATTTATCTTTTGGGCTTAAACATTGGACTCTAACTCATTAAAACAATTTAAAGATATTCACTATGAATTTTAATATCATAAAAAAGGCAGGCGCTCTTATCCTTTGCGGAACGATGCTTTTGGCATCGGGATGTAAAAAATTCCTGGAAGAGCAGGATCCTTCCAATTTAACTCCCAATAATTTTTACACCATTTCCGAGCATGCGGAAGCGTCTATTGCAGCTGTTTACGCCGACACGCGCTTTTTTGGCGGCGGCGCCGGTATCTTTTCCTCTAACTGGCAACTGCTGGAAGCCGTTACGGGCACGTCCACCACGGAAACAGCCCAGAACTCCGACCTCAATAACCTGTATTCATTGGTATACGATGGCAATACCGGCCACGTTATCAACTGGTGGAACGGGCTGTACAGGGTGATCGCGAACGCCAACATGGCGCTTGATAAAGTTCCCGGTTTAACGCCGATGGATGAGGCCCAGAAAAACAAGATCCTGGGTGAAGCCAAATTCCTTCGTGCCTGGGCTTATTTTTACGCGGTAAGGTTATGGGGCGACATCCCTTTGATCACTACGCCTCAAACTGCCAACTCAGAAGATTTCTTTCCCGGCCGTGCAGCACAGGAAGATGTGTATAACCTGATTGTAAAAGATCTCACGGAAGCGGAAGCAGCAGGATTACCCTGGATGGACGCTTCCGGCAGGGTTTCACTTGCCGCCATAAAAGCACAGTTGGCCAGGGTATATCTTACCATGGCTGGACAACCGCTTAATAAGGGAGCGGCTTATTATCAATTAGCGGCCGATAAAGCAAAGGAAGTAATTGATTATGCCAATGCCAACCCCGGTGCTATCAATCTTTTTAGCACTTACGGCGAAGTGCACCATGTAAATACGGAAAATAAGCTGGAACATCTTTTTGAGCTCCAGTATCTTGCAGATGTTGCCGGTAATCCCATGGAAAACATGTTCCCCAACTTTAAGCCCGTAAGCGTTTACGGCGCCAACGGTACCGGAAGCACGGTTCCTACTTTATCCTTCTACCAGTCGTACGAGCCCGGCGATTTGAGGGCTAAAGACCAGGAAGGGTATTTTTATACCAGTTATTACCATAATGGTGATGGGGCTCCGTTTGACCTGGGTGCACCCTATATTTTTAAACATTTTAACGTGGTAGCATTTGGCACCCAGGGCGTGAAAGGCAGCGCACGCAACGATTTGAATGTGCCGCAGATCCGGTATGCAGAAGTGCTGCTGACCTACGCCGAAGCCAAAAATGAAGTAGCAGCCGGCGATCAGAGCGCCTATGATGCATTTAAAAGGATCAGGGACAGGGCACAGCTCGTAACCCCTGCTATCGGCACCTATACACAGGAAACTTTTCGTGAAGCCGTATGGAGAGAACGCTGGCATGAACTCTGCTACGAAGGCATTACCTGGTTTGATATGGTACGCCTGAGAAAAGTTTACAACGAAACCACCAATGGCTTCGACAACTTTGTTGGACATGTCAATAAAAGCTCCAATCAGCCTTTGCAGGAAAAACACCTGTTGTTCCCGCTTGGGGTACAGGAAATGCTCAACAATCCGAACCTGAAACCACAAAACCCAGGTTACCCGCAATAAATAAATTGAAGGTTAAGAATGTAAAAGGGGCTGTCTCAAAAGGGCAGCCTTTTTTTTGTGGGGAAAACAAAATGTGGGTTAGGTTTTCCACAACATAGCTGTATAAACAAAATGGATGTAAGTCAATACAGTAAAGGGTTTTGCGTATATATGCGGGATACAAATTACAGCTATGACAAAACCTGTATTTAAAGATTATTCTTCCACCCAGTCCTTGCTTATTCTCCCCTTCATTTGATGAACTTATTGAGCAAACCATCCGGTTCGTGTGAAAATATTCATTTTATTCGGCTGAGCGGGATGAACAGACCAGACCAAACAATATAAGCAGCACGCCAATGCAGTGATCGCTGATGCAGGGTATGGCTCTGAACAGAACCTGCAGTACCTGCAAGATAATACTATTGAAGGTTACGTTAAATACAGCTACTTCCACAAAGAACAATCATCAGCCCACCAGGACAAGCATCCTTTTGCACCATGAAAATAAAAAAATTGGGACTGTCTTAAAATTTTACTTTTGAGACAGCCCCTTTCTTTTGTAATCCTGTTAGCTGGCTATTGCTAATTATACCCTGGATTTTGAGTAATAGATCCACTGCTGTTATCTATTTCTCTTTGAGGGTAAGGGAGTAACCTGTGTTTAGCAGGTATAAAAGTTCGTTTTGGTTTATAGGTTCCTTCCGCAGGAAGTGCGTTATACACTTCTTCTGCAAGTCCCCAGCGTACAAGATCGAAATGACGGTCGCCTCCTTCAAATGCTAATTCCGCCTTACGCTCGTACATCAAATCATTGAACGTTGGCGCTGCAATAGGATCCAGACCAGCTCTCTCACGTACCAGGTTAAACGATCCCGCAGCGGCTGCAACACCCACTGTTCTGTTTGCGGGTCCTCCTCCATTAAGGTTCATAATCGCTTCGGCATGTATCAACAATACATCAGCAAAGCGAATAGCAGGTATATCCAGCCCGGGGCTAAAATTAACCACAACATTTTTAAACGGTTGTTGAAATTTAATGCAAACAACGGGGGATTGATTGTTAGGTGCTTTTAATATATCGGTAACGCCATTATATGTAACCATATCTACGTTACGTTTAGCTACCGTCGCCGCTTTTCTTACGTCATTCGTTTCATACGAATCGTAAAAATTTTCGGTAGCGCTCACTAATCTCCAGCCCGCTCCTGTTTGCTCATCGTGTGTACCGCCCCACACATCATTAGGAAGCATTATCATACTGGTAATAGGGTTTGAGCCTTCCCTTGCGCCGAGTGCCCACAAGGTTTCATCATTTACTTCATGCTCAATGGTAAACAGGTCGGAATAAGTGGGATAAAGGCTATGCCTGCCCGAATTAATAACCATTTCCGCCGCGCTTTTTGATTCCGGCCATTTCTTTTGATAGGCATATACTTTAGCCAGTAAACCCCATGCCGCGCCTAAACCTGGCCGGCCTTCTTCATGTTCAAAAGAAAGCTGTGATGTTGCAGCTACCAGGCTGCTTTCAATGGTAGCCCAGATTTCTTCTTCTGTTGCGCGGATTGCAGCAGCCTCAGCATTGAGCGGGTCATATAACGGAACGCCTCCGTACCGGATAACTTCGGTAAAATAACCGTATGCCCTTAAAAAGTTCGCTTCTCCTAATATTCTCTTTTTCTGCGTTTCGTCCATTTCGATATCAGGTACATGCGCCAGTACGTCACTTGATCTTTTGATTACCTGGAAATACTCTTTGTAGCTGTTCAAACTAAGGTCGTTTTCTGTATTCTGGTTAGCCCTGAATTCGCTCATGGCAATGAAATCAGGATAATTGTCATTCATATAACCGATATCACTAAAGGTTTCCATGCCGCACCATTCTTCTCCACCCAACGCTTCTTCATCCGATAGCGGGGTATACGCACCAGCCAGGGCAGCTTCTGCCTGTTCTGCTGTTTTCCAGAACGCCGCATCCGTAAGTTCGTGGGGTTCCTTGTCAAGAAAATTTTTCGAACATCCGGACAGTAAGCCTGTTATTAAAATGAATATGATATACTTTTTCATCTGATTGCCAATTAAAAATTAAAGTTTACGCCTATGATATAAGCTTTTGCCTGTGGATAAGCACCACGATCTACACCGTACATATTGTTGCTTGAACCTAAATCAGCTCCCACTTCCGGATCGAACCCGGTGTATTTGGTGATAGTGATAAGATTTTGAAATGTTACAAATGCACGCAGTTTTGAAATGCCTTTACCAATAAGATGATCACCAAAAGTGTATCCAAGTGTTAAATATTTCATACGCAGATAACTACCGTCTTCAATATAAAGCGTACTGTAGGTTCTGTTGCTGTTCAAATCTTTAACAGTAACCCTTGGTACAGATGTGTTGGTATTGGAGGGTGTCCAGCGATCCATTATTTCAGGTCCGTTGTTATAACCTGTACCCTGCATAAACATTCCCCCGAGTTTTAAGCCATTGAATATTTTATTGCCCTGGCTGCCCGACCAAAGCATGCTAAAGTCGAAGCCTTCGTAGCCGGCAGCAACATTTAGTGCATAAGTAAACCGGGGAAAGCTGTTACCCGCGTTAAAGCGGTCTTTAGCGCTAATGGAACCATCACCATCGCGGTCGGCAAATTTCACATCACCCGGTACGGCATTGGGCTGAATGACCACACCATCTTTATTTTTATAACTGTCTATTTCGCTTTGAGACTGGAAAATGCCCAATGCATCCAGCACATAAAAATGGCCTATCGCTTCACCTTCTGATGTCCGGCCTACAAAAGTGTTTTTATAGTCGGATACGAATATCTCTTTTGCACCGGCAACACCCAGTGATTTCAACTTGTTTTCTACAGTGGCAACACTGGCAGTAACTTCGTAATTAAACTTTTTAGTGGCCGTACTTCTATAGGTAGCGCTTACCTCAAAGCCCTTATTGGATACCGTACCTGCATTGCGATAAGGAGCCACACCCACACCATAAGAAGACAACAAGGGCACCTGTACCAGGATATCGCTGGTTTCTTTATTATAATAATCAGCGGTAAATGACAGCCTGTTACTAAGGAAGCTGATATCAATACCCAGGTCAGTTTGTGTAGTAAACTCCCATTTAATAGTATTATTAGCCAACCGGTTCTGCGCCACCGCAGCAAATTGAGCGCCATTAAGCGTGGGGGAACCTACGCTGCTTATTGTACTGAAAAACTGGTAATTGCTGATCTTATCGTTCCCTAACTGTCCCCAGCTTCCGCGTATTTTAAGATCAGAGATCACATCAGCCACACCATCAAAGAATTTCTCCTTGGAAATTCTCCAACCGGCAGATACGGAAGGGAAAGTACCCCAGCGTTTCGCAGGTGCAAATTTGGATGAGCCATCCCTGCGTATATTAGCGGCGAACAAATATTTCCCGTCATATTCATAAATTACCCTGCCAAAATATGCCTGCAATGTATAATCATCGGCACTTCCATTGGGATGATCGGGGAAAGCTCCTGCATTACTAAAATAACGTAAAGCCTTATCCTGGTTGCTGAAATTTTTTGCTGTTCCTGAATTAAACCACTCAGAAATACCCTCCTCTGCCGACATCCCGGCCAAAGCGGCGACATGGTGTCTGCCAAATGTTTTATCAAAACTCAACGTATTGTTCCATATCCATGTGCTACCGGTACTGTAGGATTCAGATAAACTGTTTTCTGTAAGTCCGCGACCACCACCTGGCGCCAGTGCTGTAAAGCCTTTCCCCTTTGAAAAGCCCCAGTTATAGGCAATGTCTGATTTAGCGGTAAACATGCCAAGGAATTTGTATTCTAAGTAAACATTACCTCCCAAATTGGCCCCTTTGTTTACATTATCCCTGGCATTTAAAGATGCTACCGGGTTTGGAAAATCTCCGGATGGGGTGCCGTAAATACCCGCTTCTTCATCCTGCCATACAGGTATGTTACGCATATTAAATGCAGCCGAACTCAGCACACCGGTGTAAGAGCCGCGCATTTCAGCGGTTTTCTGCCTTGATAACACTACTGAAATGTTTTCTCCCAATGTGAGGTTTTTGGCAATTTCATGCTGACTGTTGAATCGAATATTATACCTTTTAAAATTACTGTTCATTACTATTCCATCGTTATTCAGGTAGCCAAGGCTAAAGGAATAATTGGAACGGCTTGAACCACCCCTGACAGCAAGATCATAATTGGAGATATACGCAGGTTTCAGCACTTCCTTAAACCAATCTGTTCTTGTTACTGCATTGTCCGGATTATTATAGTAATCCCATATTGGGTCGGACGTTGGTGTACCGTCATTCGTTAATGCTTCCTTATGAATAATATTTCTTTCCTCCGCAGTGAGTGCGGTAGGCATTCTCCATGCCTGTTGTATACCCTGGCTTGTATTAAATGATACGCTCGTTTTTTGATCACGTCTACCTTTTTTGGTAGTTACAATTACTACACCATTGGCGCCTCTTGATCCATATATAGAAGCCGAAGCCGCATCTTTTAATACGGATACGCTCTCAATATCGGCAGGATTAAGATTACCTATACCACCAGAGATAATACCATCTACTACATATAGCGGGCTATTATCGTTGATGGAGCCGGCTCCCCTGATCCTTATTTCAACACCTGCACCAGGCTCGCCTGAGTTTTGTATAACCGTTACCCCTGAAGCACGACCCTGCAGAGCATGGGCAGCAGACTGGTTGATACCCTGGGTAAGTTTATCGCCGGAAACGGTAGCAATAGATCCGGTAACATCTACTTTTTTTTGTGTGCCAAAACCAACTACAACGATTTCTTCGTTTATGTCGCCTTTTTTAATCAGCACGACATGTACAGGATCAGATGTAGATACGGTAACTTCCCGGGTTTCAAACCCAATAGAAGAAATCACCAGTACTACTTTCTGCTGCGAAAGCTGCAGATTAAAGTTACCCGCAGCATCCGAGCTTGTTCCTACTGTGCTTCCTTTCACTAAGATAGAGGCGCCGGCAACAGGCTCACCATTCTCATCTTTAATAGTACCAGTTACATCTATACTGGATAACACTGTTTCTTTTGGAGTCGTAACCGGTTCCCGGTGGGTAAGATTAGTTTCTTGCGGCCCAACTTCTCCATTCACCCTAATGAAAAAAGAAATAGTTAAAAACGCAGTAAATTTCATAACCCTGATCGTCCGGGAAAACTTTCTTCGTTTTATAGGAAAACGATTAAAAGATGGGATCATAATTGTGTTTGGTTTATTTTAAATATATAAGACAGAACAAAAGTGTATTTATACAGCACCGGGTAAACAATATTTCAATATTATATAAAAAACAGCTCCATGAACTACAAAATATTATCATTGTATGCACAATTTAGCTCTGTATTTTATCATGGGGAAAGCAAGTGTAAGAAAGGCATAAACACGATGTTTGCAGTTTCAGTTTAACAAAAGTAATTATTTCAGTTCCTGTAAATTTCTTTCTAATATTGTCTTATCATGAAATTAATAGCCCTCTTAAAAAAATCAAATAACTCCCGCAAAATAAAATTTCCTGTTGGGTTTTTAAGTAGAATTAAATTGCAAACGTTTGCAATTTTTGGGTTTGTGTTATTTCTGTTTTTCCCCGCCTGCGATACAAAAGAAAATTCGAAGACACTTTTCACCAGCATACCTTCCAGCCATTCCAATATTACCTTTCGCAACGACATACAAGAAGATGAAAATAATAACATTGACACCTATGAGTACCTCTACAATGGCGGAGGAGTAGCCATTGGCGACCTTAACCAGGACGGACTTCAGGATATATTTTTTACAGGCAACATGACTGCCGATAAAATATACCTGAACAAAGGCAACTTACAATTTGAGGACATTACTGCTAAAAGCGGTTTTGCAAGCCGCATAAAGTGGAAAACGGGTGCTGTTATAGCGGACATAAACGGCGACCACCTGCCAGACATATACCTTTGTTACTCGGGCCCCGGCACAGATGAAGAACGAAGCAACGAGTTATATATCAATACGGGCGCCATTGATGGCATTCCACATTTTAAAGAATCTGCCGCCGCTTATGGCTTAGATGCCCCGGGCACCTTTACTACCATGGTGAACTTCTTTGATATGGACAACGACGGTGACCTCGATATGTTTATGGTTAACCATGCCGACATGTTTTACAACCCATTTTTCAATTCAGAAAAATTGCGGAAGACCCGACATCCGAAATTCGGAAACCGCTTATACAGGAATGACAACGGACATTTTACAGATATCAGTGAAAAGGCGAATATAGATGGCAGCGGACTCAACTTCGGGCTGAGCGCTTCCGTAAGTGATTTAAACAACGATGGATGGCCGGATATATATGTAACAAACGATTATGATGAAAGGGATTTTCTTTATCTTAATCAACACAATGGAAATTTTACAGAAGTGCTGACTACAGCGGCGCGGCATATATCAGAATTTTCAATGGGTTCGGATATTGCAGATTACAACAATGACGGTAAGCCGGATATTGTTGTGCTGGACATGCTGCCGGAGGACAATTATCGTCAAAAAACGTTGAAAGGACCCGACAATTACGACAAATATACGATGCGCCTGAACCTGGGCTTTCATCGCCAGCAGATGCGTAATGTTTTGCAATTAAATAATGGAAACGATAAAGACAGTATCCCGGTATTCAGCGAAGCCGGACAACTGGCGGGCATTTCCAATACCGACTGGAGCTGGTCGCCACTGCTGGCAGATTTTGATAATGACGGATGGAAGGATCTGTTTGTTTCAAACGGGATACTTAAAGACATGACCAATCTTGATTTTGTAAAATATGGGCAGATATATTCTTCCAAATCGAAAAACCCCAAGCAGGACAAATCAAAAATGTGGGAACAGATCCGCGATATGCCAACACCATCATTGAATAATTATATCTTTCACAACAACCATGATCTCACCTTTAAGAATGTTACAAAAGATTGGGGGATCACTAAAACGGCTTCAAGCAATGGCGCGGCTTATGCAGACCTTGATAATGATGGAGATCTTGACCTGGTTATCAATACAATAAATGCTGAACCCCTGGTTTACAGGAATAATACCGCCGGCAAAAAAGAAAACCATTTTATAAAAATCCGCTTCGAAGGCGAAGGTCATAACACACAGGGAATCGGCGCCAGGGTATTCATTAAAACAAACGGACTGGAACAAATGCAGGAACAATACCTCACCCGTGGATTTCAATCATCCATTGATCCTGTAATGCATATTGGATTAGGAAATGACAGCATAATAAATACATTAACCATTAACTGGCCCGGTGGAAAAGTATCAGCGTTTCACAATGTGAAAGCAGATACCATTATAAAAGTTGAACAACGCACAGCAATTGTTCCGTTGCCGGATTCGCCGCCCGTTCACCAACCATTGTTTTTTGATGTCACTGAAACCTCCGGTATTGATTTTATCCATCAGCAACCCGCTATGGTTGATTTCAAAATCTTTCCTTTGATTCCATTGCAATGGTCTAAAACAGGGCCATGCATAGCAAAAGCTGATGTGAATGGCGATGGACTTGAAGATGTATTTATAGGCGCTTCGTCGGGGCAGCCGGGTGGGTTATACGTTCAAACAACCAGGGGAAACTTTGTTCCGTCACCAAGCCAGCCGTGGAACAACCATGTAGAGATGACCAACACCGACGCGTTGTTTTTTGATGCAGACGGCGATGGCGATGCCGATCTTTACCTGGTTAGCGGGGGGGCGGAGTTTAACGAAAAAAGTATCAAATACCAGGACAGGCTTTTTGATAATGACGGTAAAGGAAATTTTAAATACATTAGCGATGCTTTACCCGGTGAAACCATCAGTAGCTCCTGTGCCCGCGCATCAGATATCAATAAAGATGGCTTGCAGGATCTTTTTATCGGGGGAATGATTACACCGGGAAAGTTCCCCGTTGCACCTGAAAGCTTTATTTTAAAGAACAAAAGCACACCGGGTAATATCCATTTCGAAAAAGACACCTCTTCAATTGGCGAATCATTGAAGTATGCAGGCATGATATCAGATGCAGTATGGGTTGACATTAACAAGGATGGCTGGAATGACCTGCTGATAGCCGGACAGTTCATGCCTTTAAAAATATTTGAAAATAACAATGGAAAACTCGTTGATGAAACCGTAAAATACGGGTTGAATAATACCAATGGATGGTGGCGGAGGATCCGGTCCGGTGATTTTGACAACGACGGTGATACCGATTTTGTTATCGGTAATATCGGATTGAATAGCTCCTTCAAAGCAAGTGCCGAAGAGCCATTAAGCATTACCTACGGAGATTTTTATACAAAAGGAGTTATTACCCCCATTCTCTGCTATTACAATGGCGGCAAAAAATACCCATGGTATTCGAAAGATGAAATAGCCGAACAGATTCCTTCCATTCAAAAAAAGTTCCAGTTGTATAAAGACTATGCTACAGCACAGTTGGAAGACATTTTTACAAAAGAGCAACTGGATCGTTCTTCTACAATAGAAGTTAAAACTTTGGCGTCTGTCTATCTTAAAAATGAAGGCAATAATAAGTTCAGCATCATTCCTTTGAATAACTACGCGCAAATGAGTGCGCTGAATGGAATGGTATCAGGCGATATAGATGGAGATGGAAAGGAAGACATTATTGCGGGTGGAAACTTATATCCCTTCCGGGTACAGGTGGGACCACTGGATGCTTCCATAGGATTGGTGTTAAAAGGCGATGGAAAAGGAAATTTCGACCCTATGCAGTATGAGCAAACAGGATTATTTATAGGCGGAGATGTACGGAATATGATCAGCGTCAAAAATAAAAATGGCTTTTTTCTTTTTGCTGCTAAAAACAATGGAAAATTACAGGTATTAAAATTTACGCAATAATCAGGGCGATTGATAACAACCGTATACCACATCCAAAAAAGTATGCTAACGAATAAAATAATATACCTTAGTGTTTATGTGATTATAACCAGCATAACCTCACTGGTATCTTTTGGGCAGCCTCCCTCTCCGGCAAAATATACTTCTTATTATTTGATCGCTCACCGCGGCGGCGTGGTAGACAGCAATCGTGCGGAAAACAGTTTACCCGCAATTGAAGCGGCTGTTGAACGGGGATACAAAATGGTGGAAATTGACCTGAGGCTTACGAAAGACAGTGTATTGATCATTCATCACGATAAAAATTTCAAACGATACTTCGGACTGGACAAGGAGGTATCGGAGATGAACTGGGAAGACATCAGGAAACTAAAAAGCAATACAGGCAGCAGGGTGCTGAAATTTGAAGAGGCCCTGCAATATTGCAGCGGCAAAATTGAAGTAATGATTGATAACAAGATCAAAGGAAATGATACTGCTTTATTTGGGAGCGTAATTGCATTACTAAAAAAATACAAACTGGATAAAGCCGCATTGATGATTGGCACAGACGAATCAACAGAATTTTTTACAGGTAAAATAAAATTAAGCTGCACCCGGAAGCAACTGGAAGAAAATATGCAGAAACCAGGGTATAACCCCTTGCATTATTACCTGTTTGGCAACGAACTTACCCGTGATGATGCGGAATGGGCCAGGCGAAACAGCATACTGGCAGTAGGAGTGGTGAACGCCTGGCGTTACATGCGGCTGGCCAACCCGGCGGCTGAAGCAGAAAAAGATGCCCAACGCTTAAAAAACGCGGGACTCACGCATTTCCAGATTGACAGCGAGTTTGAGCAATTTTTCCGGCAGTGACAAACCTGCAAGGTGTGCTCAACCGCAAAGCGGCCCGGTAAGCTATCAGCATTCTTTCAAACCCAAAGGTATATTAATAGCTAAGCCTCCTTCGGCCGTTTCCTTGTATTTATGATTCATATCAACCGCCGTGTCCCACATGGTTTTTACCACGGCATCTAAAGATACTTTTGCATAATCGGGAGTACTTTGCAAAGCGAGTTGCGATGCGGTAATTGCCTTTATGGCGCCCATGGTATTTCTTTCTATGCAGGGCACCTGCACCAACCCGGCAATAGGATCGCAGGTTAAGCCCAGGTGGTGCTCCATAGCTATTTCAGCAGCCATCAGCGCCTGCTTTTGGGTGCCACCCCTCACTTCCGTTAATGCCCCCGCTGCCATTGCCGATGAAACGCCGATCTCGGCCTGGCAACCGCCCATTGCCGCGGAGATGGTTGCTCCTTTCTTAAAAATGCTTCCTATTTCCGAGGCGGTTAATAAAAACCGGATTACATTTTCTTCCGTGTCACCATCACAGAAAATAATATAGTAGAGCAATACGGCCGGAACAACCCCCGCCGCACCGTTAGTAGGCGCAGTTACTACCCGCCCGAATGAAGCATTTTGCTCATTAACGGCAAGCGCAAAGCAGCTTACCCAGTCTAAAATGTAGTTAAATTCATTTCCGCCTTCCCGTATGGCTTGTATCCAGGCAGAGTAATCCCGGTATGCTCTCCCCTGCAATAATTTTTTATTCAGTGCGGCGGCCCGGCGTTTTACATTTAGTCCGCCAGGCAATATGCCTCCTTCATGACAACCTTTATATACACACCCCTGCATTACCCGGTATATACGCAAAATTCCTTTCCTTGTATCTTCTTCCGGCCGCCATGCGTTTTCATTTTCCATCACTACCTCATGTATACTCAATCCCTTCATACACCAATGCAACAGATCCGAGGCGGTATTAACCGGAAAAGGAAGTTGCACAGCAGCCGTTTTTCGGGTTTCCTTTCCTTCCTGCTGCACAAAACCTCCGCCAACAGAGTAATACGTTTCTGCTATCCTGGCGTCATTTTTGAGGGTCGCTAAAAATGTGAGGGCATTGGGGTGAAACGGAAGTGCTTCCCTTGCCAGGAAAACAATATCTTTATGAGGCCGGAACAAAATGTTTTGCTTTCCCTGTAACAGCAAGCAGCTATTAACGGCAATATCATTGATGCAGGCATTGATATTTTCTACGTCAAAGGTTTCCGGATCTCCCCCGCATAATCCCAGTTGAATAGCAATGTCTGTTCCATGGCCCTTACCCGTTTTAGCTAAAGAACCGTATAATAAAACCTGTAAGGATACCACCTCATTTAACAGATGCAGCTCTGCCAGCCTGGCGGTGAACAGTTGAGCGGCCCTCCATGGCCCGAGTGTGTGCGAACTGGAAGGGCCAACGCCTATTTTAAACATATCAAATACAGAAATAGCTTCGTGTGGCAAGGGTATAATTTTATATAAAGTTAAAGGCTTTGAAGTACATGAATACTTCAAAGCCTTTAACAAAACCGCTGTTTTACCTATTGCACCCCTACCAGCTCCAGGCTAAATACAAGGATCGAATTAGCTGGGATAACCACGTTGCCATTGCCATCTTTGGCATCTTTATCACCATATCCCAGGCTTGGGGGGATAAACAGCTTTATTTTTCCCCCGGCTTTAATGTGTTTAAGACCTTTCTGCCAGCCGGCAATCAGTTCTCCCAGCCTGAAAGATACCGGCGTTCCATTGCTTTTATCAAAAACCTGATCGTTGGTTAATGAACCTGTATAATTTACGCTGATCACCGAACATACATCAGGCGTTTTACCTGTTCCCGAAGTTTCTACAATATAATACACGCCCGAGGAATCTTTTTGGGCTGTAATATTTTTAGCGGCCAGGTACATTTCAACCTGCTGTACCTCGCTGCCAGGGGCTTTTACACTAAGTTCATTGTAAGGACAGCCCGCTTCCTTTTTTAAACATGATGCAAATACAAAAACCAGAGACACGATTAAACCATAAAAAGATATCTTTCTCATACAAATTTTTCTTTATACCCTTGATATAAACACTTATCAAAACGTTGCATTCTTAACCGGTTTTAACATCCTCCCCTTCTTTACTCTTTAACTCAAGATAATGCTGTTCATTCATCTCCCATTTATGCCGCCGGTTGAATATGGAAAAAAAAACAGCTATGGATAGAACTGCAACAACCAAAACAAGGGGATTAGACTGCGCGTTGCCTACCATAACGGCTCTTTTGTGCCACCCCAGCATATAATTCAAAAGAATCGGAAGAGCAATAAGCAGCCCCAGGGGAAGTCCAATCAGTAACTGGTAAAATATTCTCTTATGCCGAGCCCGGTTTTGTTCCCAATATATTAAAAACGATTTTTCTTCTTCACTTAACATGGCTATAGAAATTAAAATGCAAATATAACTAAGCCTTTAAAGAGAGCTGTGTTCTCTTTTTTATTTGTTACAGGCTAAAGGAAGTTAAAACTAGCAAACCGTTAGTTTTTAGATTTTTGTAACTTGTGCCCCTGATTCTGTGTTTTTATTCCTTTACTAAAAAATAGCTGGCATTTTGAAGATAGCACATTTACTTGGACAATACCTGCTCCAGAATAAAAAAATGCAGTTACAGGGCATTGGTGAATTTGTATTGGATAATTATTATGAAAACCCATTTGAAAACGAAAAAGGCAGGGTCAGGCTTCCTGGAAATACCATACAATTTTCACCCGATAAAAGAACAAAGGAAGATGCGGGCCTTATTGAATTTATTTCGCAGCGCGCAGGAAAGATGAAGCCCCTCGCCTCATCTGATCTTGAAGATTTCTTAAATATCGGTAAGCAATTGCTAAATGTAAGCAAGCAATTTTATATTGAAGGACTGGGTACCCTGATTTTAAATGACAACAATAATTATGATTTTATCCAGGGAAATGAGGTAATGGTGGCTACGGTTCCTGAAGAGATCATTTCCAAAAAACGGGTGGTAAAAAGAGAAGAACACACCGATGACATGTCGTTTGAAGATGGATATCCCAAACCTGGCAAAACATCAGCAAACGCGCTGCGCAAATCATTGATATTATTTGCACTGGTGCTGGGTCTTGCTATTATAGGATGGATAGTGTATTATTTTTTTCAACAGTGGCAGAATAATAAAAACGGGCAGGATAGCACGCTGGAAAATATTCAGCCTGTTATTCCTTCTCCAGCCCAGACCCAGGATTCTTTAAAAGCTGGAACAGACAGTTTAGCCACCGTTGCACCGGCAAATAATAACGGCGATTATACCTATAAAGTGATCATTGAAACTTCCAAACGCCAGAGAGCTCTGAGCAGGTATAAAGATCTGCAAAAAATGGGGTACGATGTACAACTCAGTACGGAAGATTCCATCACTTTTAACCTGTACACAACAGTTATAGGGCCATTATCAGATACAAGCCGCAGCCGCGATTCAATTACCCGTTTTTTTGGAAGAAAGGCAAGGATTGAACTAAAATAAATACATGAAGCGGATCTCGATTGTATTGGGCTGCATATACGAACTGGTTGCAATAGCAGATATTTTTTTTGTTTTCAATTGCTGCTGGTTTTAGGCAGTATAAGACATCTGCGATAAACAAATACGATATATCAATCAATTATATATAACTAATTTTCATGAGGGCAGTAACTTGTAACTGAAAAATTATTGATTCCTTAACTTATTCTGCGCCAATAACCATCCCTATTGCAAAAAAACGGCATACCTTTGTGTTAATAATACACTATGTCCGGTTAAGCCATACATAAAATGGCTTTTTGCTTATTACCGCTTTGTTTGCTTTCTGCCATACATAATTACTGTCACGGTTATTGCCAGATAACATTTGATTGCTCTGTATAAATGATACATTTTGCTGAAAATGTAAAATACAATTCCGGTACGCATCAGCAACGTACTTCATGTTAAAACAATTACAACATGGAAACAATGATCAATGACCTTTATTTTGACAAAGAGATGGTGAGTACTTTAGAAAAAAAGAAAGTAGATATTGATATATTATACGTCTATCTCATGAACGGAAAAATTACCATGCAGGAATATTTATACCTATGCGGCGTAAAATAAACCGCTGTTGAAAATATACAGGTCAATAAAAACCAAAGCGTCGGTTATCCGGCGCTTTGGTTTACAATTTCGTTAGCCACATTCGCTTAATAATTTATATGCTTTCGATTATACTCCTTTTTATACGTTTTAGATAGGATAAAAAACGGGATACTTTATTGCATCCCGCTGTTTTGATAGTGCTATCAGGTTAGAGGAGTCAGGGTCAATCCGGTAAGTCTGTGATAGTGTTTGCATTTTATTCATCCCACCATACACGTGATTTTAATTCATCTGTTCCCAGCCATTGTACAGCCTGGTTATAGTTGTCTATATTAATTCTGGTTTCATCGGCAGGATACAGCGCTCTCCTGGCGATATAACCCGGACCCTGCGTGCCAACAACAATGCCGGGAAAGCCCGTTCTTCTCCATTCAAACCAGGCTTCATATCCTACCATATAAAGGGATAGCCATTTCTGCAGCGCTATCTTTCCCAGTTTTTCTGCCGCTGTACCACTGTAAGCGACTGCAGGCTGCGTATAGTAAGTACTACCAGGGATCACATCCTCGCCTTTCAGCTTCAGGTACGAATCAGCGTACCTGGTACCTATTCTTCCAGCATAATAAGCAAACTGGTCTTGAATCCCATTCAGGTAATACTCTTTAGCAACATCGGAGCCGCCGGCTATGAATCCTTTTTCGGCAGCCTCAGCCAGGTTAAACTGCTCTTCCGAATAGCTCAGTATAATACCCTGAGCGGCATTCATGGAAGCCAGCGTGGGATTGTATTGCTCCGGCGCCCAAAGCATGCCGGGAGCCGAATAGTCCTTGGGATCAGAAAGCGGTCCGTTGCCATTCACGGCTCCGGCGTATTCAAAGTCAGCCGGATCAGGATCTGATCCCGCAACACTCGATTGTGCAGGTAGCGCGTAAACAGGCAACCTTGGATCATTAAGCGATTTTAAATAATCAACCAGGTTTTTGGAAACACGCGTGCTGGTTGCGTAATCGCTGTTGCTTTTTGTAAAGAGCGGCATCGGATTGCTGCGATCGGGTAAATATTGTAATGCTGCCTGATCTGCGTTGGATGCAAACAGGGGATATTTAGCGGGATTGTTTATTATGTTGGATAAAGCAGCAGAAGGATCCACTCTTTTCGATTGCCGCATCAGCAAACGGATCATCAGCCCGGTAGAAAACTTCTTCCAGCGGCTGATATCGCTGTCAAACAGAATATCCCCCACCACATTTTCGCTGGTTGAGCCCAGCAAGTTGCTGGCTTCCTCCAGGTCGGCAAGCAGCCCCTCATATATTGCCTGTTGCTGTTCGTATTTTGGGCTATTGATCCCCTCTAACTTGGCATTACCCGCTTCCCTGAAAGGAATGGGTCCGTACATATCCGTTAAGTTCTGGAACATCCACGCCCGCAATACCAGAGCTACACCTTTATAATTGTTTGATCCGCCTGTTTCGGCTATGATTATCACCTCATTCAAATCGCGGATATAATTGTAATAACTCCATAAAAAATAGCCGCTGGCATCGGCTCTTACCCAATTGTTGTAATTGCCGCCAAAGTCATTAAATAACATATCGCCAGCGATAGAACCACGGTTGAAAGAATGCTCAAAATTACTGTTCACGGCACCGCGGATGGCATTGGTAAACAGCACGCCCGGATTGTTTACCTTATCCGGTGAGTTGGGATTGGTATTGATTTCCTCAAAATCTTTGGTGCATGCCGACAGAAAAAGAACGGCTAAAAATATGATCGGTTTAAACTTTGTCATGATTTTTGATTTTGGAAGTTTAAAAATTCAGGTTAAGGCTAACGCCCACTTCCCTCATAGAAGGAACACTCATGTTCTCGAAGCCTGGTATAAGCCCGTTGCCTGTAGTAGCTATTGCCACTTCCGGGTCAAAATGCTTGTTGCTCGCCGGCCTGAACAACAACAGATTCCTGCCGGTCAAAGAAATCTTCGCATTTTTAATAAATGTGCTACTGACCAGTTTATGTGGCAGGCTGTATCCAACCGACATTTCGCGCAGCTTAAAATACGTAGCGCTAAACAATTGTGCTTCCGATATGTGGTCCAACTGTCCTTTGGTCATGCTCCTGATATTTGTGCCATATACACCGGCATCTAATTTTCCGGCGTCGCCGGTTGAGTTGGGCTGATAAGAGCCATTAGGCATAAGCGCGGCGCCATTTGCAAAGTAAGGTGCATCGTATTCGGTACCGGGCGCTCTTTCTGCGCGGCCCTTTGCACTTTCTATTAATTGTCCGGAGCCTGCGGCCTTATTGTAAAACCGGGAAATGAATTTACCACCAACCTGTCCGGCAAATAAAAAGTTAACGTGAAAATTCTTATAGCTTAACTGGTTGTAAAAACCACCGATCCAGTCGGGGTTAACATTTCCAAGATACATTTCTTCGGGAGCAACCATCGCTCTTCCGTTGCTGCCTATAACGATCTGTCCTTTTAAAGGACCGTCCGGAACCCTCCTGTAGCCTGGTCCCCAGATAGCGCCCATCTTTTCGCCTACCCGTGCCTGTATGGATGCGTCTTCGCCGGGAGCAGCCTGTACAATTTTATCTACTTCCGGATCCAGCGAAACAACTTTTCCTACATTGTGCGACCAGTTAATGTTAAAATTCCACTTGAAGCCACCTGCTGTGCTCACCGGCGTAGCGGAAAGCATTACTTCAACACCGGTATTCCTGATCTCTCCCGCGTTGATGATCCGTCCTGACTGCCCGGAACTTTGTACCATGGGCAGGCTAAGTACCTGGTTCTTCGTGCGGATATCGTAATAGGTAACATCCAATCCCAGGCGATTGTTAAAGAAGCCAAGCGACGTTCCTGCTTCATAGGTAGAGGATATTTCCGGTTTTAAGTTGGCGTTCATTAATGTGTTGTTGCCGATCAGCGAATAATTATTTCCCCAGGGAGCACCATAGTTATACGTATTTATAATGGAATATACGGGAGCGTCGTTGCCCATCTGTGCCCAGCTAAAACGCAATTGCGCCTGACTGATGCCTGCAGGTAAGCCCAGGATGTCTTTTAAATTGCCATTTAAGCCAATGGAAGGATAGAAATAAGAATTATGATTGGATGGTAAAGTGCTTGACCAGTCGTTACGTGCGGTAAGGTCCAGATATACAAGCCCCTTGTAATTAAGATTGACCATACCATACACACTGTTGATCCGTTTTTTGTAGCTGCTGTTGCCTGCGGTTAACAATTGAGATGTATTACCGAGGTTATAAATACCGGGCACCAGCAGTCCGTTGTTTGTTGTGGTAGTATTGCTTCCGTTCAGATCAAAGCGGTTAGCACCGGCAGATACTGTGTATCCTATATCATCGGCTGCAGCCGATCCATCATAGGTTAATAGCAGGTCTGTATTCCTTTCTTCATATTTTATATGCGTTTCCTGGTAAGCGCCCAATGGTTTGTCTACCGTGCTTACCGCCCATTTCATCGGACGAAAATCATAATAAAGGTCTTCGGCTGTACGCACTTTTAACTTCAGCTTATCTGTAAAAGCATATTCCAAAGCAATGTTACCGAAGAGCCTGTCTTTATCCTGCGCCTTGGTATTTTCATACATCAGGAAAAAGGGATTGTTGTGATTTTCACCATAATTGAACTGGAATTGACGGAGACCTTCATAACCGGCCTGCCAGTAATTGCGCAAACTGTTAATGTCTACCTGTCTTGTCATCCACGTAAAAATATACATGAAGGTGTTGCGGCCATACCCGTTATCGGGGCGGTTGTCGCTTTTTTGCTTCATGTAATTGAAGTTTATGGTAGAAGTAAGCTTGCTGGTAAGCTTATAGCTGCTGTTGAGGCTCACCTGGTAACGGTCGAGATTGTTATTGGGTATTACCCCTTTATCATTGAGCGACGAAAGCGAAAGCCTGTAAGTGCCCTTATCGTTACCGCCCGATAATGCCAGGTTGTTATAAAACTTGCTGCCTGTGTTAAAAAAGTCTTTAATGTTGTTGGGGTGCGATACCCAGGGTGTTGCAATTACATCACCACGGTTATTGATGGCCACATCACTGCCGCGAAAGCCGTTGGTAGTAGGAGAATCGAATTGTTTTTCCTCCGTATTGTTATCTAACCGGGGACCCCAGCTTTCATCGTAGGAGTCCCTGTCGCCATCGGGATAAATTGACCACGAAGCGCCAAAATTAGACCCTTCATACTTCCCGTTCAGTCCCTGTCCGAACTGGTTCTGGAATTTAGGCAACCAGGCCACTTCCTGGGCAAAATAATAACTATTAAAATTTACATCCATGCCTTTGCGGGCGCTTCCTTTTTTAGTAGTGATAACAATGGCACCATTGGCAGCGCGGGAGCCGTACAAAGCCGCAGCAGCAGGTCCTTTCAGCACGTTCATGGATTCAATATCGGCCGGATTAATTTCTGCGGCACTGTTACCATAATCTGCATTGGCGTTGGTATTGCTTATGCCATCATTACCTACCGGAACACCATCTATTACAAACAGCGGCTGATTGTTTTGGATGCTTAAAGAGGATTCGCCCCTGATGACCATTTTTGAAGAAGAACCGACAGCTCCCGAGCTCGAAATTTGAACACCGGCAACTTTACCCGCGATTCCATTTACAAAATTGGATGCCGGCGATTCCGTAAGCTGGGCCCCGTCAACCTTTTGGGTGGAATAACCCAGTGATTTCTTTTCCCTCGAAATGCCCAGAGCGGTTACCACTACTTCGGAAAGCCCCTTATTATCGGTTTCGAGCCGTACGTTTACCGGAACATTACCATCGGCAGCAACCTCCCTCGAAATAAACCCAACGGAGGAAAACACCAGTGTGGTATTGTTTGCGGCATCTATGCTAAATTCACCTTCGGCATTGGTAATTGTGGTAGTACCTGTACCCTTTACCTGTACAGTAACGCCCGACAAAGGATTACCTTCTTCATCGGTCACCCGTCCTTTGATGAGTGCCATACTGGAAGCAGGTGCAAAACTCAGCACCACCAGTTCGTTGTTGTTAACTGTGTATCCCAGTCCCGTGCCGGCCAGTATCCGGCTCATCACTTCTTCAAAAGCCGCTTTCTGCACTTTAAGGGTAACCCTGCTGTTTTCAAAAACAGGATCATCGGTATACAGAAAACGATAGTCCGAATGCTTTTCAATGAGCGAAAGCACATTTCGCAACGGCTCCTTCTTAACAGAGAGGGAAATCTCTTTTTGCGCATTGGCCAAAAGAACAATTTGTAAACTTAATAATGTAGTAACAATGAAAGAAACTTTCATAATGACTTTCCATTTCAGGGGGTAGAGCAAGCCTTGCCCCTTCCAGTTGGTTTTGGAAAAATGCATACCTTTAATTGTTGAGTTGAATAATAGGGAACATATATTACTGTGCTCCCATTTGCTTAATGGGGGAGATGTTGACGCATCTCCCTTTTTTTAATTTTTAATCATAAATATTTGTTTAGTAAAGCTAAATTTATTTTTAGTTATTGTAAACCCATTACAATATTGCAGATTTACTTTTACATAAAAAAGTTTTGTGCTCTTTGTATAACGATTTAATAATTCCTTAATAATTTTAGCACTACCGGTTTTTTGTTTTACCAATAATTACATTTCTGTTTTCAATGGTGTACTCAAAGGCGGCTATTTCCCTCAATGCATTCAGTGCCTCTATTATATCTTCCTTTTCAAATGATCCTGTAAAAGTGAATTTCTTAAGGCGTTCATCACTAAACTGTATAGACACATTATACCAGCGTTCCATTTTTTGAGCTAAGGTTGAAAAAGGTTCTTTGTAAAAAGCCAGCTTGTTTTGTATCCATGCTATTTCGCTGATGCTGCTGTCAACAGGATTGGGTTTTATCTTTCCCAGAAAAAAAACAACCTCTTTGGATGGTTGAACGGTGTGTTTTGGTTCTTCTGAAGATGACACTGCTGAAGTTTTACCGATAATTATTTTTTCATTGGGACGAAGCATTATTTTTCTTTCCCGGTCATTTTTTGAAAAGACTTCTATAACGCCCTGTATAAGCGAAGTTTCCACGATTGAATCTTCGGTGTATGCCTTTACATTAAAGATGGTTCCTTTTACCAGTATATCCACCTCACCGGCATGTACTACCAATGGTATTTTTTCATTTTTGGCAATATCAAAAAAAGCTTCTCCGCTTAAATAAATTTCACGTGTACCCGCACCAAAATCTTTATTGTACGAAAGTTTACTGCCGGTATTGAGTATAACAGAAGATCCATCAGGCAAATAAACGGTGCTTTTTGATCCGCCATTGGTTACCACTTCATTGAGGGGGGGTGCTAATGGAGTTTCTGACAGGCTGTTGTTTAGCATAAACCAGGCAAACACCAAAATAACAAGGGAGGTAGCAACCCATAAAGCGTATCGCCATTTTCTTTTAATTTGCCCGGCTGCCATTATACCTCCGCTTTTGCCCGGAGCGCCATCAATACTTAACAAAAGCCGGAGTGCATCTGCACTTTTTGCTTCATGAGCATCCGAAGTTATTTTTTTAAGGGGTATGGCCTGCAGATCGGCCAGCAATTCATTCAAATGATGTGCGTCGCCGGGTTGTTGCAATAAACGGCCCAACTCTAAGAGTTCTTCCGCCGAAATCTCATTATTGTATTTCCGGGCTAATAATTCCCATATCCTCGAACCGGGCATATTATTCGGTAACATTTATATATAGAGGATACCCTTTGCAGGCACTTACCCCCAAACGAAGATGATTTATTTTTCAGGAAGAAAAGGAAAGCGGAATAGACTGGCTTAGCTTTTTTAAGGCGATGCCCATCTGGTTCTCAATGGTTTTTTCAGAAAGTCCGAGTAATTCGGCCACTTCCCGGTATTTGAGATCGTTTTCTTTTACCAGGCTAAATATAAGTTTGCATTTGGGAGGCAATACCCCTATAGCTTCATTAATGCGCCTGTGCAATTCGGTGGTGATCATTATATCATGAGGCGTACTGTCCAGAACACACTCAAAATCATTAAGCGTGTTCAGCGATTCGGTTAACTGTTTTTCTCTTTTTATTTGCCTGAGTGCTTTATTTTTAGCACAGATAAACAAATACATTTCGGGTTTAGTAATGTTATACAACAAATGTCTTTTTTGCCACAATTCCAGAAACACATCGTTAACAATTTCTTCCGTTGATTCTCTTATTCCGGTAAACGCATACACAAAACGAAACAAGCGATGAAAATATGCTTTGTGCAACTCCCATAACGCAGATTCTTCGGCGCCTGCTGCCATCCGGCTAAATAAAGCAGCGATATTGGTGATAGCATGCGGCATCGTTTTACAACATTGTATTATTCAGAAAGAAGAAAAAATAAGTTTACTAATACTTAACAAGTATAAGTCTTTTTTATTTAACGACAATATTAAATATTCAAATGGCCGGGTACACAAACGGGATTTCCGGCAGCGCATAAAGTAAAATTAATTTTCGTGCAAGATGGCTATTTCTTCTCCTTTTCGTTTTTAGGCGGCAGTGCGGTTTTTTTTACCCCTTCAAAAAGCGTTTTCCATGATAAATGAAAAATGGATCGGTTAATTACCCTATCGAAATGTACATCAACAATCCGGGGGGCTTCTTTTTTTGAAGGATTTGAATTTTTTATGATCATATTGGCCCCCCAGCTCAGCAGCTTTTTTTCTTTCAACGCTTTGGTATCCTTATCTTTTTTTAAAAGCGCCACTTTTAAATCATCGTATAAAAACTTTACGGTTCCATCCATTCCATAATCATAACCTTTAAAATTGAAACGCAGATCATGAATACGGCCTTCTTTTACACGGGCGCCGGCAAGCGGTTCAGTAATAGTGTTAAGTGCTGTTGCATTTAATGCTCCCAGATGCCCTTTGATATCGAACCTTCCGTTTTCGCTGAACAGATAAAACGTCCATAAGGTTTGAACAGGAAACTGATTTAAAAACCGGGCTTGTATGTCGGCAGTTATTGTTTTGCCGGATGCTGTTTTTTTATTGGTAATGTTACTGACCACAGCATTAATATTTCCAAATGTAACCTTGCCAATTTTTTGGAATGACCGGCTCTTCTCTTTGTACTCCACAGAGCTGTTTCGTAAAATCATTGTTCCGATCGCCAGCGGGAAGGGTATATCTACTACTTTTTGATGCGGGTAAGTGCCAATCTTGCTTCTGGGATCGGGTGGCATCGTCATATCCCTGTATATTTTAAATGACGCAGACTGTATCACAAGACTGTCGGTCATAAGTTCCTCCTTCATCAGTCGCTGAAAATTGACCTGGTGAAAAGAAATTTGTTTGATGTCTATGTTAAAACGATCGGCCTGCCTGGCTTTTCTGGCGGCAAAGTCTGCCTCGCTTAAAGCGGGTATAATGCGAAAACGTTCAGCCTTTACCTGCTGGTGTGCGGAATGCATAGCCATGTTATCTACCTTATATGTATACAACCCGTTGGGGGACAACCATAATAATGCCGAGCAGGAAACAGACACCTGCCTGGAGAAAAGTACTCTGGAACTGTCGCGGCTGGCAATACTATCAATGGCCACATCCCGCAATTCCATCTGCGTATCCATAAGTTGGAGTTCCTCCTTCCCGGTTTGCATATTTTTGGTAGTGATTTGCGCACCCACAATCAGCAGTGTATCAATTTTAATTCTTTCCAGTTCTCCCAGTATTTGTTTATATACTTCCTCCTGGGGCACACGACTGTTGGCATTTTTTCCACCGTGTGTATAAAGGATTTCAATAACAGGACGGGTGATCTGCAGTTTTCCTCCCACTATCTCTTTCGCAAGCAAAGCCCTGGGGGTTTGTATGCCGGTAACGGTTATTAAGGGAATTTCAATCCTGAAAAGCATAGGGGGTTCATCCTGTTTTTCCTTCATCCTCAAAAACCTGGAGCTGTCGTATTGCAAGCTAAGATTGGATATGGATAAATTCCCCCCCACTTCGTCTAATTCCATATTGTCATAGTGAATATCATACAGTCGCTCTGTTTTTTCCCTCACTTTCGATTTAACCTGGTCGCGGATCAGTTGCTTCTTTATGGCATTCCAGTACACTATAACCAGGGTAACCGCTATAACCACTAACAGCAAAATACCGGCTATAATCGCCTTACCTCTGCGTGTAGACGCAGACTGCCTGACACGGTTACGAATCCTCTTCATATTTAAGTTATTAACACGAGAAGATATTGGCTGCTCAAAACTTCACGAAAGATAATCTTTTTGATACTAACTACTATTATGCCATATACCAACGCCGGCCGGTAATTTCAGCTCATATTATTCTGCGGGCTGTGAAAAGAAAAACAGGAATGCAGCACTCCGATTCGACAGCTTATTAAGATGGCCTATATTTGGAGTATGGCAAAAACATTTTTACGAAAGTTGATCGTTAATCCATTGCAGCGTATGGTAAACGACAGCCGCTCCGTAGGCATCGTTCTTTTCGCCTGCAGTGTATTGTCTATTGTTATTGCCAATGCTTCTACCGGTGAAGCATACATCGCTTTCTGGAATACTGCCATCCCAGCTCCCCGCGGCATTCACCTGCCTCATTCTCTGCTTCATTGGATCAATGATGCCCTGATGGCCGCTTTCTTTTTTCTGGTAGGCATGGAAATCAAAAGAGAATTGCTTATCGGCGAGCTTTCTTCTCTCAAAAAATCATTGTTGCCTTTATTTGCCGCCATAGGAGGCATGCTGGTTCCGGCCGGAATTTATTTATTGTTCAACAAACAAACCGACTTCGAACACGGATGGGGCATTCCCATGGCTACAGACATTGCCTTTTCATTAGGCATCGCTTCTATGCTGGGGAAAAAAGTACCCGCTTCCTTAAAGACTTTTTTGATGGCGCTGGCTATTATAGATGACCTGGGCGCCATTGTTATCATTGCTTTTTTTTATGGGGGCGCCATTCAGTGGCTCTACCTTTTATCTGGTATTGGCATTGTAGTAGCGCTGTTTTTGCTTCCGCGGCTTAAAATTAAATTTGGCTGGTGGAATTTTGCACTGGGCATTGCACTTTGGTATTGCTTTTTCAATTCCGGCATCCATGCCACCATAGCGGGTGTGCTATTCGCATTAACCATTCCTATATCCTGGTTAGAAAAACTGGAACACCGCCTGCATATACCTGTATATTTTATTATGCTTCCGCTTTTTGCACTGGCAAATACCGCTATCATTATACCGCCTGAATTTATTGCAGCCCTCAACAGTTCGTTGAACCATGGGATCATTAGTGGCTTATTCATTGGGAAGCCATTGGGTATTTTGGCAGCCTGCTGGTTACTGGTGAAGCTCAAATGGGGCGAGCTTCCCAGGGGCGTAACCTGGATACAGCTCACCGGTATTGGCATATTGGCAGGTATTGGGTTCACCATGTCTATATTTATAACCATGCTGGCTTTTGAAGACACCGCAACACAGGACATCGCCAAATCGGGAGTACTCATCGCTTCTGTGATGGCAATGATAACCGGGTATATCTGGCTGTATTTTTCGGGCGGCAAAAACGTGCCGGCAGAGACGAAAAAATTACCGGCTCAGAAATTCGCAAAATCTTCAAATGATAATACATAATCATGACAGACAAGAAAAATGAAGTTTGGCTGCGCGGACCAGTGGATAATATCCCGGCCCTGCTGCAACCTGTAGCACATGCACTTTTACAGGCAAGAGAAGAAGTAAACGCGCTAATGGAAGACTTCCCGGAAATCCTGCTTTGGGAAAAACCCGCTGGAGTTGCTTCGCCCGGCTTTCACCTGCAACACATGAAAGGCGTAATAGACAGATTGCTTACCTATGCGGATGATCAAATGTTGAACGCTGATCAGTTGCAGTACCTGAAGCGCGAAGAGCAGGCCCCTTCCCCAGCCTGTAAAACCATTGAACTGGTGGAACAATTTAACCGGCAGATAGACAAAGCATTGGCTCAATTGTCGGCTACAGATGAAGCAAGTCTAATCTCGGCCCGCGGTGTAGGCCGTGCACAATTGCCTTCTACCGTACTGGGATTATTAGTCCATGCGGCCGAACATACGCAGCGTCATCTGGGACAACTTTTGGTAACCGTGCGTGTATTAAAAAACAAGCCGGCCAATTTATAACAAGGGAATTTCACAGTTCTTCAGGGTGTATTTCAAATTGTTGCTCATGCACCACTTTCCGGTCGGTGAGACACCGGCCGGTAGCGGACTCTACAGGCGGGTGTCACCACCCGCCTGCGAAAATTTGAAATGCACCGTTCTTCTATACTACGCAACCCGTATTCCTTAAAAATCGTATATTGATAAAAAAACATTACATAAACAGCGTGTTATTACAAAGCATTTAAACGATACTGCTGAAAACGCCCCTATGCCGGTAACAAAAACACAATTGTTGCTACCCTCCACTATTCAGTTATTGCGTTTTCCCTTTTCCTTTTTCCTGATGCCCATATACTGGTTTGCACTGAGCCAGGTCGCTGAAGCTAATATATTCCATGCCCTTCTGGTTTTTATGATACTGCATTTGCTGGTATACCCGGCGAGTAATGGCTACAATAGTTATATGGACAGGGATACGGAAAGCATTGGAGGCGTTCAGCACCCGATGCAGCCTTCGCGCCAGCTTTTATATACAACTGTGCTGATGGATAGCGGTGCTTTAGTCATGAGTTGTTTTATCAGCCTGTATTTTGCTTTGGGAATCGCATTATACATACTGGTGTCCAAAGCTTATAGCTACAGGGGCATACGCTTAAAAAAATACCCGTTTGCGGGCTATATAACGGTTATCCTGTTCCAGGGTATCGTAACATTTGGATTAATTTACCACGGCTGCAGCGCAGATAAAACATTGCGCGTTCCTGCTTTGGCGATGACGGCATCCGGTTTGCTTATTGGAGGATTTTATCCGCTCACACAAATATACCAGCACGATGCCGACCTTCGAGACGGTGTTAAAACCATTAGTTACCGCCTGGGTTACCGGGGAACTTTTGTGTATTGTGGAATTGTATATACAATAGCATTGCTGGTGCTGGCATTTTATTTTTTTAGTACGTTACAGGCAAAAGCATTTTATGTATTCAGCCTCTGTATGTTGCCCGTGATCGCTTGTTTTTTAATTTGGGCCCGTAAAGTATGGCACAATAATATATACGCTGATTACAGCAATACGATGCGTATGAACCTGATTGCTTCGCTGTGCACAAACATCGCTTTTATTATTATTTTTATAATTAATCGCCTTGAGTAAAATCATCCATATAGGAACCGCCCTGCCGCATTACAAACATCAGCAAAGCGACATTTTGCATTTTATGCAACAGGTGTACGCTGCCGATGCCGCAGGACAGAGAAAAATGAAATTCCTGTATCATCAAAGTGGCATACAAAACAGGTATTCCGTCATTGGTGATTACAACCGGCCTGTAAAAGACTGGAAATTTTATCCGCGGAGCGAGAACTTAGAACCATTTCCTGCACTGGAACAACGCATGGCATTGTATAATAAATACGCCGGCCCATTGTCGGTTGATGCCATAAGAAATTGTATAGAACATTTATTACCCGCAAAACAAATCACACATTTAATTACCGTGAGTTGTACTGGCATGAGTGCTCCCGGGCTCGATTTACAGATCATTGACCTAATGGATCTGCCCAATACCATTTACCGCACTTCTATAAACTTTATGGGCTGTTATGCCGCTATTCATGCACTGAAAATAGCGGATGCCATTTGTAAAAACGATACCGCTGCCAAAGTACTGATCGTTTGCACCGAACTCTGTACCCTGCATTTCCAAAAGGAAGCTACTGCCGATAACATTACCTCAGGCATGTTGTTTGCCGATGGGTCGGCTGCCGCATTGGTTACACATGACCAATACCCCCTGCCCGGACTGGAACTGCAACATTTTTATGCGGAGATCATGCCTAAGGGCAAAAAAGATATGGCATGGGAATTATCTTCTTCGGGATTTTTAATGACTTTAAGCGGCTATATACCCGAACTGATACAGGAAGACTTTGAGCAACTGATCGCCGGGGCGTTGCAATCGGCAAATATTGGTAAAGAACAGATCAAAGGCTGGTGCATACATCCCGGAGGAAAACGCATACTGGAAGCCGTTAAAAAGTGCATTCACCTGGATGATACTGCGCTGGCTGATAGTTTTGCTATACTGGAGCAATTTGGCAACATGTCGTCACCCACCATTTTATTTGTATTAAAGCGCATGATGCAAAATCCACCGGGAATGAACCACAAGATTTTAGGTGCAGCTTTTGGCCCGGGACTAACGATGGAAACATTCATTGGAGAACTTACCTAATCTGGTCAATACTTTTTATGCCGCGTTCAACCCAAACAGAACTACTGGATAATGATGATATTCCGTTTGAAGACATCAAACAGAACATGAAAGAACTGGACTTTATTAACCGCTGGCTGGGCGGGCATTCCATTACCATTTCAGGAGTAAAGAAAATATTATCCGCAACAAAAACAGCCGGCAAATCCATCGGTATTTGCGAAGCAGGCTGCGGGGGCGGGGACAACTTGCTTGCCATTGATAAATGGTGTACAAAAAACAATATCGCCGTTCATTTAACAGGTATTGATAAAAAACAGGAATGCATTGATTTCGCAAAAGAAAAAACCACCGCCACAAAATACACCTGGATCGTTTCGGATTATAAGGAAGTGAATTTCTCCCATCAGAAACCCGAGATTGTTTTTTCTTCCCTTTTTTGTCATCATTTCAGCGATAACGCGCTGGTGCCAATGATGCGATGGATGAACGACAACTGCAGCATGGGTTTTTTTGTTAACGACCTGCACCGGCATTTTTTAGCGTACTATTCAATTAAATGGCTCACAGAATTGTTCTCAAACAGTTATCTTGTAAAAAATGACGCTCCGCTTTCCGTGCAGCGCGGATTTAAAAGAAAAGAGTGGGAAACGATCATGCAACAGGCGGGCATCAAATGTAACTCAGTTGAATGGAAATGGGCTTTCCGGTGGCTGATAACAGCAACTTCATGACAAGAAACAATATATACGATGTAGCCATCGTGGGCGGTGGTCTGGCGGGGCTCTGCCTCTCTGTTCAATTGGCAAGGGAGGGACATCGTGTAATAGTATTCGAGAAAGAAAAATACCCTTTTCACAAAGTGTGTGGCGAATACATAAGCTTTGAATGCTGGAATTTCCTGGAAGAAACGGGTGTACCGCTGAGCGACTGGAACCTGCCCCATATCCACAATCTTATGGTATCCTCCCCATCGGGTAAAACCATTAAGCGCCGCCTGTCCCTGGGCGGTTTCGGCATCAGCCGTTACAAGTTAGATGCCTTCCTCGCTCACCTGGCCCGGAATGCGGGCGCCGAAATAAGGGAAGAAACAAAAGTGGATAATGTATGGTTCAGCGACGCACATTTTCACGTACAGTATGGAACGGAGATGTGCAAAGCAAAACTGGTGTGCGGTACATTTGGCAAACGCAGCAACTTAGACATTAAATTGAAGCGTGATTTCATTCAAAAGAAATCCGGTAAACTCAACAATTATATTGCGGTCAAATATCATGTCAAAACGGATTTTCCTGCCGGCCTTATAGCGCTGCACAATTTTCAAAACGGGTATTGCGGGATATCGCAGGTAGAGGATGAGAAATATTGCCTGTGTTATCTTACTACCGCACAAAACCTGCAGCAATGCGATAATTCCATTACCCAGTTGGAGCAAAATATATTGCGCCGTAATCCTCATTTGGATAAGATCTTTGGGAACTCCACTTTTTTGAATGCATCACCTGTTACCATTGCTCAGGTGAGCTTTGATAAAAAAACACAAATAGAGCACCACATGCTTATGACCGGAGATGCGGCCGGAATGATCGCCCCGCTTTGTGGTAACGGCATGAGCATGGCGATGCACGGCAGCAAAATAGCTTTCCGGCAGATCCACCCCTTTCTCCAGGGAAAGATAAGCCGACAGGAAATGGAATTTTCCTATCAAACCAACTGGAACAATACATTTAAAAAAAGATTGAACACCGGCCGGCGGATACAGGCATGGTTTGGCAGAGAATGGGTAACCAATTGTTTTATACAGGCGTTACGGCCTTTTCCCTCCATAGTTGACCGGTTAATAAAACAAACACACGGTGAACCGTTTTAACCGGTACAGCCCCTAATGCCTGTGCACCGCTCTTTTTGTATACATCAAAGCAAGCAGTCCAAGCACAAAAAACACAATTAAAGCAATAATGGAATTGCGGATGCTGCCGGTTATATCTTCCAGAAACCCAAATGAAAACAACCCGATAACCAATGCTATTTTTTCAGTAACATCATAAAAGCTGAAAAAGGAAGTAGTGTCTTTTGTTTCAGGCAAAAATTTAGAATAGGTGCTGCGGCTCAGCGACTGTATACCACCCATTACCAGCCCTACCGATGCTGCCAGCGCATAAAACTGCATTTGCGTTTGTATAAAATAAGCCCATATGCATATGGCGATCCATATACAAACAGACATGATGAGCACTTTGAGATTACCCATGCGCTTTGAAAGCCTGCTCATTACAATGGCTCCGATAATGGCTACCAATTGTATGAGAATGAGCGTAAACAATAATTTGGGTTCATCTTCAGGGTTGGGAAAGATTTCCTTTTTGCTGAAACCTGCCGCTACCAGCATTACGGTTTGCACACCCATGCTGTATAAAAAAAACGACAATAAAAACCGGCGCAACACCTTTAACTCCTTCAACTGTTTGAACACTATAGACAACTCATGAAAGCCATTGGTTAGTACATTCTTTTTTGCCTGCCTTTCTTTGAGGCTCGGCAACGGTAAAACACGAAGGGTAAGCTGGGCAAAGCCAAACCACCATAAGCCTGTGAGCAAAAATGATATGCGCACGCCCAGGGTTGCATCACTGCTATTGAGCCCAAACCATTCCGGCTTTACGATAATGGCAAAACATATTATTTGCAGCAACACGCTTCCGGCATAACCCAATGCATAGCCTTTGGCGCTGATGCGGTCCTGATCTTCTGGCGCCGCTATATCGGGTAAATAAGAATTGTAAAAAACAAGGCTCCCCCAGTAACCCAGTGCGGCCAATGAAAACAAAATAATACCATATTCAATACGTTGCGGCGTAAAAAAGAACAATCCGCAGCAGGCGGCGGAGCCCAGAAAGCAAAACCAGCGCAGGTATACTTTTTTATTGCGCCTGTAATCGGCTATGGATGACAAAACAGGTGAAGACACCGCCACGATCAAAAACACTACCGCCAATGCATAATCCAACAGTGAGGTATTTATAAATTGCTTTCCAAAAAAGTTTATGTAATGTTTGCCATTGCTGTTGCCCATGCTGGTGATGCCCACGTAATAAGCAGGGAAAATAGTGGTTGTAATAACAAGACTGTACACACTGTTGGCCCAGTCGTACATAGCCCATCCATTGATTACTTTTCGGGGAGCGGTTTGCATGAAGATGGAAATGGTTTTGAAACAGCTTATTTGAAGTAACCTGCATAGATCATTACCAGCAGTATTACACCTACAATAATACGGTAAATGCCGAACAATTTAAATCCATGCTTCTGCAAATAACCGATAAAGAACTTAATAGCCAAAACGGCAACGATAAAAGCTACGACGTTACCCACTATAAAAGCAGTAGTATTGGCCGAATTGCTGAACACGATTTCATAACCTTTTATGTGACCATCCTGCGAAGGATAATCTTTGAGAAAAAGTTTGTATACTGTTGCGGCAAGCATGGTAGGCACAGCGAGGTAAAAAGAAAATTCGGCAGCTAAAGTACGCGTAAGCTTTTGCTGCATTCCACCAATAATGCTGGAAGCGCTGCGGCTTACACCGGGTATCATTGCCACGCATTGCCAGATACCAATGATAAAAGCCTTGCCATAACTGATGTCTTTTTCTTCGCTGATTACCGGCGTTTTAAACAACCTGTCTATATACAACAATACAATACCACCCAGCAATAAAGCAATCGCAACAGTGGTGGGACTTTCAAGCAGTTCGTCTATGGTGTCAGAAAACAATAACCCCAATAACAGGGCCGGTACAACAGCGATGAACAATTTTACGTAAAACTGCCATTTGGCGAAATCAAAGAATTTCCTCCAGTACAGCACCACTACAGAAAGTATGGCGCCCAACTGAATCGCTATTTCAAATATTTTGGTGTAGTCGTTGCCCGAAATTCCCATCAGCGAACTGGCAATGATCATATGACCTGTGGAAGAAACCGGAAGAAACTCGGTAATACCCTCAACAATGGCGATAACAATAGCTTGTATGATGCTCATGAACTACAATAATTTGGAGAATGGCAGCAGTATTAACGTACCGCTCTTTAAAATAAGTGTGCATGATTGTTTAAAAAAATGCGATGGTTTTCCATCGCACTGTATCTTCAATTGTTCCCGGATTATTTATCGGTTGCTTTGGGTTTGCGCATGATGGCGTACATTTCAATGATCAGCCCTACCATAAGCAATATCGGTGCCACTGTAATCCTGCGGGTACTGTACACCTCATTATAATCAAACACATTGGGATCAGCACTTTTTCCGCCAGCCATCAGCAACAGCGCGATTATCATTACCACGGCGCCAACAGCCATCCACATGTAATTTTGCCTGTTGAACAATAAGCCACTTGTTTTTTTATCGGACATATACCAGAATTAAGTTTGCAAGATAAGGGAAATGGGGGAAATGTGAAGATGTGGGAATGTGAAGATGTGGAAATGTGGAAATGTGTAAATTTGGAAATTTGAAAATTTAAAGATTTGAAAATAAAATACCCGGGAATTTAAATTTTCGATTTATGGTTTGTTGTTTATAGTTACCAGGCAGGTTTCGGATTGAGACACGAACCATCTGTATTTTATCCGCCACGGCGCACAGGTTTAGCTCTGGTCATTTGGTTCTTGCCATTTGGTTCTTGTTGCCTCATCCAGCAGCATAACAAACCGGCTCATGCTTTACCGGAAAATTACAGGAGCTGGCAATAAAGCATTTTTTATGCGCTGCCGCATGCAATGCATTTATTTTTTCAGCATCGCCATCATAATTTTTTACCCACACCTTAGGATGCAGCACTACTGTTGTGAACCGGCCGCCGCCGTCTGCATCTTCCTGCATAAAACCGGTAGCCTCGTCTTCATAAGCGGTTACCACAATGCCCTGTGCAGAACAAATATGTAAAAACCAAAGCATGTGGCAGGAAGACAGCGATGCCACCAGTAATTCTTCGGGGTTATACCTGGAGCTGTCGCCGCGGAAATGCGGATCAGACGAGCCGGGTATAACGGGTTTGTTCTCCACAGAAATAGCATGGCTGCGTTCATACGAACCGTATGCCCGGGTGCCTTCGCCTGTGTTGCCCGTCCAAACCAGTTGGGTGAGGTATTGATGGGTTTTTGACATATAGAATTTTAAAATTGTTGTAGAAGTACCAAATATAAAATGTATCCTGCGCTAAAGTTGGCTGCCAATTGTTGTTCATTCAAAATGAGACTATTCTCTCAAAGCCGGTACATGCTATCAGGCTATTTTTCTTTGTTACTTTTTGCGGAAAAAGTAACCAAAAGCCGCCGGAAAACGAATACCTCCCGTTTTCCGGTAGGGTTCCCTGATATAGCTTTTATGCTACTGTGATCTCAGCAATAAACCGCTATTGCGGGCACCGAATTAACCGATTGATCAATATTAACTGCTTATAGTTGATATACAGAACAGAATACCACTACATGTAACACGTTTACGACTTAAGCACCTAATGCTAAAATAGATACAACAATAACTGTGCTTAACCCCAAAAATAAAACCCGGTAAACGAATGCGCTTACCGGGTTAAATATAATGAATACGTTACAATCAAATTTCAACAGCGCCTTCCACCAGCACAGCTACTTTATTGTTCAGCACTTCGGCAAACCCGCCATTGATATTGTACAGAATGGTTGTGCCTGATTTATCTTTCAGCACTTTTATTTTACCGCTTCCCAAAGCGCTTACCAGGGGGGCATGTTTGTCTAAAACTTCAAACGACCCTGTAATACCGGGTAGCTGCACCCCGTATACTTCTCCGCTAAACAATTTGCGCTCGGGGGTTAATATTTCTAATTCCATTGAATTGTATTTTGATATTATCCTTTAGCGGCGGCTATTAATTTTTTACCTTTTTCTATTGCATCTTCTATAGTACCTACCAGGTTAAACGCTGCTTCCGGATATTCATCCACTTCACCATCCATGATCATGTTAAAACCGCGGATCGTATCTTCAATGCTCACAAATACACCCTTTAAGCCCGTAAACTGTTCTGCCACATGGAATGGCTGCGACAGGAAACGCTGTACTTTACGTGCACGGAATACCGTCATCTTATCTTCTTCACTCAGTTCATCCATGCCCAGGATATTAATGATATCCTGCAGTTCTTTATAACGTTGCAAAATAAGCTTTACCCTGTTGGCGCAATCATAGTGCGCATTGCCTACGATCTGAACAGACAAAATCCTTGAACTGGAGTCCAACGGATCCACAGCGGGATAAATACCAAGATCAGCTATTTTACGGCTCAATACCGTGGTAGCGTCTAAGTGCGCGAAAGTAGTAGCAGGCGCCGGATCGGTAAGGTCATCCGCGGGTACATATACCGCCTGTACGGAAGTGATGGAGCCATTTTTGGTGGAAGTGATGCGCTCCTGCATGATGCCCATTTCTGTAGCCAGTGTAGGCTGGTAACCAGCGGCGGAAGGCATACGACCCAACAGGGCGGATACTTCGGAACCTGCCTGTGTAAAACGGAAGATATTATCCACAAAGAACAAAATATCTCTTCCCTGTCCTTTACCATCGCCATCGCGGTAGTATTCTGCTACAGTTAACCCGCTTAAGGCCACACGTGCACGTGCTCCGGGGGGCTCATTCATTTGTCCGAATACGAAAGTGGCTTTCGATTCTTTCAGGGCTTCCATATCCACTTTACTCAAATCCCATCCGCCATTTTCCATGCTGTGTTTAAACTCCTCACCATAGTTCATGATACCCGCTTCGATCATTTCACGCAACAGGTCATTTCCTTCACGGGTACGTTCACCCACGCCTGCAAATACCGAAATACCGCCATATCCTTTAGCAATATTATTAATCAATTCCTGGATCAATACGGTTTTACCCACACCGGCGCCACCAAACAAACCAATCTTACCCCCTTTGGCATAAGGCTCAATAAGGTCAATTACTTTAATACCCGTAAACAATACTTCGGTTGCCACGCTCAGGTTTTCAAATGCAGGCGGCTTGGCATGTATAGGTCGGCCATTTGTTTTATCAACCTGGGGTAGCCCGTCAATAGCATCGCCTGTTACATTAAACAAGCGGCCTTTAATATCCTCCCCTACAGGCATTGCAATCGCCTTCCCGGTATCCACTACCTCCATTCCGCGAACCAGCCCATCAGTACCGTCCATAGCGATGGTACGCACACTGTCTTCGCCAAGATGCTGCTGCACTTCTAATACCAGTATTTCTCCATTTTCGCGTTTCAGTTCCAGGGCATGGTAAATTTCGGGCAGTTGACCGTTAAATTGCACGTCTATTACGGCACCAATGATCTGTTTGATTTTACCTTTGATAGGCATATATTAATTTATTTTAAGGTATGTTAGGTCAAATGTGCCGCAAAGGTAAGGTGCCGGCTACTATTGTCCAATTAGAAAAGGGAGTATTTTAAAAAATGGGGAAAGAGTGCTCGTAAGTATTAAATGACAAAGGACTGTCTCAGGCTTTGGAGAATTGCCTAAATGAAAACCCATTCCCTTACCAAATAAAAAAGAGGCTGTCTCTGGCTTGTGACAACCTCTTTCTGCTTATCATTATTTTACTTCTGAATGATGAGCTGCTGGTATTCCTTATACTTTCCGCTTCTTATCTCTATAAGATACCTGCCCGAAGGGATACCCGAAATATTAAAGTGGGCACGTTTTGTTCCAAAATGCTGCAGGCGCTTTTGCAGCCCGCCATAGGAGTCGTATATCCTTATTTCGTCAATAACGCCCGACCCATCCTGTATTTTTTGGGTTTCTTTTACCGAAACCGAAACCATGCTCTGCGCGGGATTGGGTGAAATGGTGAATAAGTAATCACAGGAATAGAATACATTGGTGGAGCTTGCAGCAGAAGTGCCGCAGACGCTCACCGCTTCCACCGCTATATTGTAATTGATATTACATGGCGTTTCTGAAATGCCGATATTGGCGAAGGTTCCCACGCGACCCGGCTGCACCACCCCGTTCTTATACCATTTATAAGAGCTTGCACCCGGTACAGGATCAATTTCAGCCAGTATCTTACCCATATAGGGGTCAAAAAGCAGTATGTTAACAGACCCGGGTTGTGCCTTACCAACCCCCACATGGTACGGAACAGCCTGGTTTGACCCGCAGGCGGTTACGGTAGCGGTTATGGTAACCACGCCGTTGCTGTTATTTACCCTGGTAAGTGTGGCAGGGTTGCCGCTTGCGGTAATTGTGGCGATATTGGTATTGGACGATTGCCAGCTAACCGTTGCATTACAAGGCAGATCGGGAATGCTGTAGGATTGTGTTCCCGAACAAAGGGTTTGGCTGCCCTGTATGGTAAATGTGGGAATAGTAACGCTCACAACAGAGGCATTGGCAGGATAGGCATTACCATTAGCGGTTACCGAAACATTTACGCTTTGCTGAACGAAGCCGCATACCGGCGTGAGGGTTAATGTATTGGTGGTGCCGGTTGAAATGTATTGTGGCGCTGCGCTGCCATTGTACAGCCAGCCATTGTTGGCGCTGCCCAGATCCCAGTTGTGTGCCGTAACTCCCGGTGTGCTGTGCACATTGGTAACCGTAAAGGTTTGAGCTGTTGAAGAACCACATGCTATTGCCAGCGCAGCGGGTGCTAAAGTAAATGAAACATCTGGCGCAGTTTCTTCAATGGTTATTTTTCTTATACGTATCGTATTATTACTACCGCTTACGGCAGCCAGAAGAGCAGAAATTTCTAAAGTGGAGTAATTGGCAGTTAACGGCGAAGAATAAGGAAACGGTCTATCATTAAAGCTGGCGGCACTAAATTGAAAGGGAGCAGGATTTCCACTATAATTTGGTGATATGGTTTGTGCTCCAACACATGTTCCTCCCCCGCCACCGGTATTGGTCATATCAAGTCTTAGATATACCCCAGTAGAATACCCGGTAGTGCTGTTCAGTTGTGCAGCATTCACTGTGATATAATATTTGTAACCCACTTTAAAGTCATAATCTATCCTGTATTTTGTGCCCAGTGAACTGCTTGCACTAACGTACTGGCAGGCTAAACGGATTTCTTTGGGAGAAGCGTTGAGTTGAGGCTGGCCGATGAGCGATTGATGTTCAATTGTACTGTTTGTTCCGTTTACAATGGCAGGAACATTTATAGCCGTGCCAAAAATATTACATGGCGGCGATGAAGGATTCCATGTTTGGTAATCAATGGTTACATTTTGTGCTGTGGCAGTATTTAAAAGCAGCATACTGCCAATGTAAATTAAGATAAGGGATAAGAGTGCTTTTTCATTTTATTTGATTTGGTTTATGGTTATTTATCTCTTTCCAGGTGAACCTGTAAGCCAAGACCCACCTGTACCGTACCGTTTCTTCCCTGGTCCTTAACATACTTTTCAGTGGAGTAGCCAACCAGGAACTCCAGACCAACTGAAGTATTAAAATAGAGTACAGGGCCGGCATTAACGCTAAAGGTATTTGCATTATATTGTGTCCAGTGCATATCGGCTCCAGTACTACTCCCAGTCCTCCTGATGCCATACTGGTAGCTTCCATCAATAAGAATGTTAAAGGGCTTCTCTGGTGATAAAAAGTAGTATCTAATAAATGGGCCAAAATTATAGTCCACGATCTTAGATACTCCATAAGGAGATTCTCCAAATTTGTTTGTAACATTGGAGTATCCAAGCTTAAGACCTGCCGCCAGCTTATCAATAATAAAATAGCCAATATTGGGCTGTGCCTTAAAAATACTCACCGTTACTCCTGAAGATGCTTCACCATTATATTTTGTAGAAGCATAGCTGGCTACCCCGCCCACCATCCAGTTGCCTTTGGTGATTTGTGCGGTAGCGGTAAGACCGTACATGAGCATGCACAGCGCAAGCATTGTGATCCTGTTCATTCCTTATTGTGTTTGGTTGTTAAAATAATGTGCGTAAAATATATGAAGCATGCCGGCATGGCGGGCTGTGGTTGCGGGTTGTAGGGTGTAAGTTCAATGGCATAACCCGCGAAATATAATTATTTATTGTATGCGGCAAAGCAACGGTACGGCTTTTCGGAGCTGTTTATAAGTAAACATATATACGCTGTTACAGGTTTGCCGATAGTCTGTTTGCTTTTCGCCCCCGCCTGGTGTTGTCACCAGCGGGATAACCCATTCTGCTTTAAGGCAATCCCTGCTTCTTTCATATCACTGCCGAATTAAATATCATCTCTTGTTGCCCGCCTGCCGGACTACGACATTCAGGCGGGGATGATCCAGCCGGACGGGTTGGTGAAGCCGGCGCATATTGCACATCTCACGAACACCAACGGCGGAAGAGCTTCGTGCCTTCGTGCCTTAGTGGCGCCATCTAAGAGAGCTTTGTGTCTTCGTGGTGCCTCATCACTGCCATATTGCAACTGATATGACTATATTTGTTCCGTAAGAAAACAACAACATCATGAACCAGTATGTAACCGACTTTGTAAGCCTTCTCGACCATAACAACAATATCATTCTTAATATGACGCATGAAGAAGCGTCTGCTGCAGTGACTTCGGGCGATCCGGTAGCCGTACGTAAAATTGACGGGCAGTTTGCCATTGTTGAGAAAGTAGGGCAGCAGGTGTTTATGGCGCGCTCCATAGGACGCCCCATGCGTTATTTTCTTGCCAAGCAAACCTCGGGCCCGCTGCTTATTGTGGCCGAACGAATGGATGAGATTTACGAATACCTTAAGCAAAAAGGACTGCACAAACAATTTCATCCTTCCTATACCAGGATGGTACCCGCACATTATGTGGTGCGGCTTGAAGTGATCGGCTGCCCTGATCCCAACCCGGTTTACACCCGGTTTTTTGAGCCCCGGAGAAACACGCTTCCCACGGACCTTGATGCTATAGGTAAAAAATACATTGAAACATTATCCAATGAATGCCGGAAATGGCTTTTGTCGGTTCCGGAAGAAGCGCCCGTAGGTGTTTTGTTCTCCGGCGGCATAGACAGCGGTTCGGTTTTTTTGGTGCTGTACCATGCAATGCTGAAGCTGGGGATATCGCCACAGCGGTTAAAAGCCTTTACACTTTCCGTGAACGGCGGAGCCGATGCAGACCAGGCGCATGCATTTTTGGACCGGCTGGGACTCTCTCTTTTTCTGGAGCTCATTGATGTGCCCTTATCGGCCGTTAACTATAAAGATGCCATTCATGTAATTGAAGATTACAAATCGCTTGACCTTGAATCTGCAACCATGGCGCTGGCGCTTTGCAAACATATAAGGGAGCGTTATCCCAACTGGGAATACCTGGCAGATGGGGAGGGTGGCGACGAGAACCTGAAGGATTATCCCATACAGACAAACCCCGAGCTTACCATACGCAGCGTACTGAACAATACGATGCTTTACCAGGAGGGTTGGGGCGTAGACAAAATAAAGCACTCCCTCACCTACTCCGGCGGGCAGAGCCGCGGGCATGTGCGCACCTATGCGCCCGCCAGGAAATACGGTTTCAAAGGATTTAGTCCTTACGCTTTGCCCAATGTAATTGAGGTAGCCGAAGGCATTCCCTTTATAGAACTTACCAACTGGAACGAAGAAGCGTTGTATGCATTAAAAGGCGAGGTAGTAAGCCGGGGCATAAAAGCGGTAACCGGTTTTGATATGCCCGTTTTTGAAAAGCGCAGGTTTCAGGCCGGAGCGGTGCCACCGGACGCCCTTTCCGGGATTTTTGCCAGCAATGAAAAAGAATACAGAACCTATTTCCATTCGCTGTATGCATGATGGTTACGACAGTCGCACTATAGCTGAACTTCGCCCTCCCAAAAACAGGTTAAACCCGTTTGTCCCTTATCATTTTTTGCATGAGCGGGAACCCAGTTTACAGGGCGGCATGGAAACCGTGAACACCATCTTTCTTACCAGCAAAGAATGTGCTTTTAAATGCCTGATGTGTGATCTGTGGAAGAATACGCTGGATGAACCTGCACCGGCAGGCGCCATTGTGCAGCAGATTGATCATGCTTTGGAAAGATTACCGAAGGCTGATGTGATCAAGCTGTACAACAACGGGAATTTTTTTGATACAAAAGCCATTCCTCCCGGCGACTACCCGGCAATATGCAAACGCCTTGCGGATTATAAAAGAGTGATCGTAGAAAATCACCCCAACCTCTGCAATCAGCACTGTATTGAATTTAACAAGCTGCTCAACGGAAAGCTGGAAATAGCAATGGGGCTGGAAACCATTCATCCGGCGGCACTGCCCAAACTGAACAAGCAAATTACACCGGAGGATTTCAAAAAAGCATCTGCATTCTTAAATCAGCATAACATTGATGTAAGGGCCTTTGTACTTTTAAGCCCTCCTTATATTACAGGTAACGATGAAAATATAGCATGGGCGCTTAAAACCATACAGTTTGCTTTTGACTCCGGCGCGGTACGCTGTGCTGCTATTCCCGTACGGCCGGGTAACGGGGTAATGGAGTTGCTGCGTGCAAGCAATGAGTATACGCCGCCTTCTCTCGCCATGCTGGAAACGGCTTTTGAAAAAGCATTGTTGATGCAACGGGGACAGGTGTTCGCAGATACCTGGGATATCGGCTTTTTATCAAAATGCCCTCATTGTTTTGATGAGAGAAAAAGACGCTTAGAAACCATGAACCTCAGCCAGCAGATAGAAGATACTGTATCCTGTACCTGCAAGATCAAACATGAATAATCATCCCAACCATTACGATATTGTAATTGCCGGCTCCGGCTTTACAGGCACACTCACCGCCCTTGCCCTGCACAACTGCGGCTTTACTGTTTGTTTGATTGAAAAGGGAAAGCATCCGCGCTTTGCCATCGGCGAATCTTCCACTCCTGTTGCGGATATGATCTTACGTTCCCTTTCCGTGCAATATGATTTGCCCTGGCTATATGATTTTTCGAGGTATGGTAGCTGGCAACAATCCTATCCCGAAATTGTTTGCGGCATTAAAAGAGGCTTCAGCTATTTTAAGCATTATCCCGGAAAACAGTTCTCAACCAACGCCGGACATTCCAATGAGCTGCTGGTTGCGGCAAGCGCAAGTGATGCCCTTTCGGACACCAACTGGCTGCGTGCAGATTTTGACGCTTATTTAGTGAGCAGGATACAGGACTATAGCATTGATTATTTCGATTGTACCGAGATCACTTCAGCAACAAGAAGCAACAGGCAATGGCTGTTCAATGTAAAGGGACCAGAAAATATATCATCCATTCATTCTTCTTTTTTTATAGATGCAACGGGCAGCGGCATACTGGCTGATAAGCTGTTTGCCGTATCATCATCTGCTGCGGGCTTTCTCACCAACTCTTTTGCACTGTTCTCTCATTTTGATCATCTTCCGCGGTGGACAACACTCCTTCAGCAAAACAATATCCCAACGCAGGATTACCCTTACGATCCCGATGATTCCGCTTTGCACCATGTGCTGGATGAGGGATGGATATGGGCGCTCCGTTTCAACAATAGCCGCACGAGCTGGGGATTTGCATTGAATGGCAACGATCCTTCCTTTCAAAAAATGAACACTACGGAGATCTGGAATAGAATGAGAGATACGTATCCCGATATAGATCATATACTCAAAATGGGTTCTTTATCGCCACAGCCGGGGCGCATTATACAAACGGGGAGGCTTCAGCGAAAACTGGAAAAATGCTTTGGCGATGGCTGGCTTGCAATGCCGCATACCATTGGGTTTGTAGATCCGCTTTTTAGCACAGGCATAGCCTATTCCCTGGCAGGTATTGAACGGATCGTACAGATGCTTGGTGAAAACAGGAACTTTGATGAACACCTATATGAACAGTTGAAGGAATATGAGCATATTACATTTGAAGAGCTTAAACTCATTGATATGCTTGTTGCCGGATGTTATAAAACCATGCCGCATTTCCAGCTTTTCAACGCATGGTCAATGCTGTATTTCACTTTTACCATTTTGTATGAGCAACGCCGGTTGAAGAACGAGCCCGTTACCTATTTTCTGGAAGCCGGCAATCCGGAAGTGCAAAAGATTGCACAAACAACATATAAGGAACTGCTGAAGTTAACCGCACAAAAAAACATTTCATCAAAAGATGCAGATCAGTTTACCAATATGGTAAGAGAAAGGATAAAACCTTTTAATACTGCAGGGTTGTTAGATCCGCTATCGAAAAACATGTATTACCATACCATAGCCGCTTTGTGATATCGCTTTTTGTGCGCCTTACAAATGATCCCGGACCACACCCGCACGAATGCCGCAGGCATGCTACCTGTTCCGATTCCTTAAAAACATATCTTTCATCATACTCCACTTCAAATTTTTCCAGGAACGACTTATATTCTTCCAAAAAAGTTTTTTTACGATGATGCTCTTTCTGATTCTCGATATACCTTATCACATCAGGCAGTTGAGATTTTGAATATGAAAATGCTCCATACCCGGTTTGCCACTCAAACCGCTCTTTGCAGTACTTGTTGTCATTTATCCATTTGGATGAACCCGCTTTTACATCCTGCATAAAATCAGCCATAGATTGAGTAGCTCTAAAACCAACCAGCAAGTGTACATGGTCGGGCATGCCGTTGATAACAATCAGCTTGTGCTTATTCGTTTGCACAATACCCGTAATGTATTTATACAATGCCTATGTTACCGCCACTTAGTCCAACGCAGTTGCATTTTTACGGATGTACAACCCGTGTTACATTCATCGAGGATTTCCTTTTACATTTAAGTAATTATTTATGTTTTACCACTGCCTGCGGCTTCAGCGCGTTTTTAAAATCATCGGTGCTTATTAACCGGGTATTGTATTGCTGCCGGTACCGGTTGTGCCCCGCATCTGCAGGATATTTGACATTGCTGCGATAAGGATAGGCAGGCATGCTATGAAAAGGCAGCGGCTCAACCGTTTGCCCGTGGGCGGTATTCAGGTCACCATCCTTTACCCATCCCTCGCTGTAAATGAGAAAATCGCGCTTCCAACCCTGCGGCAATGCAGGTAAACGCGTCGCATCAAATTCAATCGTTATTTCATCGCCTGAGTTGGCAATAATATAGGCGTCATCTGCCTGCTGCAACAAAGGCAACACATCTCCGTAACGGGTATAATATCCTGTAAGGTCTCTCCATTTCTGCCCGCCGCTGGTATTATAATAGTCGAACCAGTGCGGACCAAAAGGCCCACCTTTCCTATAGGAAGCTGAATATCCCCTGAAAGCAAGCAGCGCGCCTGTCATTGTAAGATCATGCATATTTACCGGGGCTTTGGATAAGCGGTTTGAAAAGAATATCTCATCCCAGTAAATCTGCATATTGGTGCGTATTCTCACTTTCCTGTTGCCCGGGGTAAGAAATTTACCAGAGAGGTTAACAATAACCATTTTATCTTTTCCCATCGGGAAACCAATATTCGGTATAACGGTTTGCCATTCTCCTTTTTTATTCAGTACCTCCAGAGACGGGGGCTTGCTTTTGTACCAGTCAGACTGGGTCATTGCTGTGTTGATGCTGGCGTCTGCAGGAAAAATCCATCCCCGCAGAAACAGGTAAAGGCTGTCGCTCACCGCTTCATCCCCCAGGTCAAGGATCAGATCATGATCATCGGCAAGCCCCTGGTACTTACCCATGCCAAAGTTGGATATGTATTCGAAATCGTATGATTTAATTTTGGGCAGCACATCATTGCCATTGCCATCGAAGGCAGTAACAGGCAAATGTTTCTTCTCTACCCCATACAATTGCTTACCGGGGAAAGGCGGCGCAACAAAACGTTCATCTGCAAACACATCAACCGTACCGGGATGATCTACCGCCACCAGGGCAGCTTTATCAAAATAAACCGTTTCCCATAGTTCTTCAGTTATTTTGATAGAATATATATTGTTCTTTGGCTTCAGCTTTTCACCAGGGATAAGCAAATATTCTTTCGAGGCATCGCTGAACGCATAGGTCGTGTCTTTTCCATTTACCGCCAAAGGCATTCCCAGCGCACTTCTCCACATCATGTCCTTTAAAAAGATATATTTCTCCCCATCCCAGGTAAATAAGAAAGGGCATGATCCTTTGAGTTTCTCTTCTTCCAATGTTCTTTGCCAGCGCGATGGGTCATCAATAAGCTGCGGCGTTCCATTGGGCCAAATGATGCGAACAACATCTAACGAATCCTGTGCGCCCACGCCAAAATTAACAAGTGAGCGTTTAACCGTTTTGGTTTGATACAGATCTCCCGCTTTTAGCTCTACCTGTGCGCCAATGCCAAACCTGTTGTTTTTATTGTTGCCATAGGAAAGTCCTGTTAACTGTACCTGCATATAATGATTGAGGTGGCCCCCGTCATTCCGCATTAAAGAGATCCCGGAAGGTCCCGATATAAAAACATCATCATCACCATCTAAGTTAAAGTCGGCAAGGTCAATTTTATGTCCCTGTGTTATTGTTTGCGGAAGCAGGTACGAAACATTGATAAATCCTTTCGCATGATTATTATGGAACAACTGCACACCGCTTTTGGATGTATCGTCGTTTACGCCTGCAACCAGGATATCCAGGTAACCATCATTATCAAAATCAAAGGAAAGAGCAGCATGAACCGTTATACCTTTTAATGAGGTTGTAAACTCCCGGGATGCAGTGTCAATCCTAAACCCATGATCTCCTGTATTTTTTAATAAAAAAGAATTTTCATTTTTACCGCCGGCAATAAACAAATCCTGCATACCGTCATTATTGTAATCACCAAAAGCAATGGCGCTGCCTTTGTATGAAAGACCCGGAAGTTGTAAACTGCCGGTAATATCCTTAAATTTAGAATGCCGCTCATTATCAAACAACTGCAATCGTCCCTCCGTGGTTAGCGCCGCTATATCCAAATCCCCATCAGCATCCCGGTCTCCATAATTCATATCTATCGTTCCCGATGCACCTGCAGAGAGGTTCATCATCTTCGCGTTTTCGGTGAACGTTCCGTCATTGTTGTTCCGAAAGAATTTATTGTTGCTTTTACAGGCGATATATAAATCGAGGTCGCCGTCCTGGTCAAAGTCCGCAACCAGTATCTTATTACCATTGCTGATATCCTCCAGCCCGGTTTTTTGTTTTATCTCCGAAAATGTACCATCGCCATTATTTTTATAAATAACGATCCCTTTACTGGTGGAAACAAGAAGATCGCGGTAACCATCGTTATCATAATCTGCAAACGTAGCGTCAAAATCAATGGCCGAGTAATCAAGATCAACGGAAGGCGTAATATCTTTAAAGTTTGACATTTCTGCTTCAAACAAATAGCGTTTGGAGCGCGAAGCGCCTTCGGGTAAAAAGCTTGCATAAACATACGATGTACCTTTTCCGTCATCATCTGCAAGCGCCAATGTTGAAGACTTTATATTGGAGATACCCGGCAACATTAGTCCGGCAACTGCCGAAGCGTCTTCAAATTTTATATCGTTTAATGAAACTTCCCTGTTTTTGTCGTAAACCCGGCTAAACCTGCTGTCGTTAAACACTGCATAGCCGGTCAATAATTTTGGCTGGTCTATTTCATCAAGCCCGCTGGCATAGGCTTTGGTAAGCTGCATCAGTTTTTGAAATTTCTGTATATACTGAATGGCATTAGTGGTTTGGCTGCCATTGGTGATGAATGTAACAGCCTTTTGATAAATACTGTCTGTTGCAAGGTTAAATTCCGGAACTATTTTTTTTATGCTTTGCATCAAGAACAAAGCGGAATCGGGTTTTCCTTCCAGCGCAAGCAATTCAGACAGTTGAAGCCGGGGCACAATATTGGAGGGGATAATATCCAGCAATTGTAATAAGCTGGATTTTTGCTCCGCATAATTTTTTTCTGCAGCCGACAGCATGGCCAGTTTATACCAGGCAGGAGCATTCCTGGGGTCAATAGCCAGTATGCTTTTTAACTCTTGTACTGCGTTTTCCTTATTTCCTTCCCGTATAAACACTTCGGCTAAAGTGAGCTTTAAGCCAGTGTGATTAGGTTGAATTTTTAAGCCCGCCTGTACCTGCTTCTCCGCTTCATCATAATCCTTTTTTGCCAGGTAAAGCAGGGATAAATCGGCATAGTTCAGAAAATTCCCCGGATCGGTTTTTATTGCTTTTTTATACGCGGCTTCCGCTTCATCAAATTTATTTTTCTGAAGAAAAGAAGTGGCCAGTATGCGGGGGTCATTGTAGTAATCTTTTGTCTTCTCATCTTTTGATTTACATTGGGTAAACAGGGTGATTATCAAAAATAAAAGAGCACTGCTCAATAAGCGTATCGTAAAGTGAGGGAATAGATGTGTCATTACCGGTGAGAACATTTATATATGCCGAAGATAACATTTATTATTATCACCTTATATTCAGCGGGTGCATCCCGGATCTTTCTATAGCCGGCATCTTTCACATCATGAATTTTGTCGCAGGCGGGTGCTGACACCTGCTTGTAGAACCCGCTACCGGTCGGTGTCTCACCGACCGGGAAATTACACAGAAGCGAAAATTTGAAATGCCCCCGATTAAGCATCCCATGCAGGAATTCGAAATACACTCCGTCATTATTCCTATCTTTAGCCCGCCCAAATGAAGCCTATTCAATGAGCCCTTCAAAAAAATATACCAAAATAACTATTACTGCAATATTTATATGCCTGCTTGCCGTAACATTTATTGCCTCCCGCAATAACAATTTTTTCCCGGATAAGAGCAATGGCAGGCAGAAAGAAGCCGCTGAAAAAGCATATGGCTTTTATCTTGAGCCCGTAAACAAAGAAGTGAACATATCATTCAGGCATATTGCTCCCGATGTTGATCCTAAACTCAATAATATTAAAATGCAAATTGCCTCTATGGGGGCGGCTGTTTCCATTTGCGATTTTGATAATGACGGCTGGAATGATATTTATTTTACCAATAGTGCTATTGGAAGTAAAAACGCGTTGTATCGTAATTTGCAGAATGGTAAATTTGAAGATGTGGCCGACAAAATGCAACTGGCTGATGTAAACAGGGAGGGCTCTGGTGTTTCAATGGGGGCCGTTTGGGCCGACTATGATAACGATGGTTTTAAAGACCTGCTCCTGTATAAGTGGGGAAAACCTGAGTTGTTTAAAAACATTGAGGGAAAAGGATTTGAACGTGTTACGGAAGGCAGCGGGTTTCCTTCATGGGTAAACGCCAATTCCGCCATTTGGTTCGACTTTAATAATGACGGGCTGCCTGATATTTTTATAGGAGGCTATTATAAAGAAGTTTTTCACTTAGACAGCCTGAATACAACTAAAATAATGCCTGAAAGCTTCAAGTATGCCAACAATGGCGGCAGGAATTTTCTTTTAAAGAATACAGGTAATGGCAAATTTGAAGATGTAACCAGCCAGTATGGATTAACCTCAACCAAATGGACACTTGCTGCCGCTGCAGCAGACTTTAACGGAGACGGTTATCCTGAATTATATAATTATATATTGCCAACGATTATAATGTAGATGAATTTTATTTGAATAAGAACGGGCAAAAATTTGAAGAAAGAGGCAGGGAGGCAGGCGTTGGACATATTCCTAAAAGTGGCATGAACGCTTCTTTCGGTGATATCGCCAATGATGGAAGTGTAGGTATTTACACTACAAATATTACGGAAAACGGAATATTGATCCAGGGAAATAATTACTGGCAACCCAAAAGTGAAGGCGCTGCAGAACATACTTCGTTTGTAAATCTTGCAAAAATTTCAGGAATTGAAAATGCAGGCTGGAGCTATGGTGCGCAGTTCGGCGATCTGAATAATGACGGTTTCATGGATCTGTACGTTGCAAACGGTTTTATTTCTGCAAAAGAAAATACTTCCTACTGGTACGATTATTCTAAAGTAACGGGCGGCAACAGCGCCATTATCGGCGACGCCAAAAACTGGCCGGATATGGAAGGCAAAAGCCAGTCGGGGTATACGCAGGACAAAATATGGCTGAACAACAGCGATGGCTTGTTTGAAGATGTGTCAGACAAAATTTGTCCCGCAGCAACGTATGATGGCCGCGCTGTTGCCATTGCCGACCTGTGGAACAGGGGTGTATTGGATGTTGTTGTTGCCAATCAAAACAACATACCTTTAGTTTATAAAAATGAGGCAACCAATAATAATCACTGGTTAGCTTTTGACCTGCAGGGAACGGTTTCCAATGCCGATGCTATTGGTGCAAGGGTGGAGGTGGAATGGGATGGCAAAAAACAGGCGCAGATCGTAACCGGCGGTATGGGGTTTTCCTCCCAAAACCAGCACAGACTCCATTTTGGAATTGGCAAAAGCGATAAAATTGACCAGGTAACTATTTATTGGCCATCGGGGCGTACAGATAAAATTGAAAACCCGGGAATCAATAAACTGCATATTATAAAAGAAAGCAAACCCAATAACTGATGCAGAAGGAATATAAGCTTGAATGCATACCCGCAACAACTTCGCTCTCCCAGTGGTTAAAAGATAATTTTCAGTACATCCCTCCGGCCTTTCTAACGCTTATCTTGCTGGTTGGACAGTTCACTTTTGGCATTTTAGACAGCTATGTAACGCTGGTGGCTGCAATAACCACAGCCATAATAGCAGAGATCATATTGGCCAGAATAGTATTGGGTACGTGGAAAAACCTTGCGAGCGCATATATAACCGGTATAAGCGTGGCATTCTCATCCGCTCCAATGTAATTTGGCCGTATATTGCTACATCCTTGCTTTCCATTCTTTCCAAATATGTATTTCGCTATAAAGACAGGCATTTATGGAATCCTTCAAACTTTGGTATTTCGTGGATGCTTGCTTTGAACAGTGCAAATGTAGCAGGTCTTAGTATGCTGTGGGGTAGTAATCTTGCCGCCATGACTGTAATATGGGTTTTGGGGTTGATCATTGTGAACAGGGCAAAGCGGTTGCACGTAACCGTTACGTATGTAATAAGTTTTACTATTCTTGCTTATGTTCGTTGTTTGATTACAGGCGATGCTTTTCTTGCGGAACTATCGCCCCTCACCGGGCCAATGTACCAACTTTTTATCTTCTTTATGATCACAGATCCTCCTACCTCTGTATCCACCAAAAAGGGAAGAATTATCGTAGCCATTTTAGTGGCCATTGTGGAATTTATTTTGCGTCTCAACAATCTTATATATGCGCCTTTCTTTGCGCTTTTCCTTGTAGGTCCTTTAGCTAAGTTTCTTGATTTAAGAAGGAATGCTCTCCAACACCCGAAACAGGAAAAACCAGGCCCGGGGCCTGGTTCAATCAATTGAAATTTTGTGAGAGGGTTGGTTAGGTTTTTTAAAGATACGGACCTGATTGACTTTTCACGGGTTCAGGATTTTCAAAGAATGAGGAAGTTGGTTATGCTTCTTTACACTATTGGATTTGTTTGGTTTTGCAGGAATTGGAATGCACTTTCCCGGGCCGGATTTTTCTAAAGGGTGGCTGGTTTTCAGCGGATGATGGATTATGGGGTTTTCAAAGGGTTAGCATCGCTCTTGACAATACAAAGATGGTGAATATAATACGGCAGTGAAAGTTTATTCGCCGGCAGGGGTATATGCTTCGATTTTTGGAACAACATGTTCGATTATTGCTTTTTTCGCAATTTTAGTTGTGCTATTACAGCTAATCGAAGGCAGCCGTAAAAGCAGAATTATTTCTATGAGAACTGCGCATACAATAATCAGGGATAATTATAATCCGGATTAACTATACAGGAGAGGCTTTTAGTTCGTTAATTCAGCTTGTCAATTATATTGAAACTACCAATACCCTCGACGCAGGCTTAAGATGGCTAAACAGGTTTGAAACGTTTCTTCAGCAAAGGCTGCACAATCCTCTTCTGATAAAATTTTGCAATAACTATACTTTTAAGCAGTTAAACTTACGATGTGTTTATTTTAATGATTGGTTAGTTGTATTTTCTGTTCATGAGGATTCCATTTTAGTTGAAGCGCTGTTACAGAAATCGCGTATAAATGATTAAGTACCGCAATATCGGCTTAAACGGCGCCAGGTAAAGTATACGCATCCCACATATCGGACGGCCGGTTGGTTTCCTTCATCTGGTTCATATAAATATCTTTTCCATTGCAGCGCAGGTTGATCATGCCAAACAAAATTTTGCTTTTACTCACCGAACGGGCAAGCTCGGTGGAGTACACGAGCGGGCGGCTGCCTCTTGCGTATTTGCCTGCGCATCCTACAGCATCGGCACGGGGGTGCGAAAAGCTTTCATTATCGCCCGAAGATATAACGGTGGCAAACGGATTAACCTGCTGCATGAATGCCTCCGTAAAATCGGAAGAGCCATGATGGCATGATTTTGCCACATCCACCATAAAAGGATTGGCATCCTTGTATTGCTGCATCAGGTAAAGTTCCGAATCGGTGTTGAGATCACCCCCCAATAAAAAGGTTCTTTCGCCAAAAGTAATTTTGAGCACTAAGCTATGCCCGTTGATGGTTTTGCCTTCATCATGCCAGTATATAAATCTGTGCCTGCCGCTGATCTTTTCTGTGAACGGCCCCAGTATTTCTATCTTAAATTTTTTGTTTTCGATAGTTTTGCTGAGCGCTGTGTCACTGGCGGCCAATCGTTTCGTTTTACCGAGCCTGTTTTCTGCAGCGGCTTTTTTAACCGCATCCATAAAGTTGGTAATATCCCTGTTAAAAAAGGCGGCTTCATTGGTTTGAAGCAGGTTGTCGAATATTTTGGTTAAATACGTAACACCATTGTGTTGTATAGTGTTTCCCAAACCCGTGTTATATGGATTGTTCTTCTCCGCGAATTTTAATATGCCTGCATGATAAATAGTGCCGAATGTAAACCGTTTGTCGTTCAATATAGCAATAAGCCCTTTATAATGATCCGCATCAAAATGGCTCACAAATACACAATCAATATGCACAGGCTGCCCCTTGTTGAGCAGGTAAGTGTACTGCCATTTGGTAAGATAGCTGTGCATATTGACTGAAGGTCCGCTGTCAACCAGTATGCGCAGGTTGCCCGCTTCTATTAAAACCCCATCTCCCTGGCCTACGTCCAGATAAAAGATCTTAATACCCATGGTATCGCCCAGGTCGGTTTTGCGCATCCACCCGTTTGGGCCGGCAGTTATCACTTTATAAAAATCGCCATCTTCGGCTGTAATGATTACATAAGTGCCCGATTGAATTTTGTTGATCAGTTTTTTTGCCCTGTTATTGACGATACTTTTATAAACAGGCGCCTCATTGGCAGTAGCATAAAGGAATGGGGGAAGCATGGTATTTTGTGTTCACAGGCTTTAACAGATTAAGGTGTCAGCGATGTTTTATGAGCTACGTAAATAATAACCGTTTTAAAACAATTTTACCCATCTGTGAATCTCCGTGTTATCTGTGAGCAATTGTATTTTCCTGACTACTTCAGTATGAATCTAAAAACCAAAGCCGCCAGCACACCACCTGCAATTGGCCCCAATACCGGTATCCAGGCATAGCTCCAGTCGCTGTCGCGTTTATTTTTAATAGGCAGTAAAGCATGAATAATGCGTGGGCCCAAATCGCGGGCGGGGTTAATGGCATAGCCTGTTGGCCCGCCTAAACTCAATCCTATGCCCAACACCAGCAATGCGATTGGCAAAGCATCCAATGCGCCCAGTTTCATTTCGGGTTTGGCCAGCAACAGGGCGCCTAATACCAAAATGAAAGTACCTATCAGTTCTGTAATAAAATTGTGGGCTGCGCTCCGGATAGCCGGAGTTGTACAAAAAACGGCCAGCTTGGCATTAGCATCCTGTGTGGCATTAAAATGCTGGCGATAGGATGCCCAAACGATCACCGCTCCAATCATCGCGCCAGTAAATTGCGCCAGTATGTAGGAAGGCACCAAAGCCCAGTCGAAACTGCCTTCAACCGCAAGCCCAATCGTCACTGCCGGGTTCAAATGACCGCCACTGGCCGCCGCCGCGGCATATACACCTGTAAACACCGCCACCGCCCATCCAAAAGTTATCGCGATAAGTCCGCCGTTATTGCCTTTTGTTTTATCCAGCACCACGTTGGCTACTACGCCACCGCCTAATACAATGAGTAAAGCCGTTCCGGTAATTTCAGCCAAAAATGGAGACATACGCAAGCAGTTTTAAATAATAATTCAGGGAAAATAAATAAATTTTAATAAAGTACGGTTACAAAGTACCAAAAATGCAAATAACAAGAAACAAATCTGTGTGGCTGGGATGGCTACAAAGCACGAATGCTAAATTTCGAAATCCGACATAAATAGCCAACTAATTTCAAATCAGAAATTTCAAATTGTCAATAAATACCCTTCCGCCAGCGCGGTAAAGTTCTGTAACTGCTCCTGCTGCCAGTTTTCATCTTTTCCCATCTCCTGTGCCATTAGTTTGGCCACTTCCGGAGCCGCCTGTATTGCAGCCCGGGCATCTAAAAAAAGCATGCGTATTCTCCTTGCCAGCACATCTTCTACGGTCATCGCCATTTCATTGTGTATCGCCCATATTACCTGCGCTTTTATATAGGGGAATCCCGGATGCAAGTGCTCCTTCCATGCTGCATTTTCCTCCGCCAGCTTATTTACAGCCGCGGCGTCGGCGCCGTAATAACGGAAAGGATCAGCACCCTTCGCCTGTTCACACCAACCATGAATATGCAATGACTCGGTTACCGAAGGTCTGCGGCCCAGTTTACCTACAAACAGCGCATTATCTACTGCCTCCTTGCCCATCTTGCGGTAGGTGGTCCATTTGCCGCCGGTAATGGTGATAAGTCCGCTTGGCGACACAATAATGGTATGATCCCTGGGCATAAGCGCCGTATTTTTTTGGCCTGGCGCTTTAACCAGCGGACGTAAGCCTGCGAATACTGCTTTTACGTCGCCTCTTGTAATGCCTGAATTAAGATAACGGTTCACATTCCTGAAAATAAATTCAATCTCCTCCTCTAAAGCACGCGGTTCAAATAAGGCTTCTGCAACGGGTGTGTCGGTAGTACCTATAATTACTTTATCGTGCCAGGGTACGGCAAACAACACACGACCATCATCTGTTTTGGGTATCATCAGCGCATGATCGCCGGGGAAGAATTTCTTATCAACAACCAGGTGTATACCCTGCGAGGGCGAAATGATGCTGTGCTGCATATCGTCATCCATCTGCAAAACGTCATCTGTAAATACCCCTGTTGCATTTATTACCGTCTTACTTTTTAATTCGTATTCTTTTCCTGAAAGCACATCTTCTGCATATACGCCTTTGCACTTTCCGTTTTCTTTGCGCACATCAAATACTTCCATGTAATTCAAAACCACCCCACCCTGTTCCGCTACTGTTTGCGCCAGGTTAATCGCCAGGCGCGCATCATCGAACTGCCCGTCGTAATACAATATACCGCCGTTTAATTTTTTGTGCGCTACGGCAGGTGAATATTGCAGAATCGTTTTTGAAGATAACGTACTGGTTTTGCCGATACTTAATTTACCCGACATAAGGTCGTATATTTTTAAGCCAATGGCGTAAAACCATTTTTGCCACCATCCATAAGAAGGCAATATAAAAGGCTGGATGCGGGTAAGATGCGGGGCGTTTCTCAATAAAATGCCTCTTTCGCGCAACGCTTCCATTACCAGCTTAATATTCCCCTGGGCCAGGTAGCGCACACCCCCATGCACCAGTTTGGTAGCTCTGCTGGAAGTGCCTTTGGCAAAATCAAAACGTTCCAGCAACAATGTTTTATACCCCCGTGACGCGGCATCCGTAGCAGCACCTAAACCCGTTGCGCCACCGCCAATGATAATGATGTCCCATTCGGTTTCTGTATCCAGCCTCTTAAGCATTTCGCCTCTTTGCATAATTCTAAGTAGTAAGTAGTAAGTAGTAAGTAGTAAGTGATAAGTTGGTAAGCGTTATTCGCACTTTCACATTTCACATATTTTCACCTTTTCCCCGCGGTCTGACACTCCTCTGTCGCGTACCGACCGCACTCATTTCCACATTTCCACATTTCCAAATTTTCAAATTTCCACATTTTCAAATTTTCAAATTAACCCTCCGCCCACACTTTTGCAGTCTTCACAGCTTTTTGCCAACCTTTTGACAATTGGTTTCTCTCCTCTTCATTCATAGCCGGCTCAAAAACCCTGTCTACCTGCCATTGCTTTTGTATTTCTTCCGTATTCTTCCAGTAACCAACTGCCAGCCCCGCCAGATAAGCAGCGCCCAATGCGGTTGTTTCAATAATTTCGGGACGAATGACTTTGGTATTGAGCATATCGCTTTGAAACTGCATCAATAAATTATTGGCGGTTGCGCCGCCATCCACGCGCAATTCTTTAATGGCGATGCCCGAATCGGCCTCCATGGCTTTCAATACATCCATCGTTTGATAGGCGATACTTTCTATAGCCGCACGGGCTAAATGCGCGGCAGTGGTTCCTCTTGTCATGCCCACTATTGTTCCTCTTGCATGCTGGTTCCAGTGCGGCGCTCCCAGTCCTGCAAATGCCGGAACCACGAACACCCCATCGTTGTTATCCACTTTCAGTGCCAGTGGTTCCACTTCCGCGGAAGATTTAATAATACCCAATCCATCGCGCAGCCATTGTACTACGGCGCCCGCAATAAACACACTTCCTTCCAATGCATATTGGGTAACACCATTTACTTTCCATGCTACGGTGGTGAGTAAATTATTTTGCGAAGGCACGGCTTTTTCTCCAGTGTTCATCAGCATAAAACAGCCCGTACCATACGTGTTTTTAACCATCCCTGGTTGCGTGCACATTTGCCCGAACAATGCCGATTGCTGATCGCCAGCTATCCCCGCTATGGGTATTTTATGAGCGGTTAAAATATTTTGTGTTTCGCCGTATACTTCGCTGCTGCTTTTTACCTGGGGAAGCATGTTGCCGGGCACATCAAATATTTTCTCCAGTTCACCATCCCATTGCAGGGTATGTATATTAAGGAGCATGGTACGTGATGCGTTGGATACATCGGTTGCATGTACCTGTCCTTTGGTGAGATTCCAAATGAGCCAGGTATCAATGGTGCCAAAACACAGTTCCCCTTTACCGGCTTTTTCTCTTGCGCCCTGCACATTGTCCAATATCCATTTTACCTTGGTGGCCGAAAAATAGGCATCCAGAATAAGCCCGGTTTTTTCTTTAATCAGTTTATCGGTCCCTTTCGCTTTCAGTTCATCACAAAAGGCCGCGGTGCGCCTGTCCTGCCATACTATGGCATTGTATACCGGTTTACCGGTAGCCCTTTCCCATACCACCGTAGTTTCTCTTTGATTGGTGATACCAATCGCGGCTATGCTTTCCGTTGTTAACCCTGCTTTACTAATGGCTTCTGCTGCTACGCCGAGTTGGGTGCTCCAGATTTCATTAGGATCATGTTCTACCCAGCCGGGCTGGGGAAATATTTGTTTGAATTCCTTTTGCGCTACTGAAACAACAGAACCATTATGGTCGAAAATAATGGCACGGGAACTGGTGGTACCCTGGTCTAATGCAAGAATATATTTTGACATGAAGGAAACTTTTGGTTTGAAGGTAAAGAAAAATAGACATTTGGATTTGCTGTTTATAGTTTGTGATACCGAAGCCCCGGGTATTTTGTTTCTACAGGAAAATAAGTAAGCGGCTTATGAAATGGGCAGCGTACCAGCCTGCTTTAAAACCAGGAATATCATATCAAAGTATACTTTATTAAGGCAGGCTTTACCGAATGCGGTACCATACCTGAATGGAATCATTGACAACCGGAGGGTTGAAGTGCATTATTTTCAACCCCGCTATTTTACACGACCGGGGTTATTGATCACAAAATGCTCCCAACTGCTTTTTGTTTTCCGTTCTGCCTTGCATTGTTTATCCTTAAGGGGTGAAGTCATTTGAAACTGGTGGCAAACCGCTACGGCCAATGCATCCGAAGCGTCAAAGGCCGGCGAAGCGGATGGCAGGTTGGCGATCCGTTGCAGCATTTTCCATACCTGCTCCTTATCTGCATTGCCATTTCCTGTAATGGATTGTTTTATTTTCCTGGGTGAATACTCGGTTACGGGTATGCCCGCCTGCATAGCTACGGCAATGGCAACGCCCTGCGCCCTTCCCAGCTTGAGCATGCTTTGTACGTTTTTGCCAAAAAAAGGTGCTTCAATAGCAAAATGCTGGGGACGAAAAGTACTGATGATGGTTACTATTCTCTGTTGTATAATGTGCAATCTCTCGTAGTGATCTTTATTAGCCGATAGTTTTATGGCATCCATTTCCAATAATTGAATGGCTCTGCCGTTAACAGCAATAACCCCATATCCCATCACAAGGGTGCCCGGGTCAATGCCTAAAATGATCTGGCTGTTGTTTTGCAAAATGAACCGTTTTAAAATAATGCTTGTACCAAACAAAAGTATCAAAATATTCCTCAATCGGCTCATAGGACCGGTAGTGTTTATAATACTGAGCTATAGCATTTACCGGCAATTGCTGCAACAACCTAATCTCCACGGCTCCGTACAACATATTAAAGAGGCCATATATGGTTCGCAGGCCTGGAAATGCTGGCTGGCTGTTGCACTGGTGTTCTTTAACTGGCTCATTGAAGCAGGTAAATGGAAATTGCTTTTGCATCCTTTGGAGACGATTTCGCTAAAGCATGCTTTAAAATCAGTTTTAGGCGGACTGGCTATTGGTATTAACACGCCCAACCGCATAGGGGAGTACAGCGGACGGGCATTATACGTTAGCGAAGGTAAGCGGATGCGTTCCGTATCCCTGGCAGTTGTTTGCAGCTTCAGCCAGTTGCTCGTTACTTTGTTTTTTGGCAGTTTGGGCCTTTTATTTATTAAACCGGAAGCAACCGGCTGGTATGGAACGGCGCAGGCGGGTATATGTGCAATAACCCTGTTTTGCGGTTGCCTGTATTTTCGTTTAGAGTGGATAGTGAGTGCGGCACGAAAAATAAGATTGCCCGGCAAATGGTTGCAGCATTTTATGATTTTGCAGACGGTGAGTGTTACAATTTTGTTAAGAGTATTATCATTGTCGGTCCTGCGTTATCTTGTGTTCCTTTGCCAGTATATATTGCTGCTGGAGGTGATGCATGTGCACACGGGATGGTGGAACGCTTTCTGGTTAATAAGTGTATTATATCTTATATTAGCGTTTGTTCCTACTATGGCATTGCTTGAACTGGGTATAAGAGGTAAAGCAGGCATTTTGCTCTTTCAAGCTTTCAGTGTAAACACAGTGGGGATTTATGCAGCGTCTATGGGTATATGGTTTGTCAACCTGGTATTACCAGCTTTGGCAGGTGGTTTGGTTGCCATAACACATAAAATATTTAATATTAAGCAATGAGGCGAAAAATCATTAGTACCCTTTTATCGGTATTGATCAGTATACAACTTAGCGCTGATAGTGATTTTTGCGGGATAAGGAATACGAGTTTTTCTTCCGGCGAAAGTATAACGCTTAAAGTGTTTTATAATGTGGTAGGGTTGTATGTTGATGCCGGTACGGCTACTTTTAATGCAAACCTGGAAAATTATAACGGTAAAACCGTTTATCATGCCGTAGGTGAAGGGAGGTCTAATTCCTCCTACGACTGGATATTTAAAGTGCGCGACCGGTACGAAACCTATATGGATACGGCAACACTAAAACCCTATCGTTTTATAAGGAATGTACACGAAGGGAAGTACAAAAAATATGAGAACGCCAGTTTTAATCACGAGGCAAAAAGCGTGGTAAGCACAAGAGGTGTTTTTAAAGCGCCGGATTGTATACAGGATATCATAAGCGCGGTATATTATGCCCGTAATATTGATTTTTCAAAATATAAGCCAAACGATAAAATAAATTTGAGCGTATTTCTCGACGATGAAATGCATGATATTTACATACGCTACATTGGAAAGGAAACCATCAAAACCCGTTACGGAAAATTCAGGGCTATTAAGTTCAAACCTTTCCTTATCAAGGGAACTGTATTCGAGGGCGGCGAAAAAATGACGGTGTGGGTAAGCGATGATGCCAACCATCTTCCCCTGCGCATTGAAAGCCCCATTGTAGTAGGTAATATAAAAGCCGATATGATGGGCTACCGCAACCTGCGTTATCCGTTGACTTCGATGGTTAAGTTCAGATAGGAAAAAGTTGCAGGTTACAAGTTGCAGGGAAGGGATTTGAGATTTGAAATTGCAACCGTTTGGGTTCCGGATTTACGGCTTCGGATTTGAAACTGCCGCGACAGGTTTTCTTTGGTCCCTGCTTTTTGTGATTTGGTGAGATGTGATTAGTGAATAGTGAATGAATGTGCTGAAACGAATACCGGAATTAATCGTGAAACGAGAGAAGTGAGATGTGAGCTCCCCTGAACCTTGTAACCTGAATCCTGCAACATGTAACCTGAACCCTGTAACCATGCAACATCCCTAACTACAAACTTTATTCACACGCAGCCCGGTCATCCTTAACAAAATAGCTTTTATAGCGCTTTGATGCAGAATCCATGCACCCTTCCAGCTTCAGCAGTTCCACTTTACGGAAATCAATTTCCTGCCCCTCACTTTGCAGGGCTATAAACCCGGATGACAAGAGCTTGCCGTCTATTTTTAGTTTGGGATCGTAGTTGTTGGCCACACCACCGCCAATTTGCGGTTTGAAATATTGTAGTACAGTATCGCCGTTTATAATATGCGTGATCATAGAATCGCCCAGCACAATAGCCTCAGCTCTCACCCATTGTTCCCCTTCATAGGTTGGTGAGGAAGAATTGATGCAATGCCTTGGATCTATTTTGCCGTTGTATACTACATCCGTTCCCGGCGAGCACATATTACCCGTAGGACGTTGCTTTCCATCGCCCAGCCCGGCCAGGAACTGCATTTCAACCGATATGGGCCAGTCCTGCTCACGCGGCATGGTTCGAGGATCCTGTGAGTGAAGCATTACGCCGCTGTTCTTTAAAGTGTATTCCGGCGCATCTTTGCGCCATATACCCGTAAACCGGTATTCCACTACCAGGTGATAGTAGGAGTAAGGCTGCTTAAAATACAAATGACCGTAGCGATTGTTAAAACTGTCGTACTGGTCGTAGCGTACTTTGATCAGCCCGTCTTCCACGCGAAAGGTATTGCCGTAATTATCTCCCGTTTCATGGTGATGGACCTTTACGATCCAGTCGTTGATATCTTTGCCATTGAACAGCGATATCCATTCTTCTTTTTCCACGTTGCCGGTACTTTTTTGAACGGCACACGAACCGAATATGAAGAGAAATGCTATAAACGGGATTGTCCGTATTATTTTCATAAAATTAAAAAGGGGATTCAGCAGTTTTAATTACAGAACAAAAATACAGGCATACCCCGGATTTCACTTAAACAAAAAAAGGGCATTGCTTAAAAAACAATGCGCTTTGTATTATTACTGTATTTCCTCAACGTTTTCACTAACTTAAGACTGCCCTATAGTATCCCTGTCGGGCTTATCGCATTCCAGTGTATCCGTTTGTACATAGGTTATACCTGCATGCAAAAGCAGGCAAAACAATAATGTATTTTTTCTCATATTATTTAGTTTTTGGTAATTGCTATTAGGGTGCTTGATCTGTTATGTTCGGTTATAAGTAAGCTATCTTTGTGATAAACTTTTAGCATTTCAATTACTGAACCACATTTTGTTTTTTTGCTTTAAAGCAGGTTCCCATTGTGTCCCTTTCCCTGCTATTGTATTGCACAATAAAGATTTTGCACAACTCGTTATCAAATGAAGCCGCATCAGCAGAGGGATCATAGATATTGTTGGCCGTATAAGCAGGTCTTTAGAGGGTTAAAGCGGATTGACAATACTGATTGACAAATTAATAAGAAATTGTTTAGAATTAGTCGTCTATATCGTGGATCACATATAAATAGTAGTACCCCGTTTCAACCATTGTTACGATCCTGTCTGCTACCGTCTTATATCGTTAATTTCTCTTGAATATTTATTATTGTTTTTTAGCCAAGAGGAACTCCTATAAAATTTTTCATTCATCCTTTGTGTATTTTATGAATGAAAAATTTCATGTACGTTTGGGTATTATCTTGTTCTGTAGCATTTTAAAGAATCAGTTTTTATGGACTCTCAGACCTAACGGCTGCAATAGACTTCCTGCTGTTGAAGCTACAGTAGCACAAAAGCTACATCGGGCTTCTCCCCGAAAACGGGCGGTATTTGTTTTCGGGCGGCTTTTGGTTACTTTTTCCGCAAAAAGTAACAAGGAAAAAAATAGCTTGATTGCCCATATTAGCCTGGACGGAATAGTTAACATGTTAAAAAGAACAAGCACTGCCCTTTAGCGCAAAGCCTATAGCTCTGTTTTCGACGTATGTGCCTAACCTGAAATTGTTTTTACTGCTTCCCCGGCCCATACAATACCTTCCCATTCCTTATACCTGTGTGTTTCTCACCGTTAACCGTTATTTTACCATTTACAATTACATACTTAAATCCTTTGGAATAAGCATGCGGTTTTTCGAACGTGGCCATATCCTGTACAGCGTGTTCATCAAAAACAACCACATCGGCAAACATGCCTTCTTTAATAAGCCCCCGGCCCTGCAGTTGAAACTTTTGAGCGGGCAATGAAGTCATCCTGCGTATGGCTTCTTCCAGAGAAATAACTTTTTCTTCACGCACATATTTCGCCAATACCCTTGCGTTGGTACCATAGCCGCGGGGATGCGGCATGCCTTCGCCCCAAATTCGGATGGAAGCATCGCTGGCGAACATGCCGAAAGGATATTGCATGATGCGCTGCACATCTTCCTCGCTCATACCATGAAATACGGCTCCTGCGCCGCCGTTGAGCATGATGTCAATAACAGTTTCCGCTTCATATTTCGCTTTGTGCTTTCTTCCTTTCATAAGGTTGATGGCTTCAATGCTTTTGCCGTTATAGCTGCTGTCGGCTTTATGGCTGGTAACCACCGCGTAGCTAAAATGTTTGAGCTTTCTTTTCTTCAGCCTTTTCAGCATATATGCAATAACATCTTTTTTTACAACGGCATTTTGCAGCCGCGCCCGGATGGAGTCCTGCCCGTCGGCCAATATTTTATCGGGCAGCAGCGTGCTGATAGAAGTGCTGCTGGCGGTATAGGGATACTGGTCAATGGTTACATCCACACCCTGCTCTCTTGCTGTTTTCACCATTTGTACCGTTTCTTTGCTGCGTCCCCAGTTTTGCTGTCCGCTCAGTTTAAAATGTGATATCTCAACAGAGATACCGGCTTCCCTGCCAATGCTGATGGCTTCGTTAATGGCGCTAACCACGCTGTCGCCCTCATCGCGCATATGCGTGGCATATACGCCCCTGTATTTTGACGCTATTTTGGCCAGCGCAATAATTTCCGGTGTTTTGGTATATGTGCCTGGTATATAAATAAGCCCGGTTGATAAACCCACCGCGCCGTCCTGCATGGCTTTATCTACCATTGCTTCCATCTGCAGCATTTCCTGCGGGGTTGCATCTCGGTTGGCACGGCCCATTACGGCTTTGCGTACATCATTATGACCAATAAGCGTGGCCACGTTAACAGACAGCCGCAGTGAATCGAGCCAGCTTAAATATTTTCCTATATCCGTGTGGGATGCGCCGCAGTTGCCGGCAACAACAGTTGTTACCCCATCGTAAATAAAGCTGGCGGCAGTGGGGTCTTTGTCTTCATCGCCTTCAATATGGGTATGCACGTCAATAAAGCCCGGCGCTATAATTAACCCGGTGGCGTCAATAACAACGGAGGCAGCACTATCCAAAATTGCTCTTCCGGCTTTTATGATCTTCCCGTCTTTAACCGCCACATCGCCATAATACCAGCTATTGCCGGCGCCATCAATAATTTTACCGTTGCGGATGAGGATATCATATGCCGGCTGTTGCGCAAATGCCGAAAATGGCAGAAGGAATAAAAACCACTTATACATGGATATACATTAGGTGTTGAAGATAAGCTATGATCCGGTTTCCGCACTCATTCACCATTCCCACTCTTCCCCGTGAAACGACAAATGTGAGACGTGAAACGCTAGCTCAATTCTCACTTTCACTATTCACTATTCACATCCTCATTTCTCTCTTCTCACTTTTCACCTTTCACCTCCCCAGTTCCTCCAGCTTAAACGTGTCCTTCATTCTTATTCCTCTTTCCGTCATGTGCAGCGTACAACACTCGTTTAAAGGATCGTGCTCAAAAAACAGGATGAAGTTGTTTTGCAATGCTTCCTGCAAAAATGCTTTCTTCTCCTGGAGAGTGGTTAACGGGAACATATCATAAGCCATTACGTAAGGAATGGGTATATGTCCCACCGAAGGCAGCAGATCGGCTACATATACCAGGGTTTTGCCCTTGTAATGATTGAGCTGCGGCAGCATCATAGCGTGGGTATGCCCATTCACAAAGCGAATTGTTACACTATCGGAGAATGCGATGTCTTCTTTTACTTCTATGAATTTCAGTTTGCCGCTGTCCTGTATGGGTTGTATGTTTTCTTTCAGGAAGGATGCTTTTTCCCTGTCGTTGGGTTTGGTGGCCCATTGCCAGTGCTGTTCATTGCTCCAGTAAGTGGCGTTTTTAAATGCGGGTACCATTTTGTTTTTTTCAACCACTATAGCGCCGCCCACATGATCAAAATGCAAATGAGTAAGCAGTACATCCGTAACATCATGGCGATGAAAGCCGTACCTGGCTAGCGACTTATCCAGTGTGTCGTCGCCGTGCAAATAATAATGACTGAAAAATTTAGCATCCTGCTTGTTTCCTATGCCCGTATCCACGAGTATAAGGCGGTTGCCGTCTTCAATAAGCAGGGAGCGCATGGCCCATGTACAGAGGTTATTTTCATCGGCGGGATTAAGTTTATTCCAGATGCTTTTGGGCACCACGCCAAACATAGCGCCGCCATCCAATTTAAAATAACCTGTGTTAATGGAGTAAAGTTTCATACCGCAAGGTTAGTTAATTTTTGAAATGCAAAAGTATATGCTTTTTCTGATCAGAAGCTATGAGCTATCGGCTATCAGGACAGACTCTCACTTCTCACCTTCACCTCTCGCCTCTCTCCTCTCTCCTCTCACTTCTCACTTCTCTCCTCTCACCCTTCACATCTTCTCTCCCCCGATTATCCCCATCTGCTTCATCAAAAAAGAAGCATTTTTATTCTTGGCCACACCCGGTCGCAGTTTGTAATCGAAATGCAATGAGTTGTTTTGTATAATGCTTTCAAAACAGTAATTGCTGATCACGCCATTGTATTCGTTTTCGAGTGAGGCCAACGCAAGGTCGTGTGTAGCAAAAAGGGTAATGCAGTTGTATTGCAGCAGTTGTTTAATAAATTGTTCGGATCCATGGGTTTTGTCTTCCGAATTGGTGCCCCGCAGTATTTCATCAATCAGAACCAATGCCGGCTTTTTATTTTGCAACCTCAGTATGATCTGCTGCAGGCGCTTCAGTTCGGCCATAAAATAAGAGGTGTGTTCCTGCAAAGAATCGTTTACGCGTATGGAAGTAAGTATTTCCATAGGTGTAAACACAAAAGTTGTAGCGCAAACAGGAGCGCCGTTTTGGGCAAGAACAAGGTTAACGCCCAGGGTTCTTAAAAAAGTGGTTTTGCCCGACATATTGGAACCGGTAACCAGTAAAAGCCGATTGCCGTTCCCGGCCTCAAAATCATTGGCTACACATTCTGCGGCAGGTATGAGCGGATGGGCCATTTGTTCAGCCTTAACATACAAGGTTTCGTTTTGATCAACCTGCGGGTAAGCAAAATGAGAATTATTAAATGCAAAGCTTGACAGTGCATTCAAACATTCTATATCGCCAACCGCATGGAGCCAGTGATTAAAATTGTTCTTATGCCGGTCTTTCCATCGCTCCAGCGCCAGTATGCATTGCATATCATACATTGCAAGACTGTTCAAAAAAATATTCACGAGCAGGTTCAGCCGCTGGTCAAAAAAAGAAGAAAGCTTTGCCAGTTTTCCTATGGCACTGTGTGCACTGCCTGCTGTTTGCTGTAATTGCTTCAATACCGCGGATGAGCCGGTTTCAACCGTTACAAATGTTTGTAAAATGCCGGCATACTGTTCCAGGATGGATTGTTTTTTGCTGATGAGCTGGTGCTGGTGGTGTATGTATTTTGCATAACGGGCTGTTATAAGCCATGCGGCTGCAACGCCTGCCGCAACATACAATATATTACCGGTGGCGGTATAATACAAAAAACAGGGAATGTTGTATAAAGGCAATATCCACCGGGCTGCCTGAAGCCATTTTTTTTTGTGGAGGTTCGTTTCCGGCTGTAGCCACTCCGCAATGCTGTGCAGGTTTCCTTCCCCTCCGGCATGCAATAAACCATAGGCGGTAATCAGTTGCCTTTTATCGGGCTGGGCCGACAAAAATTGAACGGCTTGTTGTCGTGCAGTAATGTTTGCAGGGTCTGAAAAAGGCTGCTGTAACAGGGTTGCTAAATATTCCCTGCCATGCGCTGTAGTACATCGGTTAAGCAAATGAAACAGGGAACGGGCTCCGAAAATATCAAGATCTTCCGCGTACCCTTTGCTGTTGGCAAAGGAACTTCCATTATCCAGCCGGTTAAGCTCATTGTTAAGGATGCCTAACTCATTGGTATTGATCAGCAATAATTTTTCAAGAAGGGTCTTCTTTTCCTTTAATCTTAAAGCATACAATATCAGCAACAGAAAGACGGTAAATGACAGCAGTGAAAGAAGAAGTAAATTGCTTGCCCGGTGCTTAAAAAAGAAATAGGCCAATACGGCGGAAGCTACAAAAGACAGAAGCCTCAGGAAGGCCGATACTGTTATTTTTCCTTTCACTGACCGAATGGCTCCGGTATACGATCCAATCTTCTCCTGGTAAAATGAATGAGCAGTCATTTTGAAGACCGCTGGTTATATGATATCAAGTGCCTTGGCAAAAAAGTAAACAACAAAGGGCAGGGTAACCGTAATAAAATTACCGGCAAATGCATATACTACGAAAAAAACAACCACCGAAAGTAAGAAAAGAAGCCAGTACAGACCACGGGATTTCTTGTTAACAGTATCCATATCTGATCATTAATTTGAGGCAAATATAACGAGGATTTGTTTTCTTTAAGGAAGAATGGGAAAATTTATACCCTGTCTGTATTTTTGCCGCATTACATTTACAAAGTTGCTTTAAAGAAAGCATTGCCGCCCGGCATACATACAATATGGTAAAGATCCACTTTTATATACGCTTTAATACCCGGTTCGGGGAGTCGTTGCTGCTTTCGGGCAATATTCCGCAGCTGGGTAATATGGTTCCCGGCGCCGCAGTTGCTATGAACTATCTTAATGAAGAATACTGGAGCTACAACCTGGAACTGGATCCGGCATCTGCGGAAATGCCGGATCAAATTCAATATAAATATCTTTTTAAAGATAAAAGCGACAGGATTACCGAAGAATGGAATGACAGCAAACAAATAGATATTAAGGAGATTGATGCTACAGAAATTCACCTGCAGGATGCCTGGAATTTTGCGGGACAGTACGACAACGTTTTTTTTACCGCACCTTTCAGGGAAGTATTGTTGCCCCCCGCCCAATCGCCGCCGCAGGCACTGCCCGACAAGCACAGTACGCATGTTTTTAAAGTAAAATCACCCCTGCTCCAAAAAGATGAAGTGATCTGCTTATTGGGCAGCAGTACCAGGCTGGGCGAATGGAATACTTCCCGCCCGGTATGGATGAGCATGGAAAACAACTGGTGGACAATAAAGATCAATCTATCTGCCGATACATTTCCGGTTGCCTATAAATATGCTGTTTATAATTACAGGCATAATGCATTTATCAGGTACGAAGAGGGCGATAACCGCCTGCTTCATAACAGCGCTGGCGAAAAGAAGCTTACCATTCTGCACGATGGCTTTGTGCATTTTGCTGATCCTTCCTGGCGTGGCGCCGGTGTAACGGTTCCGGTATTCGGGTTACGCAGCACCAAAAGTGTTGGTACCGGTGAATTTACCGATATTAAGCTGCTGGTTGACTGGGCAAAAAAAACGGGCTTCAGTCTCATACAATTGCTGCCGGTAAACGATACAACCGACACGCATACCTGGAAAGACTCTTATCCATACAATGCCATTTCCGCCTTTGCATTACATCCTTTATACCTGAATGTGGAGCGTATAGCCCGGAAAGAAGATGAGCAGATTATAAAATCACTGAACAAAAAAAGGAAGCAACTGAACGACCTTGAAGAAATAGACTATGAAGAGGTGATGGGATATAAATGGAAGATCATTAAACAACTTTACCAGGCGCAAAAGGATATTTTTTTTCGGGATACAGTTTATCAGCAATTCCAGGAAGCCAATCAGCACTGGTTGGTACCCTATGCTGCATACAGTTACCTGCGAGATAAATACAGTACGTCGAAATACACAACATGGAAGCAACACAGCAGTTATGATAAGAAGGCAATAGAAAAATTAACCGGCCCTGGTCAAAAACACTTTGATGAAGTTGGTATATATTATTTTATACAATTTCACCTGCATACCCAGCTAAAAGCTGCTACCGATTACGCACATGCGAACGGAGTAATTGTAAAAGGCGATATACCCATTGGGGTAAACCGCTATAGCTGTGATGCCTGGATGGAACCGGAACTGTTTCATATGGACATGCAGGCAGGCGCCCCTCCCGATGACTTTGCTGTAAAAGGACAGAACTGGGGATTTCCTACCTACAACTGGGAGCGCATGAAGCAGGACGGGTATGAATGGTGGCAGAGGCGCTTTAAGCACATGAGCAATTATTTTGATGCATTTCGTGTAGATCATATACTGGGGTTTTTCAGGATATGGAGCATCCCCGCGCATGCGGTAGAAGGGGTGATGGGACATTTTGTTCCCGCCATTCCCGTTGATGCTGAAGTTTTTTCGGAAAGAGGGATCCATTTTGATTACAGACGCTTTTGTGAGCCATACATAACCGATGCGGTATTGCATGAGTTGCTGGGAGAGAACAGAAACCTGATTAAAGATTTCCTGGAGTTGAACGGGGATGGCTCCTATAATCTTAAAACATCTTTTTCAACCCAGCGTAAAATAGAAACCTATTTTGCAGCTTTGGAAATTAATGAAGAAAATATATTGCTTCAATCCGTATTGTATGACATTGTTTCCAATGTCATTCTTTTTGAAGAAGAGGGATCCCGGCGGCAACAATTTCATTTCAGGATAGCCATTGAAAATACAAGCTCCTACAGGCATCTCAACGGTCATTTGCAGTATCAGTTAAAAACATTGTATGCAGATTATTTCTTTCACAGTCAGGATGAAGTTTGGGCAACGCATGCCATGCACAAATTGCCTGCCCTTAAAAGATCAACCAACATGCTGGTCTGTGGGGAAGACCTGGGTATGGTACCGAAGTGCGTACCTGAAGTTATGCGGCAACTGGGTATTTTAAGTCTCGAAATTCAAAGAATGCCCAAACAGTCCGGAGCGGAATTCTTCAACCCCGCCAACGCGCCTTATATGTCTGTTATCACCCCTTCTACCCACGATATGAGCACCATCCGTGGCTGGTGGGAAGAGAACCGGGAAAAAACACAGCATTTTTTCAATAATGAAATGTTGCATCCCGGGCTGGCTCCTTATTATTGCGAGCCATGGATCAACAAGGCCATTGTTATACAGCATTTGTATTCGCCGGCCATGTGGAGCGTTTTCTTATTGCAGGACCTGATGGGCATTGACGGAAAACTGCGGAGAGAAAACCCCGCAGAAGAAAGGATTAACGTGCCCGCTATACCACGGTACTACTGGCGTTACCGGATGCATATTACGCTGGAGCAGCTTTTAAAAGAAAAGGATTTTAATAATGAATTGATCAGTTATATCCATTCAAGTGGCAGAGCCCCTGATGATAAAGTATAATTTCCCTGGTGTTTTTGTGCCAGTGTGTATCCGTGGTTCAATATTACACGCTATGTGCTGTAAAATTCATAAACCATAAATCGCAAATACTCAAACTACCTCTATGGCCATCAAAATAAAATACTGGCGCAGCAATTTAAAATTCAGGTATCCTTTTACCATCTCCAAAGGAACGAAGACGCATCAGCCCGCTTTACTGGTTGAATTGGATTTCAATGGTATTAAGGGCTATGGCGAGGCGCCGGCAATAACCTATTATAATATACCGGTTGAAAAAATGATAGAAGATATAGAGCGTAAAAAACCTTTCATCGAAAAATTTTCTTTTACCCACCCTGATCGTTACTGGCATTACCTGCACCATCTTTTTCCCGGCGATCCTTTCCTGGTGGCTGCATTGGATATAGCCGCATGGGATATATATGGTAAACTAAAGAAACAGCCGCTTTTTCAATTGTGGAACACAAACATTTCAGCAGCGCCACTAACGGATTATACCATTGGCATTGATGCAATAGAAAAGATGATCGAAAAAATGCAGGAAAAGCCATGGCCGGTATACAAAATAAAATTGGGTACAACAGAAGATGTCTCCATTATGGAAGCCCTGCGTAAACATTCCAATGCCGTGTTCAGGGTAGATGCCAATGCAGGATGGACGGTAAAAGAAGCTTTGGAAATATTACCTGTTTTGCAGCAATTAAATGTGGAAATCGTAGAGCAGCCGCTGGCTAAAGACAACTGGGAAGGCATGAAGATATTATATGAGCGATCGCCGCTCCCCCTTTTTGCTGATGAGAGCTGCGTATCTGAAGCCGATGTAAAAAAATGTAATGGTTATTTTCATGGTATCAATATCAAGCTCACCAAATGCAGTGGTATTACACCGGCCTTGCGCATGATCAATGAAGCACGGCAGTTGAACATGAAAATCATGCTGGGTTGTATGAACGAAAGTACGGTTGGCACTGCGGCCATTGTTCATTTGTCGCCACAGGTAGATTATATGGATGCTGACGGTCCTTTGCTGCTGGAAGAAGATATAGCCGAAGGATTGAACTATGACTTTGGAAAAATAACGCCAACGGCAGAGCCGGGGCTGGGGATCAGGGTGGTGAATAGTGAATGGTGAATAGTCAATTATTCACCATTCACTTTACCTTATAGCGTTTTGATCTTGATATTCTTCCACCTTACTTTTATTCCGCCGCCATCATGTATCTGCAGGGCAATAAAACCATCGCCTTTACCAATTTTTTCGTCTTTCAGGGTAATCATTTCATGACCATTCACCCAGGTGGTTACTTCATCGCCCACCACTCTTAACCGATAGGTATTCCATTTGCCATACTTAAGAAATTTATCCTTTTCCGCTTCAGGTTTGATCAGCCAGCCGCGTCCATACGATTCATAAATACCGCCTGTATTGCTGCCAGGAGGCGCTACTTCGGCCTGCCAGCCGCTGATCTTTACACCTTCAATGGAAGATCGGAAAAATATACCGCTGTTTCCTTCGGCTTCCTGTTTGAACTGCAGGGTAAGATCGAAATCTTTGTACTGCTTATCGGTAGATAAATAACCGTATGCTTTATCGGGACCGCTTTCACAGATCAGCTCTCCCTTTTCTACATACCATTTTTCGGTTCCATGAATGGTCCATCCCGTAAGATCTTTGCCGTTAAAAATTGATACGGCCTTTTGTGCAAACAATAATGTTGTGCTGATCACTCCCGCAGTCAGCAATAAAAAAATCTTTTTCAATGAATTTATAATTTATGATGATGAATGTGATGCCTCAATAAACCGGTGTTTCGTTTTATCTATCCGCTATTACCGGCCATATCGAACCTGAAATTAGTATTAAGTATTAACTGCCTAAAGTGCAAATCCTTATAGAAAGCTTACACCTTATCTCTTTAATAAAATGTTCTTTTACTTTTTCTCTTGAAAGAAAAAGTAACAAAAAGTTCAAGCACGGATGAGGATACAACACATCCGTGCACACGCCTTGATTTAGCTATAATGCTACTGTACCTTCAGCTATTTATCCTGGTAAATATGCAAAGAGCTTAAACTATTATCATCAGTATATGGCCGCGACAGCTATTACTTAATGCAGAAAGATAAAGCGCCATAAACCTTTGCGTTTGATCTCCCTCATTTCAAATTTCAAATTTCTACACCAGCATGGTTACCGGGTTCTCTAAATATTTTTTGAATGTTTGCAAAAATGCGGCGCCCACGGCCCCGTCTACACTCCGGTGATCGCAACTCAATGTTATTTTCATAATGTTGCTTACACCAAATCCATCGCCCTTTTTAACCACGGTTTCTTTAATGCGCCCCACAGCCATTATAGCACTATCCGGCGGGTTAATGATAGCGGTAAACTCATCAATATCCATCATGCCCAGGTTAGAAATGGTAAACGTATTACCACTAAACTCGTTGGGCTGTAATTTTTTGTTGCGCGCCCTTCCACTCAGTTCTTTACTTTCCGCAGCGATCTGGCTCAGCGATTTTTGATCGGCAAACCGTACAACGGGCACAATCAGCCCGTCGTCAATGGCCACAGCTATACCTACATGAATATGGTGCCACCAGCGTATGCTTTCATTCATCCAGCTACTGTTTACCGCGGGGTGCTGACGTAAAGCCATAGCCGCAGCTTTTACCACCATATCATTAAAGCTTATTTTAACAGGACTTATTTCATTCATCTGGACCCGCGCAGCCATCGCGTTATCCATCACAATTTCCATTGTAAGGTAGAAATGCGGTGCAACAAATTTGCTTTCGCTCAACCGGCGGGCAATTACCTTACGAATTTGGTTCAAACCAACGTCTGTATATCCCTCGGTGCCGGGAGCGGCAGTAAATGCAGCTACAGCACTGGCGGCAGGAGCCTCAGCGCTTTTTGCAGGAGCAGGCGTGTAATTGTCAATGTCTTTTTTTATGATCCTTCCCCCGTCTCCGGAGCCCTGTACCAATTTCAGGTCAACCCCTTTATCCTTTGCAATTTTTTTTGCTAAGGGAGAGGCTTTGATTCTTCCGTTTCCATCAGATGCCGGAGCTTCTTCCGAAGATTGCGATGCAGGCGCAGGAGCGCTGGCTGCGGTTGCTTCTTCAGCGGAAGCCACAGGCGCCGGCTGAACATCCTGAGGATTATTTAAAGAAGCCACCAGTGCACTCACGTCCGTTCCCTCCTTACCAATAATGGCAATTACATCATTTACTTTTGCGGCTTCTCCTTCAGGAGTACCCACGTACAATAAAGTGCCATCCGTATAGCCTATTACTTCCATAGTGGCTTTATCGGTTTCCACATCGGCAAGGTTATCATCACTTTTTACTTTGTCGCCTACTTTCTTGTTCCATTTCACAATTCTTCCTTCCGTCATGGTATCGCTGAGCAAAGGCATGCGTATAACGGTAACGCCTAACTGTTCAGGTGTTACGGCAGGTGCTGCTTTTTTTGGAGTTTCTGCTTTTGGAGCGCCGTTGGAAGCCGGCGTTTTTTCGGCGGTTTTGGGTGCTTCTTTCTGCTCCGCTTCTTTTTTAGGCGCTTCGGTTGATGCACTACCCAATGCGGCTTTATAATCTTCACCCTCTTTGCCAATAACAGCAATTACTTCTTCTACTTTTACACTTTTGCCTTTTTCAACGCCGATATATAATATGGTGCCCTCGTTATAGCTTTCCAGTTCCATGGTAGCTTTATCGGTTTCTACTTCGGCCAGCAAATCGCCCGGCTTTACTTTATCGCCTACTTTTTTATGCCATTCCACGATCACCCCTTCCGTCATGGTATCGCTCATTCGCGGCATTTTAATAACTTCAGCCATACTATATATGAAATTTAAGTTTAAGATGTATTTGGAAGGTCGAAATTAAGGCAAAAAGCGCAAATGAAATGAGGCCGCATCTTTTTATACTCAAAAGATCCCGCCATTTCCTTAATATCAACTTTTACGGATTATGGAGAAAGTTCAAATTAAGGCAGATATTCTGTTTAATCTTTAATCGCAGAAGCTTTTTAAAACCATCTGCAGAAATTGATCGAATTATAGCTTAAACAGTCTTTTTGCATTTTCATAAAGCAGTTTTCTTTCTGTTTTTTTATTACCCGACAATTTCCTGATGGTGTCTATATCATTTGCTCCGGAACATTTACCCGAAGCAACCGTGCCAAAAACATCTTCACAATCGCTGCCATACAATAGTTTGTCCTGGTGCTTTTCGAGGAATGCTTTTGCATGCTCCCTGTCGCGGGTAAGCGCATTCAAACCAGAGCCTGCTGAAAGGTCGCCATACATATTGGGATAGTCGCTTAGGTAGCGGTCGGTAATACCACCGGGGGCAACTGAATTTTTGGGATAAAGTATGGATTGATCCGTATGATTTTTATCAATATTGGCCCACCAGGTTTGCGCGTGGCCAATAAAGTTCACTTTTGGATATAGTTCGAGTATTTTATAAAAGTGCTCAAACCCGTAATTGTACATTGCATGTTGCCAGTGCATCAATACCGGCACATCATATTGTTGCGCCAATTGGTATATCTTGTGCATTTCAGGAGCATTGCAGTCCACGCCAAATTTTAATTCACCTATTACTACAGCACCCAGCTTCAGGTATTTTTCAATCTCGTAAATTGCATCCGGTGCATCCGGTACCGCGCAGGCCCCAAACCTGAACTGTTTTTTATGCGTTTTGGCAAACAGGTAAGACTCTGCGTTACCCCCCACCTGCGCCTGCAATCCGTTGGAGATGCCCTGGTGCGTAGAAGCCGAATTGGCTGGTCTTCCGGCCGGGAGCAGGATAGTGGTGGTAACGCCCATTGCTTCCTGGTGCGCCTGCATTTGTTCATCTGTGCGTGCATGATAGTGTATATGCTGATGGATATCTATAATCGGCTCCTTTTTCTTTGCAGCGGCGTCGGCAAGAAGATCAAAGGGTACTGCCGCTCCGATGGCAAGAACGCCCGTATGCGCCAGGAACCGGCGGCGGGAGTTGCTGTATGCTAATTTATTCATTGCTCATTTTATTTTTCCTCAACAAATAGGTTTCTGCCGTATAGTGAATGCCATCTTCAATGGCGAATTTTTTTATAAGGGCAGAGCCATCGGAATTTTTTTTATTCAAACCAAAAACGAAATGTAGCCTGCTGATATAGCCTTCGGTAATATCACTTCCAATGCCCTCATTGATTACATCAGGTCTTTGTAATATTTCATTCCAGTCGCCACACTCCGTAAGGGAATTACCCAGCATCACAATTTTCTTTTGACTCTTTTGCGTTTCGAAGATGTCCACTCTTTTAAAATACTGCGGATTGTACAGATAAGAATGGTGTGTTGCTGCTGCGGGACTAAATCCAAGCACACTGTCAATAAACCGGTAAGCCTGCCACCTGATCGTTGATGGAAAATCATGTTTACAATCCGGGTAGCACACCTGCAGATTTCCAGGTACATTCAAAAAATCATACAACTTTGCTATGGTGGCAATTCCTTTTCGTACTCCATCTACATTAAAATTAGCATCATACAAAGGTGAATTGGAAAAGAATGACCGGGGTGCAATAGCTGCAATCACTTCATCAAAATCAAAGGGAACTTTATCCGGGTCAAGATCATATTCATCCCTGATCAGTGGCATATACCTTTCCTGCGCCCATGGCCATAATTTGCTTCCATATTTTTGAGCAGATGATGAATCGCCATTGAAATAGTCGTGCATTAACGTCCATCCGCAACTGGATACTGTTACTTTAAGACGACTGTCAAATGCGGCAGTGAATATGGCATTATGGCCGCCTAATGAGTGACCCATTACAGCTATCTTATCGGGATCAACATCCTGTCTTGCCTGCAACAAATCAACACAACGCATATTGTCGAATATGCTTTTCATGGTGCCGGATTGATAACGATCAGCCTTAAAATCATAATCTTTCAGATCGCCGAAGCCTGGGTAATCCGGCGCTATCACTACATACCCTCTTTCGGCCATTTCCTTAGCATACGCCCTGTTGAGCAAGCTACTCTGCCCATCTGTTATTTTTTTACCGGGTTCGCCGGTAGGATGCAGGGCGAGCACAGCAGGCAATCTCTTTTGAGCGCCTTCCTGAACCGGCACATATAAATAAGCGGGCACATGCTCATTATCTGCCGCAGTGAAGCTGATAGTATACCTGGTATATGAATTTTCTTTCACACTATCTATATACAGCACATTCATCGGGGACTGGTTAACCCGTTGCGGCAAATCTCCCATAACCAACTGCATCCTGCTAAGAATCTGCGCTCTTTTTATTTCCCATTCACCTGTTGTATGAACGACACTTTCTTTACCGGTTCCATCTATATAAGACAACAAACTGTGTTGCTTTTGTGCAACAAGAATATTTCGCCCGGTACAAATTATCAAAAACAGAAAAAATAATTTTACAAAGTTCATTTCTTATCTCAAGTTTTTTGTTTGCAAAAACGATAAGCAACTATTTCTTATTTTACCGGAATTAATTTTACATCCCTTACATCAAACATTGACCCTTCCTGCGTGACCGAACCTGATTTTAATACAACAGTTTCCTCACCTTCCTTCAACCGGAGTGTTCCAATTTTTTTTGTGGCGTAGGTAAACCATGAGCCTGTTTTATTTACCCTGCCTTTTATTTTTTTATTACCGGCTGTTAATTCAAACGACTTGCCGGCCGCTGCATCAGAAACCGACCATTCAAGATAAACGTCATACTTCCCGGACTTAGCAATATCTACTTCCCATATCGCCCGGTCTTTGGCATCAAACCAGCCAAAAGCTTTCCATTCGGGCATGTATTTAATACGAGTGCCCTCTGTACCGGCCAACCAGGAGGACAAGTGGTATGATCCGTCTTCCATTTTTTGAATGCGTTCCCTGCGATTTGTAGCAGGTCGCTTTTCTTTAAATACAGCAGGCATCAGTTCACCTGCCGCATTCACTATACTATCTTCCACTTCGGGAGCAAAAGGCGATGGCTTATTGTACCAGTACATGCTGGTTTCTGCTTCATATCCGCCTTCTTTTATTATGCGGCGGGAAGCGATATAACAGGGCACATCATTTGCATAGGCATTTATCCAAAGCCGCTCGGCGCCATATTCATTTTTAAGCCCGATGGAATAATCTACTACCACTTCACCCGCAAGATTTACCATTGCCATTTTATTGTCGAAATTCCAAACCTGCACCGGGTAATCAAGCTCAGAAGGAATGGCTGCTCCCCGTTCCACGCTTTCAAGCGCAAGCCGTGCATAATATCCCTTTATGGTTTCATCTTTGGTAAGGTTTATCAGCTCTGCAATATCCGGCACTTTCGAATAGGGCAATTTAACCCATTTCATTTTGCCGCCAGGCGGATGGTTTAACGGCTGCAACGGAGCTGTTAATAATTTATCCACATTATCTGCAATTTCTTTACCATGCTGCTGAACATCTTCCAGTTTACCTCTTGGCGAGGGATTGGCATCGCCGGCGCAGCCCAGTGCAATCAAAGCCACCGTTCCGGGATGCCTGGCTTCAATAACACGGTGCGCCTCTGCTATCCAGTCGCCATGAATTTTATGCATATCGCCGCCAAGTGTGGTGCCATGACAGGCATAATTGATAAAAACGCCTCTCAGATTGCCATCAATACCGGTAATTTTCAATATGGGCAATGCCACATCTACCGGGCCTCCCTTTGTGCGGCGGTTGATCGCAAATAAGGCCTGCCCCTGCCCCCAGGATATAAGTGCTGGTTTGCGATCCTTTAATGCAGCCGTTGCCACATCTTTCAGTTTCTGCGTAAGCTGTTCGGAATATTGGCTAATATGGATCAACTGATCCAGTGCCAGAAGGGAATCGCCAAAATGCCCCTCGCGGTATTGCAGTATATTGATCAGGTTGCCCAGTTCAGGCCCGCCATGCGTATGAGATGCATAAATGGCAACCTGTGCGGGATCAATACCTTTTTCCTTCCACAGGAAATCAACAACATTTTTTGTAATACGCCAGGGAATGCCTACGAGATCTACAGTGATCAGCACGGAAGGATGCTGTTCATCACTGCCAAGGGCAAGCGCTTTTGCAGCTATGGGCTGCAGCACACTATCTGCTTCTGTGCTAAGCCTTGCGGCATACCCGGCCATGCGTATGGGGGTAGCTGGTGTAATATCTATACTTGCAAATCCTGCATCCACCGTTGCGTGTACGCTGGCTTTTCCCTGGGAAAAGGAAAAACCCGCGGGAAGAAACGCGGTTACAAATGCAAAAGCCACAAACAGGGCTCTGGCTCTGTTATGAATTGAAACAAATGCCACCATAGTATTCATTGTAGTAGTTTTTAGTTAACCGATCATCCGCCCTGTGTTTCATATTTTATGTCTTCTGTTGTGCAACAGCGTATATCGTTGTATTTTCCAGGTTGATATGCATACGTGAAACATTCCTGCTCATCTTACTGATCATGATCTTTCTTTGTTCCTTCCCCCATTCAGGACTCATTGCAAATAATGCCGGCAGGGTCAGCCTGGCGGTGTCAATTTCGTATACCAGCTTATTGTCTTTGCTATCCGACCGGATATCTTTCAGCACCGGTACCCCCGATATGTCTTTTATTAGTGGATGGGGGATAGCAACAAGTGCCGTTTTTAAAAAATGTAGTACAGGGTTTTTATCATAAAATCTTATTCTTATTGCCCAGTTCGCATCTCCCGATATTTGTTTTACCACAGGATGGAATTTATTTTTTGACATCAGGTACTTCAGCGGATCCGCGACGACTGCCGAAGGGAGGATGACCAGGTTTTTGTAGCGCATCTTCATCAATTCTTCAGATAACGGAACGCTTCTTTTAATACCTTTATCATCGCATACACCAAAAGGAAGCGATACCCAGGCTGTTCCGCCTTCAGCAAGGTGTTTTTTTATGGCATGCCATTGTGCATTTGAAATGCTCCCAACGTTATCTAAAATTAACGGCGTTTTTTCGCTGCATAAAGCGCGTTCATCTGCAAGTTCAGCACTTCGCAAAAAACGATAGCCCATATTGTGCCGCACAAGAGCAGATGACCACGCTTTCACGCTATCCCATTGCTCCTGCCCCTGTTCATTGCGCCATCCGTTTTCCCTGCAATCCAGGCTGCTAACCAATCTTGCTTCAACAAAATCCTGGCTGTTGCTGTTGGCGAGATCACTGTTTTTCAGCTCCCAATGATTGTACGGTGATATGATATCCTCTATCTCCATAGCATCGGGAGGCTCTTCTATCAGCCGGCTATTGAGGGTGCTGCTCCAGTTAACCACACCCCAGAACCGGGCAAGGCTCCAGCCTAAATAACCGCCTTTTTCGTAAATGGTATAGCTTAATGCCAGCGCGGGCGCTTTTCCCTGCTTGTGCGCGATATCTTTCTGATTCAGTGCTTCGGCATCCATGTGAACCCAGTTCACACCATGTATATTGATTCCCACATTTTCCAGCATAAAAAAATCAAGTTCCGGAGCCATCTTTTCAACGTTCAGCGATAAGCTGTTCAATACAATGGGGCCGGAGCTGGAAACGCAGGTCATCAACGGCTTTCCGCCAATAACGCTCCTGATCATTTTTAAATGATCCACAAAGGAATCAGACTTCATCCGCAACCAGTCCCTAAATGCCGGGTTTTCATAGTTTCCCCAGTGGTAGCTGTTTTTGCCTGACGTGTTGCCCCAAAAATCTTTATCACTGAATGGCGGTATCACGCGATCATAGTCTCTTTTCAATCTCTCCCTGCAATACCGGCATCCGCATGTTCTAAGCCCTGCGTAGTCGCACATATCATCTACTTGTATACCATCCAAAGGAACTTCTTTCAGCAGCCGGGTTAAGTATTTCCTGTGCATTTCCAAAAAACCGGGATTGTTCGGGCAGAATACTTCTATTTGATACGCGCCTGAATAGCCCCGGCTTCCATCTGTTATGTCTAACTCACAGAGGTCGTCAAATAAATGCCCTTCGTATTGAGCATGCCTGGCTGCAACGGAATCGGGAAACAATAAAACATGATGCCGTTGCCATTTATGCACTTTAATAAATTCCGATTCATTTCGGGGTCTTGTGGTGTGGTTGCAGGAATAATGATCCATGAACCGGATATTATACCGGTGCAATTCCTCGCATACGTTTCTGTAATAACCATGTAGCTGGTGAAAATAATTGGAATAGTCGAACCTGATATGAAAGCCGAAATTGATGGCCGTATCAATTCCCGCTTTGGCAAAAGCTTCGGCCCGGTGCTTTATTTTATCAGTAACCTTTTTTTGCGGCCAAAGAATATCTTCTAATGTACACCACCAGGAAGCAGCTCTGTGCGGGATAAAGGGATTCGCCTTCAACTCGTTTGTATCAGGCGTCATGATCTCCTGTATGTCTGACGCAATGGTTTGGGCAAGCAGTTGAGATACATTACCCGATACGCCCAGTGCAACACCGGACACAGCCGTCATTTTTATAAATTCACGCCTGGTATTTTTTTCCCTGTTCATTTATTGTGCTTTGGGTTTCTGTTTAATACATGGTATAGTGATATATTGGCTTCACCATCTTTACTCCGACGTTGGCTTTTTCAGTGCTTCCATCAGGTTGTTTACCTTAACAGGAACGGTCTTTGTCATTAATCCCACAACAATATATACTATTGCTGAAACAAGTGTAGGCAAGCCTACTTCCAATGCCAGACTGTTAAGCGGGATATTTTTAGTAATAATAAAAGTGAATATTCCGGCAGCAATAGAAGCGATGGCGGCGCCAGGTCCGCTGGATTTGAACGCGGGAAGTAACCCCAGCAACAATGGCAATGCCGTTGGACCCAGCAACGCGCCAAACCAGTTCACTATCAAACCCAGCACACCACCAAAACGTTCATAATTTATGGCAACAGCAATGGTAGCCAATGTAAACAAAAAAGTGGTAATACGCGCTGTACGAAGCGGATGCCCGTCGTTTGAAAATTTCTTAGATACCACAGGAAGTATATCTCTTGTAATAACCGCTGCAATGGTATTTACATCAGAAGATGTCATGCCCATGGTTGCCGCAAAAAGGGAAGCTATCACCAACCCTATCATCCCCTCCGGCAAAATTTCAAGCATCAACCTTCCGTACGCTGTATCGGGCTTATCAAGTCCGGGAATAATAACCGGCGCCGCCCACATAGGGAAAAAAAGTATCAATGGCCAAATGAGATACAGATAGCCCGATAACCTGGCTGCTTTGGTGGCTTCTTTTTCTGAAGGCGAAGAAATATAACGCGTAGCAAGGCTCCAGCTACCTCCATTATAACTCAAAAAATAAAGCAGGAACAGCACGGCAACAAAACCCGCAGTATAAGGATCGTTAAACAAATAGCTGTGCTCCGGCGGCAGTTGCTTCCATATGCCCGTTATGGAATCTGCTCCGCCAAGTCTTCTTACTACCAGTACAAACATAACCACGCCGCCAAGCACCTGCACGATAAACTGTATCAGATCTGTAATAATAACCCCCCAAAGCCCTCCGAAAGTAACGTAAATAAGTGTTACAATACCGGAAACCAAAATCCCCTGTGTCATGGGGATCCCTGCTACTACATTCAGCAAAATGCCTATAGCAGCCCACTTTGCTCCAACGTCGAACACTTTTAAAATAGCGCCGCTCCATGCCATGATTTGCTGCGTAACAAGATTATATCGTGTGTTGAGGTATTCAAGCGGAGACTGTATCTGAAAGTTTTTTCGAAGCCTTACCCAATATACAGGGAATATTTTCGCACTTACAATAATGGCTACCGCTACCGGAAAAGCCCACCACATATACATGGTAAACCCATGCGTATATGCTACTGCCGCGTATGCTACAAATACAGCACCACTATGTCCTGATACATGATGGGAAATACCGGCCAGCCACCAGGGTAATTTTCCACCGGCCACAAAATAATCTTCCGAATTTTTACTCTTGAAATAAGACCATATGCCGATAACGATCATACTCAGAAAAAAAAGTGCAACTACAATGAAGTCAATTTTATGAAGTGGCATTTAAGCAGTTTGAAGGTGGTAAAAGTGCACATATCCTGCATCTGTTTATCAGCTAAAACATTTTTCCAATTTAAAACATAAAACGGAAATGAACGATTAATAATCCAGTTCTAATTTCAGCCGCTCTTTTAATTCTTTCACCAGCGGATATTGTTCAATCATTTTCAGATACTGCTCACGGCTGGTGAGGGAACGCTCCTGCTGTACGCCGTTATCTATGGCTTCTTCTATCCGGATAGCATAGGAAAGAGAGCGGTTATTGTAAAAGGATTGAAGATGCTCTATTAATGTTCCGCGTTCCTGTTCTATAAATTTTTGCTGAATATTGCTTTCCACCACTATTTCAAAACTGCTGTTATCTGCTGCCCTTAATTGTGCCAGCTTAAAATTGGTAACGGCGGAATGATTTTTTTGCTCCACTAATTGATCAATATACCTGCTCCAGGCTTCCTGCAGGTTTTCGGCTGTTAAGGGTTTTGCTGTATGATTAGCCTGCGTTTGATTTTGCACAATCTGTTTCCGGATTCTCGACAGTGCACCAAGGGTGGGTGTGCATGTAACAGACGCTTCTGTTGTTATTGCTTCACGGGTTGGCTTCCCCGAATGGTTTCCGGGTTTTACTGAACCCTGGCCGTATGGCGTTTCCTCCTCTTCCACCCTATTGCTTTCAATCATCAGTTTGGCGTTGGTCGCCGGTTGAGGCTTGTTTGCAGCAGCAGATGGATTGCCTGCTAAAACCGTACCCTTCAGTACTGCGGGTCTTATATTTTTAAATGCTACGGGTTTGGCTGCATCAGTTTGCTTTTTTTTTACAACACCGGCTTCGTTTACCAGTTCTATAGCCTGACTCAGGTACGTAAGTTTAATGAGGGTAAGTTCTACATGCAGTTTCTTATTGCGTGCCCCTTTATAGTTGATTTCAGCTTCATTCAAAATATTCAGCGCGCTGATCAGCCATCCCGGTGAAACTTTTTGCGCTGTGGACACGTACCGGTCTTTAAAACTTTCCACTACTTCAAGCAAGCCTGCTATTTTTTCATCTCTGCACACGAGCAGGTTGCGCACAAATTCGGCAAAGCCATTCAATACCAGGTCGCCCTCAAATCCTTTGCGGTTAATATCATCATACAACAACAGGACGCCACCCAAGTCCTGCTCCAGCATGGCTTCTATCAGCTTAAAGTAATAGTCGGCATCCAGTATGTTCAGGTGTTCCAATGTATTCTGATAACTGAGATGGCCGTTGGTAAAACTCACTATCTTATCTAAAATACTGAGTGCATCCCGCATGCAGCCCTCGCTTTTCTGGGCAATTACCTGGAGCGCCGCTTTGTCTGTTGTAATTTTTTCCTTATCACAGATCTCCTGCAAATGTTCAACGGTATCATTGGGCGTTATCCTTTTAAAATCGAATATCTGGCAACGCGATAATATGGTAGGAAGTATCTTGTGTTTTTCGGTAGTAGCTAAAATAAAAATGGCATAGGGCGGTGGTTCCTCAAGCGTTTTTAAAAAGGCGTTAAAAGCTGAAGAACTCAGCATATGCACCTCATCTATAATATACACTTTGTATTTTCCGGCCTGTGGCGAAAACCGCACCTGCTCCGTGAGCGTTCTAATATCATCTACTGAGTTATTGCTCGCTGCATCTAATTCATGAATATTAAGGGAGGCGCCGTCATTAAATGATTTACAGGAGTCGCAAATATTACAGGCTTCGCCATCGGCCTGCATGTTTTCGCAATTAATGGTTTTGGCCAATATACGGGCGCAGGTAGTTTTGCCCACCCCCCTTGGTCCGCAAAACAAAAAGGCATGCGCCAGTTGCTTATTTTTGATTGCATTCTTTAAGGTAGTGGTAATATGCGCCTGCCCCACCACGGTATTAAAAGTCTGCGGACGGTATTTACGCGCCGATACAATAAAATTATCCATGCCTGTAGTTCCGTTTATGCAAATGTAAGGGAATGTGAGAAATGGAGGAGAGTAGGTAGTAGGGGTAGGTGGCAAGTAGTAAATAGTGAGTAGTGAGTAGTGAATAATGAATGTTTGCACAGCTCCCGGTTATCCGCGGGGCTTCCAGGGTACATCTTCAATTTTTAGCAGGTGGCCGGCATATCTTGCGAGTACAAACAAATAATCGCTCAGGCGGTTGAGATACATTAATATAAGAGGAGCTATCTTTTCCTTTTCGGTTTCCAAATGCACGCAGCATCTTTCTGCGCGGCGGCAAACACAACGGGCGATATGGAGAAAGGATATCGTACTATGCCCACCAGGTAAAATGAAATATTTCAGAGGGGGAAGCGCTTCATTCATCCGGTCAATTTCTTTCTCCAATGCAATGATGTCGGACTCATGAATATCGGGGATATGCAATTTGGTTTCTTTGGCAGGATCGCAGGCAAGCGCTGCTCCGATAGAAAACAACTGCCACTGCACATCCTGTAATACTTTGCGGCTCTGCTCATCATCAAGGCTGTCTTTACATAACCCAATGTTTGAATTTAATTCATCTATTGTTCCATACGCCTCAATACGCAAATGCGACTTTGGTACTTTCGTTCCGCCAATCAGTGAAGTTGTGCCTTTATCGCCTGTTTTGGTATATATTTTAAAAGACATAACGGTTATTTCAAATCAATGTGAAGTTATTGTAGAGAACCAGCTTATCACTCCTCACACTAATACTGCTGCTTCAGAAGTTCTTTTATCGGTTTCAATAACGCCATCCAGGAGGCGAACAATACGTTTGGCATAGCGGGCAATATCTTCTTCATGCGTTACCAGCACAATCGTATTGCCTGCCTGCTGTATTTTACCAAAAATACTCATAATCTCGTAGGAAGTTTTGGAATCTAAGTTTCCTGTAGGTTCATCAGCCAGTACCAAAGATGGGTTATTTACCAACGCCCTTGCAATGGCTACACGCTGGCATTGACCACCGCTTAATTCATTGGGACGGTGATGGCTTCTGTCTGCCAGATCAACCTGCTCAAGTACCGCCATTGCCCTTTCCATACGTTGCTTTTTGGTTACTCCCGAATATATGAGCGGAAGCGCCACATTTTCCACTGCCGAAAGCCGGGGTAAAAGATTGAACTGCTGAAACACAAAACCAATTTCCGTGTTTCGTATTTCGGCAAGGTCATTATCCATCATTTTACTTACCTGGTGCCCGTTGAGATAATAATCCCCTCCTGTGGGCGAATCAAGGCATCCCAATATGTTCATGAGGGTGCTTTTGCCTGAGCCTGAAGGACCCATTAAAGCAACATACTCATTTTTTTGAATATCAAGGGAAATACCCTTCAAAACCTGCAATTCCTGCCGGCCCATAAAGTAGCTTTTCCTGATATTATCCAGATGAATGATGGAGTTCATAACTGCTGTTCAAATTGTTTAAAACAAATATAAGTGAAACTGCCCGATGATGTGGATTTATGGATAAAAGCAATATCCGAATTATCTGTTAACAAAAAATGCCGTAAAGCAAACATACCGGTTTCTCATTGATGCTTCCCGTTGGCGGGTTGGTAGCCGGCTGGTGTGCCCGCCGCCCACATGAAGCCAGGCAAAGCAGATTTGCCGGCTTTCATACCGCCTGCTATCTTCCATTCCTTCTCTTTCTTTTTTTTGTAGGCTCATATATCTTTTTTGCTTTAACAAGCATATCAAAAAACTCTGTGTGTAATGGATTGGCGATATCCATAGACTCTTTGGTAAGCTTTAACACGTCGTCCCAGGTAGCTTTTTGCAGGTAGGGTGAACTATGAAGAAATCCTCCAAACATGCACACACTGGTAGCAAACTTAAAATAGTAGCTCAGGCTGTCTAATGGTTTATAATTATTAATGCAACTGTACTCCTGCTTATTAATATCCTTTTTACCCGGCAAGCAATAATTAATCGTTACTGTAGCCAGTTCGCCGCCAATGGATTGTTTTTTAACCTTATCGCTTCCCGGAACCAGTTCAAATACCGCCAGCATGGAATGCCCCGAACCTATTTCTCCTCCCTCCAAAGTGCTGCTGCTGTCTTCCAACGCTGTTCTTTTATTATCAAAGCCTATTAACCGGTAGGATTGCACAGCATCATGATTGAAGTGCATATTAAGCGACACGTCATCTGCAACGGCATATAAGGTTTGCGTAAGCTCTTTCACCAATACTTTCTCCCCTTCCCTTTCATCATCAAGATATGCGAAATTGCCATTTCCTTTTTTTGCGAGGGCCTCAATCTTCGAATCTTTGTAATTACCCATCCCCACTCCCAGGCAGGTAAGGTAAATGCCTCCCTGTTTCATTTTAAGGATAAGACTTTCCAGTTCACTTTCAACAGAAACCCCTACATTAAAATCGCCATCTGTTGCCAGTATTACGCGGTTGTTGCCATCTTTTATAAATGTATTATGTGCCAGCCGGTAAGCCTGCCGTATTCCGGCCTCGCCAGGCGTAAATCCTCCTGCAGCAAGATCTTCGATAGCCTGCAAAATCTTTTCTTTTCTATCGCCACTGGTAGGTGGCAGCATTACGCCGGTAACACCACCGTATACCACAATAGATACCGTATCTACCGGCCGCAGATTTTCAACCAATTTTCTAAAAGCCGACTTAAGCAACGGCAGGCGGTTGGGCATATCCATTGAACCCGATACATCTATCAGAAAAACCAGGTTACTTGGAGGAATACTATTAAGATTAAGTTTTTTGGAAGTTACCTGTACAAACAACAATTGATTCTCCCCATTCCATGGACAGGAACTCAACTGTGAACGAACAGTAAATATGCTGTCGCCGCCAGGTTCTGTGTAATTAAAATTGAAATAATTCAGCATCTCTTCAATACGAACAGCATCTTCAGGCACCTGGCTGTTCATATTAATAAACCGGCGGATATTGCTGTAGGAAGCTCCGTTTACATTAGGCGTAATACCGGTAACCGGGTTATCATCTGTTTTAACGAAATCATTTTCCACCAGCGCACTGTAAGTTTCATCTGCAACAGACAACCTGCGCCCCGACAATGTTTTAAGGCTTGTGGTGAGTGACAACAGATAATGTTTTTGAAGACTGGCCGTATATGGCAGCATTTTCATCGTAAGCTTCTGATATGCTGAAGTATTTACGCCTAATGAGAGCGGTTCGTATCCATCAAGGGAAAGACTAATGCTATCGGATTTTTTTACGCTGGGAATACCAAAAGCACCCCCTAACCCGCTGGAATGAAGATAACCGGTTGAATGGAGAATGATCTTTACATTTTGCAGCGGTCTATTTTTTCCATCGGTTATTTCACCGCGTAAATAATACTGGGCATTTACCGTTGTATAAAAACAGAGCCATCCAAAGAGTAAAGCTGCCTGTTTTATATGGCATTGCATGTTATAACAGTAGTTTTAGTACATCTAACGATATTGGATACATGATATTATTTCACAGGTCGTTATCCTTCTTCGGTTAGTTGATAAATCTCTTTGATATTCCTGCCTAATCCGTCGTAATCAAGTCCGTATCCTACTACAAATTTATCGGGTATAATAAACCCGCGATAATCAACAGTAGCAGGATAAATGGTGGCTTCGGGTTTGTGCAGTAAAGTACATATTTTCAAAGAGGCCGGTTGCTGGTGAAAAAGCTGCGGTAAAAACTGGCTCATTGTTTTGCCGGTATCAATAATATCTTCCAATATAATAACATCTCTTCCGAACAAATCCATATCAAGCCCTATAGAAGTTACAACATGTCCCGAAGATTTGGTGCCCTTATAGGATGCCAGCTTTATAAAACATATCTCCGCCGGTATATTCAGCACTTTAAAAAGATCTGAAGCAAACATGAATGATCCATTCAAAATTGCGATAAACAGTGGTATTTTTCCTTCATAATCCTTTTCTATCGCTTGTGCTATTTCCTGAATTTTATCAGCAATCGCTTCCTGCGAAATATAAGGTTCAAATTGTTTATCATGAATATGTATCAGGTGCATGAATCAATTTTTATAAATAAGCAGTTCCTGTCCGCCGCGAATGGCATCATTCGGAAGCCTGTTCCATGAGCGAACCTGATCTACCTCAACTCCGTATTTCCGGGCAATGCCAAACAAGGTTTCCTTATTTTGAACAACATGCTTTACTAATGCGGGAGCAGGCACATTAAATACAGGCGCAACTTCCTGCACTTTTGCTATTTCAGTTCTGGCGATGTTATTTTCCACATTTGCCGCTTCGCGCTCTGCCGCGTCTTTTTGTAAATACAGCTTTTGCCCTGCAACAGGTGTTTCGGTGCCCCGCAGTTGATTGTAGGCTAGTAAATTGTCTAACCGTATGGCTTCCTCCTGGGCAATATCATAAAGCGTTTCCCCCTTTGTAACCAGGTGAAACGGATTTGAGCCCTGCCGTCTTTTCCGTTGCAAAAAAATCAACTGGTCTTTGCGAACAATATCATCCGCTTCAGACAATTCATTAAATTCAAGCAGGTGCCTGTATTTAACGCCAAACTGCTCCGCAATAGAAAGTAATGGAGTGCCTGCAACCGCTACAATTACCCTGGTATCGTTTATCCTAAATGCTTCTTCGGGATATCGCAAACGCAAAGCCCTAACCGAAGTTTCGGGTTCAGCGCTCCCACTCCCCTCTGCCGCCGTAGAAATGACAGGTATGGCATTGTTATTAACAGCATACATCGGCTGTTCATCTCCCATTTTCCGTTTTCCCAGCGCTATCAAAGTGTATAACTGCAGGTCATAAGTTTCAATAAACTTCACCAACTGCTGTGTATACTTTGGATTGGTGGCATAACCCGCTTTCTTTAATCCTTTGGCCCAATCCTGGTAATCCTCGGGATCCAACTGAAAAAGAAAAGCATAACGCGGGCTTCTTTTTAAAAAATCGGAATGATCCCTGTAAGAATCTTCAGCCGAAGCATAGGCACGGAAACATTCTCCCCTTTCATCATCGTCATGATATACTTTACTCCCGTTCCAGCCAGACTTGCATTTAATGCCAAAGTGGTTGTTGGAACGCTTTACAAGATCACTTACACCTGCCTGTGTTTCCAAAATGCCCTGTGCAAGCTTAATGGAAGCAGGCACACCTGTACGCTGCATTTCCTGTATAGCCAGAAACTTATAAGTATTAATGTATTGTATAATATCTGCATTTTGGGCCGTTAAAGCGCTATAGCTAAAAACAGACAATATCAAAAGGATGTTTACTTTTTTGATCATAGATTCGGTATTCTATTTTTTTTGTATCAGCATCAACCCGTCTCTAACGGTTAATAATACTTGTTCAACCCTGTTGTCTTTCTTTACATGTTCATTAAATGCATGCATGGCTTTTGCATTTTTTCCTTCTATTCTTTTTTCAAGCACCTCGCCGTGAAACAACACGTTATCGGCTATTATTAAACCGCCAGGTCTCAAGCGGGGCAACACCATTTCATAATAATGAATGTAATTCACTTTATCCGCATCTATAAATACCAGGTCCCATTTTTCATTCAATGCAGGAATAATCTCCAGTGCATTCCCAACCTGCAATTTAATGCGATCCTTCATAGGGCTTTTGTTAAAAAAATCAAGTGCTTTCGATGCATCCTCTTCACGCAATTCAATGGTATACAATATTCCCTCATCAGCAAGCCCTTCCCCAAGACACAATGCACTATATCCTGTAAATGTGCCTATTTCCAATATGCGTGAGGGCCGGATTATCCGGCTTAGCATGGTCAGCAATTTTCCCTGCACCTGCCCGCTAAGCATATGTGCATGCGCATGGTTTTCTTTGGTATAAGCCGCTATTTCCCGCAACAAGTCGTTTTCGCCTGTTGTAAACTGCTCCGAGTAAACCTGCGCAAGAACGTTAAGTATTTCCACAGCACTCCTTTCGGCAAAGGTAAGCTATCAACGAATCTTCTTTGATGAGATTGCCTTATCTTCCTTTTTCAACAGATTTACCTCATTTTTGTGTAAACATGGTATATGAACAGCAACAACCCCTTTATTTCTGCTTCCGAAGCAGTGCAATGCATACAATCGGGCAACCGTGTGTTTTTACATGGCAGCGCGGCCACACCCGTAACCTTAATAGAAGCCATGCAGAACAGGCATGAAGAACTAAAAAATGTAGAATTGGTAAGCATTACCAACCTGGGGGATATAGATTTCAACAAACCAGAGTACCGGAAAAGCTTCTTTTTTAATTCGTTGTTCGTGTCGGCTAATACGCGTGCTGTGGCAAACAGCAGAGACGGCGATTATGTTCCTATTTTTTTAAGCGAGATCCCGCAACTTTTCAGGAAATCCATATTACCCATTGATGTGGCCCTGGTACAGGTATCGCCACCCGATGTGCACGGGTACTGCTCCTTAGGCACTTCGGTTGATATTGCCCGTTCGGCAGTGGATACCGCTAAAATAGTTGTTGCGCAGGTAAATCCCAATATGCCCCGCACGCATGGAGAAGGGTTTCTGCATACAAGCAAAATAAATGCGCTGGTTTGGGATGAAAGCAGTCTTCCGGAAGTGGATTATTCTCAAAAGGTGAGCAGCAGTGTTGAGAAAATCGGTCTTCATGTAGCCTCTCTAATTGAGGATGGCGCTTGTTTACAAATGGGGATCGGCGTTATTCCCGACCAGGTTTTAAAAAATCTTGGCAATCATAAAAACCTTGGCTTACACACCGAAATGTTGTCGGATGGCGTTATACCGCTTCTCGAAAAAGGCGCTATCAACAACAGCCGGAAAAAACTGAACATTGGACGGTCGGTTACCGGATTCATGGTGGGCACGCGAAAGCTGTACGATTTTGTACACGATAACCCCTCCATACGGGTAATGGATATCGGCTATGTAAATGATGCCAGCAATATCCGTAAAAATCCACGGGCAACAGCTATCAACAGCGCCATTGAAATTGATCTTACCGGGCAGGTATGCGCCGATTCTATTGGCACGTACCAGTTTTCGGGCATTGGGGGCCAAATGGACTTTATGCGGGGCGCTTCTTTATCCGAAAACGGGAAACCCATTATTGCCTTACCATCTGTTACGTCCAAAGGGATATCCCGTATTGTGCCTTTTTTAAAAGAAGGCGCCGGGGTAGTTACCACACGGGGGCATGTGCATTGGGTAGTTACAGAATTCGGGATCGTGGATCTGTTTGGGAAGAATTTAAAGCAAAGAGCGAAAGCGCTCATCCATATCGCTCACCCCGATCACCGTGAAACGCTGGAAAAAGCATTTCACTCCAGGTTTAAATCTTAATTTGCATTCCGTTTATTGCGCCAATGGGCACAGCGGGGAATATCATTATATGAACCATACCGTTTCAAAAAACAACAGCATAGTTATTACAGGTGCAGCGGGTTTTATCGGCAGTTGCCTGGTATCGTTTCTAAACAGCACGGGATTTGAGAATCTTATCCTGGTAGATGAATTTGAAAGAAACGACAAGTTTAATAATCTCAGGAATAAAAAATATACGTATAAAATAGACAGGGATCTTTTTTTTGAATGGCTGCATCAAAATAGGCCAAATATTGATTTTGTTTTTCATTTGGGTGCACGTACAGACACTACTGAGTTTGATTACGCCGTACACCAGCGACTGAACGTGGAATACTCCCAGGATATATGGAATTACTGCGTATTGAATAACATTCCCATTGTGTACGCATCCTCTGCAGCCACATACGGATCCGGCGCCCTGGGTTATAATGATGATCATGATATTGTGAAAAAACTTGAGCCACTGAACCCTTACGGCATTTCAAAAAATGAATTTGATAAATGGGTGCTTCACCAGCACAGTGTGCCGCCATTTTGGGCCGGGCTAAAATTTTTTAATGTATACGGACCCAATGAATACCACAAAGGACGCATGGCCAGCGTGGTATTCCATGCCTTTAACCAGGTAAAGCAAAAAGGATATGTGAACCTGTTCAAATCGCACCGGCCCGATTATGCGGATGGCAAACAATTGCGCGACTTTGTGTATGTAAAGGATGTACTGAATATTTGTTACTGGCTGATGGAAAACCAGCCAGGTTCTGCGCTTTATAATCTCGGCGCCGGCAAAGCAAGGAGTTTTTATGACCTGGCCCTTGCCACATTTGCGGCAATGGGCATACCGCCCGATATTCGTTTTATTGATATGCCGGAAGACATTCGCGACAAATACCAGTATTTTACAGAAGCGAATATGGTTAAACTAAAAGCGGCTGGTTATACAAATACCTTTTATAGTCTTGAGGAAGGTATTGATGATTATGTAAAAAATTATTTAATTACCGGAAATTACTATTAGCGATGAATAAAAAAATAGCCATCATTGGCGGCGGTAACCTTGGTACTGCTATTGCGGAAGGACTGATCCAAAGCGACTTTGTTTTGCCTGGTCATATTTTGATCACCAAAAGAAATCTTTCAACCCTCCGGTACCTCGAAGAACAAGGCGTGCTGGTAAGTAACGACAATGCCGAAGCGCTTCGTTTTGCCGACATGGTTATTCTTGCAGTAAAACCTTTCCAGGTTGATGATGTACTGGGCGCCGTTAAACCCCTTTTTGATGAAAACCGGCATGTACTGGTTTCGGTGGTCACGGGCATATCCACCGCGCACATCCACGGTATTTTACATAAAAAAATATCAACCGTGAGGGCTATGCCCAATACGGCCATCGCTATACAGCAAAGCATGACCTGTATAAGTGCAAGAGATATTACCAGCGAGCAGTTGGATTATGTGAAAGACATCTTCAACCAGTTGGGACTGGTGGCTGTAATTGAAGAAAAGCTGATGGATGCCGCAACCGTATTGGCCGCATGCGGCACGGCATATGCCATGCGTTATATCCGCGCCAATATCCAGGGCGGTATTGAAATTGGTTTTGATGCCGCTACCGCCAGTCTGATTGCCGCCCAAACAGTAAAAGGCGCCGCGCAGTTATTGCTTCAGAAAAATTCGCATCCCGAGCAGGAAATAGACAAGGTAACCACACCTAAGGGCTGTACCATAGCCGGGCTCAACGAGATGGAACACCAGGGCTTCAGTTCTTCGCTCATTAAAGGTATTGTAGCGAGCTATGATAAGATTGCGGGGGACAATAGATAGGGTGAGTATTTCTGATTTTTGATTTGTTGATTTCTGATTTGGGGATTTCTGATTTTTTAGATCATCGTGTACCCCTTCGAATTTCGGATTTTTAGTTTCTGGTTTGAAATTTGTTTGGTTCTTGTTTTTTGTGATTTGGTTCTTCTGCTCGTAATGCTGTAATACCAGGTTGATGCTAAGCTGCTGCTTGATGTCTTTAACCTCCTAACCTCAATTAAAAAAAACATTTGACTACATATCTGTTGTAAACCTAATAGATAAATCTTAATATGACAAAACTTTTATACCTTCGTTACGATACTTATGTCGTGTAAATTCGCAGTATTGATTATTTACCTGTATTATTTGATACACATATGAAGTCAACTACGTTCGGAAAACGCCTCGGTGAAGTAAGAAAAGTAAAGAAGATGAGCCAGGACGAGCTGGCAAAAAAATTAAATGTACATGGCGCTGTTATCGGCCGCTATGAACGCGATGAAGTAAAACCTTCCATTGAAGTAGCTGCCGCTATTGCTGATGCCCTGGAAGTATCTCTGGATTACCTGGTTGGCAATACTGATTTGCTGCTGGAAAAAAATGTAGTGAATAAAATTATTGATATTCAAAAGCTGGGGCAGGAAGATAAAGCACATGTGTTTGCCATGCTGGATGCTTTTCTGCAATCGCATAAAGCCAAAAAAGTCTTTGCCTCTTAAAAATTTATGTTATGCCCGATACATTACACCTGCGTATTAAAAAGCAATATGCCGCGGCTTTGATTGAAGATCTTATCAAAGTGGATGCTGTAGAATCTGTGGAAGAAGATGCCATTGAGCTTACTCCGGCTCAGAAAGCTGCGCTGGATAAAGAACTGGATGCTATTAAAAACAATCCCGGCTATTTATTAAAGTGGGATGATATCAAACACCGGTATAAAAAACCATAATGCCGCCCTATACCATTAACATTACCCCAACTGCAAGTAACGATTTAACCGATGCTGTTGAATATTATAACCTCCAGGCTGAAGACCTTGGATACCGCTTTGCTGACCTGGTTGAAGCATATTTAAACCGTATTGCCCTTACGCCCACCGCTTCGGCTGTCCGGTACCGTAATATCCGGTGCAAGCCTATGGCTACTTTCCCTTACCTCATTATGTTCACCATTGACGAACCCGGTCACACCGTTCATATCCTCCGTTTCTTCCACACCAGCCATCAACCACTCTGGTAAAAACTTTGCACAGCAGCATTAAAAACATTGGATGTAATTGCCCCCCTTTACAACGGCACAAGCGGGACGCTTGCGCCTGACACCGGAGTATTTTTAACACGCCTCATATCATTAGCCCATATGCTCGCGCTACATAGGTGTTCCGCTCTCCATCCTTTACACCGCCCCTGCCTGGTGTTGTCACCAGCGGGATAACCCATTCTGCTTTTAAGGCAATCACTGCTTCCTTCATATCGCTACCGGATCAAATATCACCTCTTGTTGTTGGTGATGCCGGCACACATTGCCATCTCACGAACACCAACAACGGCGGGCGTCATCAAAATACACATGCTGGTCGCTGCGGTTGCTCACATACACGTACACGTAGCCGTTCTTCGGCGCTTTTATATTGGCCAGGGCTAATGGGGAGGTAGCGGCGTTCCAACTGGCGGCCACCTGTGTTTGTGCCACACCGCCGTCGGCGGCGGGGATGAAGTTAAACCGCTCGTCGAAGAACAGTATCGTGAGGTAGGCCTGCGGCGCATTGATATTGCCCGTGGGACTTACCACGCCGGGGAAACCAGGCGTGGTGGATAGCTGCGTACCGATGGCCGTGGCATTGCTCTTTACCAGCCCGCCCGTAACATTACGGCCACCAATGGAGCCGGCAAGGCTGGTGAGCATATTCAGCAGCATATCGGGGTTGCTGCTACTGCCGGGCGAGCCTGTAAAGTAATAGCTCACCTGCGCGCTCACCTTGTCTCCCGCCATTACCCTGTACAGCAGGTTGGGGCCAATGTTCGTGCCTGCCTGGTTGCCTGTGCGGCTTACTGCCGCGCTGCTGTTGTTCGTCCACCCCGTGGGTTTGGCAACTCTTGTAATAGTTACCTCGTTGCCGGCGCCCGGCTGCCCGAAGATGGCGGCTTCCCTCGTGGCCCTGCCTGTTTCCATCGTGGCCGTGCCGTAGAAGGTGTGGCTTTCTTCGGTCAGTATCATCCGCACGTTTTCCTGGTAGTCCCGTATGTAGTAGTCGTACGCCCCTTCCTTGTTGTTGGGCAGGCTAAGGTTGCCGCTGACGATGAGCCCTTCGATGCCGTCACCCGTTGAAACAGGGGTGATCACCCGGATGCGCCCTTCCTCAAATAATATGGAGGTGAGCGCCAGCCCCGTGCCCGAAAAGGGCGTGGCGGCGAGGGGTGCAAGGCTCGCCGTTTCCTGGTACACAAATTCGTTGATGGTAACAGTGGCATCGCCGCTTTCGGGTATAAAGGCTCTTTGCAGGGTTTGGCCATCGGCGCTGTACACTACGCGCACCGTGCCCTTGCCCGTAATGCGGATCAGCTCCGGCTTGTCGAGGTGGTTGTACACCACTCCGCTGCTGCCCGCACCGTCGCCCAGGGCGTTTTGGATGCTTTTGTTCAGGTCTGCCACCACGTTGCCGTTGGCGTCGTAAACATAGTCGTTGGCCGAACCGTTGCTGCCGTCCTTAAAGTCGCCGGAGCTGCCGTTTTGGGCGCTGAGAGGCATGGCGTCTGTTACCTTGTCAAGCCTGTTGCTTAAGGAGTAGGTATAGGTAAGGTCGTCTATCGTAACGGGGCTGGCGGCGCCGGGCAGTACCCCCAAGCGCCCCATTTTCAGCAGGTTGCCGTTCCGGTCGTAGGTGATCTTACCCGTGCCGCTGCCTCCTACTGAAAAGTCCATTTTGGCGTTGCTGAAGCCGTCGCCGGGATGCATCTGTTCTTTAAAGTTCGCATTTGAAGTCCGAGCCCTGTCCATATCTGGGTCTATTTCTTATCCCTATTAACTGACCGCCCACCTGTTGCGTAACACTCTTGCTATTAATAATATCAGACACAATATTTGCACCTGTGGCAACAAGACTTGTTATACTGGTTACGAGATTGACAGAGGTGAAAACCGTTGAGGTTGCAGTTGCAGCTTGCATCGCCGGGCCTAAAACCAGACTCGCTGTGTTGTATGCATAAGTGAAATCCCTTGCTGCACCCGTCACTCCTGATACTGCGCCATTAACAGAACTTAATGGCTCAAGCCCGTCAAGGTCCACATTCGCTATCGGATCATTACCTGCGAATTGATAAGGTGTCAGCACAGCGTAATAATCCGTAAGCGGGTCTAACTGCACAAACCGCCCGATCTGCGCATCGTAATTCCGGAAACCGTAATTGTACCAGTTCAGGTCCCCATCGTCAAAGAGCTCCTTATCGTTATGATACTTTAACTAATCATACTTCATACCATTCATCTTCCTGCAAAGGATCATGATCCTTCCAATAGATCGAATTGGGATTCATACGTTTTATTAGTTCATAAAGATCTTCATATTTGCACCGTAGTCTATTTTTTTCAAAATCATATGCGTACACTTTCTTTGTATAGGCAGCAATAGTAGTTTCAATCATCATATATAGCGAATCATAGTAGCCAATCGGGTAATCAATATAAAGTTGAGGGACTGAATAAAAATATATTTTTCCATAACACTTTCCGGGTTTTGTATTATACAGTAGCTTTTTGCCGCTGATGGTGTTCCCGCTCTCTATTCTTTACACCGCTCCTGCCTGGTGTTGTCACCAGCGGGATAACCCATTCTGCTTTAAGGTACTCCTGCTTCTTTCATCACTCCCGAATCAAATATCGCCACTTGTTGCCCGCCCGCCTGCCCGACTACGCCATTCAGGCGGGGATTACCCAGTCGGACGGGTTGGTATGCCATGCACAATACCTACCCCACATACACAACAACGGCGGCGCGGGAACACCAACATGTAAAAAAAATTTGGGCTCAAAAATAAAGCTGAGCTGATTTTGTTTGCCCTAAAATACAGGCTTGTGGAGGTAGACCAATGAGTTAGTATGCGGTGCTGACCCTCCTTAGGCCGGGTACCGACCGCATGACTCAAATCTCAAATCAATTGTGGCATTCTGCCGCCACGCCGGGAGCGCTTTGCAATACAGGACTAATAAATGGTATGCCCAGGTTCATTCCCCTTAAAATCAGCACCATTGCCATAAGGGCTATGCCATAGGGTACGGCCTTGCGCATAGCTGCTCTGACATTAAAGCTCAGCGATGTTCCAAAATAGCCGATCGCCATCATGGCGGGTAAGGTGCCCAGCCCAAACATCATCATAAACCAAACGCTCTGATCAATGGCTGTACTGGTAAGCGCGGCGGCAATGGCAACATATACCATACCACAGGGCAGCATACCATTGGCCATTCCAATCAACAGGTACGAAAAAAGATTTTTTTTCGATTGCAATAAAGCAATGATAACACCCTGTATTTTTTTGTAAAACGTCAGCATAAAAGGAGGCTGAACGTTTTTTTTATAGAAGTAATACAGAATAAGCAGTACAAAAATGAGTATACCTATGCCAATGGAAAACCATTGCTGAAAACCGGCGATGTAAATATGCCTTCCGGCAAAGCCAAACAATAACCCCAATGAAGCATAGGTAACAATACGCCCAAACTGGTACAGCAACAGGACGGTAAATCTTTTTAAATGTGACAAATGATGAACCGGCAGCGCCATAGCAAGCGGACCGCACATGCCTACGCAGTGCATGCTGCTGAAGAACCCCAGCACAAATCCTCCTGCTATAAATTGCCACATCATTACATACTTAGTTTTTCTTCACTGTAATAGTGTTCATTATTGCTCACCCATTCAATTTTTATCGTATAATTTCCAGCTTCGAACAAGTTTGCGTCCAGTTCCTGCATGGCATCTTTATTTGTCTGCAGTTCAAATTTCCTGTCCCGCTTCTCATCATAAGCGCAATAAAACCACAGGGAACCCCGCACCTCACTGCCTTTCATTTCTTCGGGCAATTGTACAATAAGCCGGTCTCCGGTTTTTGCAATACGTACCCTGCTGCTTAAGGCGTTTGCGCGGCTGGTTCCGTCAATTACCTGCTGGTAATTTAATTCGCTTTTATAATAGCCTTTTTCTACCAACTGAAAGTCGGTTTGCATGGCCTGGTAAACCATAAAGCCCATCAGGCAAATAAAAACAGCAATCACAATAGTGAGCTTATGTCCCCAGTTCATGTTATTCATTTTGCGTTAATCAATGTAAATACCAAACTACTGCTATGCAATTACAGAGACTTTTATGCGTTACAGGTTTCAGGTTACAAAATACACTCCTCTTTCACTTCTCCCTTTTACCTTCTCACCTCTCACTTCTCACTTCTCTCACCTCTCACCATTCACCCCCCTCACGATCACTTTGCAGCCGGCCCCATGAAATTAGTGCTGAGCGTTGTAATCTTATGGTCTCCCTCATACAATCCCACTTTCAGCTTTGTTTTTCTTGCTTCAATGATATTGCGGGGCAGCACAATAAAAAATGATCCTTTTCCCTGCCCCTCTCTTTTTACCATAATATCTCTTCCTTCGGCTTCTATAATGCTGCCCGGCACGTCTTCCAGCTTTAAAGAAAGCGACACATCATGCACCGTTTTATTTATGATTTTGATATTATACAGGTTCGATACACTGTCTGTTCCCCTTTCCTGGTATAGCATACCCCCTGCCCTCATTATCGTGCCATCCACGTCTTTACGGGATACCAGTAAAGCCGTTAAAAGCCCCGTTAAAACAACAAGGAGAATGGTATAAAATTTCATTCTTCCCGTAAATTTCAGTTTCTTCCCCTCTGCTATCCCATTTTCTGAAGCATAGCGGATCAGCCCTCTTTCCCTTCCTGTGGCATCCATCATTTTATTACAGGCATCAATACATGAAGTGCAACCTACACATTCCATTTGAGTTCCGTTGCGGATATCTATACCCGTTGGACAAACCTTTACGCACTGGAAACAATCTATACAATCACCCAATACAGGCGCCAGCTCAGCTTCCTTTTGTTTTCTGAACTTTCCTCTTGGTTCGCCTCTTTTATAGTCGTAGGCAACAATCATGGAGTTGCGGTCGAGCAATACGCCCTGCAGGCGGCCATAGGGGCAAACTACCGTGCAGGCCTGTTCGCGGAAATACGAGAATACACCATAAAACACTCCGGAAAAAATTACGATGGAAAACAAACCGCCTATATGTTCGGATGCCGGTTCTCTTATGATCTTCAGCAATTCATCCATTCCTATGATGTATGCAAGAAAAAAATTAGAAACAATAAAAGAGAGGAGAAAGAATACGAAATGCTTGGTGGCTTTTTTTACAACCTTATCGCGGTTCCAGGGCCCCTTGTCTAACAACTTCTGTGCCGGTGCATCGCCTTCTATGGCAAATTCAATTTTCCGAAAAAGCATTTCCATAAAAATGGTTTGCGGGCAAACCCATCCGCAAAACAATCGTCCGAAGGCAGCCGTAAAAAGTATGATAAATACAATACCGGTAATCATGGTGATACCGAATATGAAAAAATCCTGGGGCCAAAACACCCGGCCAAACAATATAAATTTTGCTTCGGGTATATTAAAAAGAAATAACGGACGTCCTTTATACTGAATGAAGGGAAGGGCAAAAAACAAAACAAAAAATCCCCAGCTCACCCATGTACGGATATTAAATAATTTTCCCTTTGTTTTATGGGCATATACCCATTTGCGCTTACCCTTTTCGTCAACAGTAGCTATCCTGTCGCGAAAAGAAGCGGTCCCTTCGTTGTCCGGTTTCCTGTGTGTGTTTTGTTCGCTTGTCATTCATTAACTTCATTTACGAGGTTTTACCTGGCAGCATTGGCTGCAGGCGCCTGCGCTGCATTTTCTTCCTTAAACAATTGCCCTTCGGCGGCTTTCGCACCGGGAGGATTGGTACCGTGCAGCGACATTACATAGCTGGCTACCTGTGCTATCTGTTTATTGGAATAACTGGTTTGCCATTGCGGCATTGCGTTGAAACCATATTTAATCGTTTTAAAAATACTTTTGATATCGCCGCCGTGCAGCCAGAAATCATCGGTAAGATTCGGCCCCACCATCCCGCCACCATCGTCTTTATGACAGGCTACGCAGGCAGCGGTATATACTTTTTTTCCTTCGGCAAGGTCAGCGGCATCAATAGATACGGTAACGGTATTTTCATCCACCGACTCCCCTTTTAAAGTAAGATAGGCTTTTACCTCTTCATCCGCTTTCTTTACAGAAATCTCATACTCTTCCTTACTCAAAGGCGCACTGTACGATACATGATACCGCCATAAATAAATTACCCCAAAGATGATAGTGGCATAAAAACCGTATAACCACCAGGGCGGGAGCCGGTTATCCAGTTCGCGAATGCCATCGTATTCATGATCCAATGCTATCTCCGCCTCCTGCTCAACAGGCTTAAATTTATTAAACCGGCTCCACCATGCACGCAGCGATTTCGATTTAACCAACGCTTCATCAGTTGCCGCAACTTTCGGTCTGTCCGCTTTGAGCAAAAACCTGATATTGTACAGTAACACCAGGATCACCAGCATTTCAACAAAAATGATAGCCATCATGGAATAAAAAGCCACGGCCGATAAGCCGCCAAATGTTTTTGTGTTAGCAACGGCTGTCTCTATGGCTGTAGCGCTTTCCTGTGCCATAACAGAACCGGATAATAATAAAAACAACCCGGTAACAACTACAGCAGGTGTCGCTGATTTTTTCTTTTCTTCTTTTTCCTTTTGCAGTTTAATATCGGCTATCCCCGTCAGCAACTGCCCCAGCATAAATATTACGACCAGCAATATCAACATTAGGGTTATTAAGGTTAAAGCCAGGGTATTGTTAAGTGTAGAAGGCAGCGGCGGCCCTGCCGCAACGGCGGCTAAACTTCCTGCAAAAGTGAACAATGCCAGTAATAATAACTGTTTGAGCACAGGGGTTGAGCAGTAGCGATTGTTTTTAAAAAGCATACCATGTATTTTATTGTTCCTGGTTATCTAATGGAATACGGCTGATTTCCTCAATTTTGGCTTTGTCTGTTTTGAACACCCATGTGAGCATCACTATAAAAAAAAGAAAGAATATGCCAAATGATATTAGCCCGAGAATATCAACTCCGCTGATCTTTTCCAAATAGTTAATAAATTTCATGTTTCCAGTGTTGTTGATCGTTTATTGCTTAGTGGTTTCAATGACTGAGGCCTGCTGTTCCAGTTTAATATCTGTGCCCACGCGCTGCAGGTAGGCAATCAGTGCAATGATCTCTTTATTGGCAGGCGTTTCAATTTTATCTTTTTTGAGCCTGGCAGATATGGCTTCCGCCTGTTCGGCAAGGTGCCGGTTAGCCGTTTTATCGAACCCGGCGGGATAAGGCACACCTAATTTTTGCATCGCTCTTATTTTAGCTGGCGTACTGGCGGTATCCAGCACATGATCTAACAGCCATGGATAAGCGGGCATCACGGATCCGGGCGACATGGATGCAGGATCGTCCATATGATTATAATGCCAGCTATCGGGATATTTAGCTCCGATACGTGCCAGGTCAGGACCCGTTCGCTTGCTACCCCATTGAAATGGATGGTCATATACAAACTCACCCGCCTTGGAGTATTCGCCATACCGCGCCACCTCGTCCCGGAAGGGCCGTATCATTTGCGAGTGGCAGGTATAACAGCCTTCCCTCACATAAATATCACGACCCTGTAATTCCAGCGGTGTATACGGTTTTACACTTGATATGGTAGGAATATTGGATTTAACCAGAAAAGCGGGTATCATCTCCACCACACCACCTATCAACACTACGATCAAACTCACCACCAGTAAGGTAAGCGGCCTGCGTTCAATCCACCTGTGCCAGTGCTCCTTACCATAACTTACTTTTTTCACTAAAGGCGCCGCCTCGGCAGCTTCGTTGGCAATGAATTTTCCGGCAACGATGGTTTTAAACAGGTTATAACACATCAGCAATGCGCCCGTCAGATATAAGGTTCCCCCCACACTGCGGGTGATATACATAGGGATGATATTTGTTACAGATTCCAGGAACTGAAATTTCAGTTGTCCTTCGGGCGTAAAGGTCTTCCACATTAATGTTTGTGTAAAGCCTGCCCAGTATAACGGTACCGCGTACAGTATAATACCAATGGTTCCCAGCCAGAAATGATTCGTAGCCAGTTTTTTAGAATACAGGTTTGTGCCCCACATTTTTGGAACAAGGTAATACAGCATGGCAAAGGCCATAAATCCGTTCCAGCCCAGTCCGCCTATATGCACATGCGCGATGATCCAATCGCTGTAGTGGGCGATGGCACTGATATTTTTTAAACTCAGGAGCGGACCTTCCAGGGTGGCCATACCATAGCAGGTTATAGCCACTACCATAAATTTCAGTACCGGATCTTCCCGCACCTTGTCCCAGGCGCCGCGCAGGGTGAACAACCCGTTCAGCATGCCGCCCCAGGAAGGGAAGATGAGCATTAAAGAAAAAACAGTGCCCAGCGATTGCGCCCAGTCCGGCAGCGCGGTATATAACAAATGGTGAGGACCCGCCCATATGTAAATAAAGATCAGCGCCCAGAAGTGAATGATAGAAAGCCGGTAGGAATATACCGGACGGTTAGCCGCTTTGGGAAGAAAATAATACATCAACCCCAGAATAGGTGTGGTAAGAAAGAACGCTACCGCATTGTGGCCGTACCACCACTGTACCAGCGCGTCCTGCACACCGGCATACCAGCTATAGCTTTTCATGAAAGAAACGGGTATCTCAAAAGAGTTAACGATGTGCAGCATGGCTACGGTAACCCAGGTAGCAATGTAAAACCAGATAGCTACATATAAATGCTTTTCTCTTCTTTGCAGAATGGTGCCAAACATGTTGATGCCAAACACTACCCATACAAGTGTAATGGCAATATCTATTGGCCACTCCAACTCCGCATATTCCTTACCCGAAGTATAGCCCATCAATAAGGTTACAGCCGCGGCAACAATAATAAGCTGCCATCCCCAAAAGTGGATCCAGCTTAGCTTATCGCTGAACATGCGGGCTTTACACAGCCTTTGCAACGAATAGTATACACCCGTAAAAATACAGTTGCCCACAAAGGCGAAAATAATTGCGTTCGTGTGCAGCGGTCGTAAGCGGCCAAACGTAGTAGCCGGCAGGTTCAAACTGGTAGCAGGCGCATATATCTGGATGGCTGCCCAAAGTCCGGCCAACATACCAACAACAGCAAAAATCACCGTGGCATAACCAAAAGCTTTCACGATCTTATTGTCATAATAGAATTTTTCTACTTGCATATCCGGAAATGTTTATCAGGGTTTTATTGTTTCGTTAGAAGGCTTTTCGTTATCAAACAATATTCTTGAAGAGGGAGAGTAATCATCCTCAAACTGCCCACTTTTCACACTCCATAAAAAAGCTAAAAGAAAGAGTCCGGCTACGGAAATGCTGGCTATTAAAAGAATTACCATTACACTCATGATGCAGGAGTTATTTGTAAAAGTATTTGGAGCGGAGGGGATAAGTTATAAGCAATATCAGCAAGTAAAATGACTTTTGTCATGCTATCGTCAGAGGGCTGTCAGCAGTGGGCTATGAGCAATCAGCTTTCAGTTATGAAGAGTGAAAAGTGAGACGGAAGAGGTGAGGCGGAAAAACACCAGGAACCAAATCACAAAAACCAAAAATCCAGAATCCAACTTGTTAGCCACGGGATAAAACTCAAGTTCCAAATCCGAAGCGATAAGCTCTAAATCGGAAAATGGCTGCCAGAATCAGCCTCCAGCTATGAGCGGCTTGCTCATAGTCCAAAGCTCGGGCTGACCACTGAAAGCTAAAAGCCGAACGCTTCACCTCACCGCTTCAGTTTCATTCTTGCCGCAGCCATATTGCTTGCCCCGAAAGTGAGCAGAACAATAGTTAAAGAACTGGAGGGCATTAGTATTGCCGCTATCAGTGGAGACAAGGTTCCCTGAACGGCGAAATACAATCCAATAATATTATATACAACAGATACCACAAAACTGGCGATCACTATTTTTCGGTTGATGCGGCACAGGCGGATAAAACTACCCAGCAGGCCCAGTTGTTCCGCCGCTATAATACCATCGCTGGCCGGCGTAAAATTATTGGCTTGCCCGCTTACTGCTATGCCAGTATCGCTTTGCTGCAACGCCCCGGCATCATTCAGTCCATCCCCTATCATCATCACCTTTTCACCTTTTTGCTGCAACTGCCGGATATACTCCAGTTTATCTCCGGGCTTTTGATGAAACAACAGCACCGATCTTTTTCTGGTAATCTTCCTGAGGTTATCTTTTTCAGAATCATTGTCGCCTGAGATTACCGACAGCGGATAATATTTTTGTAATGTCTGCAAAAGCGTGGGCACAAAGGAACGGTAGTAATTGCTGAAGCGGAAACAGCCTACGGTTTTATTTTCAATACTTATATACACTACCGTTCCGCCCTTTTGAGACAAATGAAAATCACTGGTTTGAGCCCCGATGCTTATCCAAACGTCATTTACAAAACCCTCTGTTCCTTCTCCCGGCTTTTCTGTAAACCCCTGTACCGTAACATCTCGGGGAACACCCAGGTGCTTTGCAATGGCTTTGCTCAGCGGGTGATTGGAACAGGATGCCAGAGCGGCTACCTGTGATTTTTGAATTTCGGAAAGAAGTGCTCCTTCGTATGTTATTTTTTGCTCCCCCGAATCAGTAAGCGTACCTGTTTTGTCAAACACAATATGTGTAACCCGCGAGATATCTTCAATAATTCCCGCTTTGCGAAGATAAAACCGGTTACGCCCCAGTATGCGTAGCACGTGTCCGTTGGTAAAACTATTGGCCAACAAAAGCGCACAGGGACAGGCTATAATGAAAACAGCGGTTACTGCCGGCCATATTTTTGCCGGATCATGTATTTGCCAGTAAACTGCGGTAATACTGGCAATAGTAAAAACCATGAGCGTGAAATACTTACTTACCTTATGCACAAATGACTTTCCTTTTTCCTCCTGCCGGTCTCCCCGGTTCCAAAGCCGGGTTAGATAGCTTTGTGTAACTTCTTTAACCACCAGTATTTCAATATTTCCAGCGGTTTGCTTACCGCCTGCATACACCATCTCACCTGTCTCTTTGCGCACCGGCAGTGACTCTCCGGTTACAAAACTGTAGTCAATAAACGCTTTACCACGGGTTAATATACCATCGGCCGGTATCAACTCTTCATTATGGATCAGCAGTGTATCGTTTAGTTTTACATCCGGCAGCAGCGCAGGCGTTTCCAAATTGTTTTTTAAAACCGATACCGCAATAGGGAAATAGGAAGTATAATCTCTTTCAAAGGATAACTGCCGGTAGGTTTTATCCTGAAGAACACGCCCCACCAGCATAAAAAAAACAATGCCGCTCATGGAATCGAAATATCCGCCACCTGTACCTGATAATACTTCCCATATACTGCGAACAAAGGTGATGATAACGGCCAGGGCTATGGGCACATCTATATTAAGAAATTTATGCCTGAGGCTTTTCCAGGATGACTGGTAAAAAGGTAAAGCCGAATAAAAAAATACAGGCAACGAAAGGACTATATTTGCCCAACGGAAAATATTTCGCAAGCCCTCCTCGCTGGCATCTGCACCCAAATATTCCGGAAAGCTCAGCAACATAATATTACTGAAACAAAAACCCGCTACCCCCAACTGATAGATCATGCTTTTATCAGAAGCAGTCCGGGACTGCTTCAGGTCGTTAAGACTGATATAGGGTTCGTACCCAATAGCGGCTAACAGATCCGCTACTTTTCGCAGGGATGTTTTCGTATGCAGCAATACAACATCTACTTCTTTACGCGTAAAGTCAACGGATGACGATAGTACGCCTTCGTTCAGCCGGCGCAGGTTTTCGAGCAGGTATAAGCAGGAGCTGCAATGCATCTGGGGCAGGTAAAAAGTAACATGGGTTTGCTTTTCATCTTTAAAGCTTATGAGCTTAGCCGCAATACCATCATCATCAAGAAATGAAAACTTATCCTTACGGACTTTTATGCGCTGGGTAATTCCAGGCATTGGGTTGAGATCATAGTAGTTGCATAACCCGTTCTGGTTAATGATGCCATACACCAACTTACAGCCTTCGCAACAAAAAGATTTATCCTCAAGCTTTATCCCCGCGGAAATACATTCCTCGCCACAGTGGCTGCATAAAAGGGGAGCAATAACACTTTGACCCATAGAAAAAATTCAGGGATAAAGTTAGTTGTGCAATAAAACCAGGCGGATGATCAGTTTCAGGAGACAAACTGATTAATATCAGTATAAAGCGTTAAACGCATGGGAGATAATGCCCTTAAATAAACGAAGAAGAACAACCTATTTTTCGGGGGACAGCAGGAATTGCAGGGCCAGTTCATATCCTTTTAAACCCAACCCAAAAATGCTGCCTGCCGATTTGCCCGATACATGCGACAGCTTGCGAAAATCTTCTCTGGCATGCACATTGGAAATATGCACTTCAACAACTGGTGTTTTAATGGCCGCAATAGCGTCGCCGATGGCCACAGAAGTATGGGTATACGCAGCCGGATTTAAAATAATGCCATCATAGTCGAACCCTAACCGTTGTAATTCATTAACCAGTTCACCTTCCACATTGCTCTGGTAATAATGCAGGCTCACCTGCGGATATTTTTTTTGCAATCCATCAAAGTATTTTTCAAACGGCATATTGCCATAAATATCCGTTTCCCGCTTTCCCAGCAGGTTTAAATTGGGTCCGTTAATGATCGCGATTTTCATGCGTATATTTCTTTTGCTGCTTTCAGCTTTCAGAGCTATGGGCTATCAGCTATGAGTTCAGCCTCTCACCTTTCACCTTTCTCGTCATCCCTTCATCATACCTATAAATTCATCAAACAAATAGCGGCTGTCGTGCGGCCCGGGTGTTGATTCGGGGTGATACTGTACAGAAAATGCAGGCTTGTCTTTCAGGCGTATTCCTTCAATGGAATCGTCATTGAGATTAACGTGCGTAATTTCTACGGCAGACGATTGTCTTACTGCTTCCGGGTCAATACCAAACCCATGATTTTGGGTTGTGATCTCGCTTCGCCCGGTAATAATGTTTTTTACAGGATGATTCAATCCACGATGGCCATGATGCATTTTAAAAGTAGGTATCCCGTTAGCCATCGCCAGCAACTGGTGCCCAAGACAAATACCAAACATAGGTTTTCCTTTTTGAAGTATTTCCTTTACGGTTTTAACGCCGTAATCCATTGGTGCAGGATCACCGGGTCCGTTGGATATAAAGTAACCATGCGGGTTAAAATCTTCTATTTGCTCCAGGGCTGTTTTAGCCGGATATACTCTTACATAGGCCCCCCTCCGGGTAAGACAGTTCAAAATATTCTTCTTCACGCCAAAATCATATACCGCCACGCGGATTGCCGAATGCGGATTACCCATTTCATATACCTCCCGGGTAGAAACGACAGAAGCGAGTTCCAGTCCGTTCATAGAGGGTGTTTCCGCCAACTTATTTCTCAAAACAGCTAAATCCATTGTTTCTGAAGAGATGATACAGTTCATAGCGCCACAGGTACGTATATGCGCTACTAAAGCCCTTGTATCAACGCCGTGTATAGAAACAACCTGCTGATCTTCGAGATATTGCTGAAGGGAATTGTCTGCCTGCAGGCGGCTGTATCTCTCTTCCAGGTTACGGCCGATCAATCCTTTTATTTTTACCGAATTGCTTTCTACATCCGCGGCTTTCACCCCATAGTTCCCTACATGCGCGGCATTCATAATAACAACCTGCCCGTAATAACTCGGATCGGTAAATACTTCCTGGTAACCGGTCATGCCGGTATTGAAACATATTTCACCGGTAGTGGTACCGATTTTACCAAAAGCTTTCCCGTAAAAAACATTGCCATCCTCGAGGAGAAGGACTGCTGTAGAAGATTCAGACATTCAATAGTAAAATTTTGCAAAGAAAAGCAATTTAGGCCGTTTTGCAAGTGGCTTTTTGTGCACAGATTATTATCGGGGCTGACCAGAAATACGCTTCCGTCCCAGAGCAATAGGATGGACTAACGCATTCAACTTCCCGATGCTTTTTGCCCCGGTTTGCGACCCCAGTCCGGAAGATCAATATCCGAATCATCATACTTGTTGCGCATTTCCCGCTTTAGCAGTTTCCGCATCCTGGCAACGCGTTTAGCCTGCCCGGAATTACCGGCAAGGTTATTTTTCTCCCAGGGATCAGTATTCAGGTTAAACAACTGGGTAGTGGGCACGCCGTTAACATTATACACAATCAATTTATACCCGTCGGCAGTTTTGATGCTTCTGCTCCAATGCCCGTAAACATTGTAAATATTTTTTCGTACCACCGCTTTTTGATCTTTCAGCAGAGGTAACAGACTACTGGCTTCCACAGTTGAGGGTGCACGAATCCCAAGCCAGTCCAGAATAGTGGGTGTAATATCACTAAGGTAAACAAAAGCGTTCGTTTGTTTATTTACCGGAACAAAGGGTCCTGAAAATATCATCGGCACTCTGATGCTGTGTTCATACAAACTCTGTTTGCCAAGCAATCCGTGTTGCCCAACGGCTAAACCATTATCGCCGGCGAAAACAACAAGTGTATTTTTGCTCAGTCCGGTTTTTTCTAAAACGTCTAATATCCGTCCTACCTGTGCGTCCATTTCACTCACCATGGCATAATACAAGGCCATCTGTTCTTTTACAGCTTCGGTTGTTCTGGGATGCGGGATCAGCATTTCATCACGAACCCTCAAATCGCCGTTGTTAAATGGATGTTCAGGCAAAAAATTCGGTGGCAGGGTCATTATTTTGGGGTCGTAGTAGCTTGCGAAAGCGGGTGGTGGCGTTCTGGGGTCGTGAGGTGATGTAAAAGCTACATAACACAAAAACGGCTTTTCCCTGGCCTGGCTGCTTTCCAAAAACTTAACGGCTGCATTGGCGTATAAAGTTGTACTGAAAGTATCGCTTTTCCAGCCCCCGTTGGCCGGATACTCCCCTCTGCCGTTATAATGATACACATGCGGATGAAACTGCCCACCATCTTTCTCAAAATGCATACCACCAAAAAAGATATTATCGCCAGTGCTAAAAAACCGGTCGTGTGCTAATTTATCGCTGTGCCACTTACCGGTATGAAAGGTGGTGTATCCGCTTTGTCGTAATACTTCAGGCAAACTCACCAGGCTGTCCGGAACAAAAGATCCGTCCTGTGGTAACCGGTTGATATAACGGCCGGTAAGCATCATGATCCGGCTGGGGATACACACTGCTCCCTGGTGCCCGCCCATCACATGCGCCTGTCGAAAACTGAGCCCCTGTGTGACCAGGCGATCGAGGTTGGGGGTTTTAATCTCGCTGTTTCCCCAGGCATGTATGGTGTTGTAGCTTTGGTCGTCGCTGTAAATAATCAATACATTCTTTGCCTGCTGAGCTTTCAACGTTCCGGCACTGAATATTACCAGCAATATCCACCATACGATGCCAGTACTATTTGCGCGTATAATCATCTTTATCTTGGCGTTGAATAAAAAAGGCAGACCTTTTGAAAGCCTGCCCTATTTATAGAAATTTTATTATGCCATTATTCCGGCTTTGCTTCTTCAGCAGCAGGCGCATTTTCCTCTGGTGTTACCTCAGCAGTTGCGGCTTCTTCTTTAACCTCTTCCTTCGCTTCTGCTTTCTTTTTGCTTCCACCTGCCCGGCGCGTTCTTTTTGTGGTTGTTGCCGCCTTTTCTGTGCCTTTGGTGTATACCTCGTTGAAATCAACCAGTTCAATAAGCGCAGTTTCCGCGTTATCACCAATACGTTTTCCTAATTTAATGATGCGGGTATAACCACCGGGTCTGCCAGCAACTTTAGGGGCAACTACCGTAAACAATTCTTTTACGGCTTCTTTATTTTGCAGGTAGCTGTACACCAAACGGTGATTGTGCATGATCTGCTCTTTGGTTTCGTTCTTTTTGGTTTTGGTAATGAGGGGCTCAATAAAAGTTCTGAGCGCCTTTGCCTTTGCCAGCGTTGTTACGATGCGCTTGTTTGTCAATAATGCATTGGCTAAATTACTCAGCAACGCCTTTCTGTGCGATGCAGTTCTGCTAAGATTGTTGATCTTGTCTCCGTGACGCATAAATCAATTTGAGATTTATGATTTGAGATTTATGATTTTATTCTACTCAAACCTGGTTATAAATACTAACGATACCGTGTCAAGGATTTATCGTCAGCTCTGTGCCCAAGCAACAGATTATGTTGTGTTATTCTTTCTCTTCTCTCACCTTTCACTTTTCTCCTCTCCCCTTCTCTTAAAACTCATCCTTATCCAAACCCAGCTTGCCAAGATCCATTCCAAAATGAAGGCTTCTTTCACCCAATACCTGTTCAATTTCTGCCAGTGATTTCTGACCGAAGTTGCGGAATTTCATCAGGTCTTCCTGTTCGTACTGCACCAGTTCACTTAAGCTGTTGATTTTAGCAGCTTTCAAGCAGTTGAATGCACGTACACTCAGGTCCAGGTCTTCCAGGGGTGTTTTCAATACTTTACGCAATTGCAATACCTGTTCATCTACTACATCTTCTTTCTTATCTTCCTTACTGTCGAAGGTAATGTTTTCATCAGTAATGATCATCAGGTGCTGGATAAGAATGCGTGAAGCCTGCTTTACAGCTTCCTCAGGATGGATGGTGCCATCTGTTTGCACATCCATTAACAGCTTTTCATAGTCTGTTCTTTGCTCCACACGGAAATTTTCAATTCCGTATTTCACATTTTTTATGGGTGTGAAGATAGAATCGGTAGGAATGTATCCAAAAGGAGCATCCTTCACTTTATTATCTTCCGAAGGAACATAACCACGTCCCTTTCCGATCGTAATTTCAATATTCAGCTTGGAAGAAGGATCCAGCGTGCAAATCAATAACTCAGGGTTCATTACCTGGAAAGATGCGGTAGCTTCTCCTATTGTGGCAGCGGTAAACTCACTTTTTCCTTTAATGGAAAGCGTAAGTTTTTCCTGGCTGATATCGGTATCCAGAATTTTTTTAAACCGAACCTGTTTCAGGTTGAGGATAATTTCTGTAACATCTTCCGTTATTCCTTTTAGTGTAGCAAACTCATGCTCTGCTCCCTCAATAAAAATACCAATGATCGCATACCCTTCTAATGAGTTCAGTAAAACCCTGCGAAGTGCATTACCAATGGTAACACCATAACCCGGCTCTAACGGGCGGAATTCAAAAGATGCTTCAAACTCATTCGCTTTTTGAAGAATGATCTTATCCGGCTTTTGGAAATTTAAAATGGCCATATTTAAATTTCAATTTTAAGTTTTTGATACCTTGTTCGTTTGATAGATTTCCGGTACCTGTTTAATAATGGAATCAACTCTTTTATACCTCTCAGCAGAGAGTGATATTATTATTTGGAATACAACTCCACGATAAGTTGTTCCTTAATATTTTCCGGAACACTCTCTCTTTCGGGATAGGTGATAAAAGTTCCTGTTAACTCGGCTTCGTTCCAGTCTAACCAGTTGAACTTTGGATTTTTGCCACGCACCTGGCTGGTCACCGAAGTATTCGTCCGGCTTTTATCTTTAAGACTTACCACATCCCCGGCTTTTAACCTGTAAGACGGTATATTAACCACATCGCCATTTACCGTTACATGTTTATGCGCCACCAGTTGCCTTGCAGCCGGACGGGATGGAGCAACACCCAGGCGGAATATCGTATTATCCAGGCGGGATTCAAGCAATTTAATAAGATTTTCGCCGGTAACGCCACCTAAGCGGGACGCTTCTTCAAATGTTTTACGAAACTGACGCTCCAGCAAGCCATATGTATATTTGGCTTTTTGCTTTTCTTTTAACTGAAGCGCATATTCCCCGGGCGCTTTACGCTTTTTGGAATTGCCATGCTGACCTGGAGGAAAACTGTTCTTGGTAAGATATTTACCATTGCCAAGGATCGGTTCACCAAAAATCCGGGAGATCCTTGTTTTTGGGCCTGTGTAACGTGCCATAATTGTTTTACTTTGATTTTTTAATTACGGTGTACGATCATTAAAAATCTAAAATCAATCGCAAACCTGTTTATAAATGTGTGATTTCGGATTTGCAAATCAGCAATCATTAAATCAAAAATCAGCAATTTCGCTATACTCTTCTTTTCTTGGGAGGACGACAACCATTGTGAGGCAGGGGTGTAACATCCTTGATCATGTTTACCTCAATGCCACTGTTTGCAATAGCGCGGATAGCGCTTTCACGTCCGGAGCCGGGGCCTTTTACAAACACATCCACCCTTTTCAAACCTGCTTCGGCAGCTACTCTCGCTGCATCTGAGGCCGCCATTTGCGCGGCATAAGGCGTATTCTTTTTAGATCCTTTAAAACCCATCTTGCCGGCGCTGCTCCAACTGATCACCTGTCCGGTTTTATTGGTTAAACTAACAATAATATTGTTGAAACTTGCAGTTACATGTGCATCGCCGTATGCATCTACTTTTACCACTCTTTTTTTTGCAGCGGCTTTTGCGCTGCTTGCCTGTGCTTTAGCCATAATACGAGGTAGTCCTTTAAATAGTTAAAATAAATCTGCGAATGATCCCTCCCCGTGAAGTATACGGATCCGGCAACCATTCTATATATTACTTCTTGGTTGCTTTCTTTTTACCGGCAACTGTTTTGCGCTTGCCCTTACGTGTACGCGAATTGGTACGGGTGCGCTGTCCGCGAACGGGTAACCCCTTGCGGTGACGCAGGCCACGGTAACAGGCAATATCCAGCAAACGCTTTATGCTCATTTGCACTTCAGAACGCAATTGTCCCTCTACCTTAAATTCGTTAGTAATGATGTTACGAATGGCATTTAAATCCTCATCGTTCCACTCATTTACTTTCTTGTCGTAACTTATTTCCGCCTTTTCCAGAATATACCTGGCGGTAGAGCTTCCAATACCGAAAATATAGGTTAACCCTATTTCTCCTCTTTTGTTCTTAGGTAAATCAACACCGGCAATACGAGCCATATCTTTAATTTATAGTTTATCGTTTGTTGTTTATAGTTTCCTGTTTATAGTTTATCGTTTTGTAAAACCATAAACTATAAACCATAAACATTCTTAACCCTGTCTTTGCTTAAAACGGGGGTTTTTCTTGTTGATCACATACAATACTCCCTTTCTCCTCACGATCTTGCAATCGGTGCTACGTTTTTTTATGGATGCTCTTACTCTCATTTTATTGAGTTTTACGTATGAATATTATTTATATCTGAAAATAATTCTCCCCCTGCTCAAATCGTACGGACTCATCTCCACTCCCACCTTATCCCCCGGCAATATACGGATATAATGCATTCTCATTTTTCCCGAAATGGTCGCCAGGATCTCATGTCCATTTTCTAATTTTACCTTGAACATTGCATTGGACAAGGCTTCTAAAATGATTCCATCCTGTTTAATAAGTGTTTGTTTTGCCATACCGTTTTTGGGTGCGCAAAGATACGATTATAATCTTGATTATAACAAAAAAAGAGAAATTTTCCGGAAAGGAGCTTAATAAATTACAATAAATATTACCGCCTGCAGCATTTTTAAGGCAACCCAAGATGAATATTCGTCATACTCTGGTAGTGATTTTGAAACTGGTGCACGGATATTTCATTATTGATTTCCCGATGCTCATCCCGATAGGTGAGCAGCATGCTGTTCTTGTCTTTTTCGGGATAACGTACAATAAAAGGTCCCCTTATATATGCCACTCCATCATTATTGAAAGCGGGATCAGACGAAAGCGTAAAACCCAGCTTTTCCAAAATATTTGTGGTAAGGGGTACGGGGCTAAGATCGTCAATATCGTACCAAAACTCCTGGTCACCATGCGTAATCAAAACCTTTTTTTCCGGACCGTCTACCTGCATCACTTCTCCGGTATTGGTTACATCTTCAAAACGGGCGTTTACGATATCACCTTTTTTAATTTCGGAAAGTTTGATCATGGCAAGATTTTTAGTGCAGCCGTAATTTAAAGAAAATTATTGTATATGCCAATGACAGATGAAATTAAATCCGAACCTGGGAATCTGAAATCCGAAGGAATACAATAGAACCAAAAAACAAACCTTTCCGCCCTGGCAGGTCAAGCCCGAAGACCAAAATTCGAAATCCGATGGAATACAATAGAACCAAAAAACAAACCTGCTGCCTGCCGGTAGGTCCGTTACGGATTTCAAATCAAAAATCTCAAATCTCAAATCAGAAATCCATTTATATTCCGGCATTAGGGCACTACCACTGTCTTGCTTTCCACGGTATGAACGCTAAAGTAACCCAGGGCGCCGCCTTCAATATTGGTTACCGGATTTGCGGGAGAGGCTGAGTTGTTGTCGCCCGAGGCGCCCTGGTCAAGGCTAAACCAATACTTGAATACGGCAGGCGTTATGCACTGCATATCAACTGTAACCCTGTCGCCGCTTTTAATTTCATCTTCGTCCTCATCGGGAGCGGTAAATAATGTTATAGTAGATATATTTCCATCGGAATAATCATCATCCCGTATAAATATACTTTTTTCCTTTATTCCGTTCACATATTGAATAAACCGGTAACTGTTGCCTTTACCTGCCGGGTCGTTGTATTGTACATTTGCCAGTTTTACTGTTTCGCCAAAGAAACTTTCCTCTTTTACATACAGCGAATCCATCTCAACTTTTACCGGCATGGCAGATGAAGCACTAAAGGTTTGCCCGTTGATGCTTACCTGCAGCGTGTACTTTTTGCCGGTAGTTGCGGTAAGTGTTTCCGAACGGTATACACCGGTAGTTGTTTCAGGAAGTACGGTGGTATTTCCTGCATCATCTGTTACAGAAACCACTGCATTGCCTATTCCTTCAAAAATATTATTCTCATCGAAGTTTTTGGTTCTGGATAACCTTACCACGCAGCCACCTTCAATGTCGGTAACAACTCCTTCTATTACATATTGCTTTTCTGAGTCTTTTAAGGAAACATCTATCACCTTTTCGCATGATGAAAGGGATAGGCTTATAATAAGACTGAATAATATAATAAGACGCATATACATTAGAATTTAAAATTATAGGATACAGAAGGCATATACTTGAACAGTGCCAGTTGTACAGCTTCCGTTTTACCAGGGTTGTCTTCGCTTTCCCGGAAGGATATGGTATAGGCATTTTCCCGTCCATAAGCATTGTAGAGACTAAAGCTCAGTTCAGAAGAAAATCTTTTTCTTTGCTTCAATATCCATGTGGCACCGAGGTCTAAGCGGTGATACGAAGGCATTCTGTAGCCATTTCTGTTTGTATAATAAAAATAAGTTTGATCATTTACATGATACTTCCCTGCGGGAAAGGTTACCGCGTTTCCTGTATAATAAATCCAGTTCGCCGATACCGTCCACTTTTTACTGAGCTGATAGGATACTACCAGGGCTACGTCATGCGTTCTGTCCTGTCGGGCATTGTACCACTTATTGTTATTGATACCATTGATCCTTTTTTCTGTTTTGGACAAAGTATAGCTTAACCAGCCCGTTAATTTCCCGGCTTTCCTCTTAAACTGTAATTCTATACCATAAGCTCTTCCTTTTCCAAACAAAAGCTGTGTTTCAATGGCATCCGAGTTAATGAATACATTAGCGCCATCGCGGTAATCTATCCGGTTCTGCATGGTTTTATAATAGGTCTCTAAGGTTAGTTCGTAATTATTATCCACGAGGTTTTTATAGTATCCAACGGCAAACAAATCAGAAACTTCTGGTTTAATGATATTGGTGCTTGCTACCCATTTATCCGTTGGGCTTGAAGTGGTGGAATTGCTGATCAAATGCAGGTTCTGCACATTGCGCACATAAGATGCTTTTACAGCACTTGTTTCGTTTAACTGGTAGCTGGCGGCAACACGCGGCTCGGGATTAATGTAGGTTTTAATAAATACTCCTTTTGCATAGCTAAGCGTGTCGGTAACTGATCCTTCCTTATCAATAGTATAAAAGTCGCCTTCACCCAGAATACTAAACGATGTAAGCCGCAACCCATAGGTAAGGTTGATCTTATCCGTTGCCTTCCAGGTATTCGTAAAGTACAATGCATTTTCCCATGAGTATCTTTTTTGAAGCAGGGATAAATTAATGCTGGAACCACTCGAACTGGGTCTTACCTCTCCCGGCCGGATGGTATGATGAACGGAATTAAATCCGAAGCGAATATTGTTTTTGCTATTGATATACCATTGAAATTCCTGCTTAAGATTCAGGTCGCGGATCTGGGAGAAGATATCGAACTCATTGGCGCCGCTCCGGATGGATATATTATAATTGTAATTGCTGAAAATGAAAGAAGTGTTGGAAAATAATTTGCTGCTGAATATATGGTTCCAGCGCAAGGTACCGGTTGCATTTCCCCAATCCAGCCCAAAGGTTTGCCCGGCGGCCAGCACATCTTTGCCAAAGTAGCCCGAAAGGTACAGCCTGTCTTTATCGCCGATATTATAGTTGAGTTTGGCGTTCAGGTCATAAAAATACAGCGTATTGTTTCTTAATGACGAGTCGTTGGACAATTTTAAAAACATATCCGCGTATGTTCTTCTTCCGGTGATCAAAAAAGAAGATTTGTCTTTTTGAATGGGTCCTTCCACGTTCAGTTTTGCGGATATGAGCCCTATTCCACCACTTACGTTATAGTCCTGGTTATTGCCGTCATTCATTTTAATATCCAGCACGGAAGACAATCTTCCCCCGTATTGCGCGGGCATACCGCCTTTATACACCGTTACATCTTTAATGGCATCGGAGTTAAAAGTGGAAAAAAAACCCAGCAGGTGCGATGCATTGTATACTGTTGCTTCATCCAACAGGATAAGATTCTGATCGGCAGCACCCCCTCTTACAAAAAACCCACTGTTGCCTTCACCCGCCGCCTTAATACCTGGTAATAGTTGCACCGTTTTCAGCACATCCCTTTCGCCAAACAACACGGGAATATTCCTGATCTCTTTTGTGGTTAGCCTTTCAATGCCCATTTGCGGACTGCTAAGGCTGCGGTTTTTAGATGTAGCCGTAATCGTTATGTTATCCAGCATTTTGGGTTCTTCTTCCAATGCAATGTTCAGCGTTATGTCTTTACCCAATTCAATACTTTGGGTATGTATAAGCATACCAACCGCAGATACCTGAAATGTATATTTCCCTGCAGGAACTGAAATGGAATAGAACCCGTAATCATTGCTGAAGGTTCCGGCATCGCCGGCTTTAATGCTGGCTCCAATGATTGTTTCGCCGGTTCTTTGCACACGCACCGTTCCGCTGATCGTAAATTTTTCCTGGCTATAGCCCTGCATACAGGTAAGTAGGGCCAATACCACTAACAATAACTTGTTCATTAGCTTTAGTTTGATGTTACGCTTTTATGGTTTGCTGTTATGCAATCGCGGGACCTGGTTTGCTGGCAGCAGCGGTACAAACACCCCCACATTTTCCCCAAAAGCGCGGCGAAGATACAGGTCAAACAAACAGTACCCCATCTGCAACCGTGCCGTTCGTCACAATTAAATAAAGTATAACAATGAGGGTTATGCATTCCTGACATGGTTTCCCCGGTTTCAAACATCATCTTGACAAAAACCTCACCAAAGGGAAATCAAATTATCGTGTTGCCGGAAAAACAAACAGTGCGGATGCCACAAAATGAGAAAGTTGCGGAACACAGTGGTGAAATACGAGGTTGGTCCCGAAAAAATGGAAGCAATAAAAAAAGATTCGCTTGCCATAGCAAACGGAACACTTAATGTAGAGGGAGGCACTATGAAAACGCCGGGGTTCTTGCGATGCACAGTCACAGCAATGGTAAATGGAAAAGCATACAGGGGATTGGCGACAGCTGCTTTCAATCCGATGCAAATAGAGCCAACGGTTGAAAACCCGTCAGACTTTAACAGCTACTGGAACAATGCAAAAGCAGAGCTGGCAGCAATACCCGTAGATGCAAGAATGACCCTGCTGCCCGAACGATGCACTGAAAACGTGAACGTATATCATGTTAATCTTCAAAATTACAAGGTTGGTACAAGGCTGTATGGTATTTTATGTGTGCCAAAAAAAGAGGGAAAATACCCGGCATTGCTGCAGGTACCCGGCGCAGGTATACGTCCTTATTCAGGCGATATTGCCAATGCGGAAAAAGGGGTGATTACTTTCCAGATCGGGATACATGGTATACCTGTTGATATGGATGCTTCTGTATACAATAACCTTGCAGCAGGCGCGCTTGCTAACTATTGGAATATTAACTTAGATGATAAGGACAGATACTATTACAAAAGGGTCTATGTGGGCTGTGTGCGTGCCAATGATTTTTTAACCAGTCTGCCGCAATATGATGGAAAAAATCTTGGTGTCATTGGCGGTAGCCAGGGTGGCGCTTTATCTATTGTAACTGCAGCGCTTGACTCCAGGGTGAAATTTTTAGCCTCGTATTATCCTGCCCTTTCCGATGTTACCGGCTACCTGAAAGGCCGTGCCGGCGGTTGGCCGCATTTATTCGCCAAAAATAATCTTTCCTTCAACAACACCAAAGAGAAGATCAATACTGCCGGATATTATGATGTAGTGAACTTTGCAAGACAATTAAAAGTACCCGGAATATATACCCTGGGTTTTAATGATGAAACCTGCCCGCCTACTTCTATGTTTGCTGCTTATAATGTAATTGGTGCACCAAAAGAATTGTTTATCGTTCCTGAAACGGGGCACTGGACTTTCCCCGAACAGCGGGAGAAACTGAATGCGTGGATCATTAATAAACTGGAATAAAAACTATTCGCTGCAACGGTAACTTCGTTAATCAATCTTTTTTTCGCGTTCATATTTTCATCGGTTAAGGAAAGTGGAACTTGTTCAGGCAGGTACACAAAAAACCCAACCAGTAAACTGATCGGGTTCAATAAATATGGCGCCTACCTACTCTCCCACATTGTATTGCAGTACCATCGGCCATGGGGGGCTTATCCGCCGCGGCGGATCGGTATGGGAAGTGGAAATTGTCTTTACATTGACATAAAAAAACCCGACCAGTAAACTGATCGGGCTCAATAAATATGGCACCTACCTACTCTCCCACATTGTATTGCAGTACCATCGGCCATGGGGGGCTTATCC
>CALKHN010000110.1 GCA_937991535.1 uncultured Sphingobacteriales bacterium
ATAAACAAACCCTACAACCACAAAGCCTTTGCGACTTAAATGGATAATTCTATAAATGAATTTTATTGTTAACTGACTTCTTTCATTTAATCTTTCCTTGTTTTCTTTTTTACTATGCTTGATACTGCAAAAGTTGCAATTATCAGCCATACAACATTGACAACGATATTGGGAGTATCCTTTAAGTAAATTGCATTAACAATTAATCCAATTGCACCTAATACATTCAAAATGTGATAGGCATATCCTGTGGACTGAATCCTATCTAGTACAAGAAGAAGATATGCTATTAGATAAAAAAAAGTGCCCCCCCAGCCTATTAATTCAATAGTGTTCATATCCTAAAGAGCGATTGCAAGACAATACGCATTAAAAAAATAAAGATATAATACATTATCGATAGGAATCTCATTTGAATGGGCATTATCTAATTAAATTACCTATGTTCAAAAAATATCTAGCTACCTCTTGCTACTCAATAATTTGCTAAACTAACTTGTTTATAACCATAACATTTTACAAGCCAAATGGAAAATTAAAGCCAAAGCCTTCTGCTTTTAAAGTCTAGCTCAAGCTAATTTTGAAATTGCTCAAATATATCATTTTAAATAATATATTCAAACTACAAAGAGAAAGACGAAATTAGCGTTCCACCGATATCTAGGCGCTTCTCAAAAGCCCATTCATAATTACGTGAGTTCCCAAGCATAATAACTTGACCATAAGGAATAGAAAGCCTTCAAGCCTAACGTCTTTTATTACTGTATTTGACCCTTTCCTCCTTAAGGAAAACTCGCGTTCCTTGAACAGTACTCACGAACAAAGTTTTCAGAAATCATTGTAACCCTTTGCGGAATGTTCAAATATTTTTAGAAAACAAAGGTTGGTCGCACATCAATATTCTCCTTAACCAACTTATAGTTCGCTTTCACCGCGCAAAATATACTTAAGATCTTCGACACTGTAAACATCGGGTAATTGAAATCCGTTCACAAAAAATGTTGGCGTGACACTTATCTGTTCAGCATCACACCATCTCTTCATAGCTTCAATTTTCTTGTTTTGAGTAATTAATGATTCTTTAATGGGAAATCGTTTGGCAAATCTTTCGTAATTCTTTTTCTTTTCGGAATACCAACTATGAAGAACTTCTTTTATTCTGTATTCATCTCCGTTTTCGGCTACTGCTAGTAGATGTCGTATCGGAAATGTTTGAGGATCTGAATCTTCACCTGTAGAAGTGAAAATAATTTGGAGACTCACATCCGAGTTGTAGTTAATTAACTCTTCCAGAAAAGAATGCGCTTCACAGCAAGGAATGCAGAATGGATTACAAATCTTTATAATTCTATTTTGAGCAAGAGGATTCCCAATAACTATTCCTAATCCATCCGTTGAATAGTTAATTCTTCTTTGTTTGATTAATAACGCTTTGAAAATTGAAGAATCAAGTTTAATGCGCTGTATTTTATTAAAGTATTCTCTACCTTCTCTTGCTTTTTTCAATGCAGGAACAGTTATAGAAAGTCCAATAAAGGATAGACAAAAGAAGATTAAAATATTGGCAAGAATTGAAAATGATAAGTTATTTAACTGAGATATTTCAAAAAATCCTCCTTGTAGCGAAACAATAAATAACAAACCAAGTGTTGATTGTACTATTAAACACAACAAACACCACGTCTTTACTATTTTCCATTGATAAAATATAGAAAAGATAATATATGGCAAAGATATTAGGTTAACAAATGACAAAATGGTTAAAACTTGAATATTGGCCAAACCTACCGTAATCAAACTAAGGTTTATTCCTATGAAATAACTAAGTCCAATTATACTCCAACTTAATCCCATAAGCTTAGACATTGGAGAGTTTAATACAGCGCTACAATTTAACTTTCCTATTGATTGACATATTTTTTTCGTTATGGGATTATGGCTATCAATATCGTAAAAGACGAGAATAAAGCTAGCAGTCGTACCCAATAAAGAGATTAGCAAGAATAAAATTGGAAATACATTTAATGAAGAGGTATTAAAGTTATATATTATAATAGAACTTAAAGCTAATGTCGGGAGAAGTAAAAGCGAACATGCATTGATTATTTTTCTAAACGTTTCCTTCGTCTTTCGACTAAAATATTCTTTTTCAGCAATAGCATTGGAACTATCCAAGAGAAGCAAGTTTCCTGTAAAAGTTTGCTCAAATTCTTCTAACTTTTCTTTCAATAGCAAATTCCGAAAAGGATGTTTATAAACAACTGTATCATTTTTTATTTCATATATTATGGTAAACAGTTGCTCGCCCGTTTTTCTCCAGACAATATGAGCAATAGAAGGAAAAAAAAAATCATTAGGTAACCCTCTAACCATCCCCCTTATTGTTATATGAAAAAAAAGTTGTAGTGGTCTGCTGTTAAAAGAAAAGCCGGAACTTTAGGGGCTAAAAGTAAATAATAGGGATTAATGCAAACACCCACACCAGGTAGCATATCAGCGTTGCTTATACAGCTACGCGCCACTTATCAACCCTCGCCCCAGGCATTAGCAGCGGCTTTGGGGATGTCTTATACCACTTATCTTAAAACTGAGCGCGGTCAGCGGGAACTGAGTTTTTTAATGGCGCTGAAGATTTGTAAGCTTTACAAAATGGATATCCATGATTTTATATCCCAGCTTAGTGATGCAGAACTTGAGCGCAGTGAGCTTTCCATTCAAAAGCAGTATCAAAAAATAGAAAAGAAAAAAGCATCGCTATTACAGGCAAAAGTTGTTGATCTTACTACCGGGCAACCCGTCCATCCTTCAGTATTATAACTTCAGGCTGTTCTGGTATTTTTTTGTAACAGTGGTTTCCAAAACTGTGGTAGCAGTTCCATTAACTGCTCCTGTGGCTGGGTGGGTATCCTGCGCAGCACATCATCAAGCCATTTAGCCGGATCAAGGTTTTGCAGTTTGCAGGTGGCTATAAAACTATAGATGATGGCAGCCAGCTGTGCTGTGCGGTGCGACCCGGCAAACAAATAGTTATGACGCCCCAGGGCAATGGAACGGATCTGCCCTTCCAGTTCATTATTGTCAATGGGCAGCATACCATCTGATACATATGCACTAAGCCCCCGGAAGTTTTTCAGCGTATAGTGAATGGCTTTATAAACAGGCGTTTTCGGAGTGGTTTGAGCCAGCATGGCTTTCAACCATTTTTCCATATCCTCCAGTATAGGCAATGACTCCGCCTGTCTTTTGGTGGTGATGGCATCAAAGTCCAGGTTCAATAGTTTACATTCCTGTTCTATATCATACAGGGGACCAAAGAACCGGTCTAATGCAAAAGATGCTTTTGCTTTGTCGTTTTCAAGCGCATACACAAAATACCGGCGGGCATGGGCAAGACAGTGCTGATGGGTAACACCGGACTGCTTCCCGTATTGGGTATATACACCATAGGCATCGCTCATTAAATAGCCACTATAGCCCTGCAATACCCCGGAGATATCTTTTTTGCTCCGCCCTTTCCGGTAAGAAAAGCATACTATACGCTGCACAGGGTTCAGCGATGCCCACATCCAGCCGATATGCGACTTCCTACCCTGCTTTTTACTATCGTCCAACACCCGGTAGCGGGTTTCATCTATGTTGATCAGAGCACTGTTGGTAATCTCTTTGAGCAACAGATGCCACAGCGGTTCCAGCACTTCGGCCGTTCGGTTTACCAGAGAGCAGAGTGTGCTGTAAGAAAGATCAATGCCCAGGTAAGCCAGCCGCTTTTGCTGGCGCCACACCGGTATATGGTACAAAAACTTTTCAATAGTAAGCATTACCAGTACGCTGATATCCATTTTGCACTTTTCGATGGGATGTGGCGGCAAAGGAGCAATGAGTTGTTTAAAATCAAGTTTATCTTCATCTACTGCTGCCAGGTATACCAGCCGGCGGGTCACTTTTATATACCAGCGCATGGGGTCGCAAGCCAGTTGCCGCTGATCCTGGTGACCGATGCATTTGGCATTAGCCGGTTTGTCCGCTACATCAAGAACAGTGATCTCTTCTGCAAGCCCCGGGGGAAAATCATGTCTTCCGCCGGGTTTTTTGGGTTCTGTGGTTTTGATGACCCGCAGGTGTTCGGGTATCCTGTGGCGATCACGGATTTTACATACGCCCCAGCTGTCTGCGTCCAGTTCCAGTGTTAACTGATCTCCAACGGATGGTTGTATATCTTCTCGCGGCTGATGACGCTTCTCGCTTTTGATACCATATATCCACTTTTTGAGTGTGCTCATCTCATAGCGCAACTGCTGTAGTGAAAACAGATCTTTTTGATTTTTATCTAACTGCTTTTGCTGTGTTTCTATCAGGCTGTTCTGTTCTTTGATGATGATCTGCTGCTGCGTTAATTGTGCTGCCTGGGCATCAATGGTTTGCTGTTGTAAATGCACCCGGGTTTGCAGTTGCTGTATCTGTGCCGCCTGGTCGTTAAGCTGTTGCTGCTGTTCAGCCATAAGAGTAGTTAGCGTTTGTCGTTCTTCGGTCAACTGCCCGAGTTGCTGCTGCAATAAAACAATAAGACGATCCTTTTGAGCAGATTGCTTTGAGCAAGTATCATATAAAGTCTTATAGTTTTCAGTAGTTGCCATTGCAGGTAAATACCTGAGCAAATGCAGTACCAATAAGGATTTTTCGCTCCTCGTTCTTTCCACAAAAGCCCTTGTTTTTTTGTGTATAAACCGGGGTGTGTTTTTGATTTTTTTTGAAACACACAAAAAAAGGCGGCTACGCCAGCAAATAGGTGGATAACTATCTGATTTTTTTCAATCGGTGCAAATGTAGCCCCGATAGCATGGACAACAGGTCGGTGGCGCTCATTTGCAGGGCTGTTGTGGCAGCATCAGAAAAAGGCATTACAAACCGCCCTTTATGTAAACGGCGGTACAGCAGCGTAAAGCCATCGGCTTCTCTTAACAGCAGTTTGATATGAGTGCCGCGCTTATTTAAGAAGATAAAAACATCCCGGTCATTGGGCTCCTTACCGAGCTCATTAATAACAATGCCACATAGCCCGTCAATGGATTTTCTCATGTCTGTTGCCGCATTGTAGAGATAATAAGCGTGGCGGTTGGTTAAAACCGCAATGGCGCTCATGACAAAAGCGCTTTAAGGTAATCTGGTGTTACAGCCTGATAAATTTTTATCTCGCCAACCGATGCAAATAAACTTGTGTGGGGCACCTTGAATGCAGGCTGTGTGAGCGCCGTAAAGCCGGAACCTTGTTGCTTTACCTCCTTTGCTTTTAGGCTATGCCTTTTTCGGGCAGCATAAAAAGCACCCTCGCTGATATTATGCTGTTTACAAAAATCTTTTGTAGTGCCTGTATAGCTCTCATACAGCTCTAATAATAATGCTGTTTGCTCCTTGCTGCGGCGGGGTTGTGCAGACTTGTCGTTTACCTGTTCCATTACGCTGGTTTTTGATGAACGCCAAATATAACAGCGCATTACACAAAAACTGGAGTGGGGATGGTTAGAGGCTTACATCATTAGCATTCTCAAAGGTAGTATGTAAAGCAATGTTTTTAATGTTATATTCATTTAAAAAGTCGGAAATACTGAACAGACTAGGGTAGTGGGGATGTCGCTTAATTTTTTCCTTTATTGTTGTTTCTGTAATTTTTATTTTTTGACTACGAAGCAAGTAAATAAGAGTATTTTCGCAATTGTTCATTCTCGTACTAAATTATTGTGAGTTCGCAATATTGACGCTAAGGTTTTTCAAAGTCTAATTTATGCGATTTGGTGGGGAGCCTTTAAAATTTATTAGTCATTCATTGTGTAAGCCACGATGACGAACATAAAAATAACTGATAATCTGAAAGACAACTGCTACCTTATAAATTCCTATTTACTACTAATTTTCTTGATGAACTCCGATTGACTCAAAGATCTTTCGTGATATGCTTATTTTCAAATTCACCAAATTCTACCTTTAATTATCGTTAATAGTTTACTTGTTTGTCGAATTGTCTTTATCCCTACCAGCTTGTCTTGAGGTTTTCCACATGTAAAACATTATTTTCTTGGAGCAATCTGGTTAATGCCATCCCTGTACTTTTTCAGCTGCACTTTGTGCCTATGTGCGAAAAAGTTCCTAAAAGATATGGATCACGACAGGCCTCATCAGGCATAAATCCTATTTTCACAGCCACGTTTGAGCCACGGGCCGCCTTCTGCAATTGCCGTTAGTTTCCTAGAGGAGGAATAATGGGAGAGTAGCAACAGATCAAATTTGGTGTCCGTTCCGCAATACCTTCAGAAACAGGATAACACCTTTGGTCGAACGCAGTATTTATGAATTTACGCTTCGGCACTTACAAAAATGTCTCTAAACATATTTGTGAAATTTTCAGCCTTACAGTGATATAATAAAACTGCTTTCTTTAGATGAAGTCTATCTTAATTCAACCCAGGCGCTGAATTACCCAACCCCGAAATGAATCCTTCTCCGGATGCAAGATCCCGACCAGCAACTCCAAAGTGCGTCGTAGCCTTCGTTCAACACGTCTACATTATCCATTCATGGCTTCTTTCCGCAATTTCAGTATTTCCTCCAAATTGAAAACCTTGTATTCAATGCCAAGACTCTTCGCACTCTCCTCCACTGTCTGACTAAAGCCAGCCGCTTTTCTTCTTTCATTGACTCTGGACGGGTCTTTGATAGGCCAAATGAACGATAGATTTTCCCAGTCTCCTGTTGTCTGATTTTTTACACTCATACCTGAACTTTGAGTTCCATAGATTTGTTCTTGGTCCCGAAACATCAAAGACCGGTCAAGCATCGTCGCATAGAGAACAAAACGTAGCTCATTCTTCTCAGCCGCTTCTTTAAAAACTGGCAAGTATTTGTCAATCACTTTTGAATGCTGGATAATATAGAAAGCAACTTCGTTTGTCGGTTTACCAACTAATGAAATGCCTGGATAACCATACTCCTCTATTATTTTTTCTACTTTTAACGTGTTCAATGAGTCGAGCTCCCCTTGTAATTTCCATAAGTAGTCATTCAGGTCTTCTTTTCTAACGCCGTAAACTACTGCAAGAGAATCGCCTTTGCCTCTCATATTTGCATTCAAATCGGCTCGATACTTTTGGTCAAGGATTTTCAGACTGTCCAATTCCTTTTTCAAAGTTGTGTTGAACGACGTCTGCCCGTGCGATGTTTGCAACAGACCAAAAAAAAGAAGAGTAAGTAGAAAAGGTCGTATCATACAGTGTCATAATTATGGCTAACATTAAAGGATTTGTATCTGCAGCGGGACTTAAAGTTCATCAACTGTGATACAAACGCCAGGTAAAGATATACAAAGTTCGTTATTAATTCTAAAGTTCATTATCAATTATATTGCTCAATTCATGTAATCGCGAATAACGTGTCGGCGGTGTAAGCTTCCCCTTTTTAGTACTGTTTAAAAGGAGACTTTTCCTTTACCAGCTATAGGGCGGAGTGTAGCGGAGGCGTAGCCGAAGCGGAACGCAGCCCTATAGCTGGTAAATTTTTTTCTCGGTACATCCGGGGGGATATCCCACCAAGGCTGTCATGCGGGCGAGCATTATTATAATCATCGACCCATGCCTGCGTTGATTCCCTCACTTCGTCTATGTTGTCAAACAAATATGCATCGAGTATGTGTTTTCTGTATGTTCTATTAAATCTCTCGATGTAGGCATTTTGAGTAGGCTTCCCGGGCTGGATATATTTAAAGTCAATCCCATTTGCCCCACTCCAGGCCTGTGCTAACTTGGCTACAAATTCAGGTCCATTGTCCATGCGTATTTTTTGTGGCTTACCGTAACGGTTTATTAAATGCCTTAACACCCATATTACCCGACTACTCTTCAGCGAGTAATCAATTTCAATAAAAAGTATTTCCCGGTTATAATCATCTATTACATTCAAGGTTCTGAACTTGGTTCCATTACTTAGCGCATCACTCATAAAGTCAATACTCCATGTTTGAGTAAAGCTGTCCGGTATTTCTAAACGCTCTTTTACCCGTGCAGGTAAACGTTTTTTAATCTTCCGGCGATGGGTTAGTTTCATTTGCCTGTAAACCCGAAGCAGGCGTTTGTGATTGACAATGGTTCCGCTATTCCTGATTCGACCGAAGCATTTCCAAAACCCTTCACCTGGGTTTTCGTTTGCAACTTGCGTCAACCGCTCGATAATCGTCACGTCATTTTTTACGGAACGATAGTGCAGGTTGCTTCTGCTCAACTGTAATACCCGACACGCCTTGCTGATGTCTTTGGGTCGCTCTTTGCGGATTTCATCAACAATCCGCCTTTTTTCGCAAGGCTTTAAAGCTTTTTTTCGATAATATATTTTGCAGTGTCAAGTTCCATAGCCAAGTTGGCATACATGCGTTTCAGCCGGGCATTTTCATCTTCAAGTTCCTTTATTCGCTTGAGTTCAGTTGCTTCCATGCCGCCATATCGCTGGCGCCATTTATACAACGATGCCTTACTTACGCCGTACTCCCTGATGATTTCCTCGGCTGTTTTACCGTTATCAAACTCCTTGAGAATATTAGCAATCTGTGTGGGACTAAATTTACTTTTCTTCATATTTTACGTTTTAAAGTTACTTATTTTGTCCACTTTTAAAACGTACTATTTTTGGGGAAGCTTACAGCGGGCTGCCTCTCTAATGCCAACTTCGTTCTTTTGAAGTTGGAGAAATCGTTTTAATCGTTCCACAGCTGGAGAGCATTTGCTATAAAAATTTTCTAGCAAGGTTATTATATGAGGTTTTTCTACTTTTAATATTAGACTTGTTTAATTTGCTCAAATATTTGTCATACGACAAACTTTCCCACAAGTGAAAACTGTAAGCATTCGAAAAAACAAGGCATTCTTCAAAAAGCATTTTCAAATCTTTTTCTGTATAAGATGGATAAAAAAAACTTGATTCCGGCTCTATATGAACCAAATTAGGAAATAATTTCGCTAAGCGAAGTGGCACAGCTACTGAATGTTCTGACCAGTATTTGTCTTTCCCTTTAGATCTGAAAGATACATACGAGCTTAACCAATAGCCAATAAAAGCATTTTTCTTTGATGCCATTATAACAGCATTACACAAGCCATATTCAATCCCATACAGATTCTCCCTACCTAATACCAAATCATATTTAAACAAGGGTGCAAATGGTTTAACACAAATAGTATCAATATCTAAATAAATGCCACCATATTTAAACAAAATTATTAACCTTAAGACGTCCGCCTTGTGGGCACACGTATATAACTTGTTTCCAAATATTTGTCGCGGAACAGACACCTGCACAGGTTCCACAAATTCCTTTGCGCGTTCCCACCAGACACCATTAGGTTCGTATTTATAATATAAATAGATTTTTTTAGGTCTGTTTATTTCAAAGGATGACCTAATTGCTATAAAATGAAAAATAGAAAATGGTATACCCCCATAATTTTTTTCAAGTCCAAAAATGAAATGTATAATGTTGGGTATTTTATTTTCCATTCGTAGTAATTAACCATTAAATCTCATCTATTTTGCGATACAATGCAACAAGATAGTCATTGTGAAGCTAAAAAAGAAAGTGAATAATCAGGTTTATCCGGATTATTTGGGAAGTCCAGCCCTTTGATAGGATAAACATTATCCTCGTCAAGTAAATCACTCTTTAAAATCCCGTTCTTTCTGACAAAAGTGATCTCAAGCACATCAGAAAAAATAACATTATCTTTTCCATTATTTTTAAAATCGTATACTGTAAATATTTCTGAATAGTTGTTACAATGAATGTGCACTATAAAATACTTGTTCTGCAGCCGTTCAATAATTTTTTTGAACTCAAGAAGTCGATTTTTCAAATCGTGAAATTCTATTACCATCTGATTAACATTCCACAACTGGTCATAAAAAATATCGTCAGAAAATATCTCATATTCTGCTCCCTCAATGTCAATTTTTAGAAACAATTGACTTGTCAGAAGAGAAAATCTGGTTTTATGATTTAGAAAAGTGTTGTACAAATTACTAGATGTATTGGAAATGCCTTCTTTGATAAACAAAATCTCTCTCGAGGCTAAATTCTTTATATGAGTATTCCATTGATTTCCGGCACGAATATAATAGTACATACTTTTGAATTTCAGTCTAAAAAGCATTCTTCTTAATCTGTCGGCATCTAGAGGGCTTTTTTGATACATTGTCGGATCAAACATCAAAACCTTTCTTGTAGTAATTTGGTTAAAATCTTCTTCGAATGCTGTATCCCAACCTACTCCATAGCTGACTAAAACATCAGTTTCAGCTAATATACGTTGATAAACTACGTAGCCACCATCACGATTATTACCAAGCCGAACTTTTCCTTTAACAGGCAGAGGCTTTAAAAATAGAAATATATTTTTCATCGAAAAGTATGTTTATTCGCTCTTGTTTTTCGTTGAGGAGTAGACAAATAGATTGATCGGAAAATCTTACTGTTAAGTTGAGGTGAAATTGTCGGATATAGTTTTTTGAGTTTTATCTTCGCGTTGCCGTTTGTAAAGTGCCGCTGCCACGCTTTTGCTACCGTGTACGATGAAAACGACAAACTCAGCACCTTCTTTTTCATCTCCATTATAGTAGACTTTAAATCGCTTACGCATATTTTTTACCTTTTGCTTTGGGAACCCAATAGCAATTTGATGACTAAATTTAATAAAAAGTTCAATATTAATAGAACTATTAAACATAGCCATATACCCATACGTTAAAGCCCAATATTCATAAAATTAAACAATAATTTTATCTGAAAAGAAAGGATTGAGTTACAAAAGTTGAAAAGAAAATGGCATTGAAATAATGCCTATGGCCCAAAGTATTTATTTGGTTTCCAATTTAATTTTTGAGGATAATATACCCCTATTAAATTTAAGATGAATGGAAATAATGAACTTGGATATTTTCTGACGTATATGAAGAAGGATGGTCCAAAGTACTAAGCGTAATTGCTAAACCACGAATTAATTTTATGACAAAAGCTTTGCAACAAGAATCCCACGTCTATTGGGAACATTACTAGGTCATTGTGGCAAGCTGTCCATCTGATATTTGAATAAAGATACTCATCATAACAATCTTTTAAACTAACTCTCAACAATCTGTATTCTGAACTGACTTCTATTTTTTCTCGCTTAATGATATAGGTTCTTTTGCGGTTGTTGTGATAATCAATTGAAACTCAGCATAGACTTATCCCTGAAGGGACTTGAATCAGCGACTCTCTGATTAACAGATTAAACTGTCACTTTTCTGAATGTAAGGTTTATTCTTGCTCTCATAGGAACAGTTGATTTTGCAATCCGGTGCTCCCAGCCTTTCTGCAGTTCGCCCTTCATTAGCAGCAAAGAACCATGCTCCAGCTTTATTGAATACTGTTGGCTGTGATCTTTCTTACTGCGAAAATCAAAGTTTCTTTCCTGTCCGATGCTTACTGAAGCAATATCTGTTTTCACACCCGGAATAGTGTCTTTATCCGCATGCCACGCCACTGAATCGTTACCGTCCCGGTAATAGTTTAAGAGCACTCCCTGAAAGGTGACACCGGTAAAGTGTTCGATACGCTTTTTTAAATCATATAGTTCTGGTAGCCAGGGTAGTACCTCCCGTTTGCCTTCATCGCGTTGTCGTTTGTCTCCATACCAGGCAGATAAACGGGGAGTGATCACTTCTTTGTCATACATGATCACCTTGTGCTGCTGCCACGGAACTATTTGTAGCAGAAGATTGAGTAACCGGTCGCCTTCTTCCTGGCTGATAAAGCCGGGCGTATAAGTGAGCAGATCTTCGGGTAAAGCAAGCTGCGCTGTATCGTCGAATAATTTTTGCTGCATATTTACTTATTTAAAATCTCGAGAAGGAAACAAGCTTCCCTGAGTTACCTTTTTAGAAACACCCCTGCTGTCCGCTGTACGCAATTCCCCGTCCTTCTCATCTGCCCTGCAAAGCGCCAGTACATGCGGGTCTTCATTACCGGAAGGAATCAGCTTCCGCAGTAAGTGGGAAAGGTTATAACATTGCTGTACAACCACGTGAATCACTTCACCTTCGCGTTGCAGCTTGCCGGCTACCATAAGCAGCCTTGACTGTAATATTTCCTTCCGGTATTTATCAAAGAGTTGCCGGAACACTACAAGGTTGGCGCTGCCGGTTTCATCTTCAATAGTGATAAAACAGATGCCGCTGGCAGTACCGGGGCGTTGCCGCACGAGCACAAGACCGGCTACCATTACAGGAGCGCCATCCGGCATATCGTTCAGTTCTGCTGTTGAAACAATCTGCTGGCTCTTCAGTTGCGCTCTTACAAAACTAACGGGATGAGCTTTGAGAGAAAGGGAAAGACTGCTGTAATCCTGTACTACGTGTTCAGAAGCTGTCATTTCAGGAAGCGTAACGTGTTGTTCTATGGCACTCTCAGAGGCTTGTCCTTTAAATACACCAGTAGGATGATCAGCAAGCGAGCTAATTTCCCACAGTGCTTTTCTTCGGTCAAGGCCAATAGATCGAAAGGCGTCTGCATCTGCGAGCTTTTCTATGGCAGTGATAGAGATACCTGCATCTACGATTTCATTGATAGAAGTAAACATTTTTTTCCTGGCTGCTACGAGTTTGATCATATCGTCTTCCCGCAAACCCTTCACCTGCCGGAAGCCTAAACGAAGGGCGCAGTATTCACCATCCTTTTCTTCCAGTGTGCTATCCCATTCAGAATGATTGATGTCCACCGGGCGCACCTTCACGTCATGCTTCTGCGCATCTTTAACAATTTGAGCAGGTGCATAAAAACCCATTGGTTGGCTATTGAGCAATCCACATGCAAATACATCGGGGTAATAACATTTCAGCCAACTGGATATATATACCAGAAGTGCAAAACTGACCGCATGACTTTCGGGAAAACCGTAAGAACCAAAGCCTTCGAGTTGTTTAAAAACTCGTTCTGCATATTCCTGTGTATATCCGTTCTTCAGCATTCCCCCGATCAGTTTATCATGAAATTGCTTAACCATGCCTTGCGCTTTGAAAGTCGCCATGCTCCTGCGTAAAGCATCCGCTTCCGCAGGTGTAAATCCTGCTGCCACGATGGCAATTTCCATCGCCTGTTCCTGGAAAAGCGGAACCCCGAGCGTTCTTCCTAAAATTTCTTTTAGAGCCTCAGATGGATATTCCACTGGTTCCTGCCCGTTGCGGCGGCGCAGGTAAGGATGCACCATATCGCCCTGTATCGGCCCGGGCCGCACAATCGCTACCTCAATTACTAAATCGTAAAAACACCGGGGCTTCAGTCTTGGCAGCATGGACATCTGCGCCCGGCTTTCGATCTGGAACACACCAATGGTATCAGCATGGCAGATCATATCGTATACCTTCGGATCATCCTGCGGAATATTTGCCAGCGTCAAATCAAGACTATAATGTTGTTTTGCGAGATCAAAACATTTGCGGATACAGGTGAGCATCCCGAGCGCTAACACATCAATCTTTAACAGCCCCAGCGCATCTATGTCATCCTTATTCCATTCTATATTCGTCCTGTTTTCCATGCGGGCATTCAGGATAGGACATATATAGGAGAGTTTATTCTGTGAAATGACGAATCCACCTGTGTGCTGACCTAACTGGCGGGGAAAGCCTATGTATTGTCTTGTCAGTTCCAATACTTTTTTGAGATGCGGATCATCAGGATTCAGTCCCGCTTCCCGGATACGCTCTTCCTGAACACCTTCCCCATGCGTGCTGCTCAAGCCGGCAAGCACATCAATCATATCTGCTGACAATCCCATCGCTTTGGCAACGTCCCGTATGGCTCCTTTGTAATGTACCTGCGTGACTGTAGCAACAATGCCGGAGCGGTCTCGCCCAAATTTCCCGTAAATGTATTGCATCACTTCTTCCCGGCGCTCATGCTCGAAATCCACATCCACATCCGGCGGTTCATCGCGGGCATCCGACATAAAACGCGCAAACAACAATTTGAACTTGGAAGGGTCTACGGAAGTAATGCCCAGGCAATAGCAGATCACCGAATTAGCAGCAGAGCCACGACCCTGGCAGAGAATTTTATTGGTTCTTGCAAACTGTACAAAATCATAGATCGTCAAAAAATACGCGGCATAATTTTTACGCTCCATAAAATCCAGCTCATATTCAATGGACTTCCTGATCTTTTCAGGAATAGTTTCACCAAATTTTTCCTTAGCGCCCTGCCATACAAAGTGCGCCAATTGCTGATCAGGTGTACGCCCTTCAGAAGTGATCTCCTGCGGGTAAACATATTTTAGTTCATTAAGAGAAAAGGTACATGCACTTACAATATCCTGTGTCCGTATAATTGCATCCGGGTATTGCCGAAACAACCGCAGCATTTCTTGCTCTGGTTTTAAAAACCGTTCTGCATTCTGACATAACAAATAACCTGCATTGTAAATGGTTTTCTTTTCACGGATGCAGGTGAGGATATCCTGCAGCCGCCGACGCTCATTGTCATGGTAATGCACATCATTGGTGGCAAGTAAAGGAATTTGGTAACGATCAGACAATTCCGAAAGCCGGTAGAGCTTTTTAATATCATCACCCTGATAGGATCGGGTTGCCGTTAAGTAGACTTGCCCTTGTAAATTATCGCGGTATTTCTGTAAAGCCTGCTTGAATGAGTCGCCATATTCGAAGTTTGCATTCAGTTGGGACGGCGGTATGACCGCGAACAAAATGCCTTCTTTATGCGCGTATACATCTTTTGTATAAAGTTCACACTTTCCTTTCTCTGTGCGTAGATTGCCCGTGGTCAATAGGTGTGACAGGCGCGAATACCCCTGCAGGTTAGTAGGATATGCCAGCAGGGAAGGCCCGTCTTTCAGATCAAGACAGCACCCCACGATGATGCGTATACCGCTGGCTTTAGCAGCAGTGTGAGCGCGTACTATGCCTGCGAGAGTATTATGATCTGTAATGGCAATTTCAGTATAACCCAGGGCCGCCGCCTGTGCTACCAGTTCTTCCGGATGGGAACCGCCTCTTAAGAAACTAAAATTGGTCGTGACCTGTAATTCTGTGTACTGCATACTTCCTCTTTTCTTTTTCACGGAAAAAATCCGTGTAAATACCATTGATGCGGTTTGTCGCCGGTATAATGTCCCAACCGGAAAAGCCAGTACCGCTCGCCTATTTCATCTTCCACGATATAGTAATCTCTATGTTCGCCTTCCTGTATCCACCATTCCTGCTCTATGCGTTCAGGGCCATCTGCTTTTTTAATAGTATGTAGTTTTCCTTTATACCGGAAGTGCATCGGCGGGTAATCTGGTATTGGTGCTGCTACCTCTACCGGTTCCGGTATGGACAATAGCCGCACAGGGCGAGGCCGGTCTTTGCGCCACGTAGTTGCTGGTTGTTCACCAAGTTCTTTAGCTTCCCTGAAAGACCGCTCCGGCCAGTAATGTTCCTCCGGTAAATAGCGATATACAATACCCTTGCCGAGCTTCCCCGTGAGCTGATCCAATAGCTGCGCGAGACGTGTGTCATTCACGGTACTGTTATGCCAGAGCGCTTCCTGTGAAGACCGGGCAATTTCTACATTCGGTGCTTCAAGCACAAACAACTCAATGCCGAGTGCCGGTTTGATTTGGTCAATTTTTAATTCAAATAGTTTGAATAAATGAATGGGCTGTTGGGAAGGCAGATGCGTGCCGATCTCAATCTGCTGCACTTCACCATCAATGCGGTAGGCTTTGAACACTGCTTTACGGATACCTTTGCCTTCTTTTACCAGACGCTCACATAAGGTATTTAGTAATTGCTGTAAGGCTATCTCAATACCTGACCGTGTAACAATCGGTTCCAGACAAGGCAAACGTTCCCGGAAAGGTTCAATGGGTTGCAATGGAATTAACGGTTCATCTTTCCAGCCAAACGCCTGATCCATACGGTCAAGCAGTCCTATTCCAAAACGCCGGCGAAGGATAGAACGACCCATATTGATAAAATGACTGATGGTATATAAGCCCAATTTTTGTAAACGTTCAACGGTAACTAGTTCCAATCGTAATGCTGCCGGAGGTAATGGTAATAAAGCAGCTCTTTCTTCGCCGGATGGTGCAACAGCAATAGGCTGTTTTACATAGCGGGTAAGCGCCCATGCAGCCCCAATGGTGCCGGCAATGGCAATACGGGTGGTATAGCCAAAACCTTTTAGCCGGTTTTGTATATCGGCTGCATATTTTTCTTCCCCTCCCCACAAATGCGCACATCCGCTGATATCTAAGAATAGCCCATCCGGCAGATCAGTAGCCGCAACCGGTGTGTACCGGATGCACCAATGCCCAAGACCGGTAAGCAGTTGCAGGGGAAGCTGCGGCTCATCATCCAGTACCTGTATGTTTGCTACCAACGCTCTTGCATCGGCAACAGCCATCCCTATTGATATTCCCTGTTTTTGCGCCGCCAGACATGCGGCAGTAATGCGCATCCGGCCATGATCCGGTGCTGCCACTACAAAAAGAGTGTCCTTCAAATGAGGCCGGCGGCGAAGCATCCCGTCCGCTAATAAATGCGGAAACCATATTGCCATCAAACGCTTCATACTACCCGATTTTTCGCAGAAGCGTTTGTGAAGAAATAAGAGATGTATCGGGTAGTGCGTGGAAATGCCCGTCCATCCACACCAACTGCCAGGATCCTGGCTTTCCACCCCGGATTTTTTGTAGCTCTACGTTCCAGCATGGAAATCCTATGCCGGGCATCCCGTCCGGGTAATAGCTGGCAAGGGAACTGATCTGCCAGCGACCAACGCAGGCGGTAGGATGCAGTTTGCGCGGTTGCTGTCTTAACACAAAACCGGTGACGCCGCTTTTCTCCACTGCCAGTTGCAGGCGGCGAGAAACAGTGAAGTTCAGATCAGGCAATTCACTCACTACGCCTGCCAGCCCTTCCACCTGTAAGGCGGCTTCCATCGCCCAGCAGATGTCCTTTTCTTTTTTTAAATGAATAAATAACACACGCTCAGGCTCAATGCCAAAGGCTTTTAGTCCCGGAGGAAATATTATTTTTTCCTGGCTTATCCACACGCAGCACCCGCCGTTTTGCATGAGACTACCCAAGATGCCGGCAATAAACCCCGAACTGGCGGCGGTTGCCGCAGGAGAACCACTGATGTACTCGTGTACTGCACCTGTTGGAAATACTTGTTGAGGAAAAGCATCCAATACCGGGCCCAACTCAACTTTTCCGGCAAGCGGATCGTTTGCCGGTCGCGGCCCTTGCAGGCGTAAAATATCCTGCTGCAGGCGTGCAACTATATCTTTTTGTACTCCATCCACAAAACAAATATAATACTAAATATTTTAGTATTAAACAGCCAATAATATTAGCATATCTTTATGAATGTTTTGCCCAAATAATCAATCGTAATGCTCATAAAATAATACCTGCTATGTTAAAAAAAATGAGTCCGCAGCTGCTGGTAACTAATCTTGATCAGTCCATTGCTTTTTACACCAGGAAGCTGGGCTTTGAATTAGAGTTCCGGTATGAAGGCTTCTACGCAGGTATTATAAAAGACGGATGTTCTATCCATCTTAAGCTGGGCAAGCCCAATATTGAAGAGCGAAAAAACAAAAGAGAGAATAATGATCTGGATATTGTGTTTTCCGTAGATGATGTAGAGGCATTATATACGCAACTGCTAAAAGAATCTGTTGATATTGTTCAACCTTTGTGTGAGCAGCCTTATGGCAGGGAGTTTTACATTGCTGATCCGGAAGGCTATATAATAGCCTTTCTCCAGTGATATTTTGTCAGACAGAAAAATAAACAAATGGATGGCGAAGCAACATATCGTAAAATCATTCACATTGACATGGATGCTTTTTATGCTTCCGTAGAGCAAAGGGATTTTCCCGGGTATCGCGGTATGCCCATAGTGGTCGGCGGCTCTCCTGAAGGTCGCGGTGGCGTAGTGGCCACAGCCAGCTATGAAGCCAGGAAGTTCGGGATCCGTTCTGCCATGCCCTCTAAAACAGCACAACGGCTTTGCCCGGATGCAATTTTTGTATTTCCCAGGTTTGACGCTTACAAAGCTGTCTCCAGGCATATTCGTGAAATTTTTCAACGTTACACTGATGTAATAGAACCACTCTCCTTAGATGAGGCTTACCTTGATATTACAACCGATAAACAAGGCATTGGTTCAGCAATAGAAATAGCCAGGCTGATTAAGAAAGCGATTTAGGACGAATTGCAGCTTACTGCATCTGCCGGTATTTCTATCAATAAGTTTGTGGCAAAGATCGCCTCAGACATGCAAAAACCGGATGGACTTACTTTTATCGGGCCTTCAAAGATTGAATCTTTTATGGAAGAGCTGCCCGTAGAAAAGTTTTTTGGGGTAGGAAAGGTAACCGCTGCAAAAATGAAAGCAATGGGATTGCATACCGGTGCTGACCTGAAAAAGCTGTCCGAAGCGGAAATGACCACCCACTTTGGAAAGCCCGGTAAGTTTTATTACCAGATCGTTAGAGGTATTGACAACCGGGAGGTGCAGCCACATCGGGAAATAAAATCTGTCAGCGTTGAAGATACGTATCAGGAGGATTTAACTACAAAAGAAGCGATGCTGGCTGAATTGAAAGTACTCTCAGAGCGGCTGGCAGAAAGACTTCAACGTTCCAATTTAAAAGGCAGGACCATCACTGTTAAATTTAAGTTCCATGACTTTACTATTAATACCCGGAGCCTTTCTCTTACTGAGTTGACAAATGCCAAAGAAATTATAGCTCAAATTGTAGTAACCATTTTAGATAAATCATCTGTGGAGGACAAGAAAGTACGTCTGTTAGGAGTAGGTATTTCTAACTTTGATGTGCAGCCAAAAGAAAAACCAAAAGCAGAAAAGCAATTAAAGTTATTTTAATCTATCTACTTTTATGAGCGATTTAATTAAACTATTTTGGTAATTTGATTTGACTTCAAAAGAACTTAAGCTCAACGTAAAGAATTAAATTAATTAAACATGTCTGGTTCTTTTCCCGAGTCTCAACTTATAATTGGGTATAGAGAATTTTACAGATCAGATCCTCCTGAAAATAGGTTAGATATACTTGGGGAAATGAGCAAAGACACAGTAATCGGCGAAATTGCTGCGTTGAATTATAGACTTAAGCCCAAACGGACAATCTACCTTGACACATCTTTAGAAACTCAATGCAATATTCTGAAGCATTTTTTTTTATATAACCCCAGTTTATATAATGCTTATTACTACAGATACAGTAAATTTATAAAAGACGACAACCATTATGGTCTATTGATATCTCGGCGAACATGTCTTTTTGCATTGGAAGAATTGATACAATCCGATCTTCCTTTAATTAAAGATTTCAATATGGCTGAAAGCTGGGAAAAATTATTTCAGTACCTGCTAGCTGTCAATACAGAAATTACAAAATATGAAACAGAAACAGTTAAAGAAGAAAAATCAGGAGACCCCCTCATCGATTTTCCTTTGGAAAAAGTTAATGCCAAATTGATTGCCTTAAATGAGATGTCTTTGACGACTGATCCGATTTATACACCATATCGGGGATATTACTTTTGTAAATATATTATAGATAAAACCGAATTAGGAGAGTACCTAGAAAAGTATTTTGTAGATAGTTATGGGATGGTGTGGGATAATTTTATTTTTGAGATACTAGGATTATATATTGCTAATAATCCGCATGGTGAAAATGATATCCAAAATCCAATTACGGAAGAAAAATTAGACACTTCATTTTATTTTACGGTTCAAGAAAGGGACAAATTTTTGTTTGAAGCATTTTCAAAAGTATACCCGAACCCAAATCCTCACACATTGATTTCAGTAAAAAAATATCCGTTTTATAAGCACTCAGAAGATACATATACACTTCTAGATAATCAACTGTTGATAGACAAGGCATATAATCAATTGATAAACGATTTATGGTTTGACATTATTAAACCGGTGAAAGATAATACAGGAAAAAATAAATATAATATAAGCGCCTACCGGTCAGTTATAGGACTATTTTTTGAAGAATATCTTAGAATGCTGTTTCAACAACTTTTTGGCGATGTTAGATATGGTATCCTTAAATTGTTTGACGAATTACTCTTACGTAGAGGAAAGGAACAAAATGAACTCGCAGATGTATATTTTAGGTTTAATAAAAAAATTTTCATTGCTCAAGCAAAGACTACCGGTATTTATAATAACGAAAAATACTCCGGTGAATTAGATGTGCTATACAAAAAATCAAGAAATGCTTTTTTCGATTCTTTTGGGGTAGGGCAGCTCGTAAAATCTATCGAAAATCTAGAAGATATGATAACGCGGATAGATTTTAAATTTCCGGCAAAAAAAGCTTACCGAGTTTATCCGGCGATAATTGTTAATGAAAATGCTATGCAAACTCCTCTTATGGCAGAGATATTTAAAGTAAGATTTTCAGAACTAACTGCCCATTTGATATCTACAAAGGTTACTATTTTCCCTTTAACCCTTGTTCATGTAAGTGATCTTGAGAATATGATTGACAATATTCAGGGTGACCCTTCCGCATTTTTTGGTTTGTTGGATAAGGCAAAATCATATAGAAAGTTTACTCCACCCTTTTATAAGGTTCTTGATTGGGAAGGCATTTATCCTTTGCACAAAGAAACCATGAAAGTGTTCAGAACTTTATTTGCCAAATATGGAACAGGAGAAGGTCATCCTAATGAAGAACTAACTGCCGAATAGCATCCCGCTATAAAATAATTCAGTAGCTTACCAGATTCGCTATGAGTATTGATAGATTGTAACAGACATTGATAGCCGCGAGGTGCCGAAGTCCAGTTTACATAAAAGACCATTCATAAAATTACGATGCCCTGCGGATCTCTATCTCAAAATTTCTTTAATTAAACGTTATTTGCAGGATGGATGAAGTATTTGAATTACCGGTGCATTTTAATGGGCAGAATATGCTCCTGCCGGCACAATTACAGGCTTTGGGGTATAGCCACCGGATACTGGTGACGATAAAAGACCATGTCGTTATTTTTGAACCAGATGAGGAAAGGAATTACCGGGCTGTATCATCCGATCCGGAGAAGATACCTGACCTGCAACTTGTACAGGCCATCGTAACGACAATAGAGTCGCTATTTAAATAGTAGGAATAAACATTCCTTTTGTTTGATTCAATTTTATTTGAACAAATTTCGACTAAAAGAGTTTTACTTTTTTCCGCCTTTTTTCTTCGAAGCCGTTTTTTTAGCAGGCGATTTTTTTGCGGCTTTGGGCACAGCTTTTTTTATAACCGAGCCAGCCTTCTTTGCAGCTTTCTTCGCGGTAGGGTTTGCTTTTTTAGCGGTCTTATTCACTGTTTTTGTTACAGCTTTTTTAAGAGGCTTTGCTTTCCCGGAAATCTTTTTCTTAATGGTTTCTTTTACTCCTGTAAATTTCTCCGCAACGGTTTCTGTAAGCGCTGTAGCCCCGGCAACAATATCTGTTTTCAGTTCCGAAGCGGCTTCGCTTATCTTTTCAAATAGCGTAGGCTGATCCCGCGTAGTTGATGACTTTCGTTTTTTTGATGGCATATAGTAATTATTAAGTTTATGTAAAGTTAGTATTCCAGGTAATATGTTGCTGCGTAAGTCGCCATTATAAAAGGTTAGGTCGTTTTTCTTAGTAGTTTTCCGACTTCGTCGGATAATGACGACAAAATAATCATATAATATCCTATCTTTTATTAAGTGGATACGTTCTTTCTTTGTACAACAAATCCAATACTCCCTAACCGAAAAACCGACCCTTTAAATCCGGTAAGCCCGAAAACCCTTGATCTAAATCCTGATCCTGGAAAAGCAATTGTCCTAAAACCGATCAACAAAAAGATATTGCAGCAGCGTCGCAGAAATGCGGCGTTGCTTTTTTATTGCCAGGATCTTTCGTGCCAGAAACATGGGACTTCAAGACCAGGAAAGAAATAAAGGAATTAATTAAAACGCCAACTTATTATTAATAGAGATATCAAAATCGAGGATATAATCGGTGAAGCCGATCCAGCCATTGTTCAATCTGTGACGGCGTTACAGTTGAGATAAAAAAGTCTTTTCCTGTGAACCTGATAATTCTGTTTTGCTCATTGCAGACGTATACATAGTTGCCGCCAGTGTAAATAGTGTAATGCCCGGAAACATCGGTAGTGATCCTTTTATAATACTGTTGCAGTTCATCCAGTGGGAAATCCGTCAGCACACTGATATTTTCCATAGTGCAAAGATAAATGGTTAACATATCCTAAGTGAAAGAAAAAAAAGTAGGTAGTATTTTAAAAAACGAGGTTAATCTTTCCAATCTCTTTCTTAACAGTACTCGTTAGATTATCATCCATCAGGTTAATAAATAATTAGTGATTGTTTTGCTTTGCTATATAGTCTCTTTATCCGGCGCTGAGAATTTATAATCGTAATAGGGCTTGAAGTAGGAAAACAAGTATTGCTCAATAATTAACAGAGAAATACGGATGCACATAAAAAGAAAATATTAATTCATTACACAAATTTAGGGTCAGGGATTGCAACATGCTCGCAAGGAGTTCGGCATAAACACAGCACCCTCACACCCGGCCCTCATTTATTCCGCGTCCTCCTTGCGCAAGTTCAACCCTGACCCAACGGCGGTTCCATAATTAATTTTTTAAATCATTAAATAATGAGTTATGGAAAGTACACTGAGCACTACCGCATGGACTAATGTTGCTGAAATTGAACTGGTCTACAAGTCAAACGTAAAAGTATGTGACCGCCCAAAAGTCACCACTGCTGCAGATGCTGCTAAATTGTTACAAGGCATATGGGATGAAAATAAAATTGAGTTTGTGGAACAATTTAAAGTATTGCTTCTAAACCAGGCTAATCATGTACTTGGATGCGTAAATGTTTCTACAGGCAATGCAATAGGTACTATAGCAGACCCAAAGCTGGTGTTAGTAGCAGCGATAAAAGCTAATGCCTGCAAAATCATAATCTCGCATAATCATCCCTCTGGTAATTTAAAGCCAAGCAGAGCCGATGAAATACTAACTCAAAAAATAAGACAAGCTGCAGAGTTTCACGACATACGGCTTTTTGATCATGTTATTGTTTCAAGCGAAGGATATTACAGCTTTGCTGACGATGGGCTACTTTAAGCCCTTTTTTTATTAATAGCGTCGGGGTACTTTAATTTATACTAAGATTTTATGAGCGGTCCGAATGACCGTAAGAAATCCAGCTTCATTATAAATCTAAAACCGGCACCCAATGACATAAAAAAACTTCTTGCGGAGAGCTACGCGCAGTTAGTAAATATACTACTCCATTCCTATCTCATGGCAACCACAATTAAAAGCCTTAAAACCGGCCACACTCTGTCAGCTATAACCATAGCATTATTGTATTGAGCAACTCTTGCATGATATATTAAGTCATCCCATAGAAGCGGCCTTTCAGCACTGCCAAATAACAAATCTATTTGTGAAATGTACTCGTCAAGCTTACTCCATCTTTCTTTTGAAATATCCTGGATTATTCCAACATCCCGGCTATAAATCAGCTCCTGCAACATTATGTGTATTAAAGAATCAACTGAAGTAATTAAGTTAAGTGCTGCTTCTCTTGTTACCTGTTTTCTTTTTCTGTTCAGTAAAAGGCGATATTCTTTTAGCTCCTTGCCAGGCGTGTTCATTTTTACTTTTCTTCCAACAGTTGGACTTATTTCATCAAACTTCAGATCATCAAAAGCGTACTTTATTCTCGTATTTAACTCAATAGGCTTTGCAGAAGGGCACCAACCGTCAATTTTGGGGAGGCGTTGTAAAATAAATCTGTACGATCTGCACATATTTTCATATTCAGGAGTCGAGCCAAAAGCAAGCATACTCGGAATAAACTGAGATAGGCTTTTCCATAAATGCTCCAATTTTACAAGATTTGCCTCAACAACTTTTAAGCTCTTGAGCACTTCTAAAAGTGAAATAGTTTTATCTGGCTGTTTTCATGATGATCTGAATTGTGTGGTTAGAACAATGAACGAAAAACCTTTCTAACTTATTCATTAAACAGATGCTCCTTGCATGACGACTAATGTTTTTTAACCGCTCTTTTATGAGAACTATACATGAACCAATAATTAGCAAACAAATATATCAAGAGTTATATTGTTTGTTTTTCGATTACTTAAGTAAAACTGTCCAAAAAGAAATATTAATTAGCCAAAAGGGACTTTTTGCTTTTAGCTATTGGATAGAAAAAAAAATGTTTGGAGCTTTATAATTGAATTGAGGATAGGTTGAATACAATACTTATGTTGCTACAATTTTGAATCTTCCCCTATTCAAAACGATCACGTTGTTTATTGCGTCAAAGTTATGCGTGTATTCAGTGTGTAGTATAAAGAATAAGCTATTAAAAAAACCAGATTAAACCTCCAGTATTAAGTTGGCGGGTCAGGTGGTGCTTGCATGAAGAAATGCTATTCTATACGGGTTCTGGTAATAAATAGTATCAACGGCTTCGTCTCCTAACATGCAATTGGTTGTTTTTAACCTTATTAATTAAAGAAAATGCAAATTTTGATAGGACATAAATGGAATATGGTTTTAACTGAATCGGATTTGCCTTGTAGTTGTGAAGGGGGCTTAAATTCATTAACCTGGGCAAAGCATATTTTCTTCAATATATTTTTTATTGAACTTTCTTCCACAGGTATATTACTGTATAGAAAAATAAGGGTACAGGCAAATAAATCTCCTCCATTATTGATTAACAATTAGCGTAAAATTTAATAATCTTCATTTACAAAACGTAAACTGATATTAGGTGCGGGTAAAAATTATTTTATCAACTAAATTTTGAAATTATGTCACGGTATATTTCAGGAATAATTGCAGTAGTATTAGTCATTGCCATTAGTGCTTTTGCAAAAATAAATGCAAACAAAATAAATTTTGCTACTACAGATTTTCATTTCGACAAAATCGTTGCAGGTACAGAAACCTTATATGAGGATCCGGGTAGTTGGACGCCAAATCCTGGTAATCCAACTTGTAACGGCGGACCCAATCCTTGCGTAATTAGGATAGATAATACAAAGCTTACAACAGGTATGACTTTACAGCAAAAATTGGCAAACTACTTAGCTGCTCAAACAGGCGGCAGTTCGGACTATGCTAGTGCTGAAGCGGCTGTTGCAGCATTAAAGATATCAGATAAGCCAATCGGACAGTAGGAATGTAGGCAATTGGGAAAAGAGGCTTTCTTAAAAATATGAGACAGCCTCTTTTATTGGGGTAGCTGACTGGTGGTGGTAGTTTAAGCGATTCTCAAAGTCTTCATCTCCCTTTGATACGACCTCGTATAATTTTACAGATTTTCAATATTATCGCAGGTTTTGTGGCATCCCCGATATTGAAATCACGTCTTCGGGTATTGGTAACGCATACTTGGGATCATTGGGCAATAAAGTATAGCTTTGCCCATTTATTAGCCGTTCAAGAATGATATTTGCCCCTTCTTTATTTAATCTTTTTATATCCATCCATCGCAGACATCGCATTATTAATTCTTTGCGCCGTTCTAACAAAATTTTGTCTAATGCATCTTTTGAGTCAATTGTAACGTAAGGAATATATGTCCCAGTTTTCCACCTCTTAATAAGTAAAGTATTTAGAACGTTGATAGCCTCTGTAACTATTCCCTGTCTTGCCAAACACTCCGCCTTCATAAGATATACTTCATCTACGGCAACCCCCGAAAACAAATTATATTGATAGTATGAGTTGCCGAATGAATAGGTGTTATCAGCGTTTTTCTTAAAAAAAAGTAATTTCCGTAAATCATTTGTGTCAGTATATGAATTATATAAAAGTGAATCTACTTTTGCATTTGTGTAAGAAATAGGGGCTGCATAAGCTGGAATGCTATTATAAAGCACTTCTGGATTGAAATTGGGAATTGTAAAATTACCACTGCTTGATGCATTATTGTAGTCATAAAGCGAGTCTCGTAGTTGCAGGCATAAATCTGAATATTTGTAACAACTATCGTATTTTCTCATTGACAAATATAGGCGGGAAAGCAAAGCATAAGCTGCAGGCTTTGAAGGACGATAGACGTGAACGGCCGTTGTGGGCAATAATGAACAGGCGCCTATTAAGTCCTGAATAATTTGATCATAGGTTTGTTGTACATTTGCTCTTTTTGACAAGGAATTGAACTCAGGATTTAGCCGAAGTGGTATCCCTAAATCTACAGAAGCCGTACTACTATCGTAGGCTAAAGCCCAAATTATTGCAATATCAAAGAGCGATTTTGCTCTTAAAAATAGAGCATGTCCCTTGACAGCCCTCCAGGCGCTTTCATCGAGTGAAGAATAGTCAACATTGTCAATGTCCTCTAAAACCACGTTTGCACGATAAACATTAGCATAGAGGTTAGCCCAGTCGTTGCTTGCACCTTCTGGGAATAGATGATCCTTTTCCCAGATATATTTTCTTCTGTCAAATTCATTTAGAGTTGAAAAAGTTGAGCTTGAAATGTAATAATTATCCGCACTTACTTCTCCGGCTGCCGATTCCAGGTGATTTATTCTTTGATAAAAATCTAATAGCGCCTGAAAATCTCCAATTGTAGAAGGAATGACTAACGATTGGTTAGATTTTTTTTCTAAATATTTCTTACATGATAGAGAACTAAGAGTAAGTATTATTAAAAAGAATGCCCATGCTCTAAAAGATATTCTTGAACAAACATATTTATTTGCATTCATGATATTTAATTTTGGTGGCTTGTTTTAAGATACTTTATGGTCTGAATTTTTATAATCAAAGGATACTACTATCGCTCCAATTTTGTGGATTTAGATGGAACAGAAATCTTGTCGGGTATCGAATTGGCGTGTAATCAAACCCCAAGATGTTATCAGTTGAGACTGTTTTAAGACATTGTTCTTGAGATATTAGTTACATTAAAAATTTGCTCTTATTCCAAAGGATATGCTTTTTGAAGGAGGGGCCCCTTGCTCAGAGTAATCAGGGTCAATTTTTTCCTTATTTGCTCGCCAGATTATTCCTATGTTATTTATAATACCGAACAATTGTAGTTCTTCAAATGCTAATTTTTTATACCCTTTTTTCCGCAAAGTATATCCCATATTTATAAATTGAAGCCTAATATGATCTCCCCGAGTAGCCAGAATTTCGGAATTTGAATAAAAATCATCTCTTGCACTATTCATTGGGTAAACCATTGAAGGAACAGAAGTAAAAGCCTCATCGCCTGGCTTTGTCCAACGATTGGCAAAGTCAGAATGCCCTTTATTGGCGCTGAACAACAGGCTATAGTTTATTGATTCTCGTTGAAAGAAGTAACCCAATTTGTAGATTATCCTAACTGTTAGAGAAAAATCTTTCCAGCTTAGAGTATTTCCCAATGAACCGAAAACCTTTGGAAGTCCAGGCCCAATATATGTTAAGTCAGAAATTTTTACATTATTGCCCATTATGGTATTATAATCGGTGCTTTTTTGCCCATTTAAATAACCTTGAGGATCCCCTGTGGCGGGATCAAGTCCAGCCCATTTATAGGCGAAATATGAAAAAATAGGATAGCCTTGAACAGCTACAGGATTACCTCCAACAATTGAACTTACTAAAGTATTAGGGAGAGATGGTGATGATATTTTGTCCTTATAGAGATTTAATATGAAATTACTTATCCACTTAACTTCACCATCCAAATTGATGGTGTTGATTTCAATATCCCAACCGTAACCTTTCATACTTCCAACATTCTTAGTAATAAATGTTCTTCCTAAGCCAGTTGTTACATCCAATGGAACACTTCCATACAAGTCAACCATTCTTTTTTTGAAGAACTCAATACTACCGGTTATCCTTTCGGATTCGGCTCTAAAATCTAAACCAATGTTTAGCATGTTAACTTGTTCCCATTTTAAGTCCGGATTAACAAAGTTTTGTATTTGGCCAATCGGGGATTGAGTAAAAGGATTAGTTCCAAAATAGGAAAAGGTTGTTGAAGCGACCCTACTGGGATCAACATTCCCACTATGTCCATAGGTCACTCTTAATTTTAAGTAGGGAATAATTTCTGACTTGTAAAATCTCTCTTTCGATAATTCCCATGCACTTCCAACCGACAATAATGGTTTCCATTTGTCATTTGTGTTTAGCCCAAAAATATTTGCAGCGTCTCTACGACCACTTATAGAAACTGTATATATATTTTTGTAGGAATACGCTGCATTAGCATAAATTGATATAATCCTATTGTTTGTTTTTGAAAAGCTCGCTGGATTAGGAATAAAGTTATAGTTGCCATAAACGTAAAGCGGAAATAAAGGATACTGTGTTTTATAATCTACGTTACCATAGGTAAGAATGTCGTTGTTATAGCCATATGTCCTGTAGTTATAGCCTTCATTAATGGCTTCATTAACTTCGGCACCCGCTAATGCAGTAACTGTATGTTTGCCAATAGTTTTATTAAAGTCAATTTGTCCTCTGATATTTTGTGTAGTCAGTTTATTATCGTATAGGTCCAAGATATCCCCTTTTGGAATATTGTAGATTACTGTCCCGGTGCTGTAATCTAAATCAGAATATGTATTAACCAGGTTTCTTAAAAAATAGCTGTTCACATCATGCAAAATAGTATTTTCTAATTGTTGTCTTTCATATCTGTATTTGATGTTAATACTCAGCGATTTTAAAACTTTATATTTTAATCCAATAACTGCATTTAAATCCTGCTGCGAGGTGATATTACTTATGTGTTTATAATCTTCCAAAGGATAATATTTCCACGGTAGTAATTTGCCACCTCCGAGGGTATCTATATATTCTTCTCTATAGTAGTCAATATAAATTGGTAAATGGTCTCCTTTGCTGTCAGCAAATTGGGTATATGGAGGAAGTTCTCCCGAAAATAAACTGATACTACCATAAGAAGGACGCCCTTCTACATTCTTGCTTTGAGTATAATAAATAGCTGTATTTATCTCTAAATTTTGTAATGGCTTATACGTATTATCCCAGCGTATGTTGAAACGGTTAAATCTTGATGCTAATACGTCCAGGTTTTTATCAAAGCCAGATGAAAGTATCCAGGCCAGGTTGTTTGTTCCTCCTCTCAAATTAATAGCGTATTGTTGGTTGACCGCTTTTTGATAAAAATATTTTTTGAACTCTTCTCTCACGTCATTACGGCGAAGCGAATTTATTCTAACATCAGCTTCTGAAGCTGATATAATTCCCCGTTGCTCGTCATAAAGAATATTAACTACCGGTGTTAGAGCATAATAGTCCGGGTATGGAAGCTGGTCATTATAAAATCCATTCGTAAAAAGATATTTTTCAACATCTATAAAATCATTTGTGGATATCGTTTTTATAGAGGAGAGATTGGGCTTATCTATAAATGTAATATTTGTATTTAGTTCAAGCCTGACTGGCTGATTAAACTTACCTTTTTTTGTAGTAATTACAATTACACCATTACCTGCTTTAACACCCCAAATTGAAGCCGCTGCGGCATCTTTCAATATTGTGATGTTTTCAATATCATTTGGATTTATATTGTTTATATCGCCGGTATATGCAAAATTATCCAATACAATCAATGGATCTTTCGCAGTTCCTGAAAGGTTACTTGTACTTAAGCCTCGAACAATAATACTATTGTTGCCAGTTGAAATTCTTTGCGGAAAAGCTGTTAATCCATTAGAGAAATACTGCAATCTATTTAAAATCGTTGTTCCAACGACTTCATTATACCTTTTATTATCTATTTGAGTAAAAGAACCAGTGCTTCTTTCTTTGGGTATTTGTTCATACCCTGTATTTAGGTTTACTTTTACTTCTTTCAATGAACGAATTTTGGTTTTTAGCTTTATCGTGAGTTCGGTTTGATCATTGATACTTAGCTCTGAAGGAATAGTGCCTACACTTGTAAAGACCAATAAATCACCCTTATTAATACCTCCTATTGAGAAATATCCTTTGCTGTTAGTTGAGGTAGAAATCCCTTTGTTTTTAACAGTTACCGTTACGCCTTCAATTGGATTGCCATCTTCATCTACAACATGACCATGCAAATCAATGAATATTGATTCCTGAAAGGAATTATTGGCACTTACTTGGGTATTTAAAAAGAGGAAAGAAAATAAGTTTAGAGTGACTACTATTATTTTAAAAACTACTTTACTATAAAAAAAGTTGTTGAATACATTTGACTGCATCTTTAAATGATTTGAGATGAAATAATATTATCCTTGATTCATTTTGCGATAAGTAGGCTCATTGGGAGTTTTCTTCTCGAATAATAAAATAAACAAGCTCCTTATTTTCCTCTTTCAAGCTAAATCCGTATTTGTTCAGTGTTATTTTTAAGTCCTCTAAATCCGTTATTACATCAGGTAGTTCTATATTTATTTTCTCTGTAAGAAGAGTAGAATCCAAAATTGGTGTTGATATTTTATTGTTTAAATATTCAACAAGGACTGAAACCGGGTAATTTTTTATATACTTGGGCGAATTGTCATTCAAATTGATTTCGGGATTTCCCTCGTGAGAGATTGCTTTTCTATTCTTTTTATCATATTGAAGTATGAGACACTTTGCTTGTCTATTTTCGAAATAGGCTTGCAGTTCAAAATACCTTTTCAGATCTTCTTGCATCATTTTGCTAACTTTCTCTCTCGGCGCAGGCGGGGTAATAAGTTCATAGCAATATGTGTTATCAAATTTCCAACTGTCCCAATCTCCTTCATTATTGTATTTTAATGGGTTTTTTACCTCTAATAATATTCTGTTTTTTGGAAAACTGAATACTTCTGGATATGCTGTTTTATATAGTGCCAGTATTGAAGTGTTTATAGCGTATATGCGAGACACTCTTTTATTTCTATCGAATATAATTCTACTTGAACCGGAAAGTCCATCAGTATATCCGCTTAAAAGTGAACGAAAAATTAAGTTATTGCCATTACCCCCATTTCCATTTATAAATAAGGGACTATCCAAATCAAAATCTAAATCATTTTTTACCGGAAGGAGGATATTCTCTTTGTTCAATAGAGATCTAATATTCTTGGCATTTACATGCTCTGATGATGTGATTTCTTTTATGCTCCCTGTTTGATCAATCCAAACATAGTGAGGGATCATTTTGTGTTTAAAAAGAGCATCTAGCACAGTATCGTAAATAATATAGGGAAGCTGATATTTTTCTCCGCTTTTTGTTTTTCTCTTCTCAAAAAAGGCTTTTATTTTTTCTTCTTTATCATTTGTATTTTTAGCATTAACCAGTAATACGAGCAACTTTCCTTCAAATTCTTTTTGTAAAGAATCCAACTTAGGAAAATTATGCAAACATGAAGTACACCACGTCGCCCAGAAGTCCAGTATCACCAGCTTACCTTTCAGATCAGATAATCGGATTTTAGAAACGGGGTAATTATATACATTGGTAAGTTCCAGGTCAGCGGGAATAGTGTCACCAATAGAAAGTGGGCGGATATTACCCGGAGAGTTTTGGCAATAGCCGGTAAGTACTGAACATAAGAGGCCCAGTAAGCAATATATTCGTAAAATCATTGCAAAATCAGTTAAATAAAAAAGCAGGTTTGACTATTAAGTATACCGGCAGGCAGGAGGCTACCATGAGAAAATAACCCCTGCAGCCGGCATAACAAAGGGACGGCTACACCGGGCTTTTCGGCTTACGTGCAAAAAGAATTTGATAGAAATGAAGTGCTGCAAGAATGGTTGCAGAGATCAGGAAGGCCACATACAGTGCATATCCTGAAGTACAGGAGCTAATTGAACCGGGTATATGGGCAGTTTCCAGCATTCTTGCAAATTATTTTAAGCAAGTCTGGTGTAAGCGAAGCTGCCAGGAGTGAAAAAACCAATAAGGCGGGCCCCGTCTTACCGCACTGAGGCACCGCGAGGGCCTTGAACCGATAAGCTGATAGGAGCCCACCCTATTGGTATAGAGCAGGCTTGCACTACCATCTCGGTTCGTCGAAAATTCGCGGTTTTCAATGCGAGACTTGTAATGAAAGCACTCAAAATCAGTATGAAGTGCCTCGAAAATACATAAAATTTGCTCCTTACACGTATAAGGGGCATTAACCTGCTGAAAGGTACGTTATAAATCAGCCTTTAGAGAAAATTGCAGGGGTGTAAAATAGCCGAAAAACGGGTGTAAAATACACCCTGAAATTGTGTAAATTTGCTATAACTTGAATGCCGGATGAAGAAGGTTAAAGATCGTCATATTGGAAGAAATATCAGGGCTATCAGGCAGCTTCGGGGCATGAAGCAGGAAACTTTTGCCCGGCAAATGGGTATTGCACAACAAAATGTATCAAAAATGGAAAAGAAAAAAGAAATTACGGATGAACAACTTGAACAGGTGGCTAAGGTCTTAAAAACAACTACCGACGCTATCAAGGAATTTGACGAGAATGCAATTATAAATAATAACATTCTTAATGAACAGGTTAATAATTATAATATAAACCCTTTGGAGAAAGTAGCTGAGTTATTTAAAGAATTACTTCTGACCCGAGACTCTGAAATCCAAAGACTAAAAGAAGAATTGGATGAATACAAAACCGGCGCTCGCAAGCCAATTAAAATGAAAACTTCCAAATCAGCGGCGACAAAACCGCTTCATAGCGTTGACGGAAATGGCAAAAAGGTAGCAGTGCAATAACAGAAACAAATTATTGTTATGGAGCTAATAATTGATTTTGATAACATTAAAGACTCTTCAAAGAGAGAATGGTTAATTCGCACCCTTAAACTGATGGGTATTGGGTTTCATACCAAAGAAAAGCCTCAAACATTAGAAGAATATAATGAAGAGCTTGAAAGGGGGGATGCTGAAATTGAGAAGGGGAATTTCACAACAATGGATGATCTCTTAAAAGAGATTGAAAAATGGTAATCTTTTGGGAAAGTGAAGCTAAGAGAGAGTTGCGAAGAGCTTATGAGTATATTCTGCAAGATTCGTTTCAGAATGCGGTTACAGTACGCCAGGCAATAATAGATGAAGTACTTAGCTTGCCTTCTAATCCTCAAAAATTCAATCTTGATAAATATAAAAAAAATAATGATGGTAGCTGGCGTGCTTTTGAAAAGTATAGATACCGAATTTCGTATCGCGTAAAGAAGAATGAAATACGAATAGTTCGCTTACGACATACCAGCAGATCTCCACAAACGTATTGATTTTTATCCGGAAAAATACTTCTTAAAGACTTGGGTTGCTGATAATACAAGTGCGGTGTAAACAATACGGAAAATGAAAGGTTATTTTTATTTCTATTCTATATTCAAATCGAGTAGGAAGGTAGCCATTAATTGACTACCTGTCCTCTCACACCACCGTGCGTACCGTTCGGTACACGGCGGTTTGTTAGAATAACTTTGTTTGGTGTTCTGTTTTCCAGTAGTAATAGTTGGCAAATCCTACATATTGCAAGCCTGCAAAGTATTCGTTGTTTAATGCACGGCATAGTATGGGACTATGTGCCACTCTGCAATGACCTTTTCTTGTATTGCTCCATTCATACGCCTTGCTGCTTTTAATCCCCAGCTTTTCTAAGTTTACCCGTTTGGTTTTGGGCTTCTTCCATTGTTTCCATATCCCTATTCTTAATCTTGTTCTTACCTTCTCATCCAATTCTTTCATCTTGCTTTTGGCTTGGGCTATCCAATAGTAATTCACCCATCCTCTTATCACGGCTTCCACTTTCTTTATCTTTTCCTTTGCCTTCAATGGGTCGTTGCGTTTGGTTTGTTCCTTTATCTTTGCTTTTATGCGCTTTAAAGATTTTGGAGCTATGCGTATCTCCCATCCCTTTCTGCTTCTGTAAAAAGAAAAACCTAATAGTGTGCTCTCATTTGGACGGCTTATTTTACTCTTTGTGCGGTTTACTTTTAATTTCAGTTTACTTTCTATGTATTCTGTGATTGTCTCCATTACCCTTGCGGCGGATTGCTCACTCCTTACATAGATACTGCAATCATCTGCGTACCGTACAAAGCGATGACCTCTTGCCTCTAACTCTTTATCCAGTTCGTTTAAAACAATGTTTGACAGCAACGGGCTTAGCGGACTGCCTTGCGGCGTGCCTTCTGTACGCGGTATTACTACGCCTTCTTCCATGATGCCTGTGTTTAGATAATTGCGTATCAGCTTTAAGGTTCGCTTGTCGCTTATCTTCTTCATCAGCAGACCCATGAGTTTGTCGTGGTTTACCCTGTCGAAAAACTTTTCTAAGTCCAGTTCTATTATCCATTCCTTTCCTTCATTCAGATTCGCCTGTGCCTGCAATACTGCCTGATGCGCATTGCGCCTTTCTCTGAACCCGTAGCTGTTCCCGGAAAATTCTTCTTCATACTTCGGGCTTAACCATTGGGCAATCGCTTGTTGCAATAGTCTGTCTGTGACCGTAGGTATGCCCAACATTCTTGTGCCGCCCTCTGGCTTGGGTATTGCTACTTTGCGCACTGGCTGCACACGGTAATTGCCCGATAAAATATCTTCCCTTAACGTTTGCCAGTGGGCATTGAGGTAGTCGCGAAGTTTATCGGTCTGCATACCATCAATGCCACCGGCTCCCTTATTGGCAGTTACCTGCCTGCAGGCTTTTTGTACGTTCCGGATGTCTAATATTTCTTCAAGCATATTACTAAAAAAAAGTTCTTCCAGGTGTTGCTCTCTTTAATTGTACATTCAGGCTCAACTCCTTCTCAGGTTTTACTTTCAGCTTCCGGCTTATCCTCGCCCGAGATAGTTCGCTTATGTGTTTCGGTTGTCGGGCGCCTGTACTGTAAATTTTCTGTTTGCTTCACCATTCTAACATTCAGTCCTTCGTCCTTCCGTGAGTCCTCCGCCTTGTCCAATGTCGGGGGACGGCTCGTTTCCGGCTTACTACGACCTCTGCTGACTTCTGCTCCTTAACCATGATTGATTGGCAGACCTCTCAGGGTAAGTTTATTTCTTTCCACTCATGCAGCCTCTGCATTTACATGCTTACATTCCGTGTAGTGGAGGACTTCTGCTTGTTATGCAGCATTTTCCATGTAAGCCTGCCTTATATGCAGTTCCTGTTCGTAGGCTCAAGTGTTTGCCGCCTGCTTCCTTCAGATTCCACTTCGCAGTGGACACCCTTGCTCTTGGCTAATGATACGCACTACATCGCTCATTCGGGACTTCCACCCTATAGATCATAAACATGCCTGACGCACATAAAAAGCCCCGGGCAAGACTGCCCGGGGCTTTTGCTAACCTATGAAAAACACCATTGTTAAGATAAAATCTAATATTTATAATTACAAGGAAAGCAAGGATTAATTAAATTCACGAATAACCCCAGAAATGACTTAAAAGGCATATACACCGACACAATACCGACAGTCTATTTTATTATCTATTGATAATCAACCATTTAATTACAAGTAAGAGTAATTTATACCGACACTATACCGACATTTATAAGCGTTTTATTTTGATTTTATAATAGCCATTTTTCCTTGAGCCTATCCGTTCCAGCAATCCTAAGTTCCGAAGTGTAGCAATATTTCTCTCAATTGTTCTTTGAGTAGGTATTGCATTTAGCAGCCAACGACGGTAAAATGGTAAGCGTGGTAGAAGCAGATAGGCAAATTCAAAAGGTTTTACAATCTGTAAGACGTAAATGAGTTATCGTTACATTTATGATCCTGTTGCTGCTGATGAATATGGTGAGGCGTTTGATTGGTATGAAGAAAGAAGCTCAATAGTAGCAGACGGACTGATTCTGGCGGTTTAGGATGCTATAACTGCAATATGCGCTAACCCAGACCGCTATCGGAATACATACAAAAATCTTCGTGAAATAACGCTCAAAAAATATCCCTACAACCTGAATATATTATATTGATGAAGCCAGGAAACTTATTACCATTATGCCTCTCTATCACCAGAAGCGAGATCCCCAGGAAAAATGCCGCAATAGGAAAAACAGGGGAAAATAAATTTAGTTAAGCTCATTAAAGTAACCCCATAATAAACCACTCAACAATACAGAAGAAAGTGAGTTAAAGCAGGAAATTCATGTTAGTTGACTCTGCAAGGGCAGGTATTGCCGCGGCTATAGCTGCATGCTTAAATGCATATCATTAGCCGAGAAATTCCTAAATTCCATTTATGAAAATATCCATACAACAATATCCTTTTCAGGATAGGGGCCTGCATTCTTTAAAAAATGAAACATGGAAGTCTTTACCAGGATACGATGGCGAGTATGAGATTTCGTCTTTAGGTGGGGTTAAATCGCTAAGAAGGTGGCGGTCTTGCGGTAAGAATAGCGGCTACTACACGAAGGAATTTATCAGAAAACAGCATTTTAAAGCGTCTAAAAATAAATTTAAAAATGATTGTACATATAGAGTGTTTGTTTCATTAAAAAAGAATGGAAAGCCTTTAACTACAAGCACAGCACGTTTAGTGTACTATGCCTTTGTATCTGAGTTTGATTTGGAAGATAGGAATACAGTAATTAGCTACAAAGACGACAATGGGCGAAATCTTAGTTATAAAAACCTGGAGCTATTAACCCGAAGCGATAACAGTAAAAAAGCGCTTGCCTTAAAAAGGAGCAGTCCTAAATGGTTAACATTAAAAAGAAACGTCCGGCAGCTAACTATGGAGGGAAAACTTATTGCTGAATATTCATCAATAAAAGAAGCAGCCGAGGCAATCGGATCTTCCGGCGCTGCAATTTCTGCGTGCTTAAATGGGAAAATTTTTCATCATCATCAATATCGCTGGCAGGCCGTTGGCAAAAACCAAACTGAACCACCCCGGGAGAAAAAAGATGGTGAGATATTCAATAAGTACCTGTGGAAAAAAATTGGGAAACCTAAAATAAATAAAGCAAGTCCCCTTCCTGTACTAAATCTTTCATTATCAAGCATGCCAGGAGAAAAATGGAAAATTATCAAAACTGCTGAAAGCTATTACATTTCAAATTATGGGCGGTTAAATTGAAGCCACATTTTAAGTTCAACTATTACGTTTGGCAACAGGAAAGGATCATATGTTTAGTACCTGCTGACAATGCCAAAGGAGAAACGCAAACGCTATTTGTTCCTGTTTCAATAAAAGGGAAAAAGCGGCAGTTATCAGTTGGCAGGCTGGTGTATTATCATTTTGTATCACCATTTAATTTAAACAATAAGAACATAAAAGTGAAATTTAAGAACGGCTGCTTCTATGATTTAAATGCTAAGAATCTGTATTGCTCGGTTGTGAAAAGTGAAATGACAAAAAGCCGAAATACTACTTAAGCTAATCTCCTATTTATGGCTGTTATCATTCATTTCACTCAGCAATTTCTTACAATCCGATACAACGATGCTGTAGAATCTGGTAGGGGAAGATTTATAATAGAATAAAAGTATTGATTGTTCACGAATTTATAGATAGGTTTATCTTTGTGGAGGTTGAGTGCTGAGCTTCTGTGATGTGTGAGACCGTTGCCCAAAAATATCTTACTCAAAGCCTACGCCTACTATCTAATATTCGGCTATAATTTTTCGCTTTTAAATTAAAAGCTGCTAAACCATGAAGGAAATTGGTATGTTAAATACCCACCCGGCAATAGTCGTTGTTGACGATCATCCCTTGATGAGGAAGACTATATGCCAAGTACTGGAATCCAAAGGTTTCCATGTTGAGCTACAATTGTCGAACGGACAGGAGCTATTAAACACGCTTTCCCGCATAGCAACAGTGCCCAAAATTTGTATATTGGATATTCAGATCTCTGTGATGAACGGACTGGATACTTTGAAAAAGATACGCGAGCTGTATCCTGGTATAAAAACACTTGTGTACTCATTTACAACAAACGAATAGATTATACTTGAGATGATGGAACACGGTGCTGAAGACTACTTGTTCAAAGGTTGTTCGCTGGAGGAGTTGCTTTCAAAATTGCAACAATTGCTGTTGCATTAATGATTTGAACACGCCGTCATCTACCTGATCCGTCAACTGCTCAAAAATTTTCATATTGTCATCGGACTGTCCAACCCACTCGTCCAGTTCATCATTTTCGACTTCTGTAAGGCTATTGTGCAGGTAGCCGATGATCAGCTTCGCAGCGCGGAACGGTATTAGGCGAGTTTCCTTTTCCATAAAGATAGCTTGAGACAATAAAGGTAAATCATTTAGTATAGCGCTGCAATAAGCAGAGTTTCATTTGTAAATCCTGCACCTTAACTATGATATAACTTTTGATTTCTAAAATTAAATACTACTAAACCATGAACCAAACGCTATGCGTTAAATATTCCCCACTGGCAAACGGAAAGGAGTTATTAAACACGCTTTCTGCATAGCAATTGTGCCCAAAATTTGTATATAAATATTAGATGTCTGTGAGGAATGGCATGGAGACTTTAAAAAAATATGCGAGTTGTATCCTGGTATAAAAACACTTGTGTATTCATTTACAACGAACAAAAAAAGTGAACTCAGTGGTAAACGATATGACAGAATTTGAACTGCACATGATTCGACCTATAGCATGCAAGGCAGCTTTTCATTTCCTAACAATCACCAAACAAATTACTAAGCATAGAGAGCGGCGAGAAGATTTGTGATAGGTTTTATGACTGGATACGTTCTCTCGATCTCAAGAACCTTAGAAGCCGCAAATAAGGGCTTTAAGAGCTGAAAATACCCTTTCCCAAATAGGTGTGAAACGTAGTTCTTATTTAATCTAAAGCGGCTTTTTCAAGCGACTTTTACCCCTGCCGTACTTTTTCCACAACTGTTGATAACTATTTTAGCAAATATTTTTAACTGACAGTAATATTTTGCTAATTTTACTTTATTAAGTTCTTTGAACCATGTTTTGGGACAAGTTGTCAAGAGGAGTCCGTCTAAAAGTCTGAAAAGACAACCCCGCAGGGGGTTATTTCTCGCACCTGGCCGTAGCGCTGTACACCCGTTGTCGCCTTACCGCGTCAGTCGTTACATCAGCTAATAATTGCCAGCATAGAGAAGTATGCTTAATTATTTATTTTAGCAAGAGGGATTAGAGAGTGCAAAGAGAACATCGCCTACGCTTTTGATAGCTTGTTTTTTAAATAGAAGGAATTGCTGATGCAAGAGAGAGCAATTCCGCTCTCTATTTAAAAATTAAAATATGATTAAACAACTATCATCCCAAAGCATTGATGATTTGGTACAAGGTATCGAAGCTATCATCGGGAACCGGTGTTCTCTATTAGATGAAGATCGTAAACTTCTGCTTGAAGTGGCCGTTTTACTGAAGAAGTACAAACAAAAACGAGAGATTGCAGATGTGGCAAGCCTATTGCTGATAGTTAAGGCTATCACACTGCTTACTAAATTTTTTGTTTAAGTGATTTTACTGGAAGTTTAATGTAGTAATCTGACGCTCTCTAATTTTTTCTTTATGAATTTAGGAAACACGATAAAAGATATAAGAAAACATAAGAGCTATACACAGACGGAATTCGCATTGGAATGCGGTATAACGCAAACATATTTATCGCAAATTGAAAATAACCAGAAGGAACCGAATTTATCTGTGTTAAAGACTATAGCGGAGAAGTTAGCAATTCCGTTACCGATACTTTTTTTCTTATCAATAACAGAAGAAGATGTACAGCCTGGGAAAAGAGAAATATTTAATGTTATCAGCCCTACTGTAAAAAATATAATAAATGAAATCTTCGCAATATAAAAAAAAGCAACTTAAATTTTTAGCTTCTGTTTTATGCTGCCAGCCTGCGGAGATTGAATGTTTGTGTGAAAAAATCGAAAGCTATTATGGGAAATGGGTTGAGGAAAAAAAAGATAAGGTTACCGGTAAAGTAAAAACCTATTCCGACGGTACCCCCAAAAAAAGGATCATAAGGCCAAGCTACTCACGCTTGAAACAGATTCAAAAATCTATAAAAATCAATATTCTATCCAAGATTAAATTGCCTGAAAATATACAAGGAGGAGTAAAGAAGAAAAGTAATATCACCAATGCCAAAAAGCATCAGGGGAATAAATATCAATTCTCAACTGACCTGCAGGACTTTTTTCCGAGTGTCACACATAAACAGATTTTTAAACTCTTTCTGGATTTAGGTTATTCAAATCATATTGCTTACTGGCTGACTAAATTAACATCTATAGAATTTGAACTGCCGCAGGGTACGCCCACAAGTACAGCAATAGCCAACCTTGTTTTTATAGAAACAGACAAAAAGTTAATTGCATTGTGTAATGAAAACAAAATAACATATACAAGGTTTGTGGATGATCTTACTTTTTCTGGTCCCAAGGATTTTCAATCATTAACAAATGAGATATTAGATATTGTAAAAGGCAGTGGCTTTAAAATTAGTTATCGGAAAACGAAATACGAAGGAGATCAGACGCTCACAGGAATAAAGGTGTTTAACAACTATATTGATGCCCCGGATAAAATTAAAGAAAAAGCAAAAGCGGAACTAAGCGATACAAGTTTGTTGCATAGACCTTACAATAGTTATGTAAGCAAGATTAGAATGACAAACAAAAATCTAAAAGATACAGTGGCCTAATGTGACGCTCAGCATAACAAACGTTGAATTATTAGGGCATGCGAATTATTTTTAAAAGATATTGAAAATACCAACGGATTAATAAAATTTATGGGGAAAGAAATTAGAAATACACACATATCGGGAGAGGCTGGGGTAATAAAATTCGCAGACTATTGCAATCGCCATCAACCGTATATTCTTTTCCGTGAAGTGCTGAAAAGCGATTTTGGGATTGACGGTGAAGTTGAACTAACCCGCGTTAATGAGAATCGGAAAATTGAGCCGTTAGGTGAGATTATGAAAGTTCAAATTAAAACCGTCTCTTCCGATAAGAGCTACATTCGTAATGAGAGTCCCGAATATTTTGAATTTTACCCACGAAAAGAAGACATTCAGTACTGGGAAAAATATAAGAAAAATGGTATTGAAGTATTATTAGTAATATACGATCAGCGGAAAGATGTGCTTTATTGCAAAAAAGTAATTGATGCTGATATTTATGTGGGAAAAGAAAACCTGAAGAAAGGCAAGCGAAAAAATACGAATGCTGTAACTTTTGACAAAACTGAAAACCTGCTCCGGTTTGGAGAGAATAATTTTACTAACAAGTTTTCAGCCAGCTTTAAAAGCAGAGTGGCATTTGGGATTAAAGAATATCTACTGACTAATTTTCTAAAGTATCGTCAGCACCCTAAGCAGATGTATGTCTATAACTCAAAGCATAAAAATAAAAAAGAAATATATGAGGTAATCACACAGGAAGAGGCACCTTTCTTTGTCGTTTATAACTCTCTAATCTATACCACTGTTGAACTTGGCAAAGAATATGCTTCTTTTAAAACAAAAGTGCTAGCTGAAAATACTGGTAAGTTAATTAGCTATTCTGAGTTACTTGAAGACCGAAGTTTGCGGAATCACTATATGGAGTTATTGAATGAATATATTAGATACTTTATGAGGTCAAAAAAAATGGCCTACCAAAAAGAATATCAACGATTTTATTTCTGGCTACCTAAAGAACAGGATGATGTCATTATTCCCGCCATAACAAGAAAGAGGGGGTTGCAGACAGAAAGAGCTGTAGTTAAAAAATACACCTATGGAAATCTTACATTTTTTAGACATTACGCGATTGAATGTAAACACTTTTTTTTAGGCAATGAACTATATCTGATCATTCAACCAAAATACTATTTTACAGAAGATGGTAAAAATGCACTGCCTCCTAAGACAATTACTAAGTTGACTAATTTTTTAACAGCTCGTGAGTACAATAATCATTTTTGTGACTGGCTGCATTTCTGGTTTAGCTATTTAAGTGCTAATGATAAAGAGATTGTAGTTTTTGAGGATTCTGCATATAAATCTTTGACCAAAGTCCAGTCTAAAAGTTTTTACACTAAGCATGTCAGAATTGCGCTTAGTGATTATACAGAAATTCCAGTTGATTTCGGAATTGCATTGGATAAAAAGGAAAGAAGAAAAAAGGAAAGTGCCAACCCTAAGGCAGAACAAAGTTTATTATTTGATTTATGAAGATTGAACTATTAAAAGAACCTTTTCTCGAGTATGGAAACGATTTTATAAGCGATGACCCGAAAATGGGTATCGCGGCGGGGGGCTTTTTCTCCCTGAGTAATAACACACACAGATCAGAGTTACATTATGCAATTATAGGTACAAATGTCAATATAGAAGGAGTAAAGAAATGGATTGACCAGTTTGAAAATCCGATAGAGGCTGTTTCAGATGATGTAGCGATAACAGAGGATGCTGCGATTGTGAATGGTGAAGTTTTTGATAATATGTTGGATTTAGAAGATGAAAGTTCTTTGTTCCATGAACTAGCTGTAGTTTCTCAAGATCGTATTAAAAAGGATATAACGGAAACCTTTTCTGATAAAGGAGAAAATGAATCGTATCAGTCAGTAAACAAGCGACTTAATCCAGATTTCCCCGGCTTTAACAGTGAGCATCCCTTTTATTGTAAGTTTGTCAATGATGAGGCAAATAACATTTCAATAAAAGATGCTAAGATTACAGAAATCATGGATGACACATCCTTAACAGATTTTGATAAAGTGATACGCATTTGTGATTTGTATATTGAAGCCTATAATTTTCTTATTTCAAAAAGTTTGTCAAAAGCTGAAGTTTGCTTTATTACGATACCAAGTAGGGTCTTTAAACGTTTGGCATCCTTACCTTATAAGGGCAATCGCTTCTTCAACCTCCGCCGATACTTGAAGGCACAGTTAATCACACTTCCTAATGCTATTCCGGTGCAGATAATTCTTGAAGATACATTTGTGGGAACGAAAAAGTCTTTACAGGATTTATCTATGCAAGCCTGGAACTTTTGTGTGGCTAACTACTACAAGAACACGGGTACGCCTTGGACTTTGTCTTTGAAAGACAAAAACTCATGCTTTATTGGGATCAGCTTTCACAGAGTATTGAGTAGTGAAAGCAATGTAATGCGATCAAGCGTAGCACAAGCTTTTAATTATGAAGGCAAGGGAATTATTTTTGTTGGTGAACAGTTCGAATGGGATACAAAAAAGAATAATACACCTGCACCACATCTTAGCCATGAATATGCTAAAAAACTAATTATTGATGTAATCAACGAATATAAAGCATACAATAAAAATCTTCCACCCACACGTATCGTTATTCATAAAACAACTGATTTTTGGGATTCAAAAACAAATGCCGAGTATGCGGAAGTGGAGGGTTTGAAATATGGCATCCGAGAAGTGTTGGGTGACAACGTAGATATTGACCTTGTGTCTATAAAGACCGCTGACATTAAACTATTAAGAAAACATGGAAATTTCCCTGTAATTAGAGGGTCGTTGTTGCACATGGATGAGGTAACCGGAATATTATATACAACCGGCTATATTCCCTATTATGAGACTTTTCCAGGAGGACACATACCACATCCTCTCGAAATTAGTATTTTCGAGGCCGAATCCAGCCTTAAAAAGATATGTGAAGAAGTTCTGGCTCTAACGAAAATGAATTTTAATAACTGTAATTATTACAACAGTTTACCAATTACGATTCAGTTTGCTCAAAAAGTCGGAGAAGTTATCCAATATATAGATGATGGAGCTACTCCCCCTAACCGATATTTCTTTTATATGTAGTAACTAATTCGTCGTCCGTTGCTTCGTTTTTTAGTTTAACTCAGAAACCCACCGTCTAAGACGGAGGTAATTTTCTTTAGGCTATGCCGAATGTTAAATTTGAGGATGAGTAAATATTATTCATTTAAGTGGGACTTGAAACAGATAGCACATCGACAATGAAATATTGAATTAATCTGAGCCGCTTTAAATAAAATAGCTGTTAAATATTGTCAGCAACTTGATGCTATCGTACATAGTCAGAACATTCCATATAAGGTAGGAATGCATTATGAATCTTGTATCGATTAGAATTATATTTCTTTGCCAAGAATGATTTTTTGTCATCAATTTCATATCCATAGTCAAAATGAAATTCATTTTTTCTGACTTCAATTCCCAAAAAAGAGAGAGAACAAAGGTGATCAATAAAATAGTCAATCGCCTTTTCATCTTCATTTGGAATTTGTGCCTCTGCCATAAGTTCTGTAATTCTATCCCTTGAAATAATCGAACATTCGCCAACTATGTGATAAAAAAACTCTTTCAGTTGGGAAATCGTAATTCCATTTTCGACTAAAATTGATTGGAATGCCCAATTTGAATACTCTTCGTAAGCTGATTTAATATCATTTTCAGTAATATACTTATGACCCTTTGCCACAGCAGAATTTTTTGCGGCATTTATAAAAAAAAGTAAGTCTCTAGGACGTGGTATGATTGATGAAACGATGTATTCTTTAACGGGATTTTCGTTTACATGACTTGTTATATATTGACTCCAAAACCGGTGGATATCTACAATTTGAGGATCACTCAAGACTTCGATTCTTTTATCAATAAGTCTAAATAGTACTTCCGGATCACTCCAAATCAGTCGAGTGTATTCAATCTTGTCAGGTTCACGAGCAGATTCAATGATTTGCTTAAATATATCACTGCGAAGAAATATTACAAGATGCATGCGAATGTCAACCGGATTCTTATTACCTCCCTTTAACTCTTTATTAATTCGCCCAATAACTCCAAGTAATCCAAGAATAAATTTACTTATCGCTTCAATATTGCTACCTTTTCTCCAATTTTTGTCTAAATTGTCAATTAGAAGTACAAGCATACCCTTTGTAGCCATAAAGTTGATAATCAAACCCACCATTTTTTTTAACATTTCCGAATGGAGGACCTCCGAAAATTTTGACCGGAATTCGATTTGATCTGTAACACCTTTAACGGTGGCCAGCCTAGCAAAAAGCTCATTCAAACGAGATGATAAGTCTGGCATTATTTGTTCTCTATTCTCGGACACAAACTCAATAATTGCTTCGTCCTCCTTTTTGATAGAATACCTTGGTTTATCTGAAATACGTAGGTATATTGACCTGAGAATTTCCGAGTAAATTAAATATTTCCAAGCAGACTCAATGACATAGTTTTTCCCAAATTCAAGTGCGGTATTATGCATTAACTCAATAAGTCCATCCAATTCAAAATTAATTGGTTTAATAATAACAACATGGTTTCTGATATCTTTTGAATATTTTGTATTTAAATAATAAAAAGATGCAGTTTTCCCGCTGCCTTTTCTTCCTACAACGATATTATACTCCGCTCGGACTAAATTATCGTCATTTGCAGTATTCACGTAGTAATCATAGATGTCGTTTGATTCGTGTTCAGCAAGCATTTCACCAAACGCTATTTTTTGCAATACTCCATCTTTCCTTTTATATTGTCTGTAGTCTATTTTTTCGCCCATCAACTCAATCGCTTCATTTCTCAGTTGGCTTAAAAAAGGTGAGACCAATTTTTCACAAGTTGAAAGGTCAATAAATCGTTTTAGATGATCTTGATAATCGACTGCGGAAGGATATGGTTGAGCAGCGATGAATAAAGTCTTTTTATTAAACCCAAGTGAAAGCCCAGCTAGCAACGAAGCCTTTGCATTATGAATTTGAGCATTACTGCGATCTGCAGAGGAAAATTCTATCAATGTGGCAGGAATTCGTGTGAGATTCATTAAATACCATGAAATCGGTGAAAGCTTATTCTCTGATGAATCGTCAATTAATACAGGGATCTTACTTTCCTCTATCGAATTAACAATATATTGATTATAGTTATTATCAATTTGGCTTTTTAGATAGAATAACAGTTTTGGCTTTTCTTTCCCTGATGGTTCTATAGGAATACTTTCCAGTAGAGGCCTGGCAAAGGCATACTGTTTCTTGTCCAAAAATGTAGTAATAATATTTTTGGTTGAAGTATAGTTAATGTATCCTACATTATTAAGGAGAATAAACTCTTTAAATTTCTGAAATGAAGACGAAATAGTAATATCTTGAATTATCCAAACAGGTTTATTCCTTGCTATGGCAAAGCCCAACTCAAATAAAACATTCTCATTGAGGTTTGTTACATCACAACAAAAAATATCAGAATTTTCAATCTCTCGAAGAATTGCAGAAATTAAAAAGTTGCCACCTATTGATAGCTCTTTCCAACTTTTGATCCTAACGGGATGAGTACTTTGGTTAACTTCTCTAATTGCTTCTTCAATAAATTCGCCACACGAGGGAGTTTCCGATCCATAGGCGAAAAATGCTTTTGTTTGTTCTACCATCTATTTAAATACATTTTCATTGTAAGAAGTTTCAATATTTCTAGCAGCTAGCACTCAGGTTAATATCGGGTACAGCTTCGTCTCCTCAGTCACATACCTGCACAAAGGCATCCCGCCAGGTTAAGCCCAAACAATTGCAAATCCATTAAAATTCAGAATACGGGTTGAATAGTGACAGGTAATTGATAAGTATGAAGGATTAAAAGCATTTTCAATATAAGGAGATTTTTGGCTACGAACAAAATTTTGATCTGTTGATTTGCCTAATCCAGAGAAGTCGAGCGCCTGGTTAATTTTCCTCCGCGTCTGCCGTTTGCTTTTGCCGGTGCTTTGCCATTAATCTCTTAATTATTTTTTGGGGAATTGGTCTACAGCATCTTTATTATTTTCAAAGCATTGATAAACCTGACGGCATTTTCCCTGCTGGCCTTTATTCCGCAGGATATCGCCCCGCTGCTTTTGGCGGTTTTGGAAGCCCCCGAAATGGAGCAAAAATATCTTTCCGACAGATCCACCGAGCAAAAGGTATACAGCGATTATCTTTATGCAAAACAGGCGTATGAAAGGATGGTAGATGCTTCCAAAACAACGGGAGCAGTAGCGGATATTGAATTAGACAGGGCTAAAAGTGCGATGGAGAGTGCAAAATCCGCTTATGATGCCTCTAAAGCGGGTACTGCCGGAGCTGCACAAGTACAACAATACCTCCGCATCACAGCCCCTTTTGACGTCATCATTGCCGGGCGGAACGTTTCGGTAGGCGCACTGGCAGATACAGGAGGTGATATGCCTTTGTTCACGATAGCACAGGGTAATAAGTTGCGCCTGACATTATCCCTGCCTGAAAAAGCACGCCGCATCAGTAAAAAAGGGAATGCCTGCTACGTTCACCGTGAGCTCGCAGCCGGGAAAAACATTTGAAGCGGTGCTTTCCCAAACGTCAGGTTTGCTTGATCAGCAAGACCGCTCCCTTACACCGGAGTTTGATGTAAACAATGCGCCAGGTGAATTGCAGGGCGGCGACTATGCACAGATAAAGCTTAAATTGCAGCCTAAAAATCTATCCTCATGGCTTCCGGGTAAAAGCTTGCTTACCACTCAGTCTGGTACTTACTTGATGACATTGAACAATAATGAAATCAGGCGCATTCCTGTAAAAGAAGGCATAAGGTTGGATACGTTAATTGAAATGTTCGGTGATCTCTTACCGCAGGATAAGATTATTTTAAAACCGTCTGAAGAAATCAAAGAGGGATAAATCAAAAAATAGGATGATGTTTTAATAATAAAGAAGTTTCAAAAGGAAAGCTATCGTTAGAAAACTTTGGGAAATTCATCCGTAAAACGGTTTTACTATACTAACGGTAATTTTTATCGGAGTAATGTTCGTTAGTCCCGATTTAAAATCATGGGTATTGCGGCAATTGATGCATACAGGCATTTTCAATGCCAAGATCGAAAATAAGACTGCCAATGTTTCTGATCAAACAGCCGCTGATTTTGATTTTGAAGATGAGAGTGAGAACGTTCAAAACACATCATCATTGCGGGGAAAAGTAGTATTCATCAATTTTAGGGCTTCGTGATGTCCACCATGCAGGGCAGAATTTCCCTCCATTGAAATGCTTTATTCTACATTCAAAGACCATCCTGATGTTTTCTTTTTGGCAACTAACGAGGACAACGACCTTGCCGCCGCCAAGGATTTTCTGAAAAAGGAAAACTATTCAATTCCTATTTACAAGACTAATGGCAATGTTCCGGCAGATATTTTCTCCGGTTCATTACTTACAACGGTTGTGCTGGATAAGGTAACGTTTCATCATAAGGGCTTTGCCAACTATGCGGCGGAAAAATTTGTGAAGCAGATAGAAGAACTATTAAATGAATGAGGTGGAAAAGAAATTTGTCCACTGCAAAATTTTTTCCAAAGACGCAATGCCCTGAGCAGCGTGTGGAATGTTTCAGTAATCGTTTTAAAAGGAGTCCGTAGTTTAGCAAAAAGCTTGTATAGATACAAAAGAAAAAAAGATAGGAAGTCCCACAGATCATCTGGCCAACGAACGAACTTTCCTGGCATGGGTACGAATAGGCATTGTCCTGATGGGCTTTGGGTTTGTTATTGTAAAGTTTGTCTTGTTTATCTGGCAGATATCCAGTATGCTTGCTCTGGATAAGCAAATCCGTGTCTAGGCAAAAGGATACTCTGCTGTCATCGGGATATTCCGGTAGTGCTGGGAGCGCTGATGATAGTGCTGTCCTATTTCCGCTACCGCAACGTTGAAAAGCAACTGAACAATAATAGCTATTACCCTTCCGGGTGGCTAGCGACAACAGTAACGTTCAGCCTGATTGTCGGCGCTATTTTGTTGGTACTGTATTTATTGCTCAATATATAAATCAAATAAGAGCCAGTTTCGCAGCTTATTAAAGGGGGATACATATTTGAAGCTAAAACACAACAATTATCCTAGTGATTTCGTATGATAAGCGTTACCTTTATGCCCAAAGTATTATTTAAGAAAAAAATGATAACTAGTATTACGTTATTCGAGATTCCTCTTCTCTGCCAGGATGACAGTCTGGTAATTCACTAAATTTTAAAAAATCTTCTATATCTTGGTTCGTTAATTGTCCCGACTCGGCTACTAAAGCTCCATACGGGGCTTTTTTGCTATGCCATACACCGTATACGTTTTGTATTCTTCCGCATTCGGGAAGCATTATACCGGCTATACATCAGATATAGCCAGTCGCTTGTTATCACATAATCATTTTGGAAAAGATTGGACATCCCGCTACCGTCCGTGGGTGCTAATTTACAGCAAGGAATTTCTCACCCAACAAGAGGCGATGATTTATGAGAAGTGGTTGAAAAGTGGGGTTGGAAGAGATTTTATTAGAAAGATAGTTCATTGAGCGAAGGATTCATATCCGCCGCGGCGGACTGGGGCTATGACCGCCGTGGTGGTTTCAACTTCCCATCCCGCTACAATTTAAATGGTATTTATGTAAAGGACGCATTTTATGTGTCTTTTTTTTGTTTATCAGTCACTTATCATCAATATGTATTGTTCAATATGTAGTCTGGTAATGTTTAACCGAATGACGCTAAATACACATAATCAATCAAATATGAAGGTTCAACTCCCGTTCAGGTAAAATGAAAATTAATGCCTACTTAAATGTTTGCCATCTGGAACCGAAAACGGGGCGTTACAGGAAATATCTCTTCAAAGAGAGAAAATTGTCGCGATTAACCGAATAGTGACAATTTTTGTCGCGATAAAAGGATTTGTGACAGAAATAAGCGTAATTTTGTCGCGATAAAAAATCGCGACAATGGCTAAATCAGCAAACCCAGCGAAAGATTTACGGGAAATCATCCTTATCCTTTCCAGCGAGGCAAGCGGACTTTCTATTGATGCTATTGAAGCCAAATTAACAATCCCTCCTGAGCGACGTACCCTGCAAAGACGTTTAAAGGAGTTAATAGTCTCAGGCGAACTGGTATCCTCTGGAAAAGGACGTGCCACCAGATACCATCTGGCGAAAGTTGATCCAGACACTATCAACTCCGATTTACTACCGCTGTCTAGGCAAGCACGGGAGATCCGGCAATACGTCTTGCAACCCCAACAAAAGCGCCAACCGGTAGGCTATAACCGGAGCTTTCTTGACAACTATCAGCCTAACAGCAGCAGTTACCTTACAAAACAGGAAAAAGAGCGGTTAGTCGGTCTGGGAGTAACGGTCCAGATAAACGCCCCGGCAGGCACTTATGCGAAACAAATTTTACAACGGTTATTAATTGATCTGGCCTGGAATTCCAGCAGGTTGGAAGGGAATACCTATTCCCTGCTCGACACACAACGACTCCTGGATCAGGGAGTGTTGGCCAACGACAAATCCGCGTCGGAAGCCCAAATGATCCTTAATCATAAAGACGCTATTGAATTTATTGTCAATAATACAGCCGATATTGGCTTTAACCGGTACACGGTCTTAAATCTGCACGCACTGTTATCCAATAACCTATTGCCTAATCCGGCTGCTTCCGGCAGCCTGAGAACGCATGGCGTGGGCATAGCAGGTTCTGTCTACACACCTGCCGGTACACCCCAGCTTATTGAAGAAATGTTCGAACTGATACTCGGTAAGGCAACTCAAATCCTGGATCCGTTTGAGCAAGCCTTTTTTATCATGGTACAGCTCCCTTACCTGCAACCCTTTGATGACGTCAATAAGCGGGTATCCCGTTTAGCGGCCAATATTCCTTTGAACAAAAAAAATCTTGCTCCGCTGTCGTTCGTGGAGGTACCAGATACATTTTACATAGACGGATTGCTTGGGGTATATGAATTGAACCGGGTTGAATTACTAAAGGATGTGTTTCTCTGGGCCTACGACCGCTCTGCCAAACAATATGCCGTCCAACGCCAATCGTTGGGGGAACCCGACCCTTTCCGGATGCAATATCGCGACCTGATCCGTTCTCTCATCTCGGAGATCATTGCCGCACCGAATTCAAAAGCGGAAGCGATCCCTATGATTCAGGCGAGGGCCCTCAAGCTGCCAGAAAGTGACCGGGAAAAATTTGTGCAAACCGTAGAAAATGAACTGATCAGTTTGCACGACGGCAGCTTCGCGCGTTATTTCGTAACACCATCCCAGTTTAAAAGCTGGCAAAAAATCTGGAATACTATATAGATGCATCGCTGCAACACGGCTTAGTGTTCTGTGACAAGATCATTCACTTTTCTTATTATGTATTCATGATTATTCAAATCGTAACCGTATACGTTTTGTATGCTTACACGTATCTCTCATAAACCGCTTATCCCGTATTTATAAAAAGGCGAAGCCTGCGCCTCGCCTTTAGTGATCTATTCTCAATAAAATATTTTATTCTTCCACCACAGGCGCGTCGGGCGCGTTGTTTTTTACTGATGCAATCCCATTGTCGCGTCCAGACTCATTTTCATACATCTGGCCTTTACCAATGACCTGCCCGTTGCTGGCTTTGAGATTAAAATAAGGCTTTCCGTTAGAAGCTGTCAGCCGCTCATAACGTGCATCGTCAACTGCGTTTTTTCTTACGGAGTCAATGCCGTTTTGCCTGGCAGCGGTGGTAGTGTATCCTTCACTGCTCAGGATTACCTGTCCGTTGCCCGCCAGCAGGTTAAAATAATACTCCCCGTTATTACCGGTTTTCGTTACGAATTTTCCCATGACATGCATTTTTAGTGAAGTTCAATATATGTTTTTTTATGGATTTAAGCCATTATTATTAACCATCGGCAGCCGTGAAAAGCAATTTCCTGCTTTTATTTTTTAATTCTCATTTTTGAATAAATGAAACTTTCCACATACCTCTTAAATCCCCTGCTACAAAACCTTTTGCCTTGTCATTGGGATATAGGGAATCAATAGCGGACACAACGGGCAAAGGAATATCTTTTCCGGTCACCCCATGGCAGGAGGCGCACATAGGCTGCAGCAGTATTGGCTTATAGTAATGAATAATTTGTTTCCCGGCAATAAGAGCGGGCTGTAAAGAATCACCGTTTGCTTTTGCTGTAGCAAACACCCTCCATTGAACCGCATCTGTACTATCCGGAGCATTTCCCGGGTTTCGGTATTTTTCCGCTACCCTTTTGATCGTGATGTTTTCGGAAGCCAGTGTAGCCGTAATAGGATAGGCATTTTCATTGCAGTAGGCTACCGCGCCCTGCACGCCTTCATCTTGCATAGATGCGGTCAGTGCGCTTCGCAGCGTATCAAAAGTTGCTTTAATAATGCTGTCTCCTATCCGGCGATATTCTTCGTCTGTTGTAACTGTTGTTGCAGGTTGCCTGCAGGATGACGCAAAAACGGTATAGATGATTGCGAATAGATAAAGGAGCGGTAACTTTTTCATTATAACCGGTTTGTATCGTGGTAATTTCTAAAAATGGCTTTCCCGGCTTGCGCTGATATCTTTAACCGGAATTTCACAACTGCCATCTATACATCTTTTGGGTCGAAAAAATCCCGTAATAAAAAAAATGACTCCAAACAATATAGCGGGCCAGCCCCCTGCTGCATAGTATATAAATCCAACAATCATAAAAAAGATACCCAACCCCCAGCGCAGTAATCTGCTGAGCCAAACTGCATTTTCGGATGATGTTCTTTTTAACATTGGAATTCATTTTTTATAGCGGAAAGTATCATACTGCATCTTTTGTTTGCTTTTTAAACATACTGAAAAGCAAAGCACCCATTACGCCAAAATAGAGCGTGCTGTTGCGCGGGCTGGATGTAATGGCACAGGTTCCGCTGTTGCAGCCTACCAGCTTCCAGTACATAAAACCTCCTATACCGCCTACTATAGCGCCCGTTAGCAAAAATATATTGCGTCTTATCCATTTTTTCATGCCGTAAAAGTCGGGAATTAACTTCAATTTCTTCGTGACTAATGTTACATTCAATTCATTATCTTTATTGATTACGGTGTTAAACATCCTGTATGAAATTCGCACTCCAAAAGTCTCCCATTCCCGAATCCAGAATATTTGTAGCAAAGCAGTTGAAAGAAAAACATTTTGACGCTACCTGGCATGCGCACAGTGAATACCAGGTGTTTTTGGTTTTAAAAGGAAGCGGTACCCGCTTTATAGGTAATACCGTTCAATCTTTTAATGCAGGAGATCTTACTTTTCTGGGGCCGGGTTTACCGCATTTATGGCGAAGCGATAGCGTATATTTTGATAAAAGCAGTAAACGCGCAACACTCGGATTGGTTGTTTATTTCCGGGCAGATTTTATAGGCGATCTGATAGAGAAGGATGAAATGCAGCAGGTCAGGAGCTTGTTTAAAAAGGCAAAAAGGGGCATTGAATATTACGGGCAAACGGTTTCTAAGCTTAGCAGTATGATGAACGGTATTGTGTCTGCGCATGGCGCAACCAGTCTCATACAATTGCTTCAGATGCTGGAGTTGATGGCGCAAACAAAAGAATACCGTTTGTTGCACAATGCTGACTACACTTACAAATTAAAAGAATCAGAAACCCGGCGCATCAATCTGGTGATTAATTTCGCAGCACAGCATTTCCGGGAGCGTATCGAATTGGAATCGGCTGCTGCATTACTCAATATGACGCCTACTTCATTCAGCCGCTATTTCAGGATGAAAACCAGCAAATCGTTTTCCGATTTTATTACAGAACTGCGCATCAGGCATGCCTGTAAATTATTGAGTGAAGAGGATGACAAAACCATTAGCCAGGTAAGTTATGAATGCGGGTTCAATACCTTGTCTAACTTTAACCGGCAGTTTAAATGGTATATGAAAATGACGCCAAAAACCTATCGCGGAAATTTTTCAACTTTGTAATATTTTTCTTATTTCTCCTTTCTTTTTGTTTTTTTGGATAAAATACAGTCAGTATTGGACATAATCCAATAAAGCAGCGAAATTCAAATAACTGTAATTTAGTGTGATTGTATTTGGCTCAGATTGATATGATGTATTCTCTGGGCATGGAATCTTTCAATGTTCACACGCAATTAATAATTTAATATAATTACAACTTATGTCTTCCCAAAAAGTAAACATCGCCATCATAGGTCTTGGCTTTGGTGCAGAATTCATTCCCATATACCAGCGACATCCCAACGCAAACATGTATGCCATTTGCCAGCGCAACAAAGAAAACCTGAACAAGACAGGAGACGCTTTCGGTATTGAAAAACGATATACGGATTATGATGAACTGCTGAAAGATCCGTTAATAGACGCAGTGCATATCAATACGCCGATTCCTGATCACGCGGCCCAGTCAATAAAAGCGCTAAAGGCTGGTAAACATGTTGCCTGTACTGTTCCTATGGCTACCACTGTGGAGGAGTGCAAACAAATTGTACAACTGGTAAAAGAAACAGGGCTCACCTATATGATGATGGAGACCGTGGTATATGCCAGGGAATTTTTGTTTATGAAGGAACTGTATGAAAAAGGAGAACTGGGCAAAATACAATTTCTAAAGGCCAGTCACCAGCAGGATATGGATGGTTGGCCAAACTACTGGCCGGGACTGCCTCCTATGTATTATGCCACGCATTGTGTGGGTCCGGTATTGGGATTAACGAGGTCGGAAGCAGCGTATGTATCCTGCTTTGGATCGGGAACCATACGGGAAGAATTGCATGCATTTTATAATTCTCCCTATGCTGTCGAAAGCACGCATATTAAATTTAGAAATTCAGATTTAAGTGCTTATGTATACCGTTCTTTATTTGATACAGCACGGCAATACCGCGAAAGCTTTGAAGTATACGGTTCAAAAAAATCTGTTGAGTGGCCATTGATCGAAGGAAGACCATTAGTGGTGCATACAGCAAAACGTGCGGAGCCCGAAATCCCTGAAGAAGTAGAGTCGCCCGATTATGCTCATTTACTGCCTGAGCCTATACAGCGTTTTACTACGGGCGGTGTATACGATACCGATGAACACCAGCATCTTTCTTTTTTGCAGGGGGCAGGTCATGGCGGATCACACCCGCACCTGGTGCATGAATTTGTAAGCGCACTTTTAGAAAAAAGAGAACCATTTCCCAATGCAAGACAGTCAGCAAATATTACCTGCGTCGGCATCCTTGCGCATGAGTCAGCAAAGAAAGGAGGGGAAATTATTAAGCTGCCGGATTTCACCTTGTCATAAACCACCGATAACGAGAACGCTTTTGCACATCAGCTAATTCCTATTTCTGCAATTCCGGTTAAGGATGCAGCAACTGCTCAAACAAAAAAATGTGGACAAATGAAACGCAATATCCTTTTATCCCTGCTTTGCTTCTTTTCTTTAACCGTACTGTTCCATTCCTGCAAACAACAGGAAAAAGATGATAAGCCCCGGCGGTTGGAAATATTATTCCTTGGCCATAAAAGCAAGCATCATGATTCGGAGAAGCTGGCTGAACTGCTTTCGCAGGAATATTTCAAAAAGGGTATAAATATTACGTATACAACAAATCCTGATGATCTTTTGCGCGAAGATCTGCAATTATACGATGGATTGCTGTTGTATGCCAATCATGATAGTATTACTGCGCCACAGGAAAAAGCGCTGCTGGAATATGTGCGTTCGGGGAAAGGATTTATTCCCATCCATTGCGCATCCTGGTGCTTCCGCAATTCTCCTGAGGTGGTAGAGATGATCGGAGGCCAATTTAAAACACATCAATACGATTCCTTTACTGCTGTTATCGTAAAGCCTGATCATCCTGTGTTGAAAGATGTGCCGGCTTTTTCTACGGAGGATGAAACCTATGTGCACGACAAACTCAGCAAAAATATAGAAGTACTTACAGAACGGGTAGAGGGCGATCACCACGAGCCGTATACATGGATACGCAATTATGGCGATGGCAGGGTTTTTTACACCGCTTACGGGCATGATGAAAAAACATGGACGAACCCCGGCTTTTTGAAGTTAGTATACAACGGTATCATGTGGGCTGTGGGTGATCATGCAAAGTCGCTGGCTGAACAATTTGATACACCCAGTCCGAAGTATACAGATGCGCGGATGCCCAATTATGAAAAACGTGATCCACCTCCGCAGTTCCAGGAACCATTATCGCCGGAACAATCCATGAAATTGATACAGGTGCCGGTAGGCTTTGAAATAAAACTTTTTGCCGCTGAGCCCGATATCAACAAGCCCATACACATGAACTGGGATGAAAAGGGCCGACTGTGGATTGCGGAAACCATAGACTATCCCAATATGGTACGCGACAATAAAGAAGAAGGGAAAGACATGATCAAGATACTGGAAGATACGGATGGAGACGGTAAGGCGGATAAATTTACAGTGTTTGCCGATAAGCTCAATATACCTACCAGCTTTGCTTTTATTAACGGTGGGATAGTGGTGGCACAGGCTCCTGATTTTTTATTTTTGAAAGATACTGATGGTGATGATAAAGCGGATGTGCGGGAAAAGCTCATTTCAGGATGGGGTACATTTGATACGCATGCCGGACCTTCCAATTTTCGTTACGGCCCCGACAACACGATATGGGGCACGGTTGGTTATTCCGGCTTTAAAGGAGTAATAGGCGATAGTAAAGATACAATACGTTTTAGCCAGGGCTTATATCATTTTACTGCCGATGGAAAACAGCTGGAGTTTCTGGGTAACACTTCCAACAATACCTGGGGGTTAGGCTTTTCGGAAGATTTTGATGCGTTTATATCAACCGCTAACAATACACACAGTGCTGCGTACACTATTCCCAAACGTTATTTCGAAATGTCGGGTCAGGGCGGTGAAACGGGCATAGATAAAATTGAAAGTCATTACACGATGCACGTAGTAACCAGGAATCTGCGACAGGTTGATGTGCACAATGGTTTTACAGCTGCAGCCGGCCATAGTTTATATACGGCACGTAATTATCCAAAGGAATTCTGGAACAGGATTGCCTTTGTAAGCGAGCCCACCGGCAGGGTTATTCATCGCAACATTATTGAACCCAACGGATCTTCTTTTAAAGAAGGTGAAGACGGGTGGAACTTTGTGGCAAGCGCCGACGACTGGTTTGGACCTGTGCAGGCAGATGTTGGCCCTGATGGAAATGTATGGATAGCAGACTGGTATAATTTTATTATCCAGCATAACCCTACCCCACAGGGATATGAAACGGGCAAAGGAAATGCCTATATCAATCCGATCAGGGATTCACTTCGCGGGCGCATCTATAGTATTCGTTATAAGAAATCGGATGGAAAGAAAATATCTTCCCTCGATAAAAATGATCCTGATGAACTGATCGAAGCGCTCAGCAGTTCTAATATGTTCTGGCGCACTACGGCCCAGCGCTTGCTGGTTGAAGCAGGCGATAAAAAGGTAATGGATAAATTGTATAAGATTATACAAAATGTTTCGGTTGATGAGATCGGTTTAAATGCACCTGCAGTGCATGCATTATGGACATTGCAGGGGCTGAAGGCCTTTACCGGTGATAATAAGGAAGCCCTGAATGTTGCCATGGGTGCATTAAAGCACCCTTCGGCAGGCGTGCGCAGAGCTGCCATACAGGTGTTGCCTGCAACGGAAGAAGTTTCGAAAGCCATAATGGATGCTGGTATATTAGAAGATAAAGATTTGCGCGTTGTATTGGCGGCTGTATTAAAAACATGCGACCTTCCTCCCTCGGAAATATTGGGACAAACCTTGTTTAAACTGGCCAGTAAAGAGGGGGGAAGCGCCGAAGACAAATGGATCCAAAAGGCATTGTTTATCGCATCGGGTATACAACAACAGGGTTTTGAAAAAGCATTTACGGCCAGCGGTATCAGCGAAGACGTGGAACTGGGCAAAGCGGGGCTGATCCATCGCATTATGCTGCGTTCAAAGTTAAATGTGCTCCCGCTCCCTCAAAATACATACATCAGACCCGACCTGTTACCAGATATGACAGGAAGAGAATTGTTTTTCACTGCAAATGTAGACTTAAACAACAAAGATCGTAAGAACGGAGTAGTTGTAGCTCAGGGCAATAAAGCCAATGGATATGCAGTGTATGTTGATAAAGCTAAGAAATTGCATTTCCAGGTTAATCAGAATAATCAGTCCTTTCACATACAATCCCGGGATAGTATTGCGGATACCTTTTCTGTAACTGCCAAACTTTTAAAAGGAGGCGTAATGGAATTGCTTGTAGATGATAAAAAAATTGCTACCGGCAAAGCAAAAGGATTGTTCACGATGCCCTTGCGTGATGCCGGTATTCGCATTGCAAATGATTACTGGAGTAGTGGCGTTAAAAAGGCAGGTAATTATGACGACAGCGCAAGAAATATAGGCAGGGTGTTTGACGCACGTATGGAAACCCTGCTTGCCGAATCGCAACAGGCTGACCTGGGTAAGCCCGACCAGGTAATTATAATGAAAACAGTGCAGAATCAAATGAAATTTGAGCAAACAAAGATTACTGCCAAAGCGGGAACGATACTTGAAATTGTGCTTACCAATATTGATTTTATGCAGCACAATTTGCTGGTATTAAAACCTGGCAGCATGGAAAGGGTGGGAGCGGCAGCAGATAAGCTCGCGCAGGTGCCCGAAGGCGTTAGTATGCAGTATATTCCTTCTGTTCCGGATGTTTTATTTGCAACGCCATTGGTTAACCCTGATCAGCAGTTCAGTTTAAAATTCCGTGTGCCCGATATTCCGGGCGAGTATCCCTATATCTGTTCTTATCCGGGTCATTGGCGGATAATGAATGGCGTGCTTACAGTGGAGAGATAAAAATAAAAGTAGTTTTACATTGCGCTGAATACAACTACCCGCATTTGATTGTTGAATGCGGGTAGTTGTTTTATGAGACACTCCGCGAAAGATTTTTTCGGGTTAGCAAATCAGTAGCTAATATTCGAAAGATTTCATATTCCTTTGACCACAGGTACGCGATGATTTGGACGTGGTGGATTATATAAAAGGGAAGAGATAAACCTGTTGCGGCTTCTTTTGAATAAAAGCCAGCAATCATTAAATTAAATAAACCTGATATGAAAAGAAATGAATGCCGCGTATTGCAGATGTATGCCATATGCCAAAGTTCTTGCCGAGCAATACGGGTTTCTAAAGTAAATGTTCTATTGTCGTTATGCTGATAAAGGGCTGCTTTTAAATGGCAGCTCTTTTCTTTAAAATAAATATTTCATTTGTGGATATCCGTTTGCTTAAAGTTGGGTGATGGGAAATTCGAGGTAGGATGGCAGGATGGTACTCATCTTTTTAACGGCAATGGCTAACTGATTGCGTACAGTAAGTTCCGAAATGTTTAAAATCGCCGCTACTTCTTTGTACTTCAGTCCGTCTTCCTTTACCAGTTGCAAAATCATCCTGCATTTGGGTGGTAAGTCATCTATAGCCATTCTGATCTTTTTAACAATATCAGATGAAATGCACAATTCTTCAGGCGTGTTAAGATCAATAGCTGTTTCGAGGTGCATGGTATCCAGACTTATCTCTGGATTTTTATAATGGCGGGTAATATAATTAAGGGAAAGATTTTTGGTAATGATATAAAGATAAACCCTTAGGTTTTCAATTTCGGTTAACCGGTCTCTCATTTGCCATACCTTGATAAATACATCGGAAACAATTTCTTCCGATACTTCTTTTGACTTTACAAACGCATACGCCGTTCGGTTTAGTTTGTAAAAAAACAGGTCATACAACTGCCGGTATGCTTTCATATCGTCATACAACGCAATCCGTTTCTGCAGTTCTGGTATTTTAACAAGCCAATCCAAATTGTGGTAATCTGGTAGTGAAGGTACCACTTTTTTTAAAACGTGAATTTCGGTACTGACATAAAAAGGATTACGGAGAAAATATTTTTTTCTCTTTGGTACATTTCAATTATAAACATTGTCCTTATACTACAGGTACTTTTTTATGCAGGAAGAAAAATTCTGGTTGTTGTTAAGTTTAAAGCTTTCGGGTGAGGCCACTTTGGCAGAGCTTGAAGCATTGGAGGCCATTTTGCTGGAAAATCCTAAATGGGGTTTGCAGGTAGAAATGCTAAGCCAGGTTTGGAAAGAAAATAAGCAGCAGGAGAACGATACCGACCTTTTCTTCAACAAGCACCTGCAACGATTGAGCAATTGCCCGGATGATTCAAAAGATCAGATTTATATTCGGCAACCCGTGTTATACCCCACAGAGACAAAGGCGGAAAAACAAAAAGGATTTAAATGGCTCTGGCTTACCTCGTCTGCTGTAGCATCTCTTCTGGTTTTTTTTATTGTTTTTTATAAATGGGAAAGCAACGCAGATAAAAAAAAAGAACAGGCAATGGCTCAAAACACAGTGAGTACCAGGCGTGGTTCTAAGTCTAAAATTCAACTCCCCGATGGCACAATGGTTTGGCTGAACGCTGATAGTAAAGTTGTATACGATGAAAATTTCAGGGGCGATTTTCGCGAAGTGCATTTGGAAGGAGAAGCGTTTTTTGATGTTGTAAAAGATAAAGCCCGCCCGTTCATCATACATACCAAAACAATTGATATAAAAGTATTAGGTACGGCCTTTAACGTAAGGGCATATGAAACGGAAAAAAATACAGAGACCGCTCTTTTCAGAGGTGAAGTAGAAGTGACCCTCCACAGCAACCCTGAAAAAAGAATTGTGCTGAAGCCTAATGAAAAACTCCTGGTGAACAATAAAGTTCCGCCATCAATTGCTGGTAGCAACAAAAAAAAGGGAAAGCTGCATGTAGCAGAACCCAATATAACGATAGGCAACGTGCACTTTGAAGACAAAGACAGCAGCGCCCTGGAAACTTTATGGATCAAAAATAAACTCGTGTTTGATGCAGAAAGCCTGGAACAGGTGGCTCAGAAAATTGAAAGATGGTACGATGCAAAAGTGATCATTAACAATAATGAACTAAAGCATATGGCATACAGCGGCATTTTTGATAGTGAAAGCGTTGAACAGGTTATTGAAGCATTGCACATTACCGGCAATTTCAATTATAAGATCACGAAAAATGTTGTTACCATATGGTAAACTGCCTGCACCGATATTAAAACCGCGTCCATTTAAAATACGCATAAACCATATTTATAACCAAAAAAACTGTCTGCGAATGAATAAATGACCTCAATTTTTTAAAATAAGAAGCGGAGAATGATTACGGCATCCTCCGCCATGCTTAAAGACAAAACTACCCTTAGCGGGGTAGCTATCATCATTAAATCAAAACCAAGATATGAAAAAAACTCAATACGGGGTATCACCCGATACGCACCGTGTGTTAATTAAATACCTGCTCATGACGAAACTGGTCATATTGCTGATTTTCGCATTTTCTACCCAGGGATTTGCCCGCACCTATGGGCAAGGAATCAGCCTTAACCTGGAAAAGGTGCAATTAAAAAAAGTTTTGAAAACCATTGAACAGCAGGGCGATTTTAGATTTGTGTATAAAGACCAGTTGCTGAAAGGGAATCAACTGGTGAGCATTGAAGTAGAAAATGCCAGCCTGGATGAAGTGCTGAGCAGAGTATTGGAAAATACAAAGCTCACCTATCGCAGGATGAGTGATCACCTGGTAGTAATTGCCGGTAACGAGCTAGCCGACCAGTTGTTGCTTGCACAAAAAGCAATAGTCGTTACCGGAAAGGTAACCAGCGAAACCGGTGATCCGCTCGCGGGTGTATCGGTTATCGAAAAAACCACCAACAATGGTACGTTCACCGCTGCAGACGGTGCATTTTCTATCGAAGTGAGCAATGCCAGTGCGGTACTGGTGTTTAGTTACATCGGGTTTAAAAGTACCGAAGTATCGGTTAACGATCGCACGGAATTAGGTAGTATTGTCATGACGCCCGATGTTACGAGCATGTCGGACATAGTTGTGGTAGGATATGGAAGTGTACGCAAAAAAGACCTTACGAGTTCTGTGGTAACGGTTACCAGCAAGGATTTTTTACCCGGCGCTGTGAATAGCCCTATGCAAATGATTGACGGAAAAGTAGCGGGACTAACTGTCTCCAACCCTGCTGCTGCAGATCCAAACAGGGGCACCGATGTTCAGGTAAGGGGTGCCGGCTCTTTCAGGGCAGGCAACGGCCCGCTTATTATTATTGACGGCGTGCCCGGTGGCGACCTTCGGAATATTGCACAACAGGATATTGAATCGATTACTGTATTAAAAGACGCTGCTTCTGCAGCTATATATGGATCCCGGGGCGCCGGCGGCGTTATTTTGGTTCAAACCAAAAGAGGTAAAGCCGGTAAGGTTAGTCTTACTTACGACAGTTATATAGAGCATGATGCTGTGGCTGCTAAGCCCGATATCCTTTCCGCAGAAGAATTTCTTTCGCACAACCGGGATGTTGATTTGGGTTCCAGAACCAACTGGTATGACGAACTGATCCGGGAAAACAATTTCGGACAAAATCATTTTCTTTCTATTTCAGGCGGAAATGAAAATTCGGTGTTCCGTATCTCCGGAAATTACCGTACCAAGCAGGGCATTGATATAGCCACCGACAGAAAAGAATCGGGTTTAAGGGCAAACTTTCTTCAAAAAGCAATAGACGGGTTGCTTGAAATAAGCGGAAACGTTTCTTACCGAACCGCTAAAGAAGAATACACCAACTATGGCGCATTCAAACAGGCGGTAAAACTTAATCCTACTATTGCTATTATGGACGCGGATGATCCAACCAGGTACAATACCCTGCAGGGTTTTGATACGTATAACCCTGTGCAGGACCTTAAAGCAAGAGAAAATGGTGCAGATCAAACCTACTCTATTATAGACCTCAATTTTAAACTGAATATCACAAAGGATTTAAATACAGAAGTAAAATTGGCCAGGCAGGGACATGACATGCTCCGGAGAGAATATTACAATGGGAAATCGGCCGAATCTGTAAATAACGGATATATAGGAAGAGCCCGTTTGCAAAGCGAAAAATGGCTCGACTATACGCTGGAATGGCTGGGTAATTATGCAAAGAGAATAGACAGGCATGATTTGCGTGTGGTGGCCGGCTATTCGTACCAGGAATTCAACAACCAGGGATTCTGGTCGCAAAACAGGCGTTTCCCTTCAGACGCGTTTTCCTATAATAATATTGGCGCTGGAAATTACGGTAACGGCCAGGCGATCAACATGACAGATGTAATGGGTTCCTGGAAAAGCAAGGAAAAGAACATTGCGTTTTTGGGACGGGCAAATTATAATTTCGATGATACTTATTTCTTAACGGTATCTGCCCGATATGAAGGCAATACCAAATTTGGTGCAGATAACAAATGGGGATTGTTCCCGTCTGCTTCAGCCGCATGGCGCATTTCCAATTTACCTGCTTTTCAAAGCATATCGGCCATTAACGATCTTAAACTCCGGTTCTCTTATGGCGTAACGGGGCGTTCCGGCTTCGACAGGTATACCTCTCTTGCCAAATACCAGGGTTATGGCAGGTATCAGAATGATGACGGGCAATGGATACAGGTATATGGACCTGGGAATAACTATAATCCCGATTTGCGCTGGGAAAAGCAAATTGCGTATAACCTGGGTGTTGACTTTGGATTGTTCAATAACCGTTTAAGCGGTAGTATCGATGCATTCCTTCGCAAAGGAAGTGATCTGATAAACGATTACCTGGTGCCTGTTCCTCCCTATTTGCACGATCGCATGTTCGTTAACGTAGGTACGCAAAGCAACAGGGGAATTGAACTTACTTTAAACTGGAACGCTATTCAGGGTAAGGATTTCAGCTATACAACCACTGTTACGGGGTCGTATATTAAATCAAAAATGGATAAATTTTCCAATGATAAATTTAAAGCCGACCGCAGGTTTATGGGCGATTTGCCATCTCCGGGCAACCCCGGTCCTGCTTATCTTTTAAGAGAAGGTACAGAAATTGGCAGCTTTTGGGGGTATAAATACGCTGGAGTGGATGATGAGGGAAAAATATTAATTTGGAAAGATGCTGTGGTAGGAAAAGAAGCGATTGTTGCTTCTTCAGATGCCGATGCGGAAAGAGACAAAACGTTTATCGGGAATGGCATGCCGCGCTATGAACTGGCGTGGGGGAACACGTTCACTTATAAAGCATTTGACCTGGCATTGTTCTTCCGCGGAAGGTTCGACTACGAAATCATCAATTTATACCAGATGTATTTTGGTTTGCAGGCAGAACCTAATGTAAACCTGCTGCAGGATGCCTATACACGGAACGGGCAAATAACCTCCGGAAAAGTGATCACTGATTATTTCCTGGAAAGTGGTGATTATTTTAAATTGGATAATCTTACACTGGGTTGGTCTCCGGCAATTGGAAACTCAAAAGTTAAAAGTCTGCGGATATACGCTACAGTTAGAAACGTATTCACCCTTACAAAATATACAGGTTTAGATCCTACAACAGTATCTGTTACAGGATTAACACCCGGCTTTGGAAGCCTTGATGTATATCCCATTGCCCGCAATTTTAGCCTGGGCGCCCAGATTACGTTTTAAACCATTCTTTACAATTTTAGACCTACTGATATGAACATAATTAAATTAACGCTATACATGTTGCTCCTATTCACGCTGGTGGTGGGGCCGTCATGTACTAAATTAGAAGAGGAAGCTTTTAATGTGCTTCCCGCGGATAGCTATTACCAGGATAAAAACTCCATCATAGCAGCATTGGTACGTCCTTATGAGCATGGCCACTGGTGTGGCTGGGATGGCGACCGGTGGCTGTTGCAGGAGCTTACCGCCGACCAGTTTGTTTGGGCGCAAAAAGGAAAACACGGTTATGACGATGGTCAGTGGGTGCGTTTGCACGGACATGCCTGGAACCCCGATCAGGGACAGATCTATGGCGGATGGGTAGGTCCCTACCAGGGAATAGGACAATGCAATCTAATTATCAGTGATATGTCGAAATTGGATTATCCTGCATTTGGTTTAACGGATGCCGATAAAGCCCAGCATATTGCCGAATTGAGAACATTGCGTGCATGGTTTTATTTGTTTCTCATCGATTTCTTCCGTGAGGTTCCTATCGTAGAAAATGTTGGAGAAGTTAAACCTCAGTCTACGCCACAGGAAGTATTTGCGTACATTGAAAAAGAGTTGAAAGAATCGCTTCCCGGCTTACCTCAAAATGGCCGTGCAGGGCGTTGGGACCAGGGTGGAGCAGCAGCCTTATTGGTGCGCCTGTATCTGAATGCTGAAAAATGGACAGGTACCGCCAAATTCACCGAATGTGCAACCATAGCTCAGGAGATTATTGATGGTAAATACGGCGCCTACGACATTGATACAGATTACCGCGGGCCGTTCAGGTCTGGCGTAAACGGCTACCGCTCACCGGAAAATATTTTTGAATTCCCTCATGCCAAAAATATTTATGAATTTGGCTGGATGTACAATGCCATGATGCATTACCAGGCAAGATATTCCTTAGATAACGACTGGGGCGGCTGGAATGGAATACATCTTATTCCTTCGCGCGACCTGGAAGGAAATTTGTACCCTGAAAAATTAGGCAAGGCCTATGAAAAGTTTGCAAACGATGATAAACGGAAGCAACCTTTCAGAACCACTTCTTCCGATGGAGATTATGAAGGATTTTTCCTGATCGGTCAGCAATATGAATTTGATAAAGCGAAAGGATATGGCTACGATAGTACTAAAATGGTGAATGGTACAGAAGAATACAACGGAAAGCCATTGCATTATGTTGACCAGGTGGGCCGGTTTTCGGAAAAGCCCGGTGGACGTTGGGCTGAAGGCTCGCATGTTACCACCGGTGAAGAAAATACCGGTGTTCGGTTATTGAAATTTCCCTGGCTGCCGATGTCAGAAAATTTGTTTCAGTTTAATTCGGCTCCTGAAATAAGGCTCGCTGAAATTTATTACTCTCTTGCTGAATGTAAATATCGTGCAGGCGATAAAGCCGGAGCTGCCAAATTAATGGACGCGGTGCGCAAAAGGAATTTCCCGGATGACAAATGGGCTGCGCAAAGTTATGAGAACAATCTTTCGGCTTTAACAGATGATGAGTTTGTTGACGACCTGGGTCGTGAATTTATTGGAGAGCGCCATAGAAGAACAGATCTGGTTCGGTGGGATCGCTTTGGTGATGCCTGGTGGGATAAGCCTGAAGATGGCGCAGATAAAACAGTGTTCCCTATTCCTAGTCAGGCTATAAATGCCAACCCGGAATTAAAGTCAAACGGATATTGATGAAATAGTAATTATAGGTTTTGGTTAAAAGAGGTTGTCTGAAAAGGCAGCCTCTTTCTGCTAAAAAGATATAGCTATAAAGGCGGACGAATACGCACTGCATTCCCTGTAGTAAATTTTAGAAACGGTCACGGAGTTCATCTACAGATATTTTTTTCCCATCCATCATCGTTTGATGTAAAGAAATAATAGCCTGCCTGCCCTGCGCGTCAGACGGCATGTTTATAATTGCACTGCCTTTTGAACGCCCGTTAAATTTGTTCCGGATCACCATCGCAGAATCAACTGTACCAAAAGGAGAAAATAGTTTTCTGATATCAGCGTCAATGGTATTGAGGCTGATATTGGATACCTGTATATTCATAAATGGAGATTTAACAGATAAGTTAAGTGCATAAAGCTACACTACCTATTTCATTCTTTCGATTTTCTTTCGTTAACATTCAGTCCGAAAGGATGACAATCTGCTGGTATTAATGAAATATCGCCTGGATTATCTTAAATTATCAGGTTCTGCCGTTGCCAAAAGATTATCTTTGTTATCTCTTTCCGTTTCATCAAAAAATAATTTTTTCCCGCAAGCACTATAATTTTTAATAACAGGTTACTTTATTTAAAAAGAAATTATGACAAAAGATGAAGTTGAAGCGTTTTTAACGCGTATTAAAGCAGAAGAGTTTCCCGTACAAATTGGTTTTAAAGCACGGAAATCTTTTGTTGGATTATTTATTAAAACGGTTGATTATGCCGATCTTAAATCAAAGAATTTCTGGCGTATTGTCGGGGAATCTAAAATTAATGAGTATAAAATATCCGGTAACAGGGATCTTGCAAGGATTTATAATGGTATGGAGTTTACCAGGCTTTCAAAAGTGCAATAAGATCGCTTACGCGTTCTGTTGATTGTTCGGCATAGTACCCTGAATGTGTTTGGCTCTTTCGGCGGTCATTGTTTTCGCTCTTTTTTCCTGGCTAATAAAATAAGAAGGAGAGTATCTTGAAAACAACATGTCTTTTATTTTTGACGACAGGTTCATGTTCTCGAATGCCACAATTTTGCTTAATTGATTTGCCAGGCAAACGGTGAACTCTTTCGCGGGTAAAGACAGCGCTGCTTGATTGACGTTAATGGTATACCTGCTGAAAAAACTAAATTCAGATTCCATAGCATGATTCATCAAATCTCCCCGCTTTAATTTAATATCACAGCCAGATAAGTCTTTATACCGGTCAAGAACCAACTCTTTTAAAATGTTATCCGCGTCAGTTATGCTCATGTGTTGAAGTCGCAAGGTGTTTAATAGTTATGAAGTGTAAAGGATTTAACTCGTGAGGTTTAAAATAAAAAGGACCTGCCAAAGGTCCCTTTTAAATCTTTTTAATAAGAGGAAGATTTGTTCCTGTCTTCTCTTTGCCTGGCTTCGTTTACTTTAATAAACCGCCCGTCAAGGGAAGAGCCATTCAACTCACGGATAGCTTTTTCAGCAGCATTATTTTCAGGCATGTCCACAAAGGCAAAACCCCGGCTCCTGTTGGTAACTTTATCCATGATGATGTTTACGGAACTCACTTCTCCGTATTGTGAAAATTGCTTTACTAAGTCTTCATCCGCTACGGCGAAACTTAGATTTGAAACATAAATGTTCATTTCTTTGAATTATTTTAAGAATAAAAATGATCTGAGAAAAAGCAGAGGTAAAAAAGATGGCTAACCAATAGCAGGAATCATTCACTTACAAAATGCTGATAAACTCAAATTGTTATCGAAACGAATATACGCTTAATTATTGAAGCAGCGGCTTATTTTTTGAAAAGCGCGGATTGGCACTATGCCGCGTATAAAACTTATGAGTTGGTTTCCGCTTCCTTTTCCATCATCAAATAGGCCTTAATAAAGCCGTCTAACTCACCATCCATCACGGGTTGCACATTTCCTACCTCGTAATCTGTGCGGTGATCTTTGATCATTTTGTAAGGATGGAATACATAAGAACGGATCTGGCTGCCCCATTCAATTCTTTTTTTGTTGGCATTTGAAGCATTTTTCAATTCTTCCCGTTTGCGAATTTCTTCTTCATATAAACGGCTCTTCAGCATTTTTAATGCTTTCTCCCTGTTCTCTCCCTGGGTTCGGCTCTGCTGGCACTCTACAATAATACCCGAAGGAATATGTTTTAATCTTACAGCGGTTTCTACTTTGTTTACGTTTTGCCCTCCCTTGCCGCCACTGCGGTAAAACTCCCATTCCAGGTCTGCCGGGCTTACTGCTATATCAATAGAATCATCTACCAGCGGGTATACAAATATGGAAGCAAAAGAAGTGTGTCGCCGGGCATTGCTATCAAATGGTGAAATGCGAACCAGCCGGTGCACTCCGCTTTCTGATTTTAGAAATCCATAGGCAAACGGCCCGTCAAATTGTAAAGTAGCAGATTTTATCCCTGCCCCATCACCTTCCTGCCAGTCTAACTCAGTAACGTTCCAGCCTTGTTTTTCGCCATACATCCTGTACATGCGGGCCAGCATTTCAGCCCAGTCCTGGCTCTCTGTTCCGCCCGCACCGCTGTTTATCTGCAGTACAGCAGGTAACTCGTCTTCCGGCTGGTTGAGCGTACTTTTGAATTCGGCTTCTTCAATACGGGCATGGGCGAATTCGTATGCTGCTTTTACTTCGTCTTCCGATCCTTCTCCTTCTTTCCAAAAGTCGAACAATACAGCAAAATCTTCTACTGCTGTATGCACATCTTCATACAGCTTTACCCAATATTCGTTAAGCTTAATGTCTTTAAGGATTTGTGTAGCCCGTGCATTGTCGTCCCAGAAGCCGGGAGAAAGGGTGAGCTGCTTGTCACTTGCTATTTTATCGCGCCTGTTAGCAACGTCAAAGAAACCTCCCCAACACGCCAACGGCCAGTCTCATATCTTTTATTTGTTCTTGTGTCATAGTCCACAAAAATAAGGGTTATTTGAGATTTGAGATCATTGCTGTCCGGTAAAAATAGAATAATTCTTTTTTCAAACGGCTGGTTGCG
>CALKHN010000111.1 GCA_937991535.1 uncultured Sphingobacteriales bacterium
TACCACAAAGGGATACAGCCATTTTTAACCCGATTTTAGTCGGACAACAATGATTATCAATATTGGTATCGTAGGAAACGGTTGCCACATCTATTTTGTCATACGCTTTGTGAGTGCCAAACCAAATAGCGTAGCAGGCCTTTCTCCGGAAATTGATTGACACCACTAACCTGTATTCGTTTCCTTTGATGTTAAATACCACTATTTGATTATTCACTATGCTGGCATTTCCATAAACTGCTTTAAGTTCGTTAAAGTTTCCAAATTCCTGTTCGAGCATTTCACTATACCATGCAAGCAACTGGTTTAGTGAGTGTTTCGGTGTGTGATGACACACACCGATAAGGGAAAAGCATTCCGTTGGCCAGAACAATAGCAAACAAGACAGGAACGGCAAACGGCCGTATCCCGCTTTTGAGCGGGGCCGCATGCTGACCAACTGTCTTCAGGAGTGGCGTCGGGCAAACAACCATATCCCTGCGGCAAATACTATTAATGAGCCAACTAAAATAGAAGGTATATTCCATTGGGCATTATCTGAAGTACTAAACATTTTTTGCACCGCCCCGTAAGCAGGCTTGGGCGTTCTGTCGGAATGCATTATACCGTAATACTCTTCAGGATCGAGATCATGCGTTAGTTCATCATCCGGGGCAGCATTTCTATACCACCATTGGTCGGGCCTTATTGGGTTATTATAATTTTTCCACCACTCATCTGCAAATGAAAATACGATACCGCCGCAAGCTTTAGCTTCTAAAATATCCTTCCAGCATTGTTGTACTATGCGGGACTGACCGTCTTCTCCGGCTTCCAGGCTGTTTACGCCAAATTCAGAAATCAAAAGTGGTTTTTCTTTGGCGATGGGTTGAAGGTATTGTGAAATATAATTTCCATAGCCCTGTGCTACAACTTCGGGAGGCCAAACAGGATATACATTGAAGCTCTGAAAATCAAGAAAATCAAATTTGAGGCTTTTGGTAGGCGGCCAGTTACCGTGAGTAACGAAATGATTACTGTCGGCTGATTTAACTGAATTGTATATATCTCTCATTTCCTTTTCTATTGTATACTGGCTTATCTTTTGAAATAAATCAACCGGTATTTCATTACCCAATTCCCAGGCAAGAATATTTGACTTGCCTTTAAGCGATTCAACTTTTTTAAGAATTTTTTCCTTCTCCTCATTAAACCCTTCAGTTCCCAATGCATACCAATTAATTGAAAAAACGTAGACAACCAGCAGCCCCTGTTTTTTCGCAATATCCAACAGGTAATCCGGGGCATCATATACCAGTAACGTGTTAACATTGAGCTTTTTAATGAGGTTCAAATCCTGGGCAATAAGATCCTGTACCGGGTATGGATAATTTTTATTGGGTCCCGTGCCAGGCCGCCAGGGGCTATACTGAATTCCTTTTACGAGGAATTTAGTGCCATCAACATACAAATCCTTTCCTTTAATTTCAATATTTTCAACATCACGTGAAAATGCGCGATTCATTCCACTGATTAAAAAGAAAACAATAAGACAAGTACCAATTGTGCGTGTGGGTGATAAGGTTCGGAGTATCTTATGTTTTAATGAACTGCGGCTATCATCGTATAAAGCATACATGCCCGGAATAAAAAGAAATTTACCCGCGAAAAGATAAGAGGATGGAAGAAACAGAAGTGATGGAAATTTAAAAAGTGGAACGAAGAGTAAAAGAATTCCAAAAAGAACTTCTGCAAAAATATTTGTTGAATGGGAGCCAGTACGCTGGTTGGTTGGAATCCATTCTCTTTTTTTGTTCCTGAGGCAATCCCAAATGCCAAGAATACTCTGAAAATCGGTAGAGCCATAGATCAGCCCTCCAAACAAAATGCTTTTTATATTTCTCCAGATCGTTCCTTCCTTTATAAAATAACAGATGAAGGGAAAAAATATTGTTAGAATTATTATACTCCCTGCGATTATGCTTACCAATGGATCGAACGGATTAAGAATACCATTCCATGGAAAGATAACAAACGTTATTACCAGGTAGAGCAGGAGGATTCCCTGCATAAAGTAGAAGCCGATAAAAAAAAGGAATGTAAATTTTTCAGCAAAGGTAAATTCGTGGCTTTTCATTACAGGCAAAAAATGGGCTCTTGCCGATTGCATACAACCATACGACCACTTGTATGCTCTTTTGCGAAAAGAAGCATAGCTGGGAGGATGCTTTTCTCCCATCATTATATCCGGGGCATATATTACCTTATGCCCCTTCAGATTCAGCCGTATCGTCAGGTCAAGATCATCAGAAAAAAAACCAGTTGTAAACCCGCCTTCTTCCATAACAGCCCTGGTTCGCAATATAGCGTTATGGCCAACAAATGGTTTCCATCCATACCTCGAAAAAACGCTCATGAATACATGAAAAGCATCTATGCATTTCTTCAAATAATGGTTTGCGGTGCAATAGTCATTGCTGTCAATTCCTACAGTTCGAAATTGGGCAATAGCAATTTTATTGTCAGAAAAATAAGTAAGCGCTTTCTGAATGGTATCTGGTTGCAAAATAACCGAATCGTTATCGCACATCACAAAATATTCGTAATTGCTTCCTGTAGCAGCTAATACATAATTCATTACTGCTGCTTTGCCACCTCCCTTAACTGGTCTTCTTAATAAGCGCACATTTAAATCAGGACGGCACTCCTTAATTTGATTAATCATATTATCCACTTCATTCTGTGAGGTAACGTCAATTGAATCATCGTGAATAACAAGGTGAAGTTCACCGTCGTAATTCACCTGTGATATACCCGAAAGAGCATCAGCATCAATATCGTTACAGCATAAATAAATTATGCCAACAGGGGGACGTTCTGCCTTCATCATTTCACGATCAGCAGGCATCCATTTTTGCTTGTCGGGAGGCATAAATAAATATGTAAATCCAATGAATAAAAAAGCAATCCCATATAATAATGAACATACCTCAACAAATACTTTTAGATAGACCAGGCACCATCCTGCAAAATTTAAATCGGAGCTTAAAGATTTACTGAGTACAAACCAAACATACAGAATACCGAATAGAACAGTAGAAGATATAATAGAAATGGTTAAAACCTGGCTTTGCTTAGGGGCAGATTTAGGAATCATTTTTTTACGAATTGATAGCGGGGATAAGTGCAAATCCTTAGGGTAACAAAGCCAACTCCCGCAATAACCAAGCCAAATTAAATTTTTTGAAGCTGCTAAAGAGAGGCTTTTCTTCTACAGACGAAGCGATTTGAAGCGCTCTAAAGATTGTTTCGTTATGAATTTTGATCAAAAAAATATTATTCCGCTGCGGAACTTATTTGCTTAGTCCAGTAAAATGATTCCGTGTAGGATGCACCGTTACCTTCAACTGCAAATTTACCATTGAGCGTGCGGGCGCCTTCGGGCACAGTAGCATTGCCGGAAATAACGCCAATATTGTATAGCTGTACTTTAAAAGTTAATTTATTTCCGCTGATGGTTCCAACACCTTCGCCCGTGGCCACACCTGCAACCGTAACGCTTTTTAATTCCAGCGTGTTGCCGTTTTGGTTAATATACATATAATACTGGTTGGTGGCATCAAACCATGTACCGCTTACATTCATGGTTAGGGCAGCAGGCTCATTTTGTTGCAGGGACGGATCGGCTTTTCCCAGATTGGGCTCCTGGTTGTTTGACTGGTGAACCGGCTGTACCGGCGACTCGCCGGCGGTATCGGAATATACTTCCTGTAAGGAATCCGTGTTGCCTGTGCTATCGCTCTCTGCTAACTGCATAACCAATCCGATCAATACCAGCACGCCTAAACCTGCGAGACCATATACCAGCCATTTTCCTATGCCACCCGTTGATGACCGTACGGGTTTAGGCAGAGGAACTTCTGTTACGGTGGTTTTGGATTGAAAACCCAATTGTTTTAAAAAAATGATGAGTTGATCTGTATCGTATTTCCATCGCTTGTTGCTGATTTCATAGGCCTGCCTGTTGAGCAAGGGGTGCAAAGATTCGGGAATCTCATGCTGACCGGGCAGCGACGCATTGCGCATGAGCACCGGGATGACGCGTATATTTCTTTTGAGTGCTGTTTCCAGTTCAATTCTCACCCAGTCGTTGGGTTGATTAATGCGGGTAACGCCATCTTTATCTGCAGGTCCTGCCCATTCAGGGCCGATAATGGCAAACAATACATCGCAGGATTCAAGTGAATTGGCAAGCGCCTGGGTAAAATCCACACCCGGATCCAGCTTTTCAATATCCATGAAAATCTGGTCTTCATAAAATGCCTGCTTCAGTGAGTCAACGAGCCGGCCGGTATCTGCAGAAGTATCCTGCACGCGGTAGCTGATGAAAATTTTTTTTCTTTGGGCATTATTGGGCAGAGACATATGTAATAATTTATAGCCGCATGCGCATCTAAATTTACTGATAGTCTTTCTTATTTCAAATATGCTTCTGTTAAGCCCACCCAGTAGGCCGCACCGAGCGGTAAAATTTCCTGGTTGAAGATGTATTGCGGATGATGCACCATGGGCGTATCTCCGTTGCCGAGCATACAATAGGTACCTTGTTTTTTTTGAAGCATAAAGGCGAAATCTTCGCTGCCCATAAAGGGATGAAGCGTGTCATCCACTTTGTCTTCTCCAAAAACCTCACGGGCTACATTTGCTGCCCAATGTGTATTTTCGGGTGTGTTTACCAGTACAGCTCCCGGGATACCTTCTCTTATTTCGTATTGACAATTGAACGATTCGGCCTGTGCTTTGGTAATGGAACGGATTTTATTCAACACCATTTCCCGCAGTGCAGGATCCATATTGCGAATGCTCAACCGCAATACAGCGTTTTGGGGTACCACGTTTCCTGCATTTCCGGAAAGAAATGCGCCAACCGAAACCACCGAGTTTTGCCAGGGCGAAACATTGCGGGATACAATGGTTTGTAAAGCCATTACCAGCGAGGAACCACATACTATAGGGTCTATTCCCAACTCCGGCATAGAACCATGACTGCCCTTACCCGTTAATTCGATTTCCCAGTTATCAACAGCCGCCATGGTTTCACCTTCCCTGAAATACAATTTGCCCATTTCCAAACCGGGCATATTGTGCATTCCATAAACAGCGTCTACCGGAAATTTTTCAAACAAGCCATCCTTTATCATTGCGGGGCCTCCTTCCATAGTTTCTTCACCTGGTTGAAAAATGAGGCGAACCGTGCCATTGAAGTTCTTCGTTTGGGATAAATATTTTGCTGCACCCAGCAGCATGGTTGTATGCCCGTCGTGACCACACAGGTGCGCTTTGCCCTCCACCTTGCTTTTGTATTCCAGGTTGTTTACTTCCTGTATGGGGAGTGCGTCAAAATCGGCACGCAGACCTATGGATTTATTACCGGATCCTACGGTCATGGAAGCTACAACACCTGTTTTGCCAATGCCTTCGGCAACCTCAAAGCCAAAAGACTTTACTTTATCTGCGATGTATTTTGCTGTTTCCGTTTCCTGTAAGGCCAATTCAGGATATTGGTGCATGTGATCCATCCACCCTTTCATTTCGTTGTGAAAGGCTTTTGTACCTTCCGGAATGGTTGTTTTCATATTGTATTGTTTATTGTTTGAACCTGTGGGTCTCTATCTTTTTTCACTACCCAGTTTTGTTTTCCCTTCGCTTTTCGGTATTGTTTTCATAATGGCAACAATGGCCACCAACACCATGAACAGGTTAAAAAGGAGTGCGATCATGGCTGCCTGGCGAATGGCAATATTGTCTTGTCTTCCCGTAAAGCGGATCACATTATCAAGCATACTTCCCGGAGTGTCTATTGAACTTAATCCAACAAAAATGCCGGCAGATATAGCTACACCAAAAGCCGCGCCAAGTGAAGACGCCATTTTATAAATTCCGGAACCGGCGCCTGCCTGCGCCTCAGGTAAATTGGAAAGGGCAGCGTCGGTAGATGGCGTAGCATAAAATGCCAGTCCTACGCCAAACAATGTATAGGAAACGATAGCCAGGATCTTATAGGTATCTGTCATGAGGTTGGTGGGCAGCAGCAATGCAATAGAGATCCCTACAATGATGCAACCCCAGATCATGGGTTTTCGGGGACCAAAACGTTGCAGCAGTCTTTCTCCGGTGCGTATAAAGGCCACAATTGCAATGGCGTAGCCCAGGGTAAGGAAGCCGGCCGTTTGTGCCGAAAGACCGCCACCCACTTGTAACAACATAAGCGAAACGATGAGCATGCCCGCCACACCGTTGAGCAAAAAATTGGAAATGGTAGCTCCGGTATAGGTTGAATTTTTAAAAAGCTTGAAATCTATGAATGCAGATTCTTTCCCATTTTCGATGCGGAAAAAAGCGATACCAAAAACCACAACCACGGCAATCAAAATGAGCGATGCCATGCTTGTCCAACCCAGTTCGCTTCCCTTACTCACCAATACCTGAAGCGCGATCATAACGACCATAAAAGTGAAAATACCAGCGATATCCGGTTTCCTCTTTTCACCCGGTTGTAGGGCTTTGCTTTCGGGAGCGTCTTTGATCATCCATAATCCAATAACGGATATAAGCGCTGAAGCAAAGAAGATGTAGCGCCATCCTACATTTTCTGCCATTAATCCCCCAAACAGGGCACAAAATCCTGAGCCGCCCCAGGAGCCCATTGACCAAAGACTTATGGCCCTCTGGCGACCTGCCCCTTCCCAGTATGATTTCAATAAGGCCAGGCTGGCAGGCATAATGCAGGCACCGGACAATCCCTGGAAAATCCTTCCGCTAATAAGCACAGGCGTTGCCATTGCTCCTGCAGGTGTTAAACCAACCAGCAGCGAGCCAACAATACTAAAGACAAACCCCAGTTTGATGATTTTTAACCGGCCTACACGGTCGGCCAGCCCTCCCATTACCACGATGAAAATACCCGAAAACAAAGAAGTAATGGATACCGCAATATTCATCATGGAGGTTTCCATTTGAAGATCTTTCGCCATGTCAACATTGATGTTCAACGTGGTTTGCGCAAATAGCCAAAAGGCCAAAACGCCCAGGATGATCCCAAAAAGCAATTTGTCATTTCCTTTGTATTGTACGGCCTGGTTCATGATAGATTTTTAGTTGTTGGTGCAATAAGTTGAACATTACTTATTTGAATAAGGAACAAAAAGATCGGGTGTGGATCTGTATGAATATTCAATACCGGGATGCCTTTTACTGTGATCGTTTTTTCATTATACCGAAAAATCAATCCTGTTCTAAATGTACATTGTTTAAGCAAACAATGCAATTAAAGTGTTGGGCCAAAAAGATTATTATGAAGGACGGGAAACCAATCCTGCAACCCTGGGGAAGATCCAGATTGAGCCGGAAGGCTACACAGAGCCGGCCTGGTCATTAGCACGTATGCCCATATCATTCAAGTTCTGAAAATTCAGTCTCGCACATCCGCTGCCCTGCATGCATCTTTACCCGGTTTATGCTTTGGCCTCATTTGCTCAGCAATTTCAGAAAAGTAATACTATGGCAGCAGGTGACGTTATACCTGGATGTTATGCACTATCCTTTTTTGATCAATTCCAAATTCCATTCATCTCTGTCAGAACAATGGGTGTACTGTCGGTAACTACAATGGTATGTTCGTGCTGAGCCATAAAGCCACCTTTGTTTCCTACCATCGTCCAGCCGTCGTTTAAAGTTTCGGCATAGGTTGAAATTGTTGATATAAATGTTTCTATGGCAACAACGGTATTTTTCCTAAACCTTGTGGTGTTAAGCCGGTCTCTGTAATTGGCTATTTCGCGGGGTTCTTCGTGAAGACTTCTGCCTGTTCCGTGTCCGGTGAGGTTTTTGATTACTTTATAACCACGTTTTTTTGCTTCTGTTTCTATCAGGTGCCCGATATCCGAAACCCGGCACCCGCCTTTTATACTATAGACAGCTCTGTGCAAAATTTGTTTTGAAGCGTCTACCAGTTTTTGATGCTGGTTGATGTCTTCTCCAAGCACAAATGAACTTCCATTATCAGACCAGAAGCCGTCAAGTTCGGCTGAAACGTCTATATTGATCAAATCACCTTCTTTTAATATGCTGCTGCTGGATGGAATTCCGTGACAAAACTCATTGTTTACACTTATACAGGTGAAGCCCGGGAAACCATAGGTCATGTATGGCGCTGATTTTGCTCCGAAATCTGAAAGTATTTTTGCTCCATAGTCGTCCAATTGTTTTGTTGTCATTCCGGGTTGAGCGTAGTTGCTCATTTCCTTTAAAGTGCAGGCAACCGCCTCACTTGCTTTTTTTATCCCGGTTAGTTCTGTTTCCTTTGTTATTGACATATTTGATTTTAGCTGTTTAATTTAAAAATGGGTAATCTGTATACCCCCGGGCCCCTGGGGAATAAAAGGTATCATAATCTGTAGCTGGCATTATCTCTTCATTCATCTCTATTCTTTTGTCCAGGTCGGGATTGGAAATAAACGGACGCCCAAAAGCTGCGATATTGGCAAATCCCGCATTTAATACTTCTTCGGCAGATGCAGGTGTGAGTCCGTTACACAGAATAATCGTGTTGGAGAAATTTTCACGTATGGTTTGATATAATTTTTGGGGGATATCAGGGTTAGCGCTGATATGAATATAGGCTATGTTCAATCTTTCCATTTGGTCGGTAAGGTGAGCATATGTTTCCAACACCTCATTTTCAGCATAAGGCGCAAGATCACCATTTTGAGAAAGGGGAGAAAAACGAATGCCCACTTTATCTTTACCCAGTGCGTTTACAATTTTGGTTACAATTTCTACAATAAACCTGGCCCGGTTCTTTACAGATCCGCCATATTCATCGGTACGGTTATTTACATTTGGATTGAGGAACTGTTCAGGTAAATAGCCATTGGCGCCATGGATCTCTACACCATCAAAACCAGCTTCAATGGCGTTTTTAGCAGCACGCACATAGTTCTCTACTGTATTTTGTATTTCTTCTTTTGAAAGCGCAACCGGTACAGAATGCTCCTGCATTCCTTTGGTATCCGTAAATATCTGCCCTGCTGCTTTGATGTCGGTTGGGCCAACAACAACCGAGCCTGCAGGCAGGTTTGCCGCATGACCAATGCGTCCTGTATGCATTAACTGAATAAAAATCTTGCTATTGTTCTGATGTACTTTTTCGGTTATTTTTTTCCATCCTGCTACCTGCTCGCGGGAAAAAATGCCCGGAATGCGTGCATATCCCAATCCTTCAGGAGATGGAGCAGTTCCTTCTGTGATGATAAGACCCGCGCCAGACCGTTGTTTGTAATATTCTGACATCAGATCATTGGGGAGATTATCGGTGGCACGGCTGCGTGTCATAGGGGCCATTACCAAATGATTTTTAAGTGTAAAGTTGCCTTTTGCATAAGGCATTAATAATTTCTTCATTGCTGCGTTGATTTAATTTTAAACTGTTTTCTAATGCAAATTTATGTATAATTGCTATACAATAGTAAGTACTATACTAAAGGTTAGTATCGTTGGTTCATCTTATAAAATTATGAATGATGACTAAAAATCAATTGAACCGGCTATTTAAAACATTGCTTAACTTACATTAAACAAAAACGTAAATACCCAATAGCTACCTGCCTAATGAACACAGGTTCGCTGGTAAACGTTAAAACCATTTTATGTTAGATATAGTAATTGAAGCCCGGAGTGCTGCTATTAGCGCAGGGATGCGGGTCAAACGCATTCTTCCATTCCGTTTGCGCAGAATGGTAGGTCCTTTTATTTTCATGGACCACGCAGGACCCATTACAGATTTAGCTTCCAATACCTCATCGTTAGACGTTTTGCCTCATCCGCATATTGGGCTTTCCACTGTAAGCTATCTTTTTGGCGGACAGGTTACCCATCGCGACGGCCTGGGTGTTCAGCAAATCATTAAGCCGGGTGAAGTAAACTGGATGACGGCTGGCAGCGGTATTTCGCATTCCGAAAGATTTGAAGATCCTTCGTCGCTTACGGGGGGGCTTGAAATGGTACAAACCTGGGTAGCACTACCGGAAAAGGATGAAGAGGCTGCTCCATCGTTTAATAACTACACCCCTGAACAACTCCCCGTATTTACCCAAAAAGGCGTGTGGATGCGCTTGATAGCAGGCAACGCATACGGGTTACAAAATAAAGTGAAAACAAATTCCCCATTATTTTACCTGCATGTTGTTTTGCAACAGGGTGCAACCTTCGGCCTTCCAGAAGAACATTCCGAGAGAGGTTTTTATATAGTGAAGGGAAACGTGGAGGTGTCCGGCGTTTCATACAGCCAGGGAAAAATGCTGGTGTTCAGCAAAGGCGCCGACCCGCTGATCACCGCTAAGGAAGAAACTACGCTGATGCTCCTTGGGGGTGAGCCTTTGGGTGAACGTTTTATCTGGTGGAATTTTGTTTCTTCCCGCAAAGAACGCATTGAGCAGGCAAAGGAAGACTGGAAGCAGGGGCGGATTATGCTGCCGCCCAACGACAACAAAGAATTTATTCCCCTGCCCAACGACAAGTCAAAACCGGCAGGCGGGCCTCCGCCGGAAGCTTTGTCGTAAATAAAAAATAAATTGAATGGCTATTTTATGGAGGTGTGCTTACACTATATATTTCTGAGAGCAGCAATTCTGGTAAACGCCTGAAAGGTAGTGCATCCCATTAACAACTATACAGCCCTTCTTTCCCTCATCTTCAAATACAACACATAATCCGCTTTCAGCAACTCAAGCAGCTTCTCGTAAAAGTAAAAGCTGTTGGCCCTGTCTATCTCGCTGTAATCTCTGGTATCAATATGCGTGAGCGTACATTTGAACATCTCCCAAAGTTTATCATGCGTTCTGCCGAGTTCGTAGTTGTCAAAAAATTCATAGATCACTTTTTGCGGTCGTTCTACTGCGTCTTTGGAAAGATACCAAAGCTCTTCTGCCGATATGCGGTTCCGGTTATCAGTACTGTGCATGCCGTATTTGTTTTGATTGATTGCGCTTAGCCTTATTTATTTTATAAGACAACCTTACCAGGAAAAGCAGGTGCTGGTAAAAAAATACCAGGTTATCTTTATGATTTTCATTTACACCATGGTAGGTAACTACAGCGTCCAGCATATCCAGCAGTTCCATTTCAATATAAGCGCGATCAAAGGATTTGCAAAACCTGCGTAAAAAAAGCATAGGCTTTGCCTGCTCATCTTTTGTTAAGGTATAAACAAAGCCGTGCTGTGCCAATATCTTTCTTTGCAAACGTTCCAGTTTGGTTTGGGACCTGCTGTTCTTTAAGAACTTTTTCTTGAAAATGAGGTGCCAGCACTCCACCAGCTTTTTTAAATCATCCGTTACATCCATCAGGTCTTCTCTTGCGGCTGCTGCATCATAAGCGCTTTGGTCGTTAGCTAAGGCCATGCGTTGCCACTGGTTCAATCTGCCGGAGAAATCTTCCGGCTGAAAATTTTGAAATACGGCCTGTAATGCAGCAGGCAGGGTGGCTTTGGTATGACTTAAAAAAGAGAACGGCTTTTGAAACCGTTCACGTTCACCGGTATTGCTTTTCATGTTGCAGTGTTGTTGAGGTTAACGTATTGATGATCAGCTTTCCTGCGGCCGATACAATATCTGCCATGCATCTTACCTTTTCCGTAAGCTGCAGCAGGTCGCTGCAATGAATGCTGTAATCCTTGCTGTAACGGGTATCTATATACGCTTTTCGCAGTAATTTGATCAGCCTTCTCTCGTCCTCCCGCTGAAATTGGAAAAGCGTTGTGAGTTCACCCGCCAGAAAGCTGTTGTACCGCAGAAGGCGTTCCACGTTATGGGTATTAACATGAAAGCCCGTGGCTGCCCGCAACAGTGCCAGCAATGACTGCTCTGCGGATTGATGCAGCATAAAGGCCGACAGGTTATATTGCTTTCTCACTAAGTAGAGTTCCGCGCCGGCTAAAAATTCTCTTGCTTTATTGATTCCCGTGTTTAAAACAGATGCTGTTTCTCCTGCATCAGCAGGCTCAGCATGGGTGAGCTCATTATATGATATGCCGGCAATACTGTATAAGCATTCAGCCTGTTGCAATACATGGGCAGTGAACAGGTCTTCGTACAGCACCCTTTCTTTAAAAAAGGCAGCTTCCACAACGATAGTGGTGGTAGGCACGATCATACTGCAATGCGCTTCAATCTTATCCTGCCATTCCTGGCGGCTTTTGTTTGCAAAGCTGCCCGTCAATACAAGCAGCCATACATCCGAAACGGATGCGCAGTTGGTGACCGCACTATTGAAAATGCTCTCCGCTTTTATGTGTTCGGTTTTTAGCCCAAGCAAAAAAATACTTTCTGGAGTGGCAGCTTTTACAATGCTGTCAACCACTGCTCGCCGGTATGTGGCAAACGCGGCGCTGCGCAATTGATATGTAAGTGCCCCGTTCATGGCTGAGGTTGTTCAGTAAGTTTGCGCCTCGGTTTGTGATACCAGTGCTTAAACCAGTAGCGGTGCTGCTTTTTACGCCATTTGGAATAGTGGTCAATCATTTTTATGCTGCCATGGGAGGGAAACAACATACCCAGGGCGTCCATTTCTTTAAACATGTCACGGATATCTGTTTGGGTGTAATGCTGCTGCCCGTAGCCGTGGGCTAAAAAATAATTGATAAGGTGTTCCTTTGCCACATTCCTGCCCTCTCTTTTCCAACTGGCGCAGGCGAGGTTATCCATAAAATCAACGATCATATCGCGGGGAGGAGTATCCGTGAGCCTGCACAACATAAGGAACTGGTCGGGGATGATAAACTGGTAAGCCGCATGGCGGGCATAGTCGCCGGTTTGCCATTTGAACCTGGGTTTGGGCTTTTGAGGTTTGGTGCTGGTCTTTTTCATGAAGCAATTTTAATGTGAGAAATGTTGTTGAGAGATCAGCCACGGCAATCCATCTTAGCTTTTTCAACAGCCGATGCCCCGGAACGGCTGTACAGTTACGATGGGTGAAAAATAGACGTGGGCTGGGCCTTACCGTGCTAAAGGGCTAGGACACCCCTAATCCGACTAAGAACACCCACGCCTTACCCTTTAAGTATACTATGAAGTTAAAGTATGAGAGATGTACCTTCCCGGATTCTTAAAAAGTCGTAATTTCTAACACGGGTAATAAAAGCAAATGCGCTTTATGATAGAGTGAATATATATGTTAGCTGCTGTTCATGGAGATGGTTATTTTAATCAATAGTATAGAAAAACATAGCTAAAGTATGGAAAAAATTATTATAAATGAAATCAATTATTCATTTTTTTCAATCTTTTATATCTTTCGCATGAACCGCAGTACAGAAAAAGCTAATAATCAATGACAAAACTCGGGTTATATCTTGCTCAAAAATCTGTAAACAAGGCCGAAGTGGCCCGCAAAACCGGACTCACCAAAGCCCGGATGAACGAGCTTACGCTTAATGAAAGAAGCCATTTAAGGGCAGAAGAATTATACCTGATTGCCCTGGCTATTGACATAGCGCCTGCCGACCTGTTAGAATACATCTGCGGCGATCTTTCGATTAATACACAACTCACTATGGCTGCGGATGACCCTGTGCCTTTTAAGCCGGCGCGAAAAAGGAAGAAGTAAGAGGATGTGGTACAAGCAATTTGAGATTGTTAGAAGGTTAAAAACATTGACAACCCTGCAGGAGCCGAAAGATTTTTTTGTTTCGGCCCGGGGCATCGGGGATTGGAAAATTTTCAGGAAAAAGTAATCCCTTTTGCAACACAGTGAGGTACTTCTAATAAAAGAGACCAACGGAACATAATTTTAATTTTAAAAGTGATTTAGTAAACGGCGGGCAAGGAAAGATAGAGCCGGAGTAATTTGAATGGTTAAAAATAATCAATATGGACGCTGCATAAGTTCGAAAGTTGAACTATTTGTTTCGCAACCGGGAGCATATTCCGTTTGAAGGCCAGCAAAGGGCAATCTTTATAATAATTCCGGTGTATTAAAGCAGGTAATTTTTTTTATCTTATATTGTAAAATACCTTTCGGTATATAACCTATTGATAGAATTTATTTATCGGCTTTCCGAAAATTATGCATATTGAATTGTTTCGGGATGATAATATTCCAATAACACTGAACCTAACTTCTGCAGGCAAAAACCAGGATGTATTGCTTAAGGGAAGCGTTCTGCGCTCACACCAAAGTGCCTTCAGTTCCTTTTTTATACAGGAATATGAAACGGAGGCCTGTTTCGTAAATTATGTATATGTTCACTCACACATGGATCATGAGCTGTACTTTAATGAACGCCGGGATGGTGTCAGGTTAATGGGTGTGATGAAACAGGCAATTAAATTGCAGGAGAAAAATGCAATTTCCATAAAGCCGGGCCAGTTTATTTTATTGGAAGGACGCGGGCAAACCATTCGTTTATTTTTGGAGAAAAATAAAGAGTACGGTGTATTCAGTTGCTATTACAATCAGGATATATTAACCAGGCTTGGGTTTGAACCGGGTTCCCTCGGGCATAAAGTTAAGCCGCGCGCTTTTACACCTGAAATGTCGGCTGCAATATTGCAAATGTCCGCTGCATACTGGAAATTAAGCCAATTAAAATATGTTGATAGCAGATTTGTATATAAGGGTGTCAACCGATGAGCAGGCTGATAAAGGATATTCTCAGCGGGACCAGGAAGAACGCTTACGTAAATATTGTGAGCATAACCAAATTTCAATCAACCAGGTAATCAGGGAAGATCATTCTGCAAAAACATTTGAAAGACCAGAGTGGGCACGATACCTAATTCATCTCAGAAAAAACAAAGGGAAGTCCGACCTGGTACTGTTCACCAAATGGGATAGGTTCAGCCGTAATGCGGGAGATGCGTATCAGATGATTAATATACTTCGAAAGGTAAATGTAGAGCCGCAGGCAATAGAACAACCGTTGGATATGTCTGTTCCTGAAAGCAAGATCATGTTAGCGGTTTATCTTGCTACACCTGAAGTTGAGAATGATCGCCGGGCACTAAATGTAATTAATGGAATGCGTAGGGCTCGAAAAGAGGGCCGCTGGATGGGGCCAGCACCTGTTGGATACATTAACCGTTCTAAAGAAGATGGAAGGAAATACATAGCTCCAAAAGACCCAGTCAGGCTTATGTATTTGATTAACAATAAGTTAGGCGGCAAAAGAAACGGTACAAGTGATAATTTTATCGACTTGTACCGTAAGGCGGACTGGACGGGGTCACAATCGAACCCCTGATACCTTTCCTAACCTTCTTAGATAGTCTTAAGATAACTTAGCATTCATTATTGGGTAAATGCAAATCACTATTTATCAAGCTTTTGCAAAAGAAATAATTCAATAAATGCCCAATAGTTGGTTGTTATCCTTCTATTTTTAGGTGGTAAAAAGTTCCCAGACCTCTTATCCCGACCTTTTCTAGAAAGTTACCATTTTCTAAATCTTGGAAATCATTTGTACTCTTGCGTTTAGATACATTACAATGATTTGTTACTGTGAATTGGTGATACCCCAATTTTTCTTGATAAAAAAAGTTGTTTTTTAAGGTGCTCTTCCAAACCAAAGCTCGTCAGAAATTATTCATTACAAATATTCTTTCAGGAAGGTCACTGAAATGCCGCTCTGCTCTTCAACAAGTGTGGGTTCTGGTAGCCCCAACCGAAAAAATCTAGAACTGCTTTCTGGAATATTTGGAATTGTTGACTGCATTAGCTGCTTGATTATAAAGTGATAGGATTGAACTTCTTGCAAAAGTGATCTGTTCTCTTGGGAATTTCAGCGCCATATTGGATTTCATGTTAAGTTAATATTTATTATAGGGATTCACTGCACTCACACAAACGCTCTGCATAAGCGAGGGCAATCAGCTTAACCCAGTTCTTGTTAACAATGACGATCCAAAAAATTAAATAGAAAAACAATGCTATAGTGGAGTACAAAAACGACGTCGGATATGCAACTGGATTAACATCTTTAAGGATAATAGCCCAATAAACATAATTCCCCAGAAACAACATAACGACCAGGCAAATGCCGTGAGGCTTCAGTCCCCACAGGTTCCTGCGAAATCCATAACTCGTATTGTCTTTAAAAAGCAGAGCAAATTTTCCAGTATCGCGGGTTTGCGCAATCAAAAAACGTGTCCATGCGCTGTATATCTGGTCCGCTCCAAGGAGATCCGCGTTCTCCATGGCAGCATTTGGAACTGTCTCCACGGGACACAATGCTTGCAGTTTCGCATGGTAACGTTGTTTCGTATGGGGATCAAGATGGGAATTGTTGATTCTTAAAATCTGAACCGATGGAGTACCGCCCCAGCTTTCCCATAATTTCTTTTCCTTCTTTTTTCCCTGATCCCGCCCAAGCTGTGAAAAGAGATACGTAAAGGCGCTAACTGTTCCCAAGGACGTTAGAGCATGGATATAAGATTCAAATTGAAAGGAATAAAAGATGCCCAAAATAAAGATGGGGAAAAACAGGATCACAACCGGATAATACCGGGCTCTTAAGGTGTATCTATCCATTATGAACTCTTATTCGTTTGTGAATTAATAAACATAACACAGTAATTGCGTTGGGGTAATGATTGTCAAAAAAACCGGGAGCCTGGTCTCAGATTCAACGAACTCCGTCTTGAATTTTCGTACGGTGGCAGCGTCTACAGTACTCATACATTCGGGTCCAAATGGATGTGAGTGCCATTCCCCAATATACCCCAGTTGATTACCTGAATTGGAATTTACTTCTTTCACCTTCTCCGGAAGGCCTTCTACACCTCTGAAAAAGCAAACAGGATTGGACTGGCTATCTGGCGGCGCATCGATCAAATCAACTACATGTATGGTTTTAGCTTTAAAATTTACGGCACCTACAAATACACCTCCTGTTTCATGAGGCATCGCAAGCCCCATAGCGGATTTCATCTTTTCAATAATTCCTGCCTTGATTCGAATTTCCCAGGAAGGGTTATTGGTAGCCTTCGTGAGAACAAGCGGTTCGACGATGAGCTGTTGTGTAATGACATGGCCTTCATCTTCATCCAGGTGCTGCAAGTAAATCCTTCCAACTTGAGAATGCTGTTTCCCAACTTGCTTTTTGATTATTCGTGAAAAATAGGCAGCATGTGAAGAAACCGTGTCATCCGCCAACACTGTGGTTTCCGAGTTACAACCTACCCCTACTACCAGGTTGATTCCTTTGTCAGCCGCTTCGGCTTCCCTTTTTAACCACTTCCGCACCATATCATTTTCGCTATACTGTGAAAAGACTAAGTACCGGAGATCGTCAACGCGGGGATTTCTGTTTCTGCCTTCAAACATTAGCACGCCCAGATTGCCATTATCAGAAATATGCCCCCTGCAAATTTGTAAGTAATCCATCCCCTCATAGGGCATAAGCATGGTCTGAAAAAAAGCTTCGGAAGCGGTAAAGTCAAATAACCATTTTGTACATTTTTTAAAAGCCGACAGTGTACCATTCAAAAAGGAGTCACCAGACAGGGGAAATCCTATGTTCACATCTTCAATTTCTTCTCCGCGGTACATATTCATTGCGGTGATCATCATGGCAACAGCTTTGTTATTTCCCTCACGCTCAGCCAACAAAGCATGGCGGACAAGATTGTGAGGAGAAAGCTTATCTGAATCCAGAAAAAGTAAATTCCTGGCGCCATTACGGAGAAAATGCATGGCAACCTTTGAACCCAACGCTCCGCAACCGATAATGGCTGCTCCTTCAAAATCCAGATTAGAACCAGAAATGAGTTGAGCCTTTTGCGTTGTCAAAACCTCATTGTGGGCCTGAAAGTGAACAGGTATATTGTTTATAATTTTCTTTTCGCTGACATCCTCGCTTTTCAGTTCAACATAAAAGTTGATAAATTCTATAGTGGATGAAAACCCAATTATCTGCTTCGGCCTTTTAAGACCGGTGATAATGGGAATCTCTGGAAAAAAATGCATACCAAAACTGGCGATGAATTCCTCAAACTGGTTTAGTTCAATGGAAAATTCAGCACAAAATACTTTGAATTTTTCCCAAGTTCTCGGTAGCTCAACACAATAGTCAGTGAACGTTTTTTCACTATTGGACCACAGCACATACCCCAAATGGTATTTCTTAACCCGAAAGGTCTTCTTTTCCAGCAGTTCCTTTAGAGAAATAATGTATTTCTTAAGTGTTTCACCCAGTTCTTCCGTCTTAATTATTTTTTCCAACCGAAAGGAGGGAACATCATCTTCCTTTGCTGTATTTTCAAACAGGCCTAAGGCAAAATTTGAATTGGCATACAGCCCTTTATTGGACTGTACGATGTCTACAAGTTTATCATAACTGTAGATTACGGTTCCCCTATACCCTTCCAGTCGAAGTGGGTCAAATTGCTCTCCATTTTCGCTTAGATCTCCGCATGCAGCGTCGCGTAACCAGTTTTGAATGCGAACCACTAAGTCCGAAATTGTTTTTGTCGCGTACCACTCGTTCATGCTGCCCCTTACATAGCAAAATGCAGGCGGCCGCTCCTCTTTGGCTACATATAAATGCGCTAATTTATTCTTCGGAAAATCAAGACGATCCGTATGGACTACAGGCGCTGTCCTGGGGTAATCCTGAAGGCTAAAAACGATCAGTACTGGTTCTTTTTTTCGGATATCAATACTTTCAAAGTTGCCCAGCGGAGGGAGGTCAATCGTTAGATTGACAGGAATGGTAATATTGTGTTCATCCCAGGATAAAATGTCCAACTTGCGTTTACCCATACAGGCTGCCAAGCTGGCCAGTGTTTCCAATAGGTGGGAATTTGAAATATCCCCATTGAATGGGGATATTTCTTTACTGAAGAGTTGCTTACCCATAGCTTGAAACTTTTGTCAATGTTCCCGTTGCGGCAGTGCCGGCATTCTGCGCCGATCCCTCCTTTTTCTTCGGCTGCATCGGCCCTTGTGCAGTTACTTCAAAAATGATGGGTTGTGGTGTTTTGCCATTTTTTATTGCCGTCGCTGTATTCAGGAAATTTTCCGCCTTTACTTTTTTTACATATTGTTCTCTTGCAGCGTAGTGCGGGGGGTTATCATCATCATTTTTGATTTCCTTGCAAGAAGCGATTACTTTGGCTACGCCTCTTTTATAATCCAGCATTTCCAGTGAGGTTTTCACCGGCTCCGGATGATCTTCTTGTGGACATTCATTGAAATACGTCCAGGAGCAATGGTGAGGTGACATGAATAGGTCCCACGTGAGCGCCTCTTCCTTTGTATCGTTTTTATATTTCTTTGTTTTTTCAATGATCGTTTTCCATGCTTCATGATCAGCATCACCGCCAAAAAAAGCAAGTGTGCAGAAATCTACACTGGTGGCTGTCGCTTTGAAACGCGCCTGAAAAACAACGCTCACTCTGTTTCGATCAATTTCTTCTTCAGTGAGCTGTTCCTGATAAGGCGAATGAATAAAAATGGAAAAGGTTTTTAAATCACGGTTATTAAACCGTTTTACAACATCTCCCGGCACTTTTCTTACCAGATCAAGACCGCTTAAATCTTCATTCATGTCCTTGCCGACGATCACAATACGATTACCCGGCAGATCTTTATAGAGGCTGTTGTCGCGGTGCAGTTGAATGCGGCGCTTTGCTTCCTTGTTAAAACATTTTTCATCAGAATTTCCGGCAGTACCCATCACCATCGGCGAAAACCAAAGTGTATCGATGAAGATTTCTTCATCGTCTTTGTTTTTCTTTTTAAAATTCTTTGGGTCTCCCTGATAGAAATTGGTTTCGAATCCTAGCAGATGGTCTTTGTCTCCGTGTGTTAAAATCATAAGGTCAATGTAGCTGACGTTCTCAACATCATTGACTTTTTTCTTTTTAAGCGATGCCACTAAATCTTTCTTTGCATCGAACTGAGTTGCATCTGTATCACCTTTACATGATTCGCGAATATTACAATCAACTAAAATGTTGGTTGTGTAACTGTCTTCCTCTACAGAAATAAGAGATTGGTCCCCATTATCGACCGGGTAATATTTAATTTGACTGGCCATAAACAATTGGCTTTTCGGGTTTACTAATAAATGTTTATTGACAATTGGTTTTCCATCTTGGCAACTGCATGGCAGGGCCCTCCAGACTAGCTTAGAGACTTGTCCTGGTAAATCAAAACCATCACTGTTTAGAAAGTTCTTCTGAAACACCTGGGTTGACAATACAATGGAAAATGTGGAAAGGCGGAACTTAAAAGATAATAGAGAAGGCCATAGTCAATAACCAAATAGAAACCTATATTTGGGTGCGCAATTGAAGCTATGCTTCTATTACTAGCCGGTAAGCCAAACCTTATCGGCTTTTTTTATGTAGAATTTCCGTACATCATCTATGCTACTTGTTTTATAAGGTTATAGAATTGGATCATGCGATCATCCGTTGCATTTTGAAATATAAAGTCATCAAATCCTATGTGTGAAATACCATACCTCGTGGCGACCACCATGAGGGGATTTTCTTCATGTGAAAGAACCAATATTCCTGAATTTTGCTGTGCGACAAACATCGAGCTTAGATCGCCAACCGAAGCGATTTCTCCTTTGCCCTGGTACCATTGCATAAACTCTCCATCACAATCCATGATCGGCACCTTGACATACGCATCAAACTCCTTCTGAATGGAAAAGCTGTACTGCGAGAATTTCAATGCCGATATAGCCATGGCACAGCGAGTCAGTATGCTTTGCAGCAGTTTGTGCTTTCCCAACCGCACCAAAAGCTCGATATCGTTTATGATAAACATTAGCTCTTTACATTGAAACGAACCCCGTCGAATTCCTTTTTAAGTACGTCAATCTTTCTCCCCGACAATTCTGCTGCTTTTGACCATAACAACCTACCTTCCGTAACACCTTGTACAATTAGGTTTTTAAAACGGGTTGCTTTTTCATTACAGCGAAATTGTCCAAAGTCCACATTCTTTGAATCAATGTGGCTCCATTCAGCGTAACTGTTATTCCATTCCTGGAATGTTTGATAATTGATAAGGCCGGAAAACCGGGCTCTGACAATAATGGCTTTTATGGAAATCCCATAAGATTCTTTGATTCTCTTTAATTCGCCTAATGAAATGGCAGTTCGGTTTTTCCCCAGTTCGTAGTAAAGCGCTTCATCAACCAGTAAAACTGCACCAGCGAAATAGTCACAAAAACGTTCTACTTTTTCGTCAGAAAATTCCTGCGCAAATTCCAAAAAGACATGTCCTAATTCATGTAAGGCAGTAAAGCGTTTCCGCTCAACTGTCAAAACTCTTTCGTTTAATACGATGACCGGAATTTCATCGATCGTTCCACTCAACCCGTTAAAATCCTCCACTCGGTCTACCTCCACTACCAAGACGCCCTTAGATTCCAAAGTTTCCACAACATCATTAATGGCGTCACTTCCGAGCTTCCATCTTTTTCTTAAGATTTTTGCCGCCTTTTCAATGTCCTTCTCATTTTCTATTTCTACACCAGCCAATGGATTATCAAAGTCATGTTTTATATCCATGATTCTTTCCAGTTGCAGGAACTTCGTGACATAATCGATAACCTGCCGCTTGATTTCCTGCTCTACAACATCTCGGTTGTGAATCTTGTAAGCATCCCGAAACTTCACATTTTCAAGCGTGCAGGTGGCGGGCTGTTCGTAGAAATAAGTAAAAGGAACGCGGAAAACCTCCGCAATCTTTAAAAGAGTGTCACTGCTGGGAAATGCCTGGGCGTTTTCAAACTTGTGTATGGACTGTTTTGCTACACCGACCTGGTCGGCGAGCTGCTGGAGAGACCAATTGGCTCCCACCCGCAGTTCTTTGAGTTTTTGGGCAAATACATTTTCCATACTACAAATGTAGAGTTCGTCACCCAAAAATCAAAATTTTATTTTTTTAGGTGACGAACTGTAAAACGACCCTGAGAAGATTACTAAGAGTATTGACGAAAAATTCGAAAGAGCTCGCGACGGAAAGAGAAAAGAATTTTGCAGCTCTTGAATTCTATTAAAAATATCAGCAGGGATCTGTATGGGTTAAAGACGGTTGATCATGTGCAAGCACATGAAATTACCTTCTATTCAATAATTGTTCATACCGACATTGCGTTAGAGAGTTGCGGAGTAAATTACTTCCTGAATAAGCGAATGATAAAACTTGTGGAAGAGCTGGGATTATCCAATCTCAAAATAAAAGACCTGGTCATGATCAACATTGATACACTTATTAAATTACAGGATCATTTTAGCAACGGCAAACTCGATTTGGAAAACTGTATAAATAGCTATCTCAGTTATATTTCATCTAACGATCCGGAAACAGCCACCTTCCCATTTGATGAATTTATAAAATATTACTTTGTCGAGACAAATAAAGAGAACATTGGCAATCCAAAAGATTTCACCGAAATAATAACCTCATTTACCAATCCCTAATAACATCCGTCATTGACGTCTAACTGCAGTTGATAATCGATAGGATCTTGAAATTACAACCTGCGTAAATTCAAATAGAAAAAAATAATCATTCTGAGTGTTCGATTCAGCATTTCGCTATAGTCTTGTAGGCTAATTAGGAAAAGTTTGTAGTTTTTCTTTGTATTGACTGTATTGAAAAGAGGTTATTAACTATCCTGTCAATTATTTATATTTGACAAATTCTGTCAGGTCATAATTATTCATCAGGCAGCAAATTAAAAACTAACGGCTGTGTTAAATCCTACAATTGGTGCAATTCTGCGAAATCTGCGTGAGGCAAAAAGCCTATTGCTTCGGGAGGTGGCAGCTTCCATTGCTATCGATCCAACATTACTTAGCAAAATAGAACGGGATGAAAGAATGCCTACCAGGGAACAGGTCAAGGCACTTTCTGCATTTTACAAAGAAGAAGAAGATTCTATTGTACTAGCCTATTTAAGCGACAAACTCGTAAACGAACTGGAACATGAAGATTTAGCATTGCAGGCAATGAAAATCGCAGAGAACAAGTTGAAGCTTAAAGCAAAATCTAAAAAATAAACATGATCAAAGATATTTTACAGCAGAACGAAAACTTAGACCCTAATGATAAACAATTGAGTGTTTTGAGAGAACACTTCCCGGCATGCTTTGCGCCCGATGGCTCATTTGATTTGCAGCGGTTTAAAGAGGAAATAGCAGATAAGACCAACCTGCTTCAGGAAGGCTATGAGCTTAGGTTTTTAGGGAAAAGCTATGCCAAACTTATAGCCTCTACAGAAACGACGACGGTAATCCAGCCTAATGAAGCACACAACAGCTTGCCCGAAAATAATCAGAGCGAAAACATTTATATCAGCGGCGATAACCTTGATGGACTAAAGCATTTGCTAAAATCCTATAATGGTAAAATCAAGTGCATTTACATAGACCCGCCCTATAACACGGGCTCTGATGGTTTTGTGTATCAGGATAAATTTAACTATACTAAAGAAACACTACAGGAAAAGCTTAGCGTAAGCGAGGAAGAAGCCGAACGGATTTTAGACCTTACCAAACGTGGCTCTGCCTCTCACTCTGCATGGCTGATGTTTATGTATAGCCGATTAATACTTGCAAGGGATTTACTTGATAAGGATGGAGTTATTTTCATTTCTATAGACGATAATGAGCAATCAAACTTAAAACTGCTTTGTGATGATGTATTTGGAGAAGAGAGCTTTCTTTCAACAATTATCTGGAAAAAACGTTCGTCTCCCGATGCGAGAGCTACAATCGGAAGCATACACGACTACATTCTTTGTTATTTACGAGTCCGTGAAAATGCAAAAATCTCAATTTCAAAAATGCCGTTGGGTTTAAAGAGGATAGCATCTTTCTCGAATCCAGATAATGATCCGAGAGGGCCTTGGGCCTCTGTTGATATGACCGGTATGACTGGGAGAGCGACAAAGGACCAATATTTTGAAGTGCAATTACCAAGCGGTAGAAGAATAACTCCGCCTAAAGGGCGGTCATGGGGACTTGCGGAAGCCACTTTTAAAGACCTACTAAAAGATAAGAGAATTTGGTTTGGGGTAACTGGAGATAGTGTACCTCGGATAAAAAATTTTTTGAGTGAATCAGATGGACAAGTCGTGCCTTCTTTTTGGGATATTGAAGTAGGTAGCAATGATGAAGGATCAAAAGAATTATTCGATTTGTTCGAAGCACCAAACATTTTTGATTCGCCAAAGCCTGTTAGCTTAGTAAAAAGGATACTGGAAATTTCTTCTAACGCAAATGATACAATTTTAGATTTCTTTTCTGGTTCAGCCACTACTGCTCATGCAGTTATGGATTTGAATTCAAGTGAGGAGCAAAGCAAGCGCAAATTCATTGCAGTTCAACTGCCTGAAGTTTTAAGCCCAGATGTTGAGTCACAGAAGAATGCATACCAATTCCTCAAACAAAATAATCTTCCTTCAACCTTAGACTACGTTGGTATGGAACGTATCAAACGTGCCGCAACCAAAATAAAAGACGAACACCCTGAAAAAGAACTCGATTTGGGTTTCAGGCACTATATACTAGCTGAACCGGTTCAAAACACATTAGACAAGCTTGAAAGCTTCGATAAAGCAGGAATGCTTGCCGACACCACCATTCTGGATGATTTTGGTAAACCCACTGTATTGGCTACCTGGCTCAATGCCGATGGATACGGGCTTACCGCCGAAGCGCAAGCAGTTGACTTGGCTGGCTATACGGCTTATCACTATAAAAAGCATCTATACTTGATTGATGGAGGCTTTTCGTTGGAAAGCATGAAGGCTCTGATTCAGAAGTATGATGCAGAGGGCGGCTTCAATCCGGAAAACCTGGTGCTTTTCGGGTACTCGTTCCCAGACTGGAGCATCAATGAAATGATCGAGAAAAACCTCCGCGTTCTAAATGATAGTGAGAAGAATTTAAAAATCAATTATTCCGTACGATATTAATCACGAGCTATGGAACTGATCTTAAAAAACGATTTGCCGCACCAGGTAAAAGCCTTTACAGCTATTGCCGATGTATTTAGTGAAGACCTGATCACGAAAAATAGCCTGTACTATCAGAACCCTGCCTTACAGTTAGACAGGGAGGCCTTTTTGTCGAACATTCGCCAGGTGCAACAACAAAACAGCATACCGGCTGAATTCTCTGCTCAAAATGAAATAGGACCCTACCTGAACCTTGATGTAAAGATGGAAACAGGAACAGGGAAAACGTATGTGTATACCTCGGCCATGTTTGAACTGCACAAACGCTTTGGTATTAATAAGTTCATCATTGCAGTGCCTACCCTGGCTATCAAGGCAGGTGCCCGACAGTTTATGGAAGATGGCTATACACAACGGCATTTTAAGGACAGCTGCGGCTATGGTGCCGAGCTGGATGTTTTAGTATTGGAAGCCATAAAAAAGAAAAAAGGGAAAAGCTTTTTCCCGAGTGTAGTAAGAGAGTTTGTTACCGGAAGCAGCCAGGCTACCAATAAAATTTATGTGTTGCTCACCAATATGTCCCTTCTGGGGGGTACCTCTAAGTTGTTAACCGACTCGTACGATTATGGGGTAGAAGGTTTTTATAAGCCCATTGACTCTATTAAGGCTACACGGCCATTTGTGATTATTGATGAACCCCACCGTTTTGCCAAAGATGGCAAGGCATTCCAATTTATTGAAAAACGTATTTGCCCTCAAGCAGTCATTCGCTTTGGCGCCACCTTTCCTGAGATTGTAACAGGAAGAGGCCAAGCAAAGGTGAAAAGGAAAGATTACAACAACCTGCTATACGACTTAAATTCTTTTCAGTCATTTAACCAGAACCTGATTAAAGGCATTGCTAAGGAGCACTTTGAACCGGTTAGCCAGAAGCCAGACAAAGTGAAAATAATGGCGGTACAGAGCAAGACTTCTGCGAGGTTTAATCTGATACAGAAAGACAGTCCAACAAAATCCTTCGAACTGAAACAAGGGGACAGCCTGGGGATGATTGCTCCGGAGCTGGAGGGAATTGTTATTGAGGCAATCAGCAGCAGTGCGGTAGAGCTTTCTAATGGACAGGTGAAATCTAATGGCGAAGAGTTTAGTACCGACATTTATTCCACTTCTTACCAGGAATCGATGATACGCCTGGCTTTAGAACGTCATTTTGAAACAGAGCGAACAAACTTCAGTCGCAACAATAAGATAAAAACGCTGGCGCTATTTTTTATAGATGACATTTATTCCTATCGGGTTAACGGGAATGCGGCTAAGCAGCCTTATTTGAAGGAAGCTTTTGAACGATTGCTGGCAGAAAAGATAGAAGCAATCCTTCCCGCCTTGTTAGAACAGGAACAAGAGTACAAAGACTACTTATTAGCCACTAAGGCTGATGTAGAAGCTGCTCATGCCGGTTACTTTTCTCAGGACAACAGTAGCTCAGACGAGGCGATTGCCCAGGAAGTGCAGGAAATTTTGTTTGAGAAAAAGAAGCTTTTGTCCATCAAAGACGAGCAGGGCCGCTTCAATACCCGCCGGTTTCTTTTCTCGAAATGGACACTAAAGGAAGGTTGGGATAACCCCAATGTATTCACAATTACCAAATTGCGGAGCAGCGGCAGCGAAAACAGCAAAATACAGGAAGTGGGCAGGGGCTTGCGTTTGCCGGTGGATGAATATGGAAATCGTATTTCCAATGAGGAGTTTAAGCTCAACTACATTATTGACTTTACTGAAGCCGACTTTGCCAAGAAACTGGTTGATGAAATTAATGCGGACCTGCCAAAAGGGTTTGTTTTATCTGAAGAAATGTTGGCAGAAGTAGCTGCTAAGTTGAATAAAGATGCAGATGACCTTTTTGTAGAGCTGCTTAGCAAGAAATTCATTGACCGGAACAGAAATATCAAAGCGGAAAACAGCGAAAGGTTTTTCGAAGAATATCCTGATTTTACGGTTGGCTTAAAGTCTGGCAAAGTAGAAGACCGGAACAAAAAGAAGGATAAGAAAATTAAGGTAAGAAAAGCGGTTTTCGATGAGCTGAAAGTTCTTTGGGAAGAGATAAACAGTAAGTACATTCTTCATTATGAAAAAGTAGAGAATGACCGCTTTCTGTTCAATGAAGTTCTTGGATTGTTTAATAATGGTGTGTTTGCTGATACTTATATCACCAGCAGACGTTCAGCTTTGAATACCTCAGGCACAGAGGCCATGCTAAATGAAGACACTGGTATTCAGTTCAAGATAAATAAGCAAATCCCCTACCATGAGTTTCTGAGACGCATCAGCCGACAGACAAATCTATCCATTCAGTTCCTGCATGCTGTGCTGATAGAATATGCTAAAACAAGAACCTTACAACCTGAAAAAATAAATGAGCATAGTGTATCTAATTTTGTTAAGATGTTCCAAGAATGGAAAGTGGAAAAGCTAGCCGGCCGGTTCAGCTACTCCAAGGCAAACTTACCTTTGAAAGCTACAGCCTTAACCTATGCCGACGGGACGCCTAAAGCTGAAATTACTCAAGGCACCATTGGAACAAAGTTTATTCAGGGCACGCCTACTGAAAAATATCTATACGATGTATATGCTTTTGACTCATCCCTAGAAAAGGAAAATCTATTGGTTGATGGTATCCAGGAAATAGTGGTTTACGGTAAGATTCCAAAAAGCAGCATTGCAATCCCCACTATTACAGGTCAATCTTACAGCCCCGACTTTATGTATGTGGTAAAGAAAGACAACGGAGAGAAAATCCTCAATGTCATTGTAGAAACCAAAGCTGTAGAAAATCAAACTTCGCTAAGAGGAATTGAAAAAGCGAAAATAGATTGTGCTAAAGTATTTTTTGAGCAGTTAACTATAGATGGTTATAAGGTAGAATTTAAAACACAACTGAATAATAAGAAAGTTAAGCAAATCATAGATGAAGTGTTGAGGTAATAGCAGATTTCAATGAAGTTGAAATCAAAGCAAGTGCAGAAGTTGAAAGCACAGAACTTTTTAAATATAATTGGCTGACGAACTGAAAAACTTAAGATTTAAAACTCTCTTAACTTTAATATGTAATAGCAAATTCAATGAATAATTTTATTGATCATATATCCATCCAGAATTTCAAATCAATGGAACGGTGTGAAATTTCTGAATGCAAGCGCATTAACTTGTTCATAGGTCGCCCAAACGTTGGCAAATCAAATATTATAGAAGCACTGTCTCTTCTAACAATTCCGTATTTAAAGGAAAACACATCGAAGAAGCTTACTAATCTTATTCGACTTGAAAATGAAACGGAACTTTTCTATAATGGCAATTGGGAAAGGGAAACTTTTATTGATACACAATCTTTTCACTGCGACATTCAATTTCATCCTCAAGAGAACTTACGAATATTTATTCATAAGGATGGACAGAGGTATGGTGCAAAAGTGGATGAAAAACTAAACGTCAGTGCCTTATCCACTAAAGTTGACTTTACCACCAATGTAAAAAAGTATTTGTATAAGCATGATATTACTTATAAGAAGGGCCATTCTAAATATTTAGTTCCACCATTTGGTTTTAATCTGCTTTCTATAATAGACAACTTCGCAGATTTGAAAAATGATGTATTGACCTTTTTTGCCGACTATGGCCTTGAAGTAGCTTTTGACAAATCAAGTCAGACAATAAAGGTCATAGAAAGAAATAAGGATGGAATTTTTCTAATTCCATACAATTCGGTTGCTGACACTTTGCAACGAATTATATTTTATAAGGCGGCGATCAAATCAAATAAAAATAGTGTTTTGTTATTCGAGGAACCTGAGGCACATTCTTTCCCTCCCTATATGTCCCATCTTACTCAAGAAATGATTAGCAGTAAAAGCAATCAGTTCTTTGTTGCTACTCATAGCCCGTTTATTTTGAATGATCTACTCGAGAATGCTAAGGACGAATTGGCGGTCTTTAATGTTGATTACAAAAACAAGCAAACACTTGTAAGGCCGTTAACTCAGTCTGAGTTACATGAAGTATTCCAATATGGAGTAGATCTTTTCACGAATAACGAAAGCTATTTATGATAGACTATGCGATCCTTCCCGAGTGTTATGTAGACACAAACTTAGTGGAAACTATTTCTCCTCCTCAGTCAAAAGGATATAACCATCAAAAAGGTTGCGGTACTGTTGCAAAAGTAATGAGAGAGAAATTTGGGGACAGTTTTGCTTTGGGTATAATTGATAAGGATAAAAATGAATTGGATTATTTGAAAGAATTCAACTTATTAAAAACTGTAGGGAATCTTTCCTTGCATAAGCACAAATCAAAACATCATTATTTGATTCAAATATCACCTGTTATTGAGCGAATGATTCTAGAAAACGCTGCATCGGTGGGTATTGATGTTAAAAATTTTGGCTTACCAGCTGATTTAGAACAATTTATAAAAGAATCAAAGACCGAAACTAGTAAAAAAGATCCGAGATTTAAAAGTTTATTTAAGGCTATGAAGGCGGCCAATGCAATTGACATAAAACAATTAGAGACATGGGTCACCTATCTAAAAAGTAAGACCTACGCTGCTGACGAAAATGAATTGAAACAAATGTGATTCGTTTGTTATTGACTTAATTATGGATTTTTAGTTTTCTCTGCAGTTACAGTAAAAAACCATAGCATTTCTACAATATCCTCTGGATTTGCCAGAAACAACCGTAAAATCATCAAAAGTTAACACGTTCTGAAAACGTGTTAATATAAATGAGAAACGTTAACATGTTATCTGCCATTAGTCAAAAAGAAAGTTATTTTAACCCAATTTCATGGTAGAGCTTGGTAAAAGTAAAAAAGTTTTTAACTGATATAAATAAAACCCAAAACTAAAACCTAATTTCTTCTATCTATAATCATGTCACAATTCCATTCCATAAAAGAGTTGATCAATACGCTGGCATGGTCAAAAGAACTGCTTTCTGAAATGTTTGAAAAGCGGAAGTCTTTTGTCTATAAGTATGATCATGCGCTTGAAATAATGGAAGAAGAAAAACTGGAAACATTAAAGAATAAAGGTGTTCTGCGTCAAAACGGCCTCTACCTGGAAATGGATGATCAGTTCCTGCACTTTTTTGAACAGATATTGGAAGTAAATGAAGAAATTAATACTTCCTTCATCAATGAAAACATTCAGCAGGTAAAACAGCAAATCAACTATTACCTGCAAGAGAACAATGAAAATCGTCGCTACGCCTATCTAAAAGCAGTTAAATCATTACTCCGAAAAACAGGCAAAATCACTTTACGTAACATTATTGACCTGAACCGAAATATTGAAAATGTTTTTAAAACTGAACCAAACTATACGATAAAAATATCACGTCTTGAAAATTTTGATCAAAAGCAAAAAGACATTCAATTGCTGATTGATCAAACAGACAGGTTAGTGACACAGGATGAACAAATCTTTTTTAAAACAGCACTGGATGAAGAACTAAAACAAATAGTGACACAATTAAGGTTGCAGCTAAATGAAGGAAGGCATAACCTTATTGAGACCCAGAAGCAGATCATTGAATACCTGAACCAGGTAAAATACCAAAGCCGGATAATAGAACATATCAGACAAGTAAAATACCTGAAAGACCAGTTTGAATTAAAGGCAAAGACGAATATCCTTCAAGTGATTGCAGCTAATAATGCGGTGGTCTTTGAACAAAAGGCAACTTACCCACTTAAGCTATCATTAGAGGAACTACAGACAGATGCAGCACAGGAAAGCATCAAAAAGATCAAACTGAAACTAAAACCGGGAAAAAAGCAAAAACTTCCGGTAGCAGAGGGTATTTCCACTGACTATTTGCAAACAGAAGAGGAAAGAGAAATATTCATCAATTTAGAAGAACTGAGGAATGGCTTTCAAGCCTCAGGCAACCATTTATACCAATTCATTATGCAATACCGTTTCCCTAAAGTGCTATCATTTGAAGAAAAGGTTACTGTCTTTTGTCAAATGGTTTCTTTGTACGAAAAGGAGTTCAATATCATGGAAGATTATAATAAAGACAACGAAGTGGAATATGCAATGGTTTATCCTAAATAAAGCTTTATGACGATTCCAAAATATACCCGTGAAATATTTGAACTGCTAGGCAAAGGGCAATTTATTTGTTCTAATAGCACCGAAGACAACATACGCAAACTTTATAATGCCGTTGATGAATATTTTGATGAACTCTATGATTATTTCCTTGCCATTGGATTCGTATTAGAAAAAGGAGACGAATTTTTTTATTTCTCCAGAACCGAAACAAAGGCAGAGTTGGAAAGAAAAGTAGAGCAAGCATTTAAATGGATTGATCTTGTGGACTTTTGCAAAACTTTTGATAATTCGTTCAGCTCGGGCTTCCGCTTTACAGCCTCCCAGGTGGAAGTCCAGTTACGTATGGATGTAAGCCTAAAAGACAAGTTAGAGACCTTAAAAAGATATACAAGCGAAGGTCCTTACCAGGAACGTGTAAAAAAGCTTATTGAGCTGCTTTGTAAAGATGGGTATGTAGAACTGGAAAACGATATCCAACAGCAATACAAGGTGCTTTCCTCTTTTAAATACCTAGAACAACTTATTTTAAGTATCCATATTTCAGAAGAAGTACAAAATGAGATTCCTCAATAAAGTTATTTTTATAAACAGCGCCACTATCCCCTATTCCGAAGTAACTCTGGATGGTAACGTCCATTTTATTGGTACACAGGGTGTTGGCAAAAGCACTTTACTCCGGGCAATTTTATTCTTTTATAATGCTGACACTCTTCGTCTTGGTATTCCAAAAGAAAAGAAAAGCTTTGCAGAATACTATTTTCCATATCAAAACTCTTATTTGATCTATGAAGTAATGCGAGAAAGTGGTCCTTATTGCATTATTGCTTTCAAGTCACAGGGTAAAGTATGCTTCCGTTTTGCAGATACAGCATACGATAAAAAATATTTCATCTCTATTGATGGAAAAGCTTTTGAGAATTGGGAGGCTTCAAGAGCCGGATTCGATAGTGACAAAATATTCTACACCCGCAAAATTGACCGATACGAAGAGTACCGGGATATTTTATATGGCAACAATGATGGTAAAAAAGATTTTAGAAAATACGCTTTGCTGGAAAGCCGACAATATCAAAACATCCCAAGAACAATCCAGAATGTTTTTTTAAATGCTAAGTTGGAAGCCGAATTTATAAAGCAAACGATTATCATGTCTTTAAATGAAGAAGACATTGAAATCAATCTTCTGGACTATTCACATCACCTTAAAGATTTTGAATTACAACTGGCTGATATAAACCAGTTAAAACAACCTGCTGTATTAAAGCAGGCAGACAATGTGATAAAATATCATGCTGCTATAAGGCATTTGGAAAAGGAAAAGGCAAACCTAAGTTTACAGTTGACCTGGGCTTTGGATCATATTCAACGAATAGAACCTCAGCTTACTGAAAAGTTGGGCAAAGAAGAAGATGCGAAAAAAGACTTGCAACATAAAATTGCAGATGTAGAAAAAAGATTTCAAACTAAAACAGAAAGTTATCAGAAGCGGCTCGGCGAATTGGATTATAAATTGAATACTGCGAAGCAAAAGGCGAAAGAATATGAAGAAATGAACATTCTGGAAATCACACAAAGGGTTTCAAAAAAAGCTAATTTGGAAAACGAACAACGGAACCTTTTTAAAGAAAAAGAATTGCTTTCTGCTCAGTACAGAGAAGTGACTCAAAAATATGAATCTTTACTGGCCATATTAAATGAAACCCTGAAGGCATTTGAGCTTACGAACGACAGAGAGAAATTGAAGTTGAAAGAAGCCTCTTTTCAATTTAAAGATGAATCAAAGGGAATACTGGATGGTCTTATTAGAGAAATCAGTCAGAGAAACAAGCAACAGATAGAAAGTGCAAAGGAGAAAGTAGAAAGTAAAAAAGAGGCTGTTCAGCAATTAAAAGTCAAATATGAATCCATCAGACACAAGCGATTTTATGAAGAAGAAATAAAGAAAGCTGAAAATGATTACAGTCAGGCTGGTTTATTAATTCAACAGGCCAAGAATCAACTTGCCCATTTAAAAAGTTCTATTGAAACAATACAAAAACACTGGGAATTAGATGAAAAGACCATTAATCAAAGTGCAGAATCTGGAGAGGCTGATTATTTAAATCAAATAGAAGAACATCAGCAAAACATAGATAAGATCACAGTTAAGCTGGAAAACAATAAGCATTCACTTTTTGGCTGGCTAAATGAAAATTATAAAGGGTGGGAAGCAACCATTGGAAAAGTATGTGATGAAGATTTATTATTTCAGGATGATTTGTCGCCAAAAATGACCCAAAACTTAGAAGAAGGTTTATTTGGGGTGCAACTTAATCTTTCGGAGGTTAGAAAAGCTGTAAAAACATTGGAAGATTACGAGGAAGAGAAAAGTAATCTTTTCAAAAAAATCGATAGCTTAAAGTCTGCATTGAAAAATCTACTTGATGCTAAAAACACAGATCTTGAAAAGATTAGGAAAAGATACCAGCCCAAGATAAATGATCATAAAGATGATATAAGAGAACAGGAATATAGCCTGGAGCAAAATATATTTAAACAGGAAAAGGCAAAGCTACAGAAGGAAGATTTGCAGACAAAAGCAAAAAAAGAGAAAGAACAGGCATTGAATGACATAATGCATTCGATTGATGCATTGTCAGAAGAGCTAATTCAGGCACAAAATGCCTTAGCAACTGTAGAAGGAGAAATTGATAAACAAATCAAAGCTAAGGAAAGAGAGTATCAGAGGAAAGTAGAAGCAAATGACAAAAAGCTGAAAGAAATGTATGAACAACTTGAAAAGGATTTGAAAGTTTATCACCAGAACTATGAAAAGCAGAAGCAGGAGATATTCAATAAAAAGCAAAACGAATTAGAGGGAAAAGGCGCAGATACTATTCGACTGAATGAAATTGAAAAGCGGCTAAATGAAATAAAAGAAGAGTTGGATTACATTGAGGCTAAAAGAAACATTGTTGCTGTTTATTACAATGACAAAAAAGAATTATTGGATAAAGTAGATGATTTCAGAAATCGAAAAAGTTTATTGGAGCAAGAGTATGACTTAGAGGTCGAAAAAAATCGCCAGAAGAAACGATCCCTTTTAGAAGAAATGGGGAAAATAGATGAAAAGATCAAAGGCTACCAGTTGCAAATTGAAAAAATCAAAGAGGATTTAGATGCCTTTGACAAGTTCCAGGTGACAGAAGTCTATCAGAGTCTGGGCGCTGACAATAAAAGATTCAAAGATGAATCGAGAACAGATAAAAGGTGCTTGGCGCTTATTGATGAGTTAAACCAAGCTTACTATAACAGCATCCGGCGATTGGACGATTTAAAAGAATCGGCAAATAAATTTATTGGATATTTTTCGTCTCAGAATATTTTTAGCTTCCCTACTAACCTCGCCGAGAGTAAAGCGTATCTCTTATTTGCAGAACACATCAATGAATTTATTGCAGACAATAAAATTGAAGAGTATGAAAGAAGGATAAATGAGCGATTTGCTTCAATCATTCATTCACTGGGTAAGGAAACGAGCAATCTTTTGTCAAAAAGTGGAGAGATCCAAAATGTAATCAGTAATATCAACAAAGATTTTGAAAGGAAGAATTTTGTTGGTTCCATTAAGAAAATTGAACTGCGCCTTGTGAATAGCAGTAATAATGTGGTGCGAACATTAACTGCTGTTAAAACTTTCAATGATGAACATGCCTACGATATAGGTGGAATGAACCTGTTTAGCTCCCAGGATCAGGATGCCAAGAATAAAAAGGCTGTTGACCTGTTAAAGCAATTAGTAAAAGCCATTAGCGAGTTCAAAAAGGAAACAATTTCATTATCTGATTCTTTCGAACTTGAATTTAGAGTTGAAGAAAACCAGAATGATACAGGCTGGGTGGAAAAACTCTCTCATGTAGGTTCCGAAGGTACTGATGTATTGGTGAAGGCCATGATTAATATTATGCTGCTAAATGTCTTTAAAGAAGGAGCATCAAAACGTTTCAAAGATTTCCGTCTTCACTGCATGATGGACGAAATTGGAAAGCTTCACCCAAACAATGTAAAAGGGATTTTGCAATTTGCGAATGACCGTAATATTCTGCTCATTAACGGTTCGCCCACTGAAAACAATGCATTGGATTACCGTCATATTTACAAACTTGAAAAAGATGCAAAAAGCTTTACCAAGGTGAAGCGCATTATTACAAATTACGCACAGGCATGAAGTTATCCTTAAGCATTGCCATTCAAATTCAACAAATGCTTGAAGGAGTTGAACTTCCCTCAAGTAAGGTAAAGCATATTGTTATAAATAAGCTAGTAGAGGATGGTCTTATTCATGTTCGTCAAGCCGGCAGAACGAGGCAGATGTATTCAATCCGAAATACAGGAGCTTTAAAATCATATTTAAGTAATCAATTCGGTATTGATGACCTCCCAAACTATATTGAAAACCTTAGCAGGGAAGATTTGACAAGAGCTGAAGCGGTAACTATCTCTTCCAATTCCAAGCTAAAGCGAATCCGAACTTTTAAAGGGTTTTTAGTCCATAGTTATGAGCCTGTAAAGGCATTTCTTAGCGGCAATACCATTTCCGTTAATCCTCAAGAGGGGACATTTACTTTTATTTACGATTACGAACGTTTCGTTCCGGATAAAAATATAACCATAATCGGAGTTGAAAATCCAGAGAATTTCAGGTGGGCTACCAAACAAAAAGCCTTCTTCAGGCATCTACATCCTTTATTTGTTTCACGTTATCCTCAAAGTAATGATCTGATTAAGTGGCTATGCGCTATTCCCAATCAATACCTACATTTTGGGGATTTTGATTTTGAAGGGATCAATATTTACTTATCGGAGTACAAAAAATATCTTGGTAAAAAGGCATCTTTTTTTGTTCCTGAGAGAATTGATGAAATGATCCAGGCGAAAGGCAACCGTGATCTGTATAACAAGCAAATTCATCTGCAGCCTAATGACGCATTGATAGAGGAACAACCAATTAAGGATTTATTCAAAAGCGTACATAAGTATAAAAAAGTATTGGAACAGGAATACCTAATAACATTAGAGGTATAAGGGATATTAAATTCTTAAGCCTAAATAAATATATTTTCAATGCAATTTATACTGCTCCATCAAATCACTAACGTTGAATTTTTTGAAAATCTTCGGGCTATTATAAAATAGGAAGTCAAATTCTCTATGCAACAGGACCAGTTTCTCACCAAAGAAGGAGCTGTAAAAATGGCAGGTATGATCATTTTCATCAATGGCAATAGTAGAAGCTGTTGCAATAACATCATATAATGTCGCAGCCTGTTGTCCTGAAGCGTATGGTGAAATGTGAGGGCAGAAATCCGCTTTGGGACAAGTGGCTGCTCCGCTTTTTCAAGCAGCAGCTTTCCGCTTTAAGGAATGCCGCTGCACCATTTTTGAGCGTTTCAGGACAACTTTTTTTAATAGTTGAACGACACCGTTGCCAGGGTTAATGAAAAGTTGCTGCTTTCAGTCAACCCGCTGCGGAAAAGGCCTCATAATAGGTATAATCGTTCTATTCTTGCAGAACCTTACCTAAAAAGCCATACCCACAAGCTCCACAACATAAGTGCTGAGGCTACCCATTTAAGCAGCCATTCCACAGAAATAGTAATCAGTCCTATAAAATAATTGCTGAAATGCTGTAACCCACCCAGACCCCTGCGGTTGAACTGCCGCATACCTACCATAAGCCTAATGCCCAAGCCGATAAGGAACGCGACTGGATAGGATATATCCTGCAGAAGATTCATTAAAGCCTCCATAATTATTGCACTATTTGAAATTCATGATTAGGGATTGAATAATAAATCAACGGCCACTACAAACTTGTGATTGCTATGCTTGTGGGTAGTGGTATATAAAGACAGGCAATATACCATATAAAAAGCAAGGTAGCCATCAAACAACTGGTCAGCAAATAAGCGACTGCGTGTATGCAACCGTTTCCCATACCTGTTAATTTCATTCCCAACTTCCTCTACAAAGCATAGCCATGCCTCAATAGTTAGCAATCCGTTTTTCCACTGACTGCGTAACAACTGCTCATTCTCTTTTATGGCAGCACACACATTGCCTGTATATTTCAGTAATGCGGTATCACTTGAGGTAACAGTTCATGTGTAATCTTGCTTTCTCAACGTTTATCAAGTTTTTTAAAGACTTCATAATCCATAATTTTTTTACAAGTAAATAAGGGCAGGCGGGCCATCCCACCTGCCCCATAATCTTAGTTCAATACCAGTGTGTCTGCACCATCTTTAGCGAAAGCGGCACACAGGTCAAATGCTTTTTGTGCTTTGGCCTGAGCCGTACCACCCATGATAATGGATTGAAGTTTGCTTTCATCATCTTTGTAATTGCGTACATTTTGATAGTAGCCTGTTACGGCATTGTATGCACCGAATACTGTTCCTTTAGTTGTATTCATCTGTTGGGTGTCTGCCATCATTCCGTATGCAAATGCATCTTCCACCGTATTTTTAAACACGGTTGACAGTTCATCATCTGACCCTTTTTTAAGTGCGTCCAATGTTTCCTTATTGGGGCAAAGTGCCAGTTGAATGAGTTTTTTCACTTCAGCATCTGTTATACGCACCTTTGTCCATTGGTTGAATATGGCCTCCAATTGAATGCTTAACTGATTTGCGAGTCCCATTACTTTATGTGCTTCTTCCAAACGTTGTTTTGCGCCTGATGTATGCCGGATGCGTACTACGTTGGACATATTGCGAAGGGATGCGTTAAGGGTATTCTGGCAAACAATCCTGATGGGTGTAAAGGCTGCGGTAATGCTTCCTGTACCATCATGTGAGGTGGTCAGGAAAATGTATTTCTCGGTAACATCATCGCCATTACCTACACGAATATAGTCAGGAAGTTTAGCGGTAATAAATATGCGTTCCCCATTGCCTAATGCTCCTGCGGTTTCGTATAATATGCCATCACCACCGCCTACAATAGCATCAAAAAAAGTAAAAGCATCTGTGTTTTGTACGATTTGATAATCCTTGCCTACTACACCAAAAACCTGATGGGTATCGGTACGCATGGTGGCGAAGTTGTCGGGCAGTAAGATGTTGCCACCTTCTTTTATTTCACCGTCATTGCTTATGCTTATGCCTGTGCCAGGGGTGTATAAAGGTGATTTGATAACCTCAAAATCAAGCCCTGCATATTTAATAGCCTCTGCACTGGTAGGATAGTGTTCTACTATCTGTCCCAATTTGTGCCATGCCTTCTGCCGGACGCTAAAGAAGCTGTATTTGCCTGTATGTCCGTTATAATTAAGATTATGTGCCATGACTCTAAATTTTTAAAAGTTGATAAATGAAAATGAATGATTAGAAAGGCAAATCGTCTTTGCCATTGTAAGCAGGTGCCACGGAGTTATTTCCGTCACCATCTACTACGTTTTCAGAACGTTTTCCACCTCTGTACAATTTGATTTGTGATGTATGGAAATTGAGTGCTGCGTGTGCCTCACCATCTCCACCAATCCATGCCCTTGCGCTTACCCTGCCGTTGAGTTCTACTAATGTTCCTTTGGTGAGTACCTTCGCTACATTTGTTGAAATCCAGTAAGCGCAATTAAAATACTCGGTGCGTTCCACCCGTTCGCCTTGTTTGTTGCAGTAACTGTCGTTGACCGCTATGGAAAAATTCACTACCTGTTTGTCGCTCGGCAAGGTGCTGATTTGTGCATCCTTCGTTAATCTGCCAATGATGTTCATGATTTTTAATTTTAATTGTGAAACCATTTTGTTTTTTTTTTCACCCGCCTGCCCTAAAAGCATTTTTCCAAAAGAAAAAACGGGAAAAAAGAAAGCAGCGACAGAGTGGAGCCGAAGGCGCGGAGAGCTATAAGTCCCGAAGGGTGCAAGCGCAGCGCAGCATTATGCGCTCGCAGCAACGAAGGCAAAACTATCTTAGCTGCCTTTTTATCCGTTTCGATTGGAAAATGCCAAAGCAGGCTGGTTGTTATTTCAGCCAATGCGGACTTTTGATGGCTCATGCAATGAAGCATGAGGGGGATGTAAGGCGGCGAGAAACGAGCCGGTCACGACGAAGGAGGGACAGAAGCGAAGCGTACCCTGGAATGACCCGGCCCTAAAGGGCATGCCCAAAGGACATAAAAAAAGCCGAAGAATAATCTCCGGCTAACAGCTTTCGATTTAGCAGTTAAATAATTTTATATGTCTAATAAATAAGACAATCCATTTTTTCGCAGGAAGGTGAATGATTTTACTGGTAACGGAAGGTCCTCTTTCTTAAGATAACCGAGTGGAATTTCGTCGGCTGTTAAAATAAATGATTTGATTGTATAATTTTCAGCATCCGATACAAGGTCTTTCAGCGCTGCTTTATTTGCGTTCAGCCAATCATTACGTTCAACGTGCTTACGCATTTTTGCTTTCTTATCCTTTCCATCTCTTCCGAGGTAATCGTCCATTTCAACTTTCATTTCATGGACATTGCGCCCACCATGAATATTTTTACATTCAATAGGGTAAATAATACGATGCTCATGGTCGATCACGAACAAATCAATATCGCCGTAATGTTTATCAGCCTGTATGTGGCCTTTAGGAGCATTTTTGTCAATGTGTACTTCATGAGCAATGATTTCATACCCTGAGTTACCCTCAAACCATTTTTTTACGGCTTCTCTGAACGGGTTACCCTTATCACCCGAAGCGGCTGCAAGCCAGCTTTTCATCTCTTCCGATTTCACGCCAGGAAGCTTGCTCGAATACAGTAGGTAAAATAGGTTATCAATGAACTGCATGAGGTGTCTGTATCCAAAGTAGTAGAGAACGGTGTCTTTCCCGGTCAATTTAACAATTGGTCGTCGTATGTAAGATATTGAGCGGTTATATCTCCAGGGAAAAATATCAAGAGGTGTATAGCCATCAGGCGGCACACCAATACTTTCTCTTTCCAGTAATGTTAATATATTCAATGCAGTATTAATATCATCGTCTGTAATCCTGTCAATCTTGGACAACAAATCTTTCAGTTCAGCTTCCTTCATTATCATACAGGATTCAGCCTTGACAAATCCTTCGTTCACTAACGTGCCGATGATTTTGGAGAGTGTAGTTAACGTAATACCAAATTCTGCTTTGAATGCAGCATCGAGAGATTTCGATTCATCTGTTTCATGTGCGTCTCCAGTTTTCTTTACAGACACATAATTGCTTTCAAAATCTTCAATATTTTTGAATACTGCGCTTTCGGTTTTTGCAACTGCATAAGGTTTAAAAGCTTCACGCTCTACAGTTTTGTCTGTTCCTATTCGACCTGAAGGCAGCAGCCCCATTTTTGGATCATCTATCCCCATCCGCATTGCCTCGCTCAAGGCTCCCCACTCGGTAAGTTGGTTGGTGAGGGCCAATAGTTCATCTATATCGTCAAAATTAGGCCATATCTGCCCCGTAGGAATGTTGGTAGCAACAAATTCAATCAAGGTTCTGGTAGCATGGGCAGTAGTTACCAAATTTCGCTCACTATCCATCAGTTCGTCCACTTCCGTTTGGAAATCACTAAAGCAGGCGATCTTGGCAGGAATAAGAATTTCTCGGAACTCCCGTAACTGGACACATTTTTCATTCAGCTTAATTAGCCATTTTAGTAGTCCTGCTCCATCGAACCGGATAAGTCTGGTGGTAATTTGTTCAATCAGGGCGGCAACAATATCATCACACAGTTTGATCTTGTCTTTCTTGTCGGTAATTTCTTCAGGAATAACATAACCGGTCGGCAGATAGCTTACAAGATTGTCAAGGATATAGGAAACATCCGTATCACTTATGTAGCGAATGGGTGGTAGGTTTCGGTTATCCATTTTAATGTTTGCTGAAGCATCACTGAACAGCAGCATCTTCGCGCCTGGAGGCTGCAATGTCTGCTCCACCATTTCCCCAATTAGATCGGCTGTTAAAGTAGTGCTATTACCGGAAGCGTCAATGTATTCCAATAAACCTTGCAGTACGGCTGTCATGAGTATTTTATCAGCACGATTGTCCGGCAGCATAACAGCGTACAGGTATTCATGTGGAATAGAAATGCGTATCTGTGGCGCGTTAATCTCAATACCCAGTCTTATCTTGTTTATATCGACGGTCTTTATTTCAAATTGTTCTGCATTTAGCAATTCATCTGCTGCCAATATTTCTATTTCAAACTGAATCAGTCGTTGTTCATTAAGGTAAGGAGCTAACAATGGCTCCATTTTGTTCAGCCAGAATGCAACCGCTTCACATGCGTAAGTAGCCCAGCTCTCCTTTCCGGATTTTGTTTGCGGGCTCGTGATCCATACCGGCATTTTGAAATTCTCAATTACTATGCGGAAGTACTTACTGATCTCCTTCTCCATGTATATCGGTGCATAATTCTTGAAACGGGAAACTTTTGCATAAGCAAGCCTACCTTCGTAAAAAATAGGTACAGCGTGCTCGTGCTGTTGCTTCTGCACTTCGCGTCGGAACTCATCGGAACTTCCGTTTACAATCATCATCATGCCGCCCACTGGATTAGCATCATCAGAATGAAGCAGACTACCATGATCTTTCCGGTAGATAGCGTAGGCATCCATTGTGCCACCCATTGCCATTAATCTCGTCAGCTCGTTTGTTCTGCTGTAGCACTTGGCAAATTTCCAAAGCGAGAGAGCGTTAACTTTTGAAGAATGCGTAATGGTCCAGAGTTCCCGGAATTTCAACGCAAGGGATTGGTTACCGGCCGAGGGTTTACTCCACATGAAATAGTAATCGTTCGCCGTTTCTCCGATAACGTATAAACAGAACACACCGAAGGGCTGTTTTGGCTCGATTGTGCTAAGGAACTGTACAATCTCTTTAGTTCTTTCGTTGAATGGATCACCAACTTTCTTTGCTTTTGGTGCTTTTGCTTCTTCGGATGAAAGTTGGCCAGTCTTAATGTAGCACACATAAGCCAGCTTTTGATTATCGAACTGAAAAATGGCTTCTTTGACAGGCAGACCAGAGGACGGTTCAGGCAGCTTGATATCGGTTGCCAGCCACCCGGTGTTTGCCAATGCAACACAGGCAAGATGGAACTGCCGGTCATACAATAGTTCCATTAGCTCATCGTAGCAACCGTATTCTACAGCTTTTTGGTAAATATAACTGATCAGTGCATTGGGAATACCTGTAGACATGTAAAGCAGAATGTCGCCCTTGATCTCAACCAATGGTTTATGATTAACCACATTTTTATCGGGATCGTCTTCCTCCAGGTCTTTTGAACCCGGCTGCACCAGAAAGTCGTTAAGTACATCAATGTCAAATTTAGCTGTATCGCAGATCTCCTGCAGATAAGCCCTGGAAAAGTACACAGCGCCCGTAAAACTTACAGCATCGTCATATTCAGGAATTTCAATATCTATTTTCATTTCAGGAAAGATATAAGGAACATGCCCGGCATCATGGGCCGTACTATTACTCATAAACAGGAGTAAGCCAATTGCATTGCGCACTTTTTTTACAAAGTCCTTATTGAGATTATGCTTATGTAAAAAGATGCATTCGGCAATATGGTTCAGTATGTCTGTAAACCCATCATAAATACCTGGATAAACGATGTAATTTCCTTCCTCAAAAACAGCAATCTCGGTAAACGCATTAGAGAGCGGATCTTCCATCATCGCACCATCCGTATAGTTTTCAATGCACTCCTTCAATTGCTCCCAACTTGCCAGCGGACGCTCATCGTTCGGGTCGAATTGTCGTAAAGTGGCAAGACACAATTGCTCAAACCTGAAATTTCTTCCGTGATTGGGTGGATGAAGCTGCAAGGCTCCTAATAGCCCTAAAATTTGAACTGAATTATATTCAGCCAAAAGGCTCCTGAACATGGTTTTAGTCGTTTTTTTGAGCGGTACGGTAGCGCTCGCAACACTGCTTCCTTGCTTCAGATGACATTGTTTATATTTTTTTCCGCTCCCGCAGGGGCACGGATCATTCCTCCCGATTTTTGCCATTTTTTTTAATTTTGAGACAACACCTGTTTAATAAACTACAAAAAAAACGAATACTTTCAGAAATGAAAATTTATCCTTTCTTAATGACAAGGTGCGCAAGCCCGGGATCATTTATTAACCGCTCCATTTCCGACTGAATAATATCCTGTATATCCTGCTTAATCTGAAAGTAATTTCGCTGCACCATACTTGTATCGAGCTTGCGGATAACCTCGATACTTTTATAGCTTTCTTCCTCCCTTTTTAATGCGTCATGGTCATTAATAATTTCACAATGGAAGGCTTTCAGGTCAATTTTATTATCGGGGTCGTCAGCTACCATGCCCACGAACTCGCCTGAACTCAACGCAGCTATTTTTGAGGGAGGTATAGCGGCCTCCAGTTGCTTGGAACGGCTGATAGAAGTGTCCCCGCTGTTGATGGAATAACTTTCCCTGTCCTGCATAATTTTCCCGAAGCGTTCGGAGAGCTGTTTGGCAGTATCGCCTGTAACCTGCCCGGCCACGATGTTGCCCGTGATATTCATAATCACATCTGCCTGCTCCCGACCATAATCCTTGCGGAGCTGGCTGAAATCCTGGATGCCTAAGCAGGTAGAAACCTTGTTGCTCCTTGCAGTGGCAATAAGGCTATCCATGTTGTTCAAATAAATCGTCGGAAATTCATCAAATACCAAACTGCTTTTCAATTTGCCTTTCTTGTTGACCTGCTTTACAAGACGGGTTACATAAAGGGAAAGCACCGCTCCATAGATCTGTAT
>CALKHN010000112.1 GCA_937991535.1 uncultured Sphingobacteriales bacterium
ATAAACAAACCCTACAACCACAAAGCCTTTGCGACTTAAATGGATAATTCTATAATTTAATAATTGCGGTAGATTGTTTGTTTGTAGATATCTTTTTATTTGATGTGCAGTGTATTTGACAAAACTTCCTCCCGGGCTTTCTTTACCATTTAATGCAAGGTGTGTCCAGATAAGGTGGATGTGATTGGGCATAATTACATAACCAAAAACCCTGACCAGGTTATGCGCTACCAGATACCAAAGGGATTGGATGATAATAAGCTTTATGCTATCATCTTCTAACAAATGTTTAAAGTCAACGACAGTGTCGGTATAAAAATATACATCCTGCAATTCCATTTGACCTTGCCTTTTGTGCTGTATGTTCATAGGTGCAATGTTTAGAGATGTGTCTTACAAATATAGTATGCTGGTGGGTGAAGACACCCACCAGTAGGGAAAAAAACCGCTGATCTCTCAGCGGCTTTACAATTTTTTATTATTGATTGATCACTTGTCGACCTTGCCTTTCCTCACAGGTTTCCTCTTTGTTATTACCGGTTGCTTCTTCACATAAGCATACGGGTTATTTACTGCGTTTCACCATCCGGGACTTTTGTCATTTTACCTGCTTCTTAAAGAGTTTATAATTTTCTGTTGTCCTTATTTCATTAATTCTGTAAAGAATTAAATCATAAAAGGAATATTTTTTAAAGGGTATGGGACTATCCGTTTCAGGCAAGAGTTTTAAGCGTGGTTCTTGCATCCCAATAAGATATTCCAAAACGTCTACGTCTTTTACCTTTTTTAAAACCAAATATCGTAGTGAAATTGGTTTATGCATTCCCGCCCAATATAAAGGCTTAAAATCAAAATTATTTTCAAATAAAAAATTGGGCACTATACTATCCTTAAACAGATAGCTCAGGCTATCCGCATACAATGATGTTAGTTTATCTATATCTCTAAAATCATTATTTTTTAATGGCTTTTTTTGTGAATAACAATGCAGCATGATTGTTATAAAAACAAGGGTAAGCAAAGTACCCTTAGAACTTTGTTTACGCTTATTCATTTTGAGTGGCTTTTAAAGTTTTACCCTTGAATTTTACATTGGAATTATTTTGGTTATCAACAACTCCATACTTTGGTTTGCCGTTTGTTTGCTCCGCCCTTTTATTTGCATCAGCTTCTGCATTAGGATAAGCTTTTCCCAATACCTTACTAAATTCTCCTATAACCGCACTTTCAGCCCATGGCAATATGCTCTTTTGAAAATCTTCTACCCCTTCTACCTTACCCGCTTTTTTATAATCCTTATAGATGTTTGTTAAAATATCATCTGCGTGTCCCTTGTATGTTTTCTTTAAGCCGCCAAATTCAAAAGTTACTGATAACTTGGCTTCGCTGGCTTGTTCAAACAATTGGTCAACATGTCCATATTCATGGGCTTTGACTTGTTTAAATAATCCCGGGTTCTCTCCATCTAAAGTTGTTTTTGTACCCTGATTATCATACGGAACTTTAAAAAACTTTGAATAAGCTACGGCATAATTAAGTTTGATATCAAATTCATTTGTCTTTTTGTTGAAACTAACGCCATACCAATTCTTCTGACTGTAAGTAGTGTTTCCTAAATCGTGTAGAACTCTTGGTGCTCCTAAAGTGTAACTACTTCTTATTGATTTAATAAAATCTTGCCCGTCAGGGTCAATATTAAGTATGGGGTTATTTCCCATTGCTGCATACGGTGATATAGGTATGTTGTGTCCTCGGTCTGTCAACGGGTCAACACTCAAAAACCTGCCCACCAGCGGGTCATACAACCGGTTGCCGTAGTCCAGCAGGTTGCCTGCACCCTTCACTTCATTGTCCATCTCCTTGCCATTGAATCCGTAGCGGTAGCGCGAAAGGAAGCTGAAATTACGCCCCAGCATCACCCTGCCAAACGGAGTGTAATCGGCAGCCGTTACCATATCATAATCATAAATGCTGATCATGGAGGGATCGCTTGCCTTTCTGCCTATTTTTTTATCACTCAGTACTGTAAGTACATTACCGAGGTGGTTGGTCAGTTCAAAGAGCTTGCTGCCTCGTGTAAAGTTAAGCAAATATGTGTCTCCAAGGTTTGTTTCGTCAACTGCCGTCAGTTTGTCCGCATCCGCATCCTGGTCGCGGTTGATAATACCCAACCGGCTGCTGCCATAAAGGTAATGTTCTTTGAGCTTCAGTGGGCCGGCAGAAGCGCTGGCGGCATTGTTGACTTCGTAAGTAGCCAGCACATTGCCTTGTGCATCACGCACGTACCAGCGGTGGTTGTAATAGGCGGTGCCTCCACTTCCATGACGTACCGTTTCTCCTGTCTTATTGCCCGAAGGATCGTAATAGTAATGAAGAAAACGGCTAGTCACTCCTGCCAGCGCCCGCTTTTCTACTTCCACTACCTTGCCGTAAATGTTCCAGCTTATATCGTCGTCACCCATCCATTCGCTGCTCTTTAGGTTGCCTGTGGCATCGTATTGATAGTTGCCTGCTGCCTGGTCTCTGATGTCAACCGCAGGAGAATAATTGTTGGAGTGAGCGGTGCTTCCGAAATACTGGTCGCGGATATGATCCAAACGGTTGGTGCCACCGGTGTAAAAATAAGTGAGACTGTCCATCAGCGGGTTGGCTGTCAAATAGCTGTTGCGAAGCACGGTGAGGATATTGCCGTTGCAGGGAGCTGTCGGCTTTCAGCTAGGAGCCATCAGCTTGGGTGTAGGGTATAAGGAGTAAGGTATAGGGTTGTGAAGTGGATGGACTTAGCTGTGGTGCTACCATTGGGCTTTGGTTGCCCGCGCGGATGAATTCGTTCGGACGGGTGTCACTCACTTGTGCTGCAATAAGGCTATTCAGCTTTGCCACGCTTCGGTTGTTGGTGAAAACACTCAACAACGGCGCGGCTGCCGGGAACACCAACCTGGGCAAAAATGCTGCTGATATTGCCATTATACAGGGGACAGTAGGCCAGGTTGGCATGCAGGCTGGGCTCGGCAAAAGGAAGTCTTTTGGTATTTATGGGGTCGTAATCTCCGTAAAAATAATGCAGCGTAAAGCTGTAGGCGTCAAGGGCAACCGAAAGGTTCAGGCTCGTGGCGTCACCGCCCATATCATAAGTAGTGCTCGCATTGCTGCTGTTGATGCCTTTCAGCCAACCCTGCAGGGTATAGGCATAGTCTACACCCTGTACCTGCCGCTGACCCAGCACCATCCGCGCCAGCGGACCATGCCTGTAGTATGCATAAAAAGCTTCGTGCTCTTCGAGTTGCTGCTGGTGCAGGAATATTTTATTGTCGGTGGTATATACATCGGTGAGCCGGTTCTCCGCATCGTATTCGTAGCGGTGGTAAAACTCATCGTTCTGACCGGGGTTGTAATGCACTTCATTCACCTTGCCGCTGATGAGGTCGTAGGTATAGGCGATTGTTTTGCAGGCATTGTAGCCGTGGTTGGCCATAGGGCCGTACTGCAGTGCGCCGTAGAGGTTGCGCATGGTATAGGGCTTTTGGGTAAAGCGCAGTTCTCACTTCTCACTATTCACCTCTCACCTCTCACTTCTCACTCTTCCACCCACTGTATTGAATTTCCCCGACTCCTCTATCGCATTAAAGCCGCCCTGTATATCTACAAGATTATGATATCCCCGGGAACGGAGAATAGAATTAAATATCATGCTTCGGTACCCCGCGGCACAGTGCACATAAGTTGTTTTATTTTTATCTACTTCGCTTATGTGGTCATTTATATAATCTAATGCAAGATTTTTTGAATTGGGGAGATGCCCGGCTGAATATTCTTCTTCCCTGCGAACATCAATAACAGACAATTCCGGATCAGCATCCATACGCCGGGCCAATTCATCAGCAGAAATACTTTCGATGCTATCGGTTTCTTTTCCGGCTTTTTGCCAGGCTGTTATGCCTCCTTTTAAATAACCTATAGCCTTATCGTAACCTACCCGTGCTAAACGGGTTACTACTTCCTCTTCCCTGCCTTCATCTGCTATAATAAGGATATCCTGTTTTATATCGGTAATGAGCGCCCCTACCCAGGGAGCAAAATTTCCATCAATTCCAATATTTACCGAATTGGGTATAAAAATTCTGGCAAAATCCTCCGGCGAACGTGTATCAAGCATCAACGCCCCGGTTTCATTAGCCGCTGCTTCAAAAGCATCGGGGCTCAGCGCCTGTGTGCCATGCTTCAGCACACTGTCTATGCTTTCGTATCCCTGCACATTCATCAGTACATTTTTTGGAAAGTATGCCGGTGGAGGTGTAAGTCCTTCTGTTACCGCGGCAATAAATTCTGCTTTGCTCATGGGCTGAAGCGCATAGTTGTATTTTTTTTGATTGCCCAGTGTATCGGTGGTTTCCGTGCTCATATTTTTGCCGCATGCAGAACCTGCGCCATGGGCCGGATAAATAATAATGTTGTCGGGCAAAGGAAGTATTTTATTGTGCAACGAATCGTACAAATGACCCGCTAACTTTTCCTGTGTGAGTTCATTGTCTATTTTCTGTGCCAGGTCGGGCCGTCCCACGTCACCGATAAATAATGTATCCCCGCTAAACAATGCCTTTTCTGTGCCCTTTTCATCTATTAATAAATAACAAGCGCTTTCCATTGTATGCCCCGGGGTATGTATTACTTTAATAGTGGCATCTCCCAGTGTAAAAATCTCACCATCTTTAGCTATATACGCCTCAAATTCGGGTTTTGCCGTAGGACCATATACAATGGTGGCGCCGGTTTCGGCAGCCAGGTCAATATGACCGGATACAAAGTCGGCATGAAAATGCGTTTCAAAAACATATTTAATCGTAGCATGGTTAGCCGCCGCTTTTTTAATATAGGGTTTTACTTCACGCAACGGGTCAATAATCGCTACTTCACCTTTGCTTTCAATATAATACGCGCCCTGCGCTAAACAACCAGTGTATATCTGTTCTACTTTCATATGCTAAAATTTATGCTGTTGCAAAGGTAGTTGAAAATACAAAACCCGAAGGAATACAAAGAATCAAAAAACAAGAAACAAAAAACCATAACCCCCCGGTTCGGGCAGACGGTTTCCTGTAACTTGTAACCTGCAACCTGTAACCTGTAACACGGTCCCTCACCCCCACAGCGTCATCAGTTCCTGCACTATAATATAAATGCCCGTAACCAGTACAAACCAGCCAAAACCTTTTTTTAATTTGTCTGAAGGGATCTTTTTTGCTAACTGTGCACCAATGAGGATGCCTGCAGCAGCAATAGCACTGATGCTTAATAAAAAAAGCCAGTCGGTTTCATAATGTCCCAGATCGCCGGCAAACCCTACAAGTGAATTGATCGCTATAATGAACAAAGAAGTACCCACCGCTTCCTTCATAGGCAGCTTTAATAGTATTACCAATGCAGGTATAATAAGAAACCCTCCCCCGGCGCCTAAAAAGCCCGTTACACATCCAATGCCCAATCCAAATAAGGCAAGTTGAATATAATCTTTTACACTGCGCACAGGGGTACTTCCGGTGGAACGGATGTTTGTTTTCTTTAGCATGGATATGGAAGCCGCGAGCATTAACACTGCAAACAATACCATGGTGAGCATAGATTTGGTGATGGCAAATTCGCCAACCATCCAGAGCTGTTCAGGAATATGCGGTACAACATATTTCCTGATTAAAAATACAGTTGCAGGCGATACAATTCCAAGGGGCAGTGCAAGGTTAAAGCTGGCCTGCCCTTTTCTAAAACTATTGAATGCACCGAGCAGGCTGGTCGTTCCCACAATAAAAAGCGAATAAGAAACCGCCATAACCGGTGGCAAATGGAATACATAAACCAGTAAAGGAACAGTTAATATGGAGCCTCCCCCGCCAATGAGGCCAAGTGATATACCAATTAAAACAGCGGCTATATATCCAATAAATTCCATTACTGAAATTATCGTAAAAATTGAGCGTACAAAAAATTAAATAAAAAATCAATCTCTCCTAACAGCCCCATGCAACGTTCCGTTCAACTGCAGCGGTCAATTGTATTTATAAGTGAAAGTATGTCGTTCTTCACTTAACGCACTAATTTATACTGTTTTTTATTCCAAATGATTTGGGCAGAACATAATTTAATATTATATTGATTTATATTTTTTATTATGTGTTATAGCCTGTTTAGAAAAACATATGAGATAGCTATCCCGGCATATTATTCTTTTGCTTTGTTACTTTTTATTTCTTCACGTTCCAACGCCCAAAGCGCGTATGATACAGGCGCCATTCAACTGCAAAAGGCCAATGCCATCGGATTATATTACCAGTCTTTGCAGCACCAGTCGGGATTGTACAATGGCAGCGAATATGTACAATACCTCAATCTTTTAAAAGAAGGACATCCTTATTTTGACACTTCTGTTTTAACCATCGGCAAAGTACATTACGATGGACTGGCATACAATGATGTGCCCATGCTGTATGATATTATTACAGACCAAATTGTAATACAGCATTACAATAAAGTTTTTTTGGTGCAGCTAATCCGTTCCAGGATCGACTCCTTCAACATACAGGAACATCAGTTTTTACACCTTGGGCGGGACAGCATTGCAGAGCGCATTCAGGAAGGTTTTTACGATAGGATATACAATGGGAACATTAAGCTTTTTGTGAAAAGAAAGAAAACCATCCAGGAGTCCATTCCGGATATGCAGGTAGAAAGAAGAGTATACCAGAATGATAAATACTTTCTTTATATGGACAGTGTATACCACGATATTTATTCTGAAGCTTCCATACTAAATCTTATGAAAGATAAACGCGCTGAATTAAAACAAACATTGAGAAAACACAAGGTCAAATTCAGGAAAAACCGGGAGTATGCAATGAAACTGCTTACAGAATACTATGATGCGCTAAACAGGTGATATGAAAAACTTTTGTTCATTTATCATACTATTTTGTTTTTTTATATTGGTTTGCCCGGTGGTTCATGCCCAGCAAAGCAAGTGGCCCACTGTGAAAGGGGAGTTCAAAAACCTGGCGGCCAGCCGGTTTATCAACGAACTGGAAACACAAACCGGATATCATTTTTATTATGACAGCACCGGACTGGACAGCGTAAAAGTGAATATAAGCATACAAGGAGCGCTCTTGCCTGAGGTGCTCGACAGTGTGTTTGTCCATACGAATTACAGGTATGCCATCTACAACACAGCAGTTTTTATTACCCAAGGAACACCCATCTCTACGGCACTACCCGATGATTTTTTTGCCCGCGAAAATAAACGTGCAGATGTAGCGGCTGCACCGGGCGACATGTTAACTGAAACGGAAGAAGAAAAACCCCAAAGCGCATCCCTGGAGAATAAATTGTACGAAATAGGTATTAAAACCCAGGGCAAATTACAGGGTGTTGTTAAACTGGCCGGCTATGTCCGTGATATTACAACCGGTGAGCCGGTGCCCGGGACAGCGGTTTTTGTTGACAAATTAAAAATTTCCGTGCTCAGCGACCAGTTTGGGTATTATTCTATTACCTTACCTAAAGGCCGGCATACACTGAATATACAAAGCCTCGGTAAAAAAGATACCTGGCGGCAGGTAATGCTTTATGGAGACGGCAACCTGAATATAGATATGCGCGATCATATCCTTTCGCTCAAAGCCGTTGTAATCTCCGCCAAAAAGGCGGCTAATATCAACAGCCTGCAAATGGGGCTTGAAAAAGTAGACATCAGGACAATTAAACAAATTCCGGTTGTATTTGGGGAAGCCGATATATTAAGAGTTGTACAAACACTTCCGGGTGTAAAAACCGTTGGTGAAGCCAGCACCGGGTTCAATGTAAGAGGCGGATCTGCCGATCAAAACCTTATCCTGTTTAACGATGCCACCATATACAACCCCTCACATTTCTTTGGTTTTTTCTCGGCTTTTAATCCCGATGTGGTAAGCAGTGTGGAATTGTACAAAAGCAGTATTCCCGCTAAATATGGCGGACGGCTTTCATCGGTACTGGATGTAGCCAGCCGTGAAGGCAATAAGAAAAAGATAACCGGTTCGGCCGGCATAGGCCTTTTAACCAGCCGCATCAATATTGAAGGACCGCTGCAAAAAGACAAAACCTCCTTTATTGTTGGAGCACGCACCACGTATGCCAACTGGCTGTTGCAGTTTTTACCCGATGAGTATAAGCACAGCAAAGCTTCTTTTTACGATGTGAATTTGTTGCTGAGCCATAAAATAAACGACAAAAATGATCTGTACTTAACCGGCTACCTGAGCAACGACCGCTTTAACCTCAACAGCGATACCGTATATGGATACGGCAATAAAAATATTTCACTGAAGTGGAAGCATGTTTTCAACAACAAGCTGCAAAGCTTAGTAACAGCAGGGTACGATACTTACGGGTATAAAATATACAGCCAGGAAAACCCTGTAAACGCGTATACGATGAAGTTTGATATCAATCAAACCAATTTTAAACTGCATTTCAACTATTTCGTGAATTCCAAACACACGCTTGACTTTGGATTAAATTCCATTTACTACACGCTTCACCCCGGATCATTTGGGCCACGCAGTGAAAAGTCGCTGGTTACACCTCAAATGATCAGTGCCGAGCAGGCACTCGAAAGCGCTGTTTACCTGAATGAACGGTACAATATTACATCCGCGCTGTCGGTACAGGCCGGGATCCGCTTTTCATTGTATAATTATATGGGACCCAAAACCTTGTTTAAATACGCCGAAGGCTTACCCAGGGAATTAAGCAATATCACCGATACCATGTCTTACAATAAAGGCAAATTCATTAATAATTATAAGGGACCCGAATACAGGCTGTCGCTGCGATATGCTTTCACCGATAACTTCTCCGTGAAAGCCGGGTACAATTCATTGCGGCAGTATATTCACATGCTTTCCAACACCACGGCCATGGCGCCAACCGACATCTGGAAGCTCAGTGATCCGAATATTAAACCACAGTATGGTGAACAGCTTTCGGTTGGATTTTATAAAAACTTCAAATCCAATACCATTGAAACTTCAGTTGAATTATATTATAAAAAGATAAAGGATTATTTAGATTATAAAAGCGGGGCCGTGCTTGTACTGAATGATCACATCGAGACAGACGTATTTAACACTACCGGCAAAGCGTACGGCGTAGAGCTCATGATCAAAAAGCTAACCGGCAAGCTGAACGGCTGGATCAGCTATACCTGGTCGCGTACCTTTCTCAAAATGGATGATCCCACTATAGGAGAAATTATTAATGGCGGCGCGTTTTACCCCGCCAATTACGACAAACCCCATGAGCTCACATTGATAGGCAATTACCGGTTTTCGCACCGCTACAGCTTTTCACTTAATACTACGTACAGCACCGGCCGCCCCATTACCATACCCATAGGCAGGTATTACTACGAGGGAAGTATGCGAGCTTTGTATTCAGACAGGAATGCATACCGCATACCGGATTATTTTAGAATAGATATATCGCTGAATATAGAAGGCAATCATAAGGTGAAACAAAAAACACACAATTCATGGACATTCGGCGTATACAATCTATTGGGCAGAAAGAACCCGTACTCGGTATATTTTGTTTCGGAAAATGGGGTGATCAACGGGTATAAATTGTCCATTTTCGGTGCGGCCATCATATACGCCAATTTTAATATCAGGTTTTAATATTTTAGGGTAAATGACCAATGAAAGTCAAAATATAAAAAGTGTGAACAGAAAGATGCGTTTATTAAAACAGTTTTGTTTTGCTGCAATGGTTGCACTGGTGGTTATTGCAGTGCCGGGTTGCAAGGAAAAGTTTCCGTTTCCGCAAGCGGCAGTTGATAAAAATTACCTGGTAGTGGAAGGGTTCATCAATAGCGGAAATGACAGCACGCGTATAAAACTCAGCCGATCGGTTAAACCAGATGACAGTGTATTTATCAAACCTGAAAGAGCCGCCATCGTTTCCGTGGAAGGTGAGAACGGATCGAACTACCCGCTTTTCGAAACAGAAGCGGGGTTATACTGCGGAGCTCCGATTGCATTGAACCCTGCTGAAAAATACAGGCTTGCTATCCAAACAACAAATGGGAAATCATATTTTTCTGAATTTGTAGATGTAAAAACCACGCCGCCCATTGACAGCATCAACTGGATAAGAACCCCGGATGGCGTTCAGATTTATGTGAATACACACGATCCCAATAATGATACCCGCTATTATGCCTGGCAGTTTACGGAAACATGGGAATTTCATTCCTACTATTCATCCTTGTGGGAATATATAGACGGCACAATGATTTACAGGAACAACCCCTCCAGCTTGTATACCTGCTGGCAATCTTCTTCATCAACCAGTATCTTCATAGGCTCTTCCGCAAAGCTTACAGACGATGTGATATACAGGGCTCCCCTCACGTTCATTCCAAATTTTTCATGGATGCTGAGTGTAAAATACAGCATCAATGTAAAACAGCGGGCACTCAGCAAAGGCGCTTTTGAATACCTGGAGAAAATGAAAAAGAATTCAGAGCAACTGGGCAGCATTTTCGATCCGCAACCTTCCACCAGTTCAGGCAACATGTATTGTGCGGACGATCCCGGTGAAATAGTGATCGGCTATATGTATGCTAGTTCTATTGCTGAACAAAGAATATTTATCAGCCGCCTGCAGGTGCCGGACTGGCAATACCGGCTGTATTGTGAAGTATTTACTGTACCCAACAATAGAGACAGTTTGGATGCTGCTTTTTTAGGCGGTTACAACCTTGTAATGGATGAAATACGTCAAAGAGGTGTATTGCTGGGGTATACAGGCTCTACGGGGTTGTGCATTGACTGCACCCGCAGGGGAACGAATGTAAAACCAGATTTCTGGAGATGATTATTGAAGCATACATACAATTTTAAAGAAGCGATAAACAGATACCAGCCGAAGCATGAACAAATACAAAATCACTTTCTGTTGCTTTTTCATTTTCATATTGATGCAGTCGTATGCGCAAAACCCAGTATCAGACAGCCTGCAGCAGCAATTTTCCCGTTTTACGCAAAACACTTTCACCGAAAAAGTTTATTTGCATACAGACAGAAATTTTTACGTTGCCGGTGAAATCCTGTGGTTTAAAGCTTACGTAACAGATGGTTTATTGAACGTTTCTTCAGACTTGAGCAAGGTAGCCTATGCAGATGTTGTTGACGGGAACAATAAAACTTTTCTTCAAACCAAAATAGCAATAAAAACCGGGAATGGAAATGGATCCTTGTACCTGCCGGTAAATATGCCATCGGGTACATACAAAATAAGGAGCTATACCAACTGGATGAAAAATGCTGATGCAGCATTTTACTTTGAAAAAGTTTTTACAGTAGTGAATGCGCAGTCATCTGCGGGGCTGGTTACCGGCAGTTCCACACCACAATATGATATTCAATTTTTTCCGGAAGGAGGCAACCTGGTAAAAAACGTGGAAAGCAGGGTTGCCTTTCGCATGACAGATAAAAATGGAAAAGGGATACAGGCATTCACGGGTATAGTGTTAAACGAAAACCGCGATACCGTTGCCATATTCCGTCCCTCACGGTTTGGCATCGGTTATTTTACTTTTACTCCACCGGATACACGCCTTTATAAAACTTACGTTACCACCGCTTCAGGTAGCACAATTGTAAAAGATTTACCAGCCGCGTTGGAAGAAGGTTATGCCATGAAGCTTAGCAAGGCGGGCCGGGGCCAGGTGGAAGTAACGGTATATACACGCAACACAGGGAACACTGCACCGGCAGTATACCTTTTTGTTCACACCAGGGGCTCGGTAAAAAAAGTTCAAACCAAACCGATACAAAATGGTAGTGCGCGTTTTGAAATTGCAGAAAGCTTGCTGGGAGATGGCATTTCACATTTTACAGTATTCAATAATCTGCAGCAACCGGTGTGCGAAAGATTATACTTCAAAAATACAGCGAACCCGCTGGTTATTCATGCGAAAACGAATGAAGAGAAATATGCGGTGAGAAAAAAAGTAAGTATTGATGTAAACAGCCTTGATGCCCGCAATCAACCTGTTCCGGCAGTTATGTCGCTGGCCGTATACCGCCAGGATTCGCTTCAAACCAATGAAAAATCCGATATTTTCAGTTACCTGTGGCTAAGCTCCGACTTGAAAGGAACAGTTGAATCTCCATCCTGGTACTTTAGTGGTGGCGATAGTACAGGAGAGGCAATAGATAACCTTATGCTTACGCATGGATGGCGAAGATTTTCGTGGACGGCTGTACAACGCAATAGCCCGCCGTCCTATAAATTCCTTCCTGAATACACCGGACATATCATTACCGGAAAGATAACGGACTCGGCTACACGTAAACCGCTGCCTTCCGTAATCGTATATTTATCTGTACCCGGCGACCGTACGCAATTTTATGCTTCCAAATCTGATGCAAACGGGAATATCCGGTTTTACACAAGGGAAGTGTATGGACCGGGTGAGATTATTCTGCAGCCGGAAGGGTACTCCCTGAGCGGGTATAATATTGAGATCAATACTCCGTTCGGGGATCAGTTTTCGAAAAAGCCAGCAGCCGCTTTGCAACTTTCGGCTGAGCTCAAAAATGCAATAGAACAAAACAGCATTAATGCACAGGTGCAGCGAAAATTTTTTGCTGATCAGTTAAAAATATACAATCTGCCCCAAACAGACAGCATTGCTTTTTACGGCAAACCTGATGAAAAATATTTACTCGATGATTACACGCGGTTTACTACAATGGAAGAGGTTTTGAGAGAATACGTTTCAGGTGCACTGGTAGGAAGAGCCAGGGGAAAGTTCCATTTAAATGTAATTGACCTGGTAAATAACCGGCTGTTTAAAGACAACCCCCTGGTTTTGTTAGATGGTGTTCCGGTGCCTGATATGGATCGCATCATGAGCTATGATCCGTTGAAAATAAGAAAACTGGAACTGGTAAAAAGAAGATACTATTATGGCCCGCTGGTAGCGGACGGTATACTTAATTTCACTACATACAAAGGCAACATGCCCGAATTTGAAATGGATGACGGTGCCGTAATCCTTGACTATGAAGGGATGCAATGGCAAAGAGAATTCTATTCGCCTCTATATGAAACCGAAGCGCAGGCAGCCAGCCGCCTGCCCGATTTCAGGAATCTTTTGTACTGGGCTCCTGATGTTATAACGGGTAAGGATGGACGAGCAGTGTTAACATTTTACACAGGCGACGTAAAAGGAAAATATATAGGTGTAATAGAAGGCATGGGCGCCGATGGCAAAGCAGGCAGCATTACTTTGGGTTTTGAAGTAACGGGCAATGATCAATAAAGACTCATGAACGGCCGGCACCCGACACAGGAAGGGTTAGACCGCTGTATAAATGCATATCGGATTACGTTGAAAGCATACACATGCACCCCTGTACCCTGCAACCTGTAACCTTTCTTACACCTCACCCCTCCCCCACGAGCTGCTTCCATATAACATCATACACATCGGTTGCCACCAGTTCTGTTTTTCCAACCGGCTGATCTGTGATCAGTACAGGATGAAAAGATGGATTCGTGAACAGACTGCCATGGGAGCCTTGCACCAAAGTGGCATCCAGGGGAATCACATCCATTACATACCTTAATCCCGCTTTTTTGCGCAGCAGTTTATACCCTGCCCGTGCTTTCGATGTCATAAACAATTCCACCGGATCGTAACCCGGTTTTTTATGAATGTCAACTGCCCTGGCATAATCGGGCGCCACAGCATCGTTGAGCCAGAAATAATAGGTGAACCAGCTTTTGTCATCTGCCATTAATACAATATCACCTGCCCTTTCATGATCAATATGATATTCCTTTTGCGCCTCCCGATCCAGCACAAGCGCCACACCCGGTAAGCCGTTAACCATCTCTTTTACCTGTGCAGTTACCGAAGGGTCATTGATATAAATATGAGCAACCTGGTGATCCGCCACGGCAAAGGCTTTGGATGCGCCTGCATCTAAAAGTTCAAGCCCGCGTTCCACCCGTATACCCAGCATTCCATTTTGGCGCAGTACACGGTTGATATGAATGGGCTCATTTGCCGGCGTTATACCATATTCGGACAAGAGAACGATCCTGGCTCCTTTTTTTTCGTAATAGTTAACCATGCCTTCCACCACCTTATCTATCTCCTGTAAGTGCGCACTTATTTTTGAAAGATCAGGCCCGTATTTTTGCAAACAATAATCCAAATGCGGCAGGTAAACCAGCGTAAGTGTGGGATCATATTTTTTGTCGGTAAAAACAGTGGCATCGGCAATCCATTGTGTAGACTGTATATTGGCGCCGGGTCCCCAGAACGTAAACAATGGAAACTGACCCAGTTCTTTTTGCAGTTCATCTCTTAACACCGCAGGGTGCGAATAGCAATCCGGCATTTTTCGTCCATCGGCCAAATAATTGGGGCGGGGCGTTACTGCATAATCCGCACTGGAATACATATTATACCACCAGAACATTTTGGAAGTGGTAAACGACGGATCCATCTTTTTTGCCCTTTCCCATATTTTTTCGGCTTGCACCAATTTGTTGGATTGCTTCCAGAATTTTATTTCACAATCGGTACGGTCGTACCAGCCATTGCCCACAATACCATGTTCATTTGGCCACTTACCGGTGATATAAGTGGATTGTACCGATGTGGTTACGGTAGGCAGCATGGGTGCAATCGTTTGTAAATGCTTATTACTGATATAGCGTTTTAAAAAGGGCGTATACTCTCCTATCAAATTAGAAGACAAGCCCACAATATCTATTACAACGGTTTTATGCATGATGGACAATTTCAGCTTTGAGCGATCAGCTACGGCTATCAGCTAAAAACTACTAATGATGTACCTGGCACTTCCTCTCACTTCTCACTTCTCACTTCTCTCCTCTCTCCTCTCTCCTCTCACCTCTCACCTCTCACCCTCACTTCTCCAGCAACCCCATCACCCATTGCATTTCTCTTACAATAGATTGCGTAAGCGGTAATCTTTTGTCATCCGGCAATACTTCCCAGGTATAGGTTTCTATTTCAAGGTGCGCAGTAAACGGCTGATGCCGGTGAACAGATAATACCTCTTCAATATCCTGCTGCGTGCACTTTAATACGCCGTATTCTTCGACAAACAACGGCACATGAAAATGAGCCCGCCATTCCGTTACATCTGTATTATAAGCATCAGGCAGGGCATCGGGCATATCGGCATATCTTTTCAATTTACCATTTTGCTGCATGGCCACTACCTGGTGCAGGTAAGTGGGTTCATTAAACCGGCCGAAGGCCTCAATTACAGGCGCTCTTTTTTCAAGTTCGGCAGGTAACGCCGCTTTCAGCGCGGCACTGATCTGTATCTTACCCGTTTTAATACCCAGCTCCTGTATTTTTTTGATCATGGCCGCATGATCTTCGTAGCAAATAGCAAAATGACAAACATCATAGCAAAGCTGTATATGTTCCTTTATGTGAAAAGCAGCAATATCATCACTGCATCCAAAAAGCTTTGCTATATAAGGTATACCCAGTGGTAGTAAATATTGCGTATACCAGTTTATAAATTCCTTTCCTTCTCCCAGTAACCCATCAGGCTCCGGTTCAATATCTATATGTATTGACTTGCCGGTAGACTGCTTTATCTGGATCAACTGGTCAAGCGCCGCCAACAGATGAAGCGTTGATTTTTCAAAAACACCGGGCATTTGTTCAGTGGTATGCCAGAACCTGTATGATAAAGGAGATGTGGAAATTCCGCCGTCCATGCCATCGGGCAACAGCACCGATAATATTTGAGCCAGCCTTACCGTATATGCTTCGCGTTCAGCGGTAGTCCAGTCGGGCGCATGCACTTTATCTTTTACTACGGTATGGTGAAAACCACCGTAAGGAAATCCGTTCATGGTAAAAACATAGCAGTCATTATCGTGCAGCCACTGTTGAAAAATTTCAAGATGCTTTTCTTTGATCAGTTCGATGCTTGCTATGTTGGAAAGCCGGAGTCCTATGCCAAAAGGTTTATCCGGCGATACCTGTTTTTTAATAACCGGAATATGTTCCTTCAGTTGTTTAAAGTGATCATCCCAGCTTTCACCGGCATGTATATTACTGCAATAGGTAAGATGTCCGTGTGCTGTTTGCATGTTCTTTGTTTAACAGGTTTTGAGCCACTGGCTGGCCTTCTGTAATATATCGGTATCCAGTTCATGTACTTCTTCCCCGCTGCCAATAGATTGAAGCAGCATAATGGTTAATTGTCCGCCCAAATGTTCCCGGAATTCATTCAGCCCTTTCAATACCGGGCTTCCCTCATTTTGTATATCCATCAGGGGGTGGGTAACCGAAAAACCAAGCGATTTCAATACTTCAACAATGGTTTTGGCATCTGCTTCTTCCAGTCTTCCCGACAAAAACGAGTAGGCACTATCGAGCGCAATGCCCATTGCCACCGCTTCGCCATGACGGATGGTGAAATCCGAAAGCTGTTCCACTTTGTGAGCGCTCCAGTGCCCAAAATCGAGGGGGCGTGAGGATCCCATCTCAAAAGGATCGCCACCGGCTATATGCTGCAGGTGCAGTTCGGCGCATCTTTTAATGAGATATTCCATGGCTCCCATATTCCTGCTGGCCAAAAGCGCAGCATTCGCTTTAAGCCATTCAAAAAAAGCCCGGTCTTTAATCAGCGCTACCTTCACTGCTTCCGACATGCCCGAGCGCCATTCTTCATTGCTTAATGTGGTTAAAAAAAAGTGATCATTGAATACCGCCACCGGGGGAGTAAACGTACCCAGAAAATTTTTTTTACCCAGGTAATTGATACCGTTCTTTACGCCCACACCGGAATCGTTTTGCGAAAGTACGGTAGTAGGTATACGTATATGCCGGATGCCCCGGTGCGATACGGCTGTTGCATACCCAACAAGGTCGAGCACAGCGCCACCGCCAATTGCCACAATATAAGAATGCCTGTCTATGCCATGCGCATCAACAGCCTGCACAATGCGATAAAAATAGGTTTCGGTATTTTTAGCTTGTTCGCCACCCGGAATAACCATGATATCTTTTACCAATGCAAAACCAGGTACGCCCGCGAAATAGTTTTTGATCTGCTCCTGCAACCGGGGATGATGGGTTGCTACACCTTCATCAATTACAAAAAATATTTTCTTAGGAATATCCGTTGGGACTGCCTTTAAAAAATTTCGGAAAAGAAGATTGTCGGGCGAGAATAAATGATTGGTAAAAAAAACTTTATACTCAAATCGTACGCTGAATGTTTGCTCTATATGATCCATCACGTTGTTGCTAAAATAGTACGGAAACAGGATATCACGTCATTTTAAAACTGTAAAAATAAGTTATTACCAAATCATTGCCATCAGGTAACAGCAAATAGTTTTGCCATGAGCAGCGAAACCGGCAAAAGCAATAATATAAGCAGTGCAAAGTAAATTGCGCCAAATGCGGCTGCCCATGCCGCATTCATTACAATCAATGCAATTACTCCCGCTTTTACCGCTTTACCAATCAACGGTGCGGCCGGGTTACGCATGGCTTTTCGTAAAGGTGGAAATATCATTGCGCCGAATAACACAACAAAAATGGCGGTATACACTATATAATTATTGACAATTCCGATAGTTAATATACTGGCTATAACAATGGCGTACAGTAGCGCAGCGCTATACAGTGTACTTTTTTTGCCGCCATGCACTTCTCCCCTGCTGACCATGGTAACGGCAGCTATATATATTACAGGTACTATGGCTAAAAAACCATACTGTGGTAAAACTGAAGGAAGAATGCTCATCCCTAATAATAAATTTAAGCCACGGCAAATGCCCATATTAAGCGGACCTAAAAACCTGCTATGTTTCATCCATTTGTCGTATACCACAGCACAAATAGCAATAGCAATGGATATCATTGCGGAAGAAGAGAACCAACCTGTTATATGCACACTGGCAGCAGCGGCAATACCGGCCAACAGCAGGATGAGGCCAAACAAAGCAGCGGCATTTTTTGATACCAGCCCGCTGGGAATGGGCCGCTCAGGACGTTCTTTACTATCCAGTTCTGCATCAAATACATCATTCAAAACCACACCTCCTCCGTATAAGCAAATGGTGGAAACGAGGAGTAACCCAACAGATTGCCATTGATACACATTTCCATCATCAACAACATACACTGCAATGGCAACGCCGGCCAGCACATCTGCAACAGCGGTAATGATATTCGCAGGCCGCATCAAACGCAAAAAACCAATCACCTTATCCATGCCGTATTTTATCGAATAATGATGGAGCTTTTGTCTGTGCGGAGTTGTTGTCCTCCCCTGAGAATGGTATTCCCGCTGAATTTCAGACTTTGATCAATATTTTTTACAGTGGTAAAATCCGACTCATCAATCTGCCCGCTTTGTGCAAAAGCGGTAATCGCGTTCTGATAGGTAACCATGCGAATATCGGCATCACTGATGCCCATATCTTTCATAAGCGCCGCAGTTTTGGGTACTGCCAGCGGATCGCTGATGCCCCAGTCGGCTGCCGAATTGATCATGATTCGTTCTGTGCCATATTGTTTTACAATGCCTGCCATACGTTCATTACCCATTTTTGTAAAAGGATAAATGGTGAAGGCCGCCCAGAAACCTCTGTCCAGCACTTCTTTCATCGTTTCTTCATTGTTATGGTCTACAATAACCATGGCCGGATCAAGGCCGTGCTCCAGGGCTATATCCATACTACGGGTAGTGCCTCTTTTTTTATCGCGGTGTGGGGTATGTATCTGCACAGGAAGCCCTGCTTCTTTTGCCAGGCCGAGTTGTAAGCGATAATACTTTTCTTCCGCAGGGGTTTGATCGTCAAAGCCAATTTCTCCCACGCCCACTACTCCTTCTTTATATACAAATAACGGCAGTATTTCCATTACCTGCTCTGCCAGAGCTTCATTGTTCGCTTCGCGGGAATTTAAACCAATGGTACAATAATGTTTAATGCCGAACTGGGAAGAGCGAAAACGTTCCCACCCAATTAAACTGCTGTAATAATCCCGAAAGGTATCAATACCTGTACGCGGTTGACCCAGCCAGAATGCCGGTTCAATAACGGCAACAATACCTGCATCAGCCATGGCTTCATAATCATCGGTTGTACGCGATGACATATGAATGTGCGGATCAAAAAATTGCATCCCTTTTATACGGTCAAGGTAAGATTTGTCAGGGGTTCCCGGCTGAAGGCCCTTTTCTGTAATGTTATTACTGCAACACATGATTTTTTATTTTTTCTGCCAGTATATTCCAGTTCAATTCACCCGAGGTAATGGAGGATTTAATACCAGGCATTTTATTTAATAATTCTTGTGCAGGAGGATAATGGCTGTCGCTGCACGCCAGTGCGGCGGCTTCCCTTTCGAAATCATGTTCTGAGGAAGCCAAACGCTCAATATCCGGAAAAATATCCGCGTTAATGAATTTCCCGGTGCAGCGCCAAATCTGCGGATTCACCGGGCGCTTTGCCGCCCATCTTTCGTGGGCGTAGTCGGACAATGTTTTCGCTAAATCCGGATTGGCACGCTCATCCAGCCCGATGATTTGCTCAACCGGCTTCTCCGTAAAAAAAGCTTTCAGTACCAGTTGATTCCACGCCTGCTCATTTAAATAAGCGGCCGGGTAAGGATTGTTGCACATAATAGCCTCAAGTGCGGCGCCAATATTGCTTCGAACGCCTTCAGCACAACGCTTGCTCCACATTTCGGGATATGCCAGAACAGGCAAGGCCGAATACAACGCTACCAGTTCACCGACTTCGGCAGTTAAAAACAAATTTTCAATGGTTTGAAAATACCGGGCTTTGTCTGCGCTGTTCAACATGGCAAGCAACCATACCCTGCACAACCTGTCAATGGTCCATGACGCAATGGTTAAGCCCGCCCCTTCTTTGCGGAGCGCGCTTTCCTGTTCCTCCGTTACCCCAATGAGCGATTTACCGGTTTTACGGGGAACCGAAACAAAGGCAATATTAAACTGCCGGGAACCATCGGTTTGGGATACCTTATCGTTTAACCAATTCCAGACTTCGGGAGTTACATTTTGCCTGACAATTGCTGAAAGTAATATCTTTAACGCTTCAGACTGATAATGAGACATCATATTTTCTTTAACCTGCTGCTATAATTAATAATACAAAGCTAAGTAAGTATTAATGAATTTAACTTAACTGTAAATTTACAAATAAGATCGCCTTCACCGAACATTCAATTTTTTATATGCTTTTATCTGTACTAAATATCATTTTCTTCATTGCATTTATATGGTTTGCCTGGTTGAATGTGAACGACAAAGATGCATGGCTTTGGGTTAGTATTTATATGATTGCCGCCATTTTGTGCGGTTTGGCAGCTTTTAAATATTATTATCCCGCTATTTATTTACCGGTTATGGGTTTTTATTTGGTATATGCCATTGTTCTTTTCTTTAAAAAAGATGGTGTTTGGGACTGGATAACAAAATACAAAATACAAAATATTGCAGCAACTATGCAAGCTACCAGGCCATATATTGAAAATACAAGGGAGTGCTTTGGATTGCTTATTATTACCGGAGCACTGCTGATTAATTTACTGGCGGGTTACCGGATACATTAAATATAAATTCCTTCATCAGCCTGATTAATTTTCAAAACCGAGTTCATGATCCGTCATACTGTAGTATTTACATTAAAATACCCAAAGGATTCCCTGGAAGAAAAAGCATTTTTAGATGCCACTTTACATTTGGAAAAGATACCCGGTGTACAACATTTTGAAAGACTGAAACAAACCAGTAAAAAGAACAGGTTTGATTTTGGATTATCTATGGAATTCTCCGGACAAAAAGCATATGAATCGTATAATAATCATCCCATACATACCGAATTTATTCAACAACACTGGATACCGGGCGTAGAAGATTTTTTGGAAACGGATTATGAGCCGTATTTTCTAACATGAGTCTGTAAGCTTCATATCCATCTTCTTACTTTCTTTTTATACTGCAGGTAATCGTTACCGAAAGTTCTTTGGAGGTAATGTTCTTCTTTCTTTATTACGTATAACTGAACCGCCATTATAAGCAGGGGTATCACTATGAAGGTCCACCAGTTGCCTTTTAAAAAGCCAATGCCACTGTACAATAGCAACATACCCAGGTACATGGGATTGCGGGTAAAAGCATAAATCCCGCCAGTTTGCAGGGAGTGAGCCGGCTTAACGGGGACCAGGGTATTTTTGGAAACAAGAAATCTCCATACTGCAGACAGTAAAACCAATATGCCTGCAGCAAGTAAAATCCAGCCAGCCGTTATAGTCATAGCTGTTTCTCCAAAAAGGCCTTTCAATGGAACGACTCTTTGCAATGCAACAGCCAAAAAGAAAAATGCCACATAAATTAACGGCGGTGGTATATATACGCCGGGATGATCTTTCTTTTCCATCATCAAAATTAAATCAATTTCGCCCTTATGGCAAAGTAAGGCTGTATTCCAAAATTGTGGCATTGCTTTGCTTCATGTGGGCGGTGAATACACCGCCCACGGCAGGCTGCCCTGGCTGGTGTCTTCACCAGCCAGCGACAAAGTACGCTGTATTTCCGACCGGTTGAATCATGTCTACTTTTTTTATTTTACACAAAAAATCCCTTACGTTTTACAAAGCGCTATTTGGTTTCAAATGCATTGGCTGAGCCATCGGATTCCTGCTCGTCAATATGCGTCTTTTTATCACTTTCCTTTTCATGCTCAACGTCAATGGGCGCATTGATCCGTTGCGCCATTTCACCAATGAAGTCTTTATCTTGTGTTGCCGGGGCGGGTTGCTTTTTTGGGGAAAGAGATTCCGCAGGTTTCTTGTTACGCATGCAAAAATCATTTTAAAGGGTTTCTAATATTTTCATCACTAACCAAAGGTAACCTTTACTAAAACCTGTACGATACGGTAGCTATAAACTGTCGCGGCGGTATAGGATTGATACTGTAATTCTCGTGCACATAATAATTATAGGTATTGGTGAGGTTGGAAAGCTTCGCGAGTAAGGAAATCTTTTTAAAAGAATAACCTGCTGTAAAATCAATTGTAGTAAATCCATCCACGGGTATCAGCCTTGAATAATTTTGAGACTGCTGATGGGTATTATTCCATCCCGCATTGCGTTTGCCAACATAAAACACAGATGCTCCTACTTTAAAACCCTTTAAACTGTTATTGAAGCTGTAAAAAATGCTTGCATTGGAGGTATGGGCAGGTGTGTTAACCAGTCTTTCCCCTTCTACATAGCTCCCTTTTGTGTCGGGGGTTTTTGTGTAACGCATATTATTATAGCTGTACCCCGCTATAATATCCAGCCCTTTTGCAGGATGGCCGGTAATATCCAGTTCAATACCATCGCTGGTCGTTTGTCCTACCAGTTCTTTTAACGCGGTATTATTATTAGGGGTAACGCCATCTGCTTGAAACTGTGCTGTTTGGGCCAGATTGTTGTTGATGATGCGGTAAACGGTAATATTTACTGATAATAATCCTTTGAGAAAATCATTCTTTACACCCAGTTCAAACTGGTCAATCAGGGAAGGTGAAAGCGCATTGCCAAATACATCGGTACCGCTGTTTACAGAAAAAGAATTGCTATAGCTTGCAAAAACCGCTGTATGTGAAAGTGGTTTGTATACTATGCCAAACCGTGGCGAAAAGGCCTGGTCGCTTTTACCGCTGCCTTTTGCTGCGCTGTCTTTCGCCAGGTAAGTAGTTTGAGCAGCCTGCGAATTTTGATATGACCAGCGTACGCCTGCCAGCAATTTTAACTGATTTGAAATGCTGATCAAATCCTGCACATATGCGCCAAAACGATTAACGGGCGTTTCTATCCTTGTTGTTTTCGCTGCATCCGGTATATCTGTACGCTGGATAAATTTTGAGTGATCCAGTATATTAATGGTGTCGTAGGTTTTGGGATTACCGAAGGTGTAGCTGGTGGTAAAATACTTATCGGCATCCACACCTGCGAGCAATGTATGATCTATTTCACCGGTTTTAAATTTCCCCGTCACATCTGCCTGGCCGAGGTAATAATTTTCATCAGAATTAATTTTATTCAACGGACGAACCCAGTCGCCGTTTGCAGCAGCCTGTATTCTTTCCGTTGAGTAATAATCTCTTTTGTACAACTGGTAAGAACCTGTCAGGTTAAGGTTCCATGCATCGCTGAATTGGTGTTTTAAAGTAGCGGTAGCTGTTGCCTGCCTGGCTTTATTGTATTGCCATGAAACACCCTGGAAAACAGAACGCGGCACATCGGCTATGATGGTATTGTCTAAAGACCCGGTTCCGAAGTCGGGGGTAAACTCATGCGTCAGGTAATCGGCCTGCACCAGTAAACTGGTTCTTTTATTTATATTAAACAATACCGAGGGATTGATATAATACCGTTCAGAATTTACCTGGTTGCGGTAGCTTCCGGCATTTTCGTAAGTGCCATTGAGCCGCACAGCTATTTTAGATGATACCGGTCCATATACATCAAATGCAGGCTTGTATAAATCATAGCTTCCTGCCCGCATGGAAACTTCTCCCCCAAATTCAAACTTTGGCTGTTTGGTAACCATATTAATGATTCCCCCGGGAGCAACACTGCCATATAAAATAGCGGCGCTGCCCTTTAGTACTTCCACTTTTTCAAGAGAGCTTATTTCCGGCATTACGCCTGAATTTACTCTTGCACCATTTTTATACATATTATCGTTAGAAAAACGATAGCCGCGTGCTGAAAAGGTTTCCTGTGTACTGGCCCTGGTGGTAGACAGGTAAACCCCATTTACATTCCTGATTACATCACTCAGCCGCTGAGCCTGCTGGCTCCGGATAATCGTTTGCCCGATTACCGCAATACTTTGCGGCAGATCCATTGGCGCAACAGGTAGTTTTCCTACTGAAACCGGTTGCAGATTGGGACTTCTTCTGCCTTCGATAACAATTTCATTCAACTGCCTGGCCGTTTCCTTAAAAGTAATTTCCAGTTCCACATCCCCATCTTCCCCAATATTTACCTGTTTTTCCTGGGTTTGCAGGCCGGTATAAGAAATACGAATAATGTATTGCCCCGGCTTTACATTTTTAATGATAAAAAAACCTTCCTCATCGGTTAAAGTGGCAACTGTTGAATTTTTAATCTGAACAGTTACCCAGGCAGCCGGCTTGCCATCATGTGTCGTTACTTTCCCTTTTATGCGCCCATTGTATTCATCACCGGCATAAGCTGCAAAAGCAGTTGCACAACAAAAACAAATTACTATTAATCTTTTGGCCCAAAAACTTGTAGCTTTCCCTTTCACTTTAGTCTTTTTTTTATTATGAGATTGAATATCCTATTCGTTTCAACTGACAGGCAACTTTTAAACGCAACAAAGATATTTTCCGCCTTGCCGTGCCGTTTACGTTAACAGGAAAAATGGTTACGTAATAAGGAAATTCAGGAGAATAAAAAGAACCAGGAAATTTCCTTTACCCCGGTATACGACTGCAGGCTTCTGACTGCGGCGGACAAACGGGTTAATATTTCAATCCACGAAATCATTATTTGAAATAAATGGTAGTATTGCAAAAAACCGTACCTGGCTTTTCTATACCAATGGGCTGCTATAAATCTATTACTTCAACCTCATCATAAAGCTTACAAAATGGATTGTGTTTTTATGCAAAATGTGAGGAAAAAATTCCACAACCTGTTTAAGATTTTAATTTATAACTGGTAAAAACAGGTTAAGTATAAAACGCATTAGAAATACCGGGTAGCAATAGCTGATTTTTTTTATCAGGCGTTTTGTCGTATAATAAGCGTTGCAGAGCCATGCCGGCAAGGTTAAAATCTTTTCACTACCTTTTGCATGGTTGTACATTTTTTGAGTAGCACCCAGGCAAATTTTACGAAACCTGCCCAAAGAAGTGAAGGCATGATTATTGGCTCATAAAGACGAACCACGCGGGGGTTGGCTTAAGCAAAAAATTTATCATCGAAAATGAAATCTCAAAATAAAGAAAGGCAAAACAAAGATGTATTTTCCGAACTGTTTCCCCAGGCTATTTCTGTGCTAAAAAAAACGATTATCACTCCACTGTTTTCTGATAATCTCTTTCAAAAATATGCCAATGAAAAACCGCCCCTGCGTTCCGAGCTCTTTACCCTGCAGCAAATGGAATACTACGCCAGGGGATTGGCGCAAAAACATATATTAACAAAGGGTGAACCTTCAGAAAAAATGCTGAAACGGTTAGGAGAAAATGAACGCCTCCTGATGGAAATTCATGACCTGCTTACCAAAACAGTAAAGTCCAACATCCGCATTGCTCCTGCGGGGGAATGGCTCCTTGATAATTTTTATCTTATTGAAGACCAGGTAAACACCGGCAAGAAGCATTTACCCAAAGGATACAGTAAAGGTTTACCCCAGCTTGCCAACGGGGCGTCGGAAGGTTTGCCCAGGGTATATGATATTGTTGTAGAACTCATTTCACATAGCGACGGCAGAGTTGATTTCGAAAGCTTATCTGGCTTTATCAGCGCCTACCAATCTGTAACCACTCTTAAACTGGGCGAATTGTGGGCCATCCCTATTATGCTCCGGCTCGCCTTAATTGAAAATCTACGCCGGTTATCAACCGAAATAGCATTAGATATACTTCATAAAAACCTGGCCAATTACTGGGCCGACCAGATGTTGGAAACACTGGATAAAGACCCTAAAAATCTTGTAGTTGTAATAGCTGATATGGCCCGGTCGAAGCCCCCGGTAGAAGGTGCGTTTGTAGCCGAACTTACCAGGAAGCTTCAGGGCAGAGGCGCTTCGTTGAGTCTGCCGCTTAGCTGGATTGAACAATTTGTATCAGAAATGTCGCTGACCGGCGCCGAACTGGTACACATCGAAAATCAAAAGCAGGCCGCCCGCCAGGTTTCTGTAAGCAACAGCATCAGCAGTCTCCGGTTTTTAAACAGCACCGACTGGCGCAAGTTTGTAGAGCAGGAAAGTATAGTTGAAAAAATATTGAACGAAGATCCGGATGGCACATATGAGAAAATGGATTTCTATACAAGAGATCATTACAGGCATGTGGTTGAAAGAATATCCAAATACAGTTCGCTGTCTGAAAAGGAAATAGCCCAAATTGCTATAGACCAGGCAAAATCGAGCCCCGAAGATGGCAGAAAGAAACACGTGGGATATTATCTTATAGACCGCGGAGCGAGTAAAGTTGAAAAAATGGCAAATGTAAATATGCCTTTTATTAAAAAGTTAAGAAGACATTTAGCCGCCTGGCCTTTATTTTACTACCTGCTGAGTATTACCCTGCTCACCTTTTTGTTTTGCCGCATAATCAGTTACAACATTAACCAGAACCTGCAAGCCTGGCAATACGGATTATTGCTGCTGATTTGCGCCATTGCTGCAAGCCAGCCGGCAATAACCTTAGTGAACTGGATTACTACCCTGCTTACACGCCCCGCCCCCCTGCCGAGGATGGATTTTTTTTCAGGAATACCACAGGAGCACCGCACGCTTGTTGTTATACCTACAATGCTTGTAAATACCGATGCGGTTGATGAACTGGTTGAAGCGCTGGAAGTACGCTTTGTGGCTAACCGCGACGACAACCTGCACTTTGCATTGCTTACCGACTTTAAAGACGCCGGAACACAAACACTCCCTGAAGATGAACCGCTGCTTGCATACACTAAAAATAAAATCATTGAACTCAATGAGCGGTACGGCAGAACCACAGCAGACATTTTTATGCTGTTCCATCGCCCACGCAAATGGAATGAAAAAGAAGGGGTATGGATGGGGCACGAACGAAAAAGAGGCAAGCTTGAAGAACTGAATGCCCTGTTGAGGGGTGAAGGTGAGGAAAACTTTTCATCAATTACTGCCAGCAAAAGTCTTTTTGCGGGCATTAAATATATAATTACGCTTGACACAGATACAAAACTGCCCAGGGAAGCTGCATGGAAAATGACAGCTACTTTAGCGCACCCACTTAATAAAGCGGTGTATTGCGATCATAAAAAAAGAGTAACAGAAGGTTATACGATTTTACAACCCAGGGTTTCCAACAGCCTTCCCGGACCCAGGGGTTCTTTATATGCGCGGATTCACGGTAATGAACCCGGCATTGATCCTTATACCCGGATGATTTCGGATGTATACCAGGATCTTTTTGCAGAAGGCTCATTTATCGGAAAAGGCATTTATGATATAGATACTTTTGTACAATCACTTAAAGGCAGATTTCCTAAAAACCGTATTCTTAGTCACGACCTGGTTGAAGGATGCTACGCCCGTTCAGGTTTTTTGAGCGATGTACAATTATATGAAGATTACCCGCCCAGTTATTATGCCGATATGCAACGCCGCCACCGGTGGATACGCGGTGACTGGCAGATATTGAGATGGCTGTTTCCACTTGTGCCGGCGCCAGACAAAAACTACAGAAAAAATCCGCTGAGTGCTTTATCGCGCTGGAAAATTTTTGACAATATCCGGCGCAGCCTCGTACCTGCCTGCCTTATCCTGTTGCTGATATACGGCTGGCTGTTCACTTCCGGAAGTTTCTGGACGCTTGCCGTAATGAGCATCATTATTGTTCCTTCCATAATAAAATTGATATGGGAACTGTTCAATAAACCAAAGGATATTGGTTTTTATCCCCACCTTTTATTTATGATACATGCTGCAGGAGATAATTTCTTCCGTCACCTGCTCGACCTTTTGTTTCTGCCCTATGAAGCTTTTATAAATACCCATGCCATTTTGCTCACAGCCTGGCGCATATTTATTTCGAAACGGAAATTACTGCAATGGAATCCGTATGGGAATTCCATACGTTCTACTCCAAAAACACTTGCAGCAAAGTATGCCAGCATGTGGATGGCGCCTGCCTTTGCAACAGTATTCGTATTATTTTTATTGTATAAAGATCAACCGTTCGTTGTGGTTGATTTGTGTGTATTAATATTGTGGATACTCTCCCCCGGAATTGCCTATCTCGTGAGCATGCCCCGTAAACCCAAAAAAGCGGCGCTTAATGGAGATCAAATCATTTTTCTTCAAAAGCTTTCCCGCAGAATATGGGCTTTCTTTGAAAAATTCGTGAATTATGAAGACAACTGGCTTCCCCCCGACAATTATCAAAAAAAGCCTGGACCAAAAATTGCGCACCGTACATCGCCTACCAATATCGGGTTATCATTGCTGGCTAATCTTTCCGCTTTCGATTTTGGCTATTTGTCAGCCGGGAGATTAATAGACCGCACTACCCGTACGCTTAATACTGTACAAACATTGGAAAAGTACAGGGGGCATTTGTACAACTGGTACGATACGATAACACTCTCCTGCTTGCAACCAAGATATATTTCAACCGTAGACAGCGGAAATTTCATAGGACATCTTATTACCTTAAAGCAGGGTTTACTGGCTTTAAAAGAAAACAAAATATTTTCTGCAAAAGCCTTTGACGGCTTCCAGGATACAATTGCCCTGTTGCTCGAAAAAAATGAGCGTGACAATTTTTTATCCGAACTAAAAAAAGAAATTGAAGCCCTGCAAATCAATCCACCCGCCTCCCTGCCCCAACTGCTGCCACTTCTCGAAGATCTGAAAAATCAGTATAATACAATTGCCGCTCAATATGAGAATAACAATAAGGAAGCCGATAGTGAATATCGCGAATGGGTGGCCCTTTTGGGCGTGCAGCTTAACGACTTCGCGGTTGATATAGCCACACTGGCTCCATGGTTACTAATGCAACCTCCCTCACCAGCATTTCAAAACATCGTTAATGAAATAGATTATATTCCAACATTAACGGAACTATGCAGTATACAAACAGAAATGCTGCCAAAAGTAAAATCGTATTACCGGCAATCCAATACGGCAGAAGAAAATGACTGGTTGGATATGTTGGTAGCGCGTGTCATACAATCCTCTAAACGCGCCAAAGAAAGAATACTCGACCTGGATGACTTGGCCAGGCAATGTGATGAATTTGCAAATGCTGAATATGACTTTTTGTACGACAAAACGCAGCACCTGCTCGCCATAGGCTATAATGCCGAAGAACACCGGCGCGATAACAGCTATTATGATTTGCTGGCCTCTGAAGCCAGACTTGGAAACTTTGTTGCTATAGCCCAGGGAAAACTACCGCAGGAGAGCTGGTTTGCACTGGGACGGCAACTCACCAGCCTGGGCTCAGCACCGGCGTTACTGTCGTGGAGCGGCTCCATGTTTGAATACCTTATGCCCTTATTGGTGATGCCATCCTATGAAAACACTTTGCTGGATCAAACGCACAAAGCCGTGGTACAAAAACAAATTGATTACGGCAATAAAAAAAATGTACCCTGGGGCATTTCGGAGTCGGGCTACAATATGATAGATGCCAATATGAATTATCAGTACAAAGCTTTTGGTGTTCCCGGAACCGGCTTCAAACGCGGGCTGGGAGAAGAACTGGTTATATCGCCCTATTCCTCCATTATGGCTTTAATGGTAATGCCTGAAGAAGCCTGCCACAACCTCCAGATCATGGCAAAAAAGGAATTTGCCGGTACTTACGGTTTTTATGAAGCGATAGATTATACAGCATCCCGCTTGCCGAGGGGGCAGGAGCATGTTATCATTCATTCCTTTATGGTGCATCACCAGGGCATGGCTTTATTGTCGCTCTCGCATTTGCTGCTTAACCAGCCTATGCAAAAACGCTTTATAGCCGATGTGCAGTTCCAGGCAACACTACTATTATTACAGGAACGCATACCCCGTGTTACGGCTTTAAGCGCTCCTAATATTCACATTGCAGATGCAGCAAGCGAGGTAAGTAAGGAAGACGATGCCTTTATGCGTATTATCAGCACGCCTCAAACTGCTACACCTGAAGTACAACTGCTTTCCAACGGAAGATACCATGTTATGGTTTCCAATTCGGGGGGAGGCTACAGCAGGTGGAAAAATATTGCTGTAACACGCTGGCGTGAAGACAGCACCTGCGACAACTGGGGTAACTTTTGTTTTATAAGAGACCTGGAAAACAAAGAGTACTGGTCATCCGCGTACCAGCCTGCATTACAGGGCGGCGATCATTATGAAGCAGTATTTTCGCAGGGACGCGCTGAGTTCCGCCGCCGCGATTTTTCTATAGAAGCGCATACCGAAATAGTGGTATCGCCTGAAGATGATGTGGAACTAAGAAGATTGCATCTAACCAACCGGTCGCGTAAAAAAAGAACAATTGAAGTAACCAGCTATGCCGAAGTGGTGCTGGCGCCGGTAGGGTCGGATATTGCGCATCCCGCTTTCAGCAACCTGTTTGTACAAACCGCTTTGCTGCAGCAAAGTCATGCTATTGTATGCACACGCCGTCCGCGTTCGCAGCACGAGCAGCCACCTTCCATGTTTCATTTAATGAAAGTATACCATGCATCCATACAAAACATAGCTTACGAAACCGACAGAACAAAATTCACCGGCCGCGGAAACACCATTCATCAGCCATCGGCCATGCAACAAACTGCATCGCTTTCTTCTACAGAAGGCTCAGTTCTGGATCCTATTGTTTCCATACAATACAGAATAGAAATTGATCCGCAGCAAACGGCTGTAATTGATATGATAACAGGTATTGCAGAAACGAAAGAAGACTGCAATGGTATGATAGAAAAATACCAGGATAAATTTTTAGTAGACCGCGGATTCGAATTATCCTGGACCCATAGCCAGATCGTATTGCGCCAGATTAATGCTACGGAAGCGGATGCACAACTGTATACAAGATTGGCCAGTGCGGTTATTTATACAAATTCTGAAATGCGGGGACCTTCCGATCTGATTGCACGCAATAACCGTGGCCAGTCTAGCCTGTGGAGCCATTCTATTTCAGGCGATCTGCCCATTGTACTGGTAAAAATAGAAAATGCAGGCAATATTGAACTGGTAAAACAAATGATACAGGCGCATGCCTACTGGCGCTTAAAAGGAATGATTGTTGACCTGGTGATCTGGAATGAAGATCATGGCAGTTACAGGCATACACTTCAAAACCAGATCATGTCGCTGGTAGTTCCGCTGGTGGGCGCCCAAATTAATGAAGATCCCGGCGGCGTTTTTATACGCTCTGCAGATCAGCTTTCCAATGAAGATCATATTCTTTTTCAAACGGTAGCGAGGGTGGTATTGTCCGACAGATTCGGTTCCCTGGAAGAACAGACCAACAGGAACATAAAAATAAAAAATGTAATCCCGTATTTTACCCCGGTTAAATTTTACCCTTCAACACCTACTGCTGTTGCACTGCCTCAGGACCTCCGGTTCTTTAACGGCACCGGTGGTTTTTCATCAAACGGAAGAGAATATATTATTATAACTCAGCCGGGGAAAGTAACCCCGGCGCCATGGTGTAACGTAATTGCCAATAGTGAACTGGGAACCATCATATCCGAAAGCGGCCAGGCCTATACCTGGATGGAAAACGCACATGAGTTCAGGCTTACGCCATGGAATAACAACCCTGTAAATGACCTTGAAGGAGAATGCTATTACCTGCGGGATGAAGAAAGCGGAAGATTCTGGTCGCCGGCGCCATTACCTGCAAGAAGCAAAGCACCCTACATTACCAGGCATGGCTTCGGCTACAGTATTTTTGAACACAGTGAAGACGGTATCTATACTGAAATGACTGTGTTTGTTGACATTGATACCGGTGTAAAGTTTACTATCCTTAAAATTTACAACCGGTCGGGGAGGCAAAGGAAACTATCCGTTACCGGCTATGTGGAATGGGTGCTGGGAGAGTTTCGTCCAAAAACACAAATGCATGTGGTAACCTCCATTGAAAACGACACGGGAACCATCTTTGCCCGGAATGCCTACAATACGGAATTTGTCAACCGTGTGGCATTTTTTGATGCCGACGGCATGCTGGATTCCTTTACCTGTGACAGAAAAGAATTTCTTGGACGCAACGGATCCTCGCGCAACCCGGCTGCCATGAATAAGGTGAAGCTGTCAGGCAGATCAGGTGCTGCGCTTGACCCCTGCGCAGCCATACAAACTACGCTTGAGTTAGCGAATGAAGAATCGCATGAAATTGTATTTAAGCTGGGAGCCGCTAAAACACACGGAGATGCCATGCACATCATTCAACAGTTTAAGACCCATGCCAATATTTACCAGTCGCTGGCTAAAGTTACCCATTTTTGGCAACACACCTTAGGAACTATCCAGGTGGAAACGCCCGACGCGTCGTTGAATATTCTGGCCAACGGTTGGCTAAACTACCAAACGCTCGCCTCAAGGATATGGGGCAGAAGTGGTTATTATCAATCGGGCGGAGCATTTGGTTTCAGAGATCAGTTGCAGGATATTTTATCGCTGTTGTATGCTAAACCCGATATAGCACGCCAACAGATATTGCTGAACGCTTCCAGACAGTTCAGGGAAGGAGATGTACAGCACTGGTGGCATCCGCCTTCGGGAAGAGGCGTACGTACCACCTGCTCCGATGATTTTTTATGGCTGCCGTATGTAGTGGCAAAATATACGGTTCATACAGGTGATACAGGAATATTGGATGAACATGCAACCTATATTGAAGGCCGGATGCTGAACGAAGGAGAAGAATCCTATTACGATCTGCCTTCCCGCTCCAGTCAAACAGCCAGCTTGTACATACATTGTACAAAGGCAATAGAAAGAGGACTTCGTTTTGGTGAACACGGGCTGCCGTTAATAGGCTCGGGCGACTGGAATGATGGAATGGACAAAGTAGGAGAAAAAGGCAAGGGAGAAAGTGTATGGCTCGCATTTTTTCTGTATGATATACTAACACGGTTTGGTACAATTGCAGCAAACCGGAAAGATGCAGCTTTTGAGCAAAAATGTAATGAACAGGCCGAAATCCTCAGGAAAAATATTGAAGCCCATGCATGGGACGGGCAGTGGTATCGCCGCGCTTATTTTGACGACGGTACACCTTTGGGCTCCTCGCAAAATGAAGAAGCCAGTATTGATTCTATTGCCCAAAGCTGGAGCGTATTGTCTGGAGCAGGAGATCCTAAAAGAGTAAACATAGCCATGCAATCGGCACTCCGGCACCTGGTAAAAAAAGACGCAGGACTGATACAACTGCTCAACCCGCCTTTCGACAAATCGGACCTTAACCCCGGCTATATTAAGGGATATGTTCCGGGGGTACGCGAAAACGGAGGGCAATACACGCACGCTGCAATATGGCTGGTAATGGCTTTGATGGCTTTAAAACAAAAGGATGAAGGATGGGAATTACTACAAATGATCAACCCTGTTAACAGGGGCAGTAGCGCCGAAACCATTGCAAAATATAAAGTTGAACCTTATGTAATAGCTGCTGATGTATATTTTGAACCCCTGCATCTTGGCCGCGGGGGATGGACATGGTATACCGGCTCTGCAGGGTGGATGTATCAGTTGATCCTCGAATCGTTTTTAGGTGTACAACAAAAAGGAGAACAATTGCATTTTGACCCCAGTACACCGCCATCATGGTCTTCCTTTAACATCCGGTACAGGTATATGGATACCTTGTACAAGATTGGTATAAAAACATCCGGAGGAGATAAACATAAAATAATGGTTCGGGTGGATGGTAATACTTCGGAAAATGCTTTTCTTCAACTGCAAAATGATGGGCACGAACATACAGTGGAAGTTGCAATAGCCTGAAGAAGGTTACAAGTTACAGGTGGCAGGCACACCCCTGAAACCTGTAACTTGCAACTTGAAACCCGGGACCTGAAACCTAAACATAATCCCGCATGTCAAAAAAATTACTTACATTATGCCTTCTACAGAACAGATAATTTTTAAAATCATGAATAATAAAATCGCTTCGCTTACCAAACTTCAGCAGGAAGGAAAAAACATCCACCGCCTTCCTTTTTCCATCAGGATATTGCTCGAAAATATACTTCGCAACCACGATGGCTTTGCCATTACCGATGAGCACCTGCATACTTTAACCGAATGGAATGCCGCGGGATCGGATAAAGATATTCCGTTTAAACCGGCACGTGTACTGATGCAGGACTTTACCGGCGTGCCTGCTGTGGTTGATATTGCCTCCCTTCGTGCCGAAATGATCCGGAAAGGTGGCGATGGCACAAAGATCAACCCGGCTATACCGGTAGATCTTGTAATTGATCACTCTGTGCAGGTAGATTTTTTTGGTACGGATTATTCTTATAAAAACAATGTGGCTTTAGAATATGAACGCAATGCAGAACGGTATAAGCTTTTAAAATGGGCGCAAAAAGGATTAGACAATTTTACTGTTGTACCCCCGGGCATGGGTATTTGCCACCAGGTAAATTTAGAATACTTAGCCAAAGGCATTATTGAACGGGACGGCTGGGCGTTCCCGGATACGCTTGTAGGAACCGATTCGCATACCCCGATGGTGAACGGAATTGGTGTACTGGCCTGGGGCGTAGGCGGCATTGAAGCCGAAGCCGCTATGCTTGGGCAACCCATTTATTTTTCCTGTCCGCAGGTGGTGGGGTTAAAATTAACCGGCAAAATTCCACAAGGATGCACCGCAACCGACATGGTGCTTACCATAACCAAACTGCTTCGCGATTATGGCGTGGTAGGAAAATTTGTTGAAGTATTTGGAAACGGGCTCGATCATTTAACGGTTACCGACCGCGCTACCATATCCAACATGTCGCCGGAATTTGGTTGCACTGTTACGTATTTTCCCATAGACGATCAAACGCTGGATTACATGAAACGAACCGCCCGCAGCCAGACACAGATTGATCTTGTCAAAAAATATTGCCAGGATAATATGCTGTGGCGCACAGGCAGTGAAGCCATTGAATACTCTCATGTACTGGAATTGAACCTCGACAATTTGCGGCCTACGGTAGCCGGGCCCAAACGTCCGCAGGATAAAATATTATTAGAAGAATTAGACGATAAATTCTCGGAAGTGCTTAAAACGGAATTTCTAAGAGACTATGTTCCGTTTCACAGCCGGCAGGAACATGCGTGGCTGGCAGAAGGTGGTTCGGGCACTGAGTTTTCGTATTCACCACGTCATGAACATACCGGTATTATTGTAGAAAAAGAAAACAACCTGAGATCGGTAAGAATAAAAATAAAAAACAAGGAATACGTGCTGAGCGACGGAAGTATTGTTATTGCGGCTATTACCAGTTGCACCAATACTTCTAATCCCGCAGTTATGGTAGGGGCGGGATTGGTAGCCAGGAAAGCTATTGAAAGAGGATTACGATCAAAATCATGGGTAAAAACAAGCCTGGCTCCTGGCTCCAAAGTAGTAACCAGCTACCTGCAACGTTCGGGCCTGTCCGAAGATTTGGAAGCACTCCGGTTTCACACTGTGGGTTATGGCTGCACTTCCTGCATCGGCAACAGTGGCCCGCTTCCTCCGCATATAGCCGAGGCTATTGACAAGAGTGAAATGGTTGTAGCCTCTGTATTATCCGGCAACCGCAATTTCGAAGCGCGGGTGCATTCGCAGGTAAAGATGAATTTCCTAATGTCGCCGATGCTGGTAGTAGCCTTTTCACTGGTGGGACGTGTAGATATTGATCTGCTGCATGACCCACTGGATTACGATCCCAATGGTGAACCGGTTTACCTGAAAGATATTTGGCCCACTCAGGAAGAAATCAATGAAACAATAAAAGCCTGTATGCGGGTGGAGGATTTTGAACAGGTATATAGTGTGATCTTTGAAGGAGAAGAGGACTGGAAAAACCTGATAGCGCCCGAAGGCACAAAATATGTATGGGATAACCATTCCACTTATATTCAGGAAGCGCCATTTTTTCAAAACCTTAGTAACACCCCGGAAAAATTATCTGATATCAAAAATGCACGTGTGCTTTTATTTTTAGGCGATTCGGTTACCACGGATCATATTTCTCCGGCAGGCGCTTTTGGCGAACATACCGCCGCAGGTCAATACCTGGTTAGCAAAGGCGTAGCCCGGAAAGATTTCAACTCCTACGGCTCACGCAGGGGAAATCACGAAGTGATGATGCGCGGCACTTTCGCTAATGTGCGCATTAAAAACAAGATCACGGATAAGGTGGGTGGATTTTCAACTTATTTACCAACCAATGAAACACTTACTGTTTTTGATACGGCAATGAAATACGCGGCAGACCAGACACCGCTGATCGTTTTAGCCGGTAAAGAATACGGAAGTGGTTCATCAAGAGACTGGGCGGCAAAAGGACCCAGCCTTTTGGGTGTTAAAGCGGTAATCGCCGAAAGCTTTGAACGCATTCACAGGAGTAACCTAGTGGGTATGGGTATTCTACCACTCGAATTTCCAGAAGGCGAAACAGCGGAAACACTGGGGTTAACCGGAAAAGAAAAATTTGATATAACGGGCATATCGGAGAACCTCTATCCCTTTAAAAAAATAAATGTTACTGCAAAAAAAGATTCCGGTGAAACAATACAATTTGAAGGAAAAGCAAGGCTGGATTCCGCCATTGACGTAGCCTATTTCGAGAACGGTGGTATCCTGCAATATGTGCTGAGAGGGTTTTTGAAATAAAGCGTTGGATAAATTATAAGGGCTTAAGCGTGATTCAACATTTTAAGCCCTTCATTATTAAATCCATCAGCCTGCAACTGCGGCTTTTCTTTTTAGATGAACCTTTGCCGCCTGCGCCATAGTTACTACGCTTGCACCCATCATAATCGCATCCTTTATTACCAGCCTGCCGGCTCCGCTTAAATAAGGGAACCCATGATTTGTGTCGCCAAGGGCAGGCACCCATGTTTCGGGAGTGGTTATTAAAAACGAAAGCGTTACCAGCGACATTCCAAAGCATAAAAAGCTACCTATGGCTGAAATACCGGGAAATACAGGGTAGAGTGCAATAAGCAAGCCTATCAACACAATTACAGCACCTAATCCGTAAGAAAACAGGTAGGTGTTATTTTCTTTATGCCATGCTATATTTTCCGGTTTATATTCCCCTTCTTTATTCATGTGTTTTTTATATTCCGGCGCACTATACTTATAAAAGAAATTCATGGTAGGACTGTTCGCCACAAAGGGTACAATACCCACGGCCTCATACCTGAAAGCCTTTAGTCCCCCAATCCATAACAACACAATTACCAACCCTAATCTTGAAAGATGTATTCCTGCATTCTGCAGTCCCGCAGCATAATTAAAAAATTTGTTCATGATAGCTCACATTAATTACAAAATGCAAAAATGATGAATATATTGGTTCCGCCAAATAGACAAATGGCATCAAAGGGTGAACAAATCTTCCTCCTGTATTATTTCCACCGGGAGAACGCAATATTTCCCGGAGAGAAAAAGTGTTACCGCATTATGAATGCCTGATTTCCCACTGAGTTCATTTTTTTTTAATATTGTACTATGAAACCTTTTAATATCATCTTCTGCATTCTGTTCGTCATTTCCGCCGCGTTGCAATACAATGACCCCGATCCATGGCTGTGGATACCCATATACCTGTATGGTGCAGTATTGTGCTGGCTGGCTTTTCGTGAAAAGTACTACCCGCGTGCCTGCCTGCTGGGAATAGGAGGATATATACTGTATGGATTATATAAATTGATTGAAAAAGATGGCGCCTGGGACTGGCTAACAAAACATAATGCAGAGAATATTGCAGCAGCCATGAAAGCAGAAACGCCATGGATAGAAGACACAAGGGAATTTTTTGGGTTGATCATCCTTGCAGGAGTACTTGCTGTGAATTACTTCCACGCTAAAAAGAAGTTGAAAAGCAGGACCTGATATCCTGCTTTTCAACTATTCACTATTCACTACTCACCATTCACTACCCACCATCTCTTTACTTTGCCGTGAGTTCCAGCAGCCCCACTCCTATAGTGCTGTCATCATTTTTATCTTTTGGCCGGCTGATTATATAGAGATTTTGTTTCCTCATATCAGTAATTGCCTCAAAGCTAAATTTAAGCCTGGCCATTTTTTGTTTGTCTTTAACTGATGCAGCCTCAAGTGTTGTTTCCGCTATCTTTTTGCCTCCAGGCGCATCTAATCTTAATTCAAATGTATACCCGGTCTTCGGGGCATCTTTCTCATCCAGCCATGCCGCCAATAACTCCGCACCGGCTACACCATGCAGGTCTATACTGTCAATACTAAACCAGCCCTGCTTATCATTCGGTACCACCATATATTTCATCCCGCCGGCATTAACTGCGCTGAAGGCATCCATATTTGTTACCCCGCCAAAAGTTAATTTACTGCTGCGCAGTCCAAAAACCGCGTTTCCTGAAAGTGGTTTTACAGATGCACCTCCTTTATCGGTATACGTGGCAGAAATGTACAGTGCTTCATTTTCCTTTACAGCTTTAACAGGAATGCTACCTTCCTGGGGTAACGATTTTTTAACGGAGGCAGGGTTTGCCAGCGTAAGTATCCATTGCACAATTTGCTTTACATCGTCCTGCGGCAGGTTAGGGTGCGCCGCCATTGCTACTTCTCCCCATGCTCCGCTGCCACCTTTGATAATTTTACCTGTAAGGTAATCCACTGCATCGCTATTTTTATGATAGCGCTTTGCAACTTCGGTGAAAGACGGTCCGATGGATTTTTCATCTGTTTTATGACAGGTTTTACAATCCAGCGAAAGCATGATACTTCTTCCGCTCACGGTTGCCGCAGCCGTTTGATGTCCCTGGGGTATTGCTGCTTTATCAGCGCCTTCTAAGTAGTCGGCTGTAACATAAAGATTATCTGCATCAATAAGGCTTCCTTCCTCCTTATCATTAACGGTAACGGTATAGTGTACGGGCTTCCCCGGGAAGTAAAAAGACTGGTTACCCGTGATCTGTACCGTTATCTCCGGCGCAGTGTTGCCGGCATATACATTTATTGTATTGCTTTTTGAAGTGGCGCCTTTTTTATCTTTCACTTCCACCGATATCATATAATCGCCAGGTTTGTCCAGCACAAGCTCTGCATCAGGAGACTGGGTTTCTTTCGTTTGTCCGCTTCCGGTAGTCCAGGTATAGGTCATGGCATCCTTTTCAGGATCTGTTGCATCAACTGTAGCTTTAAGGGTTAATGGGAGGGCTCCGGAGGTTTTATCTACCTTAATTGCAGTTATTTTGGGCGGACGGTTGCCGGCATTATAATCAACACGGCTGAGTCCCGCATCTTCATTTTTTGTAAACCACCCGGTTCCGTATTCGAGAATGTATAATTTTCCATCTGGTGCAACTTCCATATCAATCGCATTGTGCAGTTTGGTATGTTCCATAAACGGCTCCATTTTGTCAAAGTCGCCATTGGGCAGCAGGGTTACGGCTTTTATCCACCCCCGTATCCAGTCGTAAATAAACAATTTACCGTTATAATAATCGGGTAACCGGGTTTTCGCAGGCCACATATCGGTATAGTATACCGGACCCGCCATGGCGTTACGCCCGCCGGTTCCTACCTGGGGGAACTCGGCTGATGTGGCATAGGGATACCATATAAAAGGTGGCGCCACGGCAGGTAGTTCTTTTAAGCCGGTATTGTTGCGCGATTCATTCAAAGGCTTTTCAGCATCAAATGCTTCACCCGAAGTACCTGTTGCATAATCATAGCGGTTGTAGGCGTAATTTTTACCTACAAATAAAGGCCATCCAAAATAACCTGCTTTTCGTGCCTGGTTGAGTTCATCATAGCCACGTGGCCCTCTTACGCCAAGGCTGTCTATGCTGGCATCCGGGCCTACTTCCCCCCAATATAAAAAACTATTTTTCTGATCCACAGAAATACGATAAGGATTACGGTTGCCCATTACATATATTTCCGGACGGGTTTTATCGGTTCCTTTGGCAAACAAATTCCCGTCAGGAATTTCGTAGGTACCATCCTCCTTCACTTTTATCCGGAGTATTTTTCCCCGCAGGTCATTCGTATTGCCCGAACTTCTTCTGGCGTCGTATTGCTCATGTCCCGGACGATCGTCCAGCGGTCCGTAGCCCCGGTTGGTATAGGTTTGCCCTGGTTCATTAAAAGGCGTGGAATTGTCGCCGGTAGATACATACAACAAGCCATCCGGCCCAAATGCTATGGAACCGCCGGTATGGCAGCATATTTCCCTTTGCGAATAAAACTGCAGGATCACCTGTTCTGTTTTTACGTCAAGCGTATCGTTTTCAAATTTAAACCGGGAAAGACGGTTTACTGAAGTATCAGCGGGACTGTAAAAAATATATACCCAATGATTTTTACTGAAATCGGGATCTTTGCTGATGCCTAAAACACCCTCTTCCGCATTTGCCCCGGCGGTACTTGTTTTAAAGTATGCATTTAAAAACCCGGCCTGCTTCAGTTGTTTGGTTTCATTTTTATACAACATGATCTCTCCTCTGCGCTGGGTAACAAGTATATCAAAATTGGGAAGAATAGTCATTTCGGTGGGCTCAAAAAAACCACCCTGAATTAAAGGTGTTTTGGTAAACCTGTCTTCATCAGGAGGATATTGTGATATTACTCCGCTATAATCTAACTTCTCATTGCCGCCAATTGCATATTGAATACCTCCCAGGATGTGTTGCAAATACAGGGGATCATTGTACGATTCATCTGTATGTCCCAGTTCCGTATAAAACGCCCTTCCCCCGTCATATTCGTGATACCAGGCCATAGGGTGATTGTCGCCATTTGTTCCGCCTTCATAGCTTTTTTCATCAATTGTAATAAGCACATGAACATCCTTATTCAATCTTTTAAAATTATACCATTCATCTTTTCTTGTCCATACATCCGGCAAATGTTTGGTTGACGCATGGCTTTTATCTTTGACAATCAGTTTAGCTTCCTGCTGGCGGGGATGACTTTCGAAATTTGCCCCTGCCAGCCGGGCATACCAGCCCCAATCGTACTCGGCATCAGTGGCAGCATGTATGCCCATATAGCCTCCGCCTGCCTGTATGTACCGTTCCAGTGCAATGCGCTGAACCGTATTGAACAAAGGTCCTGTGGTATTTAAAAAAACAATTGCAGAATATTTAAGGAGGGTGTCTTCCACAAACATATTGGCATCGGATGTGGTATCTACATCAAAATTATTTTCAGCACCCAGTTTCTGAATGGCGGAAACGCCTGCGGGTATAGACTGATGATGAAATCCGGCCGTTTTGGTAAACACCAGAATCCGTGGCTTATCACTTCGTTTATTACAGGCAAACAGAAAAAAGAGCATAGTGCAACATAAAAGGAGAGGGAAATTTTTCTTCATTGTGGAATCGTTGAAACGTTTTTTTAAGAGGGATAAATGTAAGTTCATTTCGGCAAATAACAGTAGACCTCTGAAAAATGTTAAGGATTTATCATAGATTGACGCCCTAGCAGGAACTGCAATACATATTATCGGATGCCTGGTTTCAACTGGAAAGATGCTGTTTCATCTATGCATTCCATAGTTTCCAACTGGCTTCAGCCTGAGCGATCAGCATATCGTGCCCGTTCTGTATTAACGCGCCATGCGCCTCTCCTTTTTTCAGAAATAATGTTTTTTCGGGATTATAAATTAAATCAAAGAGAAAGTGCTGATTTCCTATGGCTTCATAAGGTATATCAGGACACAGTTCTGTATCGGGAAAAGTGCCTGCCGGAGATGCATTAATTATCAGTAAATGGCTTTTAATAATATCGTGGTTCAGCGTTTCGTAAGTAATTACACCCTGCTTTGCAGTGCGGCTTACAAATGTATATCCGATACCCAACTGCTGCAATACATATTCAACCGCTTTGGAAGCCCCCCCGGTACCCAGTATTAAAGCTTTGGTATGATGTGGCCGTAATTGCCGTGTTAAAGACTGTTTAAACCCTGTGGTATCCGTATTGAAACCTGTAAGTTTACCATCTCTTATGCGGATAGAGTTGCATGCGCCGATTTGCTGAACGCCGGGAGACAGTTCATCAAGAAATGGAATTACTTTTTCTTTGTAGGGAATGGTTACGCATAAGCCGAGCAACAAAGGATTATTTTGCAGTACTTCGGGAAGCAATTCAATACTTTCTATAGGAAAATTCTCAAACCGGCAGTTCAATTGCTCTTTTTCAAACTTTTGGGTAAAATATTTCTTTGAAAAAGAATGCCCAAGCGGATAGCCGATCAGTCCATACCATTTCATTCCACATCTTCTTTATTTAAAAACAAATGAAAGGTATCTCCCCGTAACCCAATACGCATTGATTCAAGCGGTATAACTTCAGAAGGAGCAATATTACCCAGGTTAGCATTACAACCCAGCAATTCGATAAAGTACAATTGCTGCGCTTTTTGCGGGGCTTCCCAAATAATTTTTTCCTCCGGTATTTGTGTGAGAATTTCCTGTACCAGCCCTTCCCGCACTTCGCCGGTACCCCGGTAAATACCCACATTTCCCGCCTCCCGTGCTTCAGCTATTACATAGGTTGAACCTGCATTCAGTTCGTTCTTCATTAATTCAATCCACTTATAGGGAGGGATAATATGTTCCGCGTCTTTGCTTCCCACTTCACTAAACACGACCCCGTATTTGGTGAGCTTTTCAATATAACCGCATTTTTCGGCATGCGGAATCGTAATTGAACCATCGCTTACTTCCATATAAGAGATGTTGTATTCTTTGAGGATATTGATATAATCCTGGAACTGGTTGCGAATTAAAAAGGCCTCAAACAAGGTACCCCCAAAATATACAGGCAAATCGAACGACTGGTATACTTTAATTTTTTCATGGAGTTTGGGAGTAACAAATGAAGTTCCAAAACCCAGTTTAACAATATCAACATAAGGATGAGCGATACTTAGAAAATTTTTTGCTTCTTCAATACTAAAGCCTTTGTCCATTACCATTGTGATACCTGAACGACGGGGTTTACTTTTTCGTTCGGGTATCTGACTTAATTTAAAATTCATGAAAGATGGGATGTTTTAAAGAATGCGCAAAAATAAGGAAGATTCTGCTTCCTCTTGCAGGTATATCACATCAGATAGAACGTTTTCTTTTGTAATAGGCAATAAGATCCACTACCTGCTGGTTTTGAAGTATAATGGGATTCAGTTCTATAAACTTCTTAAGCAGGCGTGGCGCCCGTTCCATAGCATTTTGCAGAAGCAACAACCCTTCTTTGCTTTTCCCCATTGCAAACAAAACAGCGCTTTTGTAAAACAGGAACAAAGGTTTATCCCCGGCAACCTGCTGCGCATTGTCAAGCTGTTCTATCGCTTCGTCCAGGAAATCTTCTTTATATAAACACCGTATAAGGGCTTCCCACCCGCCTATCCCACGGGGCTTTGCCTTTACAACATTGGAAAAGTGTATAATCGCATCTTTTACATTACCCAGTTCCATCAAACATTCGCCCATAGCTAAATTATATTCGGGCTGCATGCGATGTATACGCATGGCCGACTCCAGGTACTGTACCGCCTTATTTAACGACGTTTCATTGATATAGGTGCAGGCAATTTTATAGTACAACTTACTGTCTTCACTGTTGAGATGTGAAGCTTTTTTATAATAAAACCTTGCCTGGGCATATTGCTTAAGCTTGTCATAACAATGACCAATCGCTTCGTAAATCACATCTTCCGGCCGGGCAAGTTCAATTACTTTCTCCAACGATTCAATAGCATCACGATACTTTCTTAACCTAATGTAGGCGTCAGCCATATTTCGGTAAGCATAATCAAACTTTTCGTTGATCACCAGGGCATACTTGTACGCGTCAATTGATTTTTCAAACAATTTAAGGCCCTGATAGGCTGCGCCAAGATTAAACCAGGCCAGTTCATTATAAGGAAATTCATTAATGATACGCTGATGTAAACGGATACTTTCTTCACTTCTGCCCGTAAAATCGGTCCAGAAACATATTTTATACAGCGCTTCTTCGTTATTAGGCTCGTATTCCAATATATGTAAGAGGCAATCAAATACTTTATCGAATTCCTCGTAATCGTCGTATACATCCGCCAGTTCAAACAACAGGTTTATACGATTCTCACCTTCAAATGAATGAATAGCCTCTTCCAAAAGCCCAACAGCCTTCTCATGCTGGTCTAACGCGAGAAAAACATCAGTTTTAAGAATGTAAATATCAATATCGGAACTGTCGAGTATTTCAGCCCTTTCCAGTATTTTGAGGGACTCACTGTACTTCCTGGTAGCAATGAGCAAATCGGCTTTTTTAACCATTAAAGACGCTGAATAAGGAAATTGACCAACTCCCAGTTCAACTGCTTCAAGCGCCCGCCCGATTTCGTCTTTATCGTCAAAATAATCAATAATTTTTTCAAACGACTCTTCTTCCAGGAAGCCATGGCTTTGACCGGCGCGGAGATTTTCAAATTGCCTTAATAAATCTCTCATCTCATCTCTGTCGTTTCGATAAGGATTGTCCTGCATTTTTGTGTAAGTTAATGAAAGTTAAGCCTTTATTTAGAAAAAAATATTTTTTGTAACTTTTTTATTACATAAACGTTAAATATCATGTAAAATTTATGATGAATGGTATTGGAAATACTGAATATAAATCATTATTTTTGCTGAACATGAAATCAAACAAAAACATACATTCAGGGATTGTTAAACATAGCCTGATATTGGTGGTTATGTTTGCAATTGTGCAGTATGTATTTGCAGTTAGCGGAATCAGGCTGAACGCAGGGGATAAAGACAGGAACAAGGAGACACATCACTCGTCCGGCGTATTTTCTGATCTGAAATCTACCATTACTTTTTCGATAAAAGATAATTATACATTTAGCAATAAAAATTGGAAAACAGACTATAAATCGCCTGCCGGACAAGCCAAATTGCCCAATTCCATTATTTCTTATAAAAAAGGCAATATGGTATATATATTACCCTATAAACCACAGGGTGGTGTGAAATTGCCTGATTTTATCCGGATGAAACCTTGCGAATCACTGTCGCGCTAACGTTTTCTATTGCATTTTTATATCCTCACGTTTTCGTGTAATAAACCAATCAAACATTGCCGTTTAAATGTTGAAAATGAGATTTTATGAATATATTAGCGGAAATGTAATCCAGCATGCGTATAAAAAATATATTTCTTTTCTCTGCATCCCTTCTTTTCTGTTTTAACGCGCTTTCTGTTAGCGCCCAACAAGCCAAATGGACAAAACTCTTTGATGGCAAAACCCTTCAGGGCTGGAAACAGCTTGGCGGCAGTGCAAAGTATTCTGTTGAAAAGGGCGTAATTACGGGAACAACCGTGGTATCCACACCTAATAGTTTTTTGGTAACCGAAAAAGAATATGGCGATTTTATTTTAGAACTGGAAGTGCTGATACCAGATACGGTTACCAATTCCGGCATACAGATCCGGAGTCATTTTGACCCTGCCGCTAATAACGGAAAAGGAAGAGTATTTGGTTACCAGTATGAACTTGATGCCTCATCAAGAGCATGGACAGCAGGAATATATGATGAAGGCCGCAGAGGATGGCTATATCCACTGGACCTGAATCCACAGGCACAAAAAGCATATAAAAGGGGGGCCTTCAATAAGGTAAAAGTAGAATGCATTGGAAATACGATTAAAACATGGATCAATGGTGTACCCGCCAGTTACCTGGTAGACGATGCAGATGCCAGGGGGTTTATTGCATTGCAGGTACATGGCATCGGTGACAAAGCTGAAAATGCCGGAAAAAAAATCCGGTGGAAGAATATCCGCATCCAAACCGGTACTCTTTCACCTGCTCCCTTCCCTTCTACAGTTTTTGTAGTGAACAACGAACCCAATACGTTAACTGCATTCGAAAAAAATAACGGCTGGAAGTTGTTATTCGATGGTGTAAGCTCCAACGGATGGAGAGGCGCCAAATTAAAGAGCTTCCCGGAAAATGGATGGAAAATTGCAGACGGTAATATTACAGTACTATCTTCAAAAGGACAAGAATCTGCCAATGGCGGGGATATTGTAACTACAGATTTATATAGTGCTTTTGATTTTTCGTTTGAATTCAAACTTTCCCAGGGTGCAAACAGCGGAGTAAAATATTTTGTTACCCTTTCCGAAAACAATGCAGGCTCGGCCCTTGGGTTAGAATACCAGGTGCTCGATGATAAAAATCATCCTGATGCCAAAATGGGCATAGCTGGTAACAGAACTCTTTCTTCTCTGTATGATTTGATTCCTGCAAAAAAAACCGGGCGTTTTGTGAAGCCCGTAGGCGAATGGAATGAAGGAAGGATCATTGTATACCCTAATAATCACGTAGAACATTATTTGAACGGCGTAAAAGTATTGGAGTATGAAAGAGGATCACAGGCATTTCGCGAACTGGTAGCCGGGAGTAAATTTAAGAACCGGACTAATTTCGGGGAAGGAAAGGAAGGAAGGATATTATTGCAGGATCATGGCGATGAAGTTAGCTTCAGAAGTCTGAAGATCAGGGTATTAAAATAGCTTTTGCATAAGATTAAGTATTGCCAGGTAAAAAACGTAAAGGAGCTTCGGGAAAGAAAACCCTAAATTATAACTACTATTGTCTCAATAAAGTACCGTTTCATTTATATCACCATGAATAAAATACTGGCATTCGCTTTCATTTGCCTGCTCTGTTCGGGCAACCTGATTGCCCAGGATGAATTGTGCAGAGGCGCTTATTTTAGCGAGGCGCAGGGTAAATCATTTTTAGAAGAGCATACACCTGCCTCATTAAACGACTGGCAGCGCCGTGCAGAAAAGATACGTGTACGAATACGCGAAGGCATGCAACTTGAAAAATTACCGGCTAAGCCGGTATCGAAACCCATAATTCACAGCAAAAGGATAATGGATGGCTATACCATAGAAAATGTAGCATTTGAAAGTCTGCCAGGTTTTTATGTTACGGGGAACTTATACCGGCCACTTCAACCACAAAAATCCTATGCGGGTATTCTTTCTCCGCACGGACATTGGAGGGATCCGGAAGGAAGATTCCACGAACAAATGCAAAAGCGTTGCGCTACTTTAGCCCGCATGGGCGCCATTGTATTTGTATGGGATATGATCGGACAGGGTGATTCAAAACAATGTGAGCACAGTTTGCCAAAGGGATTGAAGTTGCAAACCATCAACAGCACAAGAGCATTGGACTTCCTGCTGTCTATCCGCGGTGTAGATCCCAACCGCATTGGTATAACCGGCGAATCGGGTGGTGGTACACAAACTTTTTTACTAACGGCGCTTGATCCCCGTATTAAGGTTTCCGTGCCCTGCGTAATGGTATCGGCACATTTTTTTGGTGGCTGCACCTGCGAAAGTGGTATGCCCATTCATAAAAAAGGCGATTTTCAAACCAACAATGTGGAGATCGCCGCATTGGCCGCACCACGCCCGATGCTGTTGATTTCAGATGGTGATGACTGGACAAAAAATAATCCTACGGTCGAATATCCGTTTATGCAGAAAGTTTATCGCCTGTATAAAGAAGAAAACGATGTTGCATTGGTTCACCTGGCGGATGAAAAACACGATTACGGCCCCTCCAAGCGAAAAGCCATGTATCCTTTTATGGCGAAATATCTTAAACTGAACCTGAAAGCCGTTACAGACGCTGATGGAAATATTGATGAAACACCCGCAAAAGTATTGGATCAGAAAGACCTGGAGGTTTTCAATGAAGCCCACCCGCGTCCTGCCAACGCGGTAATGGGAGATGAGGCCGTGATGAAATTATTAGACCAGTAATAGCAGCCTCAAACTTATTGTTTGTGGTTTATGGTTTGAAGTTGCAGCCCCTGCAACTTGAACCCTGTAACCCGTAACCTTCTCCATTTTCAAATTTTCAAATTTTCAAATTACCACATTTCCACATTTCCACATTTCCACATTCAAAACTTATTCTTCCACATCATGCTCTCTATGGGCTTTTCCGGCTGTCCACTGTATTTGGCATTTTTTTTCTGGTTGTACTTCACCTCAATTTCACCATCCACCGGAAAATAAATCAATTGGCCAATCGGCATGCCTTTATAAATACGCACGGGCTGTTTAACGGATATTTCCAGCGTCCAGTTACCGCAAAAACCCACATCGCCCTTGCCCGCAGTAGCATGTATATCAATCCCAAGGCGGCCGGTAGACGATTTGCCTTCCAGGAAAGGTACATGAGCATGGGTTTCTGTGTATTCAAGCGTTGCGCCGAGGTAAAAAATATGCGGATACAAAACGAACCCCTCATCCGGGATTTCAAAATATTCTATTTCATTATGTTTTTTAGCATCCAGTATATGTTCGCGGTACGTAGCCAGCCATTTGCCCAGGTGCACATCGTAAGAATTGCTTCCCAAACATTCCCTGTTGTAAGGCGTCAGTTTAATCGTTCCTTTTTCTATTTCTTCCAGTATTCTTGTATCAGATAGTATCATTCCCTGATTTATTTGTTTATTTGTTCCGGAATTCTTTCCGCAGCGAATTTCGGGTTTCGTTTTTTGTAATGCCTTTATTTTATCAACATAATATCAACGAATCAACAAAATTAGGGGTTTGGCATATTGTCGAGCCCGAAGATTTCTTTCTGGCTAAGGTTCCGCTCCAGCACGACATTACCCACCCGCACAAACGCCTGCAACATTTGGCGGGACGCTATTTGCTGCGCTTTTTATTTCCCGATTTCCCTAACGAACTGATCCGCATCGCCAGCACCAAAAAGCCTTTCCTTCCTGATGAAGCTTTTCATTTCTCTATTTCACATTGCGGTGATTATGCCGCTGCCATTGTTAGCCGCACCAACCGGGTGGGTATTGATATCGAAATTCCTACACGCAAAGTTGCCCGCGTACGCCATAAATTCCTGCATGCAGAAGAGTTGGCTATAGTGGAAGGAGAAGACGCGGTGTTTTCTTTGCCGGATATTGAAACAGAAAATATTTTTCTCCGTAAATTAACATTGGTATGGAGTGCAAAAGAAGCTGTTTTTAAGTGGTATGGCAACGGAGAAGTGAATTTTAGTGATCAGATCAGGTTGCAACCATTCCATGATATGGCGTTTATGCCGGAAACAGGAAAAATGACTGGTTTGTTTTTAAAGGAACAAACACGTTCGCTGGAACTTCCCTTCGTTAACTTTAAGGAGATATGCTTAGTTTGGGTGATGACCTGACCTGTTTTAATACAGTATTTAGGCCTTAGGTCGCGGCATTGATTTATCATAATCTTAACCAAAACGCGAATCCACCGTTTGTACTGTATAAATTTTTTACCTTGCTTTACGCAAGTTTAACCTTTTTTGTATCATGAAAATTACCAGCCCCTGCATCGTTCTTTGCAAACAATGCTGTATTCCTTTTTTGCTCATCTCCGTGCTGTTGTTTGCCTGCAATAAAAAAGAAAAAATAACGGGCGTTGATCCTGCTTTCAGTAAATACATAGACGCCTATACTTCCGGCGTAATTTCTAAAGCGGCGGTCATACGGGTGCGTCTGTCTGCAGAAGCCCCTTCCACGCATGTACTGAATGAAGCGCTTAAAGACCCTCTGTTTTCGTTTTCACCTTCGGTAAAAGGCAAAGCATATTGGGTAGATGCCCGAACCATCGAATTCAAGCCCGATCAATACCTTACACCCGGCAGGTTGTATACGGTAAGTTTCAAACTCAGTAAGGCAACCAATGTACCCGATGCGTTTAAAACCTTTACGTTTAATGTACAGGCTGTAAAGCCCGGCTTCCTTGTAAAAGAAACCGGGTTGAAAGTGGCTGGTAACTCAAAAGAAGTGATGCTATTGAATGGTGCAATTGAAACTGCGGATATTGAATCGTCTGCCACAGTTGAAAAATTATTGACTGTTGGGTACGATGGTAAATCGCCTGCAATAAAATGGGAACACAATGAAAGCGCCCGTATCCATCGTTTTACAATAGAAGACATCAAACGTACCGCCAGCGCTTCTTCCTTAAAATTGCAGTGGGATGGCGCTCCGCTGGGTTTAAAGGAAAAAGACGGAAGGCAGGTCGAAATCCCTGCTATGGGCGATTTTAAAGTACTGTCCGTTCGGGCAGTACAGGAGTCGGAGAACTACGTGCTCGTTCAATTTTCTGAAGCTGTCGCCACCAACCAGCAACTGAACGGGTTGATATCGGTAAGCAACAAAACGGATATCAGCTATAGTATTGATGGCAGCGAAGTTAAAATATATGTGCCCGATAGTTTCGACGGTAACTATACTGTTGCTGTTAATGAAGGTGTACTGGCAGTGTGGGGCGCCAAATTAAATAAAGCGTTTTCCGCCAACTTGTTTTTTGAAAACCGGTTACCTTCCGTTACCATCCGCGGCCGTGGCGTTATATTACCCAACTCCGGAAAGCTGGTATTGCCTTTTGAAAGTATTAACCTCAGCGCTGTGGATATCAGCATCATTAAAGTATATGAAAATAATATTCCCCAATTTTTTCAGTCCAATAATTTTGACGGCGAATCCGACCTTCGCCGGGTAGCCACCCCCGTTGTACGGCAAACGCTGCGGTTAGATAACGATAAAACGCTCGACCTCCACCGCAAACAAAAATTCTCCCTCGACATTGACAAATACCTGAAAGCGGAACCCGGAGCTATATACCACGTAACCATTGGATTCCGACCCGAATATTCTTTGTATACCTGCCGTGCGGCAGATAAAACCGGCGACGAAGAAGATGAATCATATGCATGGTACAGCAGCAGCGATGATGATGGACTGGATAGCGATGATGACTTTTGGAAAGTATACAATGCCTATTATCCTTACGGCTATAACTGGAATCAACGCGATAATCCCTGCAGTCCGTCTTACTACAATAAAGAAAGATGGGCCAGCCGCAATATCATTGCCTCCAATATCGGGCTAACGGCCAAGCGTGCCGGCAACAACAGCATGCTTATTGCCGTAACCGATATTCTTACCGCAGAACCAATGAACAATATTGAACTGGAACTGCTCGATTACCAGCAGCAGGTGATTTTTAAAACCAAAAGCGATAAGAACGGCCTGGCCAATTTTGACCTGAAGAAAAAGCCTTATTTGCTGGTAGCGAAAAAAGGCAGCGAAAGAGGGTACCTGAAATTAGAGGATGGCGGTTCGCTCATGCTCAGCCGGTTTGATGTGTCGGGCGTGGAAGTTAAGAACGGATTAAAAGGTTTTATTTTCGGAGAACGTGGGGTATGGCGTCCGGGCGATACAATGTATATCAATTTTATTATGGAAGATAAAGCGGGTATGCTGCCTGCAGATCATCCTGTAGAATTTAATCTGATTACCCCGCAGGGACAATTGTACAAACGCATGGTGGAAACATCGGGAGAACATGGCTTTTATCTTTTCACCACATCCACCGACCCAGCCTCACCCACAGGCAACTGGCTGGCAAAAATCAAAGTGGGTGGCGCTGTGTTTGAAAAAAGGTTAAAGGTGGAAACGGTAATGCCTAACCGCCTGAAAATTGATCTTGATTTTGGCAAGGATACCATATTGGGCAACGAAGGTACTTCGGGCATCCTCCGATCACAATGGCTTTTTGGTACACCTGCCAGAAACCTTGCTGCAAAGGTTGACGCCTCTCTGTATGCACGAAAAACAGTTTTCAAAAAATACCCAAACTATCATTTTGATGATCCTACTGCTGCCTATACTACTGAAACCAAAACTATTTTTGACGGAAAGCTGAATGAAGAAGGTGTTGCAACTGTGAATACAAAACCGGGCGCCATAAAAAACGCTCCGGGCATGCTCAGTGCCAGCCTGCTGGTAAAAGTATTTGAGCCGGGTGGCGCTTTCAGCGTAGACAATATGGTTATACCTTACAGTCCTTATAAAAGCTACGCGGGCATTAACATGCCCGAAGGGCAAAAACCATGGGGCTTTTTGCTGACAAATCAAAACTATGAACTGCCTGTTGTAAATGTAAATGCCAATGGCAATGCATTAACAGGCACACAGCACGCGGATGTGGAGTTGTACCGTGTAAGCTGGCGCTGGTGGTGGGACAATACCGGCGATGACTTCAGCAATTTTACACAGGATACCTATAATAAATTATTAACGAAAGATACCGTTCGTTTAACCAATGGCGTGGGCAAATGGCGGTTTTCTGCACCCGGCGGCGAATGGGGTCGCTACCTCGTTTTGGTAAGAGACCGGAGCAGCGGTCATACTACGGGGCAGGTAGTATACTTTGATGATCCCTGGTGGCAAAGCCGCGGCAATGCCAGCGATCCATCGGCGGCGGCAATGCTGTCGTTTACCTCCGACAAAGAAAAATATAACGTACATGAAGATATTACACTTCGTATACCCGGCAGCAGGGACGGCAGGGCATTGATCAGCATTGAATCCGGAAGCCGTATTATAAAAACAGACTGGATTAAAACACAGGAAGGCCAAACCATTTATACCTTTAAAGCCGAAGCAGGCATGGCGCCCAACATATATGCCAATGTAAGTTTATTGCAACCACATGCACAAACCGAAAACGATTTACCGATCCGAATGTATGGCGCTATCCCAATTTTAATTGAAGACAAAAATACAGTGATCAAACCGGTTATCAGTATGCCCGGTGTAATACGTCCGGAACAAAAAACCGCTGTTACTGTTTCTGAAACCGATGGAAGGGCAATGACTTACTGCGTGGCAATTGTGGACGAAGGATTGCTTGATTTAACCCGTTTTAAAACGCCTGATCCACACGCTTCGTTTTACGCAAAAGAAGCCCTGGGTGTAAAAAGCTGGGACCTTTTCGACGATGTTATTGGTGCATGGGGCTCCGGACTGGAACGAATATTAACCATTGGTGGAGATGAAGCAGCCAGCGGTGGCGCCAAAGAGAAAAGGGCGAACCGCTTTAAACCCGTGGTAAAATACCTCGGACCGTTTCATTTAAATAAAGGCCAAAAACAAACACACAACTTCCAACTGCCGCCTTATATAGGATCGGTAAGAGCAATGGTAGTTGCTGCCGGAGAAAACGCCTATGGATTTGCTGAAAAAACAATAGCTGTAAAGAAGCCCTTAATGTTGCTGGCTACGCTGCCCAGGGTATTGGGACCAACGGAAACCATCAGGCTGCCGGTAACAGTTTTTGCAATGGAGAATAATATACACAATGTTACGGTAACCCTGCAAAGCAATGCTTATCTCCAAACCGTTGGCAGTGCCGCTCAGCAGGTATCTTTTGCATCGCCCGGTGAAAAGATGGTTTATTTTGATGTAAAAGTGAAAGAAAATACAGGCATCGGTAAGGTGAAATTGCTGGCAACAAGCGGTAATGAAAAGGCAAATTATGAAGTGGAATTAGAGGTGCGCAATCCTAATCCAATAATAACCAATGTAGTTTCATCCGAACTCAATTCAGGCCAGCAGTGGAATGAAACAGTAAAGCCAGTTGGCACTCCGGAAAACGCAAAAGCTACACTTGAAATTTCAGGTATACCACCCATTGATCTCGAAAAAAGATTAGATTACCTTATACAATATCCGCATGGATGCATTGAGCAAATTACTTCTGCTGTATTTCCGCAACTGGTACTCAGCCAGCTAACGGATCTCAGCGACCGTAAAAAAGCGGAAACTGAAAGAAATGTCCGCTCTGCTATCGGGCGTTTTAAAAATTTTCAACTTCCGGATGGCGGGTTCAGCTATTGGCCGGGATTGCCGGAAAGTGATGAATGGGGAACCAGTTATGCCGGGCATTTTTTACTGAGGGCACAGGAGAAAGGATATATCGTACCGGTAGATCTGTTGCAAAGCTGGATCACTTATCAACGTGGGAAAGCCAACAGGTGGTCGCCATCTCCCTCTAATTTTTATGGCGGTGATCTCACACAATCCTATCGCTTATACCTTCTGGCTTTAGCAAAATCGCCTGAGCTGGGCGCCATGAACCGGTTGAAAGAATTCAAATACCTTTCGCCAGAAGCCCAATGGCGGCTGGCGGCTGCTTATCAGCTTGCGGGTCAGCAGAAAGTTGCCACAGCCCTTATTACGGGTTTACCCACCAGTTTTGAACAACGCAAATCTCCAGGCATCACATACGGCTCCGGGTTGCGGGATGAAGCGATGGTTTTGGAAACATTAACAATAATGGGTAACCGAAAAAAAGCGGCAGTTGTCTTGCAATCTGTTTGCGCGCAACTGGCAACAGAAAACTGGTATAGTACACAAACAACGGCCTATAGCCTGGTAGCCATTGCCGCTTATTGCGGAACCAATACCAGCGGGGAAAAAATAACGGCAACAGCGAGTGTAAACGGTAAAACTGTAAATATCAATTCACAGTCTTCTATTGCTCAAACACCTGTAAGCATTACAGCTATCAATAAAAAACTTACTGTAACCAATAAAGGAAACAATGTATTGTATGTTCGGCTGATAACACAGGGGCAACCGGTTACCGGCGAAGACATAGCAGCAATTAACAATGCTGATGTATTGTCAATGCATGTAAGCTACCTTACCCTCAACGGCAGCCCGCTGAATATTGAAGCTATAGAACAGGGAACCGATTTTGTTGCTAAGGTAAGTATCCGCAACCCGGGTATACGGGGAAGGTACAATAATATGACCCTTTCGCAGATATTTCCCGGCGGATGGGAAATACTGAATACCCGGATGCTGGACAATGAAGGAAGTTTTAACCCTTCTCCATTCAATTACCAGGATATTCGTGATGACAGGGTGTACACGCACTTCAACATTAAAGAAGGGGAAACACATACCTATTATGTAATGCTGAATGCAGCTTACCTGGGAAAATATTTCTTACCAGGCGTGTATTGCGAATCCCTGTACGACAATACCATTAGTGCAGGGGTAAAAGGGAAATGGGTGGAAGTAAAGTGACTTATGAGTTGAGATTGTAAATACAATTTATAGTTTTTGGTTTATTGTTTATTGTTAATACAGATTTGTGATTTATTGTTAATACTCAATTAAAGGTTGGATGATATATTTTTAAATGAGCCTGTTTTTCTCTTCCATATATCAACGGATCCGCAAACTGAAAAGGAGAACCAAAATTATTGGGGCGACTGCTGTGGCCGGATTAATATGGTTTTGGTATTGCCTGCCTTACCCCTTGTTCAATTCGCCCACCTCTTATGTTATTGAAGATGCACAGGGCGAATTGCTGGGTGCAACAATTGCAGCCGATGGGCAATGGCGCTTCCCTCATAATAAAGACATACCGGAAAAGTTCAGGCAATGCATTGTAAGTTTTGAAGACAAGCGATTCAACTATCACCCTGGCATTGATCCTTTGGCTATATTAAGAGCAATATGGCAAAATATACGCTCTTCCGAAACAGTGAGTGGTGGCAGTACCATAACCATGCAGGTGATCCGCTTATCGCGGAATAAAAACAGGAATATTTTCCAAAAGCTGATCGAGGGCATTTTATCCGCACGGCTGGAAATAGCACATTCAAAAAAAGAGATACTTGCCTTGTATGCATCCAATGCGCCTTTTGGCAGTAATGTAATAGGCCTTGATGCGGCGGCATGGCGGTATTACGGAAGAAGCGCGGATAAACTCAGTTGGGGCGAGATGGCAATGCTGGCTGTATTGCCCAATGCCCCGGCATTGGTGCACCCTGGAAAAAACAGGCAGATATTACTGAAAAAAAGAAATCGGCTGCTCAACAGATTAAAAGAACAGGAAAAAATAGACAGTACTGCCTGTGAACTGGCAAAACTGGAGCCCTTGCCCGATGAACCTATACCTTTGCCTCAACTGGCGCCCCATTTACTGCAACGTTTTAAAAAGGAAGCTGCCCCGGGCGATTATACCCGTGCTCAAACCACCATTAACCGAAACCTGCAGATCACCGTCAGTCAAATTGTTGAGCAGCACCATCGCTTTTTAAAAGGCAATGGTATTAACAACGCCTGTGCATTAGTGCTGGAAGTTGAAACCGGCAAAACCCTCGCATACGTGGGCAATGCCTATCATCCCGAAAACCCTGAACTCCAAAGCCATGTTGATATCATTACATCGGCCAGGAGCCCGGGCAGCGCCTTAAAACCTTTATTGTATGCCGGTATGCTAACAGATGGATTGCTGCTCCCCCATACCTTAGTACCCGATATTCCTACACAGATCGGCGGGTATACTCCTCAAAATTTCGACCTCGATTACGATGGAGCAGTTTCCGCTTCGGATGCCTTATCAAGATCACTGAATGTACCTGCAGTGCGCATGCTCCGCGACTATAAATATTCCCGGTTTTATGATATGCTGAAAAGAACAGGCATTACTACTTTGAACCGGCCGGCAGATCATTATGGATTATCGCTGATATTGGGCGGGTGTGAGGTAACGCCATGGGAGTTAGCAGGTGTATATGCAGGGATGGCCAGAACGCTCAATCATGTTCAAAAAAATAATGGAAAAGTATTGGCAAAAGATTTTCATAAGCCTTACTATCTTTCCGCTAACCGCCAGTCAACTACCCCGCCAGCAAACCAGCCAACTCTTAACTTCATAGACCCCATATCTACCTGGTATATGTTTCAAGCCATGGAGGAAGTGATGCGTCCAGGTGAAGAAGGGCTTTGGAAACAGTTCAGTTCTTCGCAGCGGGTGGCATGGAAAACCGGAACCAGCTTTGGCTTCAGGGATGCATGGGCTATTGGGATTACGCCACGCTACGCAATTGCCGTATGGGCAGGCAATGGGAACGGAGAAGGAAGGCCCGGGCTCATTGGTGTGCAGGCCGCGGCGCCCATTATGTTTGATATAGTGCGTGCGCTGCCATCATCTCCATGGTTTACTGAACCTGGATTACAGTATACAAATATCACCATGTGCCATCAAAGCGGTTTCAGGGCCAACACCAATTGCGATGATATTGATACGATAAAAGCCTCAGTCAGTGGCACGAATGTCTCCCTTTGCCCCTATCACACCATCGTTCATTTAGATGCAACCCAACAATACCGGGTAACCGAAAATTGTGCCGCCCCTTCATCTATGGTACATAAAAACTGGTTTTTGTTACCTCCGGCTATGGAATGGTATTACAAAAGAAAACATCTGGATTACAGGACGCAGCCCCCATACCTGCAGGGTTGCGCTATTCCGGAAATCCGTAAACCCATGGCATTTGTTTACCCGGAACCTCATGCCAAAATTTATGTTCCCCGTGAGATAACCGGAGAAAAAGGCAGAACGGTTTTTACAGCCGTTCATCAAAAAACAGATGCTAAAATTTTCTGGCATTTAGACAATGCATACATCGGCACTACGGTTCATTTTCATCAAATGGCTTTAGATCCCAAACCAGGCAAGCATCTTTTAACAATTGTAGACGAAAGCGGCGAAAGGATTGCGAGGCAGTTTGAGATTTTAGAGAAAGATAATCCCTGAAATTCCCCTATTTTTGCGCAGCTATTTCAACAGTAATAATATTATATATCATGTCGGTTTTAGTTAATAAGCAGTCCAAAATAATTGTTCAGGGCTTTACCGGAACGGAAGGTACTTTTCACGCCACCCAGATGATTGAATACGGAACCAGTGTAGTAGGTGGTGTTACGCCGGGTAAAGGCGGCCAACAGCACTTAGACCGTCCGGTATTCAATACTGTTGCGGATGCTGTAAAACAAACCGGCGCCAACGTTTCCATCATTTTTGTACCTCCGGCATTTGCTTCCGACGCCATTATAGAAGCCGCTGAATCGGGGCTCGGCCTCATTATTTGCATAACAGAAGGCATACCCGTTCAGGATATGATCAAAGTCAGACATTATCTTTCCGGTACTTCATCAAGACTTATCGGCCCCAATTGCCCGGGTGTTATTACGGCAGATGAATGCAAAGTGGGTATCATGCCGGGATTCATTTTCAAAAAAGGAAGGATCGGTATTGTTTCCAAATCGGGAACACTTACCTATGAAGCGGCAGACCAGGTGGCCAAAGCCGGCTTAGGCATTTCCACTGCAATTGGAATAGGCGGTGATCCTATTATTGGCACTACCACCAAAGAAGCCGTAGAACTATTTATGAATGACGATGAAACAGATGCTATTGTAATGATCGGCGAAATTGGAGGCAGCATGGAAGCAGACGCGGCAAGGTGGGTGAAAGAAAACGGCACCAAACCTGTAGTTGGTTTCATAGCCGGTCAAACCGCCCCTCCGGGAAGGCGTATGGGGCATGCAGGCGCTATTGTTGGCGGTGCAGATGATACGGCAGCAGCCAAAATGAAAATTTTGCGGGAATGCGGCATTTCTGTTGCCGACAGCCCGGCAGATATTGGCAAAACAATGGCTGAGGTAATTGCTATGAAAGCAGCAAAAAAAACGGCAAAGATATAAGCAGGGTGAAGCTCTTTTACAATGCGCTTATTGGCTGTCATTTTTAGCATTGGATACTTTCCCCTCAGCCTCTACCATGCGCATGGCTTTTACATCCTGCAAAAACTCAGAAGCAAAAATAAAATCATTTAATTTTTTACTATTGCTGTATATGATCTGTTTATTGCTTCCCTCCCACTCCTTCTCACCTTTATACATATAAATGATATGGTCCCCGATCTCCATAACACTGTTCATGTCGTGGGTATTGATAACCGTAGTCATATTAAATTCTTTGGTTACCTCGTAAATTAATTTGTCAATTACCAGTGAAGTTTGCGGATCAAGTCCCGAATTGGGTTCATCACAAAAAAGATATTTTGGATTCAATACGATAGCACGGGCAATGCCCACCCGCTTTTTCATACCGCCACTTATTTCTGCAGGAAATTTTTTGTTGGCATCCTTAAGGTTGACCCTGTCTAAAACCTCGTTCACTTTCTTCAATTTTTCTGTATAGGTTAACCGGGTGAACATATCCAGCGGAAACATCACATTCTGTTCAACCGTCTGGCTGTCAAACAAAGCCGCCCCCTGGAATAACATACCAATTTGCTGGCGCAGCTCTTTTCTTTCCTCTTCTTCCATGGTCGTAAAGCTTTTGCCGCTATATAGTATTTCTCCCCCATCGGGTTCAAACAACCCAACCAAACATTTCATAAAAACCGTTTTGCCGCTTCCGCTGGCTCCAATAATAAGATTGGCTTTACCTGCTTCCATTACTGCACTCACATCATCTATCACCACTTTATCGCCAAAGCTTTTGCGTAAATCTTTTATTTCAATCATAAGGATACATTAACTTTTATAAGAGCAGGGCCGCCAGTACATAGTCGGCAAATAATATCATTATACAACTGGCCACCACGGCAGTAGTACTTGCTTTTCCAATTTCCAGCGCGCCACCTTTTACAAAGTACCCAAAATAGGCGGGTATGCTTGAAATAATAAAGGCAAATGTATACGCCTTGTATAAAGCAAACCTTACATTAAACGGCTGAAAACCGTTTAACAACCCCTGGTCGAATTCTTCACGTGAAAGGATGGCGGCCATGGTTCCGGCGAGGCGTCCACCCCATATACCCAATACGCCGGCAACAATTACCAGTAAAGGGATCATAATAAAAGATGCCAGTATCTTGGGCATGATCAGGTAGGCTTTGGTGTTAATACCCATAATTTCCAATGCATCAATTTGTTCACTCACCCGCATATTGCCCAGTTCGCTGGCAATTTTGCTGCCCACAACACCTGCCAGCACAATGCACGAAATGGTGGGGGCAAACTCAAGAATGACCGTATCACGTACTATTTGCGCGATGGTTGATTTTGGAATAAGGTTACTCACCAACTGGTAAGCCGTTTGCAAAGTAGATACCGCACCAATAAATAAAGCTACCACCACTACAATGCCTAACGATCCGATTCCAATATCCGAACACTGGTGCATCAACTCTTTCCAATACATTTTCCAGTTTTCCGGCCTGGTAAACATTCCTTTTATCATCAATAAATAGCGACCAAAATGATTAAAAAAATTCATGCGGTTCATTTATTATTTGCAACAAAAATACCTGAAAAAGCCCAATCATGTTTTATACAAATGTGTTACCACAAGTTCTCTCAGGTGTATACGAAGAATTTCAGCCATACTGTGACATTCAAGAAACTTTTCGTTGCCAAAATATTGAGCCAGTTCGTACGCCAGCTGCTTTATTTTTTCAGGAGGCGCCAGTTCATCTGTATCAACCGATGCTTTCAGATCGCCTAAGCGGTGCCTCTGTGATTTTATCCGTTTAAAAAGCTGGGCACGCTCTTCCTGCCGGTATTGCTCTATTACTTCTGCATTAAGATGCTGTTGCACCAATTGTACAAAAACCCTGTTTTCCTTAAAAAATTGTGGTAAGTAAAAGTTTTTACGTCCTTCATAAGACTGCTGGTCAAAATCAATGGCGCGTATACAAAATTGCACATCATCGAAATCCTGCGTAATATCAAACACAAAATTATAGCTTCTCATATCACCCAGTAATCTTGCAAAACAACGTTCGTTAAATTTCACAAATTCCTTGGCAATACGTATCGGATTAAAATCCGGGCGATGGAGAAACTCGTTAATAAACATATCACCAGGCACTCCGGCAATGTGTTCTTCAATTAAAGTGTCATTATCAACCAGGTAATTAATATAATATGGCGACAGGAGATGTTCTAATTCCAGTCCCAGTATTCGCGAAGCATCTGCTTTTTTTATATAGAGATAGCTGTATACATCATTATAGTTATTGACTACTTTAACCCGAAAAGGCTGGGAATTGCCGAATACACAAAAGTCAATTCTTTCTACATGCAAATGATCTTCGGCCTGGTTGGCGCCCGCCGCTTTGATAAGAGAATATATTCTAATAAGCGCATGATGAATTTCACGGGTAAGCGACTGATGATAGAATACCGTTTCCCATAAAGTATCTTCTCCATTTTTATTATAACATGGCATAGCGCCCTGGAAATGCCTTAGCGATTCGTAAGAAATAGGCAACTGTATCTCCCTGCCATAGCGCTTTAAATATTTTTTAAAAGATTTGCTTACAGCATATACGTTCTTCTTGCGGGAAATATGATTATGATTTTCCTCGCTCATTTCATTTCAATTTTATTATCAAAACCACGTATAATTCAATCTTTAACATCTACAGGACTGCACTCCGGTGCAACAGGCGCCGTAAACTATTGTTTCGGCTTTACTTTTTAGGCTGGCTTTTCTTTTTACCCTTAACCGCCTCTTTCTTTTTTACATAAGTTCCCTCAAAAAAACATTTAATACCACGGTAATTGCCACAACCCTGCACCTCACTTACCGTTACTTTATTTGCAGAAAATAGCAATTGCAGTACACAGGCGTCACCTGTTTGCCGGTACCGGGCCACATTGGGTTTTATCAGCATAGCCTCGCCTTTCAGTTCGCCGGAGCAATCATCTTTTCTTTCAAAGTGAACGAAAAATAAAATTCTTTTGGCATCTTTTCCATCCCTTATTGAAACAAAATTCTTTTTATTCTGCATATAATCACCCGACAATTTATGCTTTCTGGCAAAAGTATCAATCGGATTATACACTTCTTCGGGAACTACCGGTTCATTGGATTCAATTTTAATAAGGGTAAATACTCCTGCGCTATTATACACATAGGCATTCAGCTTATAATAATTCTGCCCATCTGAAGCTTTTTGCGTTTGATTTGTAGTAATAATTAAACGTTTATCAATACTGCCTGTTATTGATTTCCGGCGATCCGGATTATTTCTTACCAACGGCATCGCTGCTTTGAAATTCTTCTCCTTGTCAAAACATAATATATAAGCCACTTGCCTGGCAAGCGTTGCTGCCTTTATCAGCAGATAGGTTTCCCTGTCTTTTTCTTCTATTTTACCTAAAGCATAAAATTTAGGGTTGGTATTTTTTCCATAGTCATCACTATATACACTGTCTGGCACAAACTGGTTTAATATTTTGGTGCTGATCAGCAAAGAATCGGGCAGCTTCCTGCTGATCTGCGTGTCGGCAATGACATAAGGCAGCGGAAGTTCCTGGAAGAACTCAATAAAGTCATTGATATCTACCGGTTCCTCGCCGGAAAGATCTTTCTTCCTGCTTTTACAGGCCAGTAAAATAAGCGTAGCAACACAAATGGTTAAAAACTTCTGCATAATACCGCATTTCAATATGTAAAATATGGTTTTTTACATTTTCCACCACATAAAAGCAGGTTTCAATTGCCCGGCACTTTAACCTGTTTCAAATCCGGGGTATATTTAATGGTATCCTTTGTGCATGATTCCCGTTCACTGCAAAATAAATTTTGGGTAAAATTTAAAAATAAAAATATTATTTTTAGATTAGCCTAAAATTTAACTTAGTCTTTGTGAATTATTCTGTTAGTGAAGAAGATTATATTAAGACAATCTACCATTTACAGCCTGATCAGCAAACTGAGCACCAACGCGCTGGCTGCTGAGTTAAAACAAGGTAAAGCTAACTGAACCCCCTTTGAACATGGTGGTGATCGTAAGCGGCGTGGCAGATCAGTCTGCAGATATGCCGGAACTGCTCAAACACCGCCCTATTGCTATTGGAACAAACATAGAAGTGAAAAAGAAATTTGATTTTGACCAGTCGCTGGAAATTAAAACAGGGCCGGGAACCTTTTTTAGTATCAGTGTACAGTCCGCCCGAAATATATTTGTGCATTATGAACCGGAGAAATAATTCAGATGTATCGCTAAGCGAAGTGTACGAAAGCATAGACACTACACAATCGCACAATAAATCAAAGTGGAAACGCGCCATGGCTTTTCTGGGGCCCGCTTACCTGGTGAGTGTAGGGTATATGGACCCCGGCAACTGGGCTACGGATTTGGCCGGAGGCAGCAAGTTTGGCTATACGCTTATATGGGTACTGCTGATGAGCAACCTGATGGCGTTATTGCTGCAAAGTCTTTCTGCCAGGTTAGGCATAGTGCGCGGACGGGACCTTGCACAAGCTAACAGGGAAAGCTACCCGAAGTATATCAACTTTATCCTGTACATATTAGCCGAAATAGCCATTGCAGCAACCGACCTGGCGGAAGTGCTGGGCATGGCGATAGGACTGCACCTGCTCACCGGCATCCCGCTGCTGTGGGGAGTGAGCATCACTGTATTGGATACTTTTTTATTGTTGTTCCTCCAACGCATGGGAATGCGTGTAATGGAAGCATTTATAATAGCGCTGGTGGTAATAATAGGGGTATCTTTTTTAATTGAAATATTGCTTGCCAAACCGGATATTGCTGAAGTAGCCACAGGATTTATACCCAGTTTGCCCAATAATGAGGCACTGTATATTGCTATTGGCATTATCGGCGCTACCGTAATGCCGCACAACTTATACCTGCATTCTTCGCTGGTACAAACACGGAAAATTAAAAGGGATGAAAAAAGCATCCGCTACGCGTTAAAGATGAGCGTAGTAGACAGCACCATTGCATTGAACCTCGCATTCCTTGTAAATGCAGCTATACTGGTACTGGCGGCAGCCACGTTTTTCAAAACCGGGCGCACTGAAGTTGCCCAATTGGAAGAAGCACACCAGTTGTTATCTCCGTTACTGGGCAGCAGCCTGGCTTCGGCACTTTTTGCCATTGCATTAATTGCCGCCGGGCAAAGTTCAACCGTTACCGGTACACTTGCCGGTCAAATTGTAATGGAAGGCTATCTCCGGTTGCGCATTAATCCATTGCTAAGAAGACTGATTACCCGTCTTATAGCCATTGTGCCTGCATTGATTGTCATCGGTATTTATGGTGATGATGAACTTGACGCTTTGCTAATTCTGAGCCAGGTGATCCTGAGCCTTCAGTTAGGCTTTGCCGTTATACCGCTTATTCATTTTGTAAGCGATAAAAAAACGATGGGCAAATTTGCCATAAAGCCTGTTACTAAATTCTTTGCATGGTCCATCGCTCTCATTTTGGTATACCTTAACATCCGAATGGTAGGGAGCGAGTTTGCCGCCATTTTTGAAAGCCCCGGCAATGTATTCTGGAAATTCATTATTATCGTTGCCGGCGTTTTCTTCTTCAGCCTTTTGCTGTATATTAGCTTCCGTCCGTTATTTTACAAAATAGCCAAACCCGCTTCACTTACGGTGCATACGGATATGAAAGACAGCTTTGATTTGAACATACCAAAATTTGCCAAAATTGCCATAGCGCTCGACTTCAGCAAAAACGACAGTAAGCTGCTATCGTATGCCATTGCACAGGGAAATACACATGCTGCCTACCTGCTCATTCATGTAGTGGAAAGTGTTTCAGCAAGGTTGCTGGGAAGAGAGAGCGACGACTACGAGACAAAAGAAGACGAAAGAAGGTTACTGGCATATAAAAAAACATTAAAGGAAAAAGGTTATAAGGCTGAAATTGGGCTTGGTTTTGATAAAAGAGCAGGTGAAATAGTACGTATTATTAAAGAGCAGCAGGCCGATATGCTGGTTATAGGCGCTCACGGCCATAGCGGCTTACAGGATTTTATACACGGTCAAACGATAAACACCGTGAGGCACGAGTTAAAAATCCCCGTGCTGGTGGTGAACGTATGAGGTTTCAGGAATCAGGCAACTATTTAAACAACCGCTATTTTTTACCCCAACTTATTCTTTTCAACGCCTTCACTGGCAATAACCACAGGTTTGATCAATCCTTTATGGCATCGTATTCCATTTTAAATTCCGACAGATCAGGCGCATATTCCCGTTTACGCTGTAACTCGTGCCCGTAAACCACTTCACCCAAATATTTCATAAATGGAAACCCTAATGTTGTATAGTTATAAACGCCATCATTAATAATACCGTTCCCGTTGCAATAAATAACCGCGCTCAGCATAAATTCAACTTTGTTCTCGAAATCCACTATATAGGCAGCGTCTGTTAAAAAGCCATAGGCGCCTCCAATTTTATTGAATATGCGAACGCCCTGCGGCAGCTTGCTGTTTTTATCGCCACCCAGCAATAAAAATTTACAGGAAGCATCATAATACGAAGAGTCGTAAGGCGGGTAAGTCGTTTCCCCCGGTAATTGCGACATATATTGCCATACAAAGCGATAGTCTTCCGGTGTAATATTAAACCGTTCTGCGGGTAAAACCGATTGCGGGAACATGATGCTGCGCAGCATATGATGGAGTTCCTCCAGTGAAATACGGTTTTTAATAGAAAAATCCATGGGGCCGTTTATCAACACATCGTTTTTATAATATGCTTTCCCGAGGCGATCATCCCTTTGTAAATAGGGAGCAGTATTGTATTGCCCTGGCTGATCATAAATAATTTTTCCGTATGCATTTCTGAACTGTACCGGGTTGGTATGGCGGTTCTCATCATCCGGTAGCGCAATATTCAGGCGATGATTGATTTGCACGTCCTTATATCCTTTGCCATGCAGTTGATCATTGATATAGCGCTGTCCCAGGAACTCATACAACCGGTTGAAAGCATCGTTATCGCTTACCAGAAAAACCTTTTTAATGTAGTGTTCCAATGATGGGCTGCCGTTTGGCGTAGTGGGATCATTGTAAACAGCGGTTTGACCACTATAATCGCTTTCCGTAATCATTGCAGTGCTACGGGTAAGTCCTGCTATATTGAGTTCATTCAATCGTTGTAAGGCCAATAGCGCCGCTGGCATTTTAACGGTAGACGCGGGGTAGAAATAATCCTTTGAATTGACATGAAAGTAATAGTCTTTAAAACGGGGTTTATTATTAGCATCCCGGTTTATTTGCGTGTAAATGATCTGTACTTTCATGTCGGCTTTCCGGTTGAGTATTGAATCAAAATATTGCGGATATTGCCGGAGCAGGTTTTCTAAAAAGGCATCTGTACGGCTGCCGTCTTTTTGGGGGATCATTTCTGCGGTTAAAGCAATAGTATCTTTCGGCTGCATTACAGCAGTATTGGCAAGGGAGGGCGTGATGGAATCCATTATCTCAGTGGAATCTGTTACCCCACCCGCATTATTGTTATCCGGTTTTATAGATTTTTGAGTGGTTTTACAGGCGGAGAATAAAATTATCATGACCGTTACTACTGACAGGATATCGCGTTTTATATGCATTTTTTAAAGTTAGTGATTTATCGGTTTCTCCCTGCAGCCAGTTTTGCCGGAAGGGGCATGTATAATAAATTGCTTCAATACGGCAAGTCGTTTTGCAGGTCCCCAAGCATTCGTAACCTTTGCTTGTAAAGCAATTGGTAAAAAAAAAGCACTTTCCGGGGAACTGTTTTTATGCCACAAATTCATGTTGAACCCCTATCTTTGCCCCCACTTTAAACTTTTGTAAACGCTTTTTTGTATGCAACTGAAAGGTTTGGTCTCTGTTTTTGCGATTGCATTGATTGCTATATCCCTTTACCAACTGCATTTTACATGGGTGGTGCACAACCACGAGGGGAAGATGGAAAAACAAGCCCTTAACTGGGTAAATTCACATTATAACGGCGCTTCACAGGAAGCCAAAGATTCTGCTTATGAGCACAGGTTAAGCCACTTGTTAGACAGTACCAAAGAAAAAATCATTACTTATGGCATTAACGGCGCTACCAGCTATCAAAAAGCCAAAGAACAGGAGTTGAGTCTGGGATTGGATTTACAGGGTGGTATGAGTGTAACGCTTGAGGTAGAACTGGAAAATTTACTGCGCTCAATTTCCAACAACCCCAAGGATCCCAGCCTGAACAAGGCTTTGGAACTGGCCAGTGAGCGTAAAGGCACAACCGACGCCGATTATATAGGCTTGTTTGCAACGGCGTTTAAAGAAGTAAATCCTTCCGCAAAATTATCGGGGCTGTTTGCGAATGCTGGCCAGCGCAATATTAAACTGGAAGATTCGGACGACCAGGTAATTGCCAAGTTAAGAACGATGGCAGGTGATGCTTTTCAAAATACTTTCAGGGTATTGACCAAGCGTATTGACCAGTTTGGTGTGGCGCAACCCAATATCAATCCCGATGCACGAAAAGGCACGATTCGCGTGGAACTGGCAGGTGTAAAAGACGATCCTGAAAGAGTACGTAAAATATTACAGGCCACTGCCAATATGCAGTTTTGGGAAGTTTACACAGGCAATGAACTGGCACAATCTTTTTCCCAGGCCGAAGAAACACTGAAAAAAATAGGTGGCGACAGCAAACCGGCTGCAGATACAAGTAAAACAGCCGCGGCTGCCGCGCAAGCTGTTGCTTCTGCTCCTGCCGATACCACTAAAACACTTTCATTAAGCGAGCTCTCCACCGATACGAACCAGGCAAAAGACAATGCTGTTGCACCTTCGGCAACGCATACCATACTTGGTTTATTGATGCAGGCGCCACAGGGTGATGCGGCGATTGCTTATGTGCAGGTAAAAGACACCGCATTACTAAATGAAAACCTTAGCACCGTACAGGATATCTTTCCCGCCAATGCCCGGTTTTTGTATGGCATTGCACCCAGAGGAGCAGGTGCAACTTCAAATGTACTTCCGCTGTATGCTATTAAAACGCGGGATGGTGACAAAGCGCCACTGGAAGGAGATGACGTTGAGGAATCTACCATTTCGTACGATGAGCGCGGCCGGCCGGCAGTTTCGCTGAGAATGACCAAGCAGGGCACGAAAAAATGGGCCGATCTTACTACGGAAAATGTAAATAAACCTATAGCCATTTCGCTGGATAACATTATCTATTCAGCACCCAACGTTATCAATCCTATATTAGATGGCAACTCGCAGATTTCCGGCAGTTTTACCGTAGAAGAAGCTTCCGATCTGGCAAATATCCTGCAGTCGGGTCAGTTGGCTGCACCGGCAAGAATTGTGCAGGAACAAATGGTAGGCCCCACCCTGGGTGCAGAAGCCGTTAAAGGCGGCGCCATGTCCTTCATCATTTCTTTTATAGTAATATTCGCCCTGATGTTATTGTATTATAATACCAGCGGCTGGATCGCCAACATAACATTAATACTGAACCTCTTTTTTACTATTGGTGTTTTAAGCGGATTGGGCGCCACGCTAACATCTGCAAGTATCGCCGCATTGGTACTGGCAATTGGTATGGCGGTAGATACCAACGTGATTATATTTGAACGCATCAAGGAAGAAATAACCTGGGGACGAAGTTATGCTATGGCAGTAGACCATGGGTATAACCGGTCGTTGCCGCCTGTGCTCGATGCGCACGTTACCACTTTACTAACGGCCATCATCCTGTATATCTTCGGTATGGGTCCCATTAAGGGGTTTGCTACCACGCAAATTATCGCTGTGGTACTGAACCTGTTTTGCGGAATTCTTATTGCCAGGCTGGTATCCGAATGGTGGACAAACAAAAAAGGACGTCACTTTGAATACTTCACTAAATTATCCCGTACGATATTTAAAAAAGCGCATTTCAAATTCGTGGAGGCACGTAAATATGCGTATGCCATCTCTGTAGTAGTGTTTATATTCGGAATTGGATCTTTCTTTTACGGATTTGATGAAGGGGTTGAATACAAAGGTGGCAGAAGCTATACCATCCATTTTGACCATGCACAGGAAAACGATGATGTAAAGAATGCTTTACAAAAGGTTTTCGGAGAATACCCTGTAGTGAAAACAGTAGGTGATGCACGTACCCTTAACATCACCACCTCTTTCCAGAAAGAGAATCCTTCACGTACTGCAGATTCCTTGGTAGAGGCAACTTTATATGGCGGGCTTAAGCCATTTTTAGCAGAAGGCACCAGTGCTTCTGATTTTAAAAGGGTGTACCTGCAAAGTTCGCAAAGCGTTCAGCCTTCTATTTCGGAGGATCTGAAGCGTGGCGCTGTAACCGCTACAATCGTATCCATAATTCTTATTTTCTTTTATATTTTTATCCGTTTCCGGGATTGGAGATTTTCGCTCGGCACCATCTTTTCACTGGTGCACGACGTGTTTGTTACACTGGCGGTATTTTCCTTCTTCAGGCATATCATGCCCTTCCCGCTTGAAATTGACCAGCATTTTATCGCGGCGATATTAACAGTGGTAGGATTTTCAATGAATGATACCGTGGTGGTATTTGACCGTATACGCGAATACAGCAGAACAATGAAAGGGGAAAGCAAACCCCGCATCATTAATGCTGCCATTAATGATACCTTAAGCCGCACTGTTATGACATCGGTAACCGTGTTTATTGTATTACTGGTTTTATTCATTTTTGGCGGAGAAGTAACAAGAGGATTTTCTTTTGCTATGCTGATCGGTGTTATAACAGGTATCTATTCTTCGATATTTGTTGCTGCACCTATTTTGGTTGACTTTGCAAAAGATAAACCTTTGGGTAAGTTAACGCCCGAGGAAACAAAACAGCGGGCTAAAGCGAAACAGGCTGCTGCCGCTGCTGCCACCCATTAATAATAATTATTTTTACTAAGGCAACCCCGGGTAACCTGTCCGGGGTTTTTTATTACCGTAACTTAGCTTTGCTATCATCATTCCACGAATACTGCTTCATACCGATGTACATCCGCAACCATGCATACCTGCTAATTACATCGGTATTATACGGCAGAATTTAGGTCTGAAATAAAAATTTAGTTTCATATAACAGGCATTGACCATTGATGAACGATATATGCACCGTTGTCTTCACCTGGCCCAGGCTGGCGCGGGGCATGTTGCACCTAACCCAATGGTAGGCGCTGTACTGGTGTACAATAACCGCATAATAGGGGAAGGTTATCACCGGGAGTATGGTATGCCCCATGCCGAAGTAAATTGTATTGCATCGGTGCAAAAAGAAGACCTGCGCCTGGTTAGCAAAAGCGTGATGTATGTATCGCTGGAACCCTGCGCGCATTTTGGCAAAACCCCTCCCTGCGCCGATCTTATTATACAATATCGCATCCCCAAAGTAGTTGTGGGCTGCAGGGATCCTTTTCCGGAAGTAAACGGAAAGGGAATTGAAAAACTTCTGGCCGCAGGCGTAACCGTTACAACAGGTATACTGGAAAAAGAGTGCAGGGAACTGAATAAACGGTTCTTTACATTTCATACACAGCGGATGCCTTATATAGTGCTTAAATGGGCACAAGGCAGTGATGGAGCCATAGCCGGCCCCGATGGTTCCGCCGTACAGATTAGCAATGCATACAGCAGCAGGCTGGTACACCGCTGGCGCAGCGAGGAAGCGGCTATTTTGGTAGGAACCCGAACAGCAATGCTTGATGATCCTGCCTTAACCACCCGCTTATGGCCGGGTAAAAACCCCGTAAGGCTGGTTATAGACAGGGAATTGAAACTGCCTGCATCTTTGCGGTTGTTTGATGAAAGTGCACCGACTGTTATTTTCAATGAACTCCGAAATACGATTTCAATAGACAGAAGTAATATTTTTACGGATGGAGGAAACTGGTTTTACCGGCTTAAAAGCGATGCAAATATTATTGACGAACTTATGAACGCACTGTATCGTTTGGGCATACAGAGCGTACTGGTAGAGGGCGGGGCAAAATTACTGCAATCTTTTATAAACAAAAACCGGTGGAATGAAGCAAGGATCATTATTAATGAAACATTGCGTATTCCCGGAGGTATTAAAGCACCGCAACTGACGCAGGCGCAAATGATAAGGGAAGGGCATTTGTTTTCCGACAGGATTGAGGAGTATATTAATCCTTCATTAATCGTTTAAGTATTTGCAATGTATACGGGAGAGAGATTTATTCAGGGTAACGACATGCGTATGGATTTTTATTATACAGTTGAGCAAAAGGCAACAGCAGAATTTAAAGACAGGGGAAGCAGGTTTATTGCCTGTGTAATTCCGCTTGCATCGGTTAGTGATTTTAAGAAAGAACTGGAGGCTGTTAAAAAGGAATATCCCAAAGCTACTCACTATTGTTTTGCTTACAGGGTAGGATTAGATGGAAATAGTTTCCGTGTTAGTGATGATGGTGAGCCTTCGGGCACTGCCGGAAAACCCATTCTTGGTCTTATAGAAAGCAGGCAACTTACCAATATACTGATAGTAGTAGCCCGTTATTTTGGGGGCACTTTGCTGGGGGTGCCGGGTTTAATTAATGCGTACCGGTCGGCGGCGGCCCTGGTATTACAAACCGTGCCCGTTGTGCAAAAGTCCATCGAACGGAATTACAAACTCCAGTTCGATTATACTATTATGAATAGCATCATGACAATCATTAAACAATACAATTGCAGCATAGCAGATCAGCAATTGCAATTATTTTGTATGATGACAATTGGCATACCACAAAACCGGTTGGACGAGGTGTTGTTCAAACTGAAAGGAATAAGAGGACTGGAAATAAACGCTGAGGTGTGAGTTGCAGCAGGTTACAAGTCTCAGGTTTCAGGAACATTCCCTTGCGGCCTGCAACCTGCAATATTATGACGGATCTGGTATCCTGCGTCAACAACTTACCACTCACCACTTACCACTCACCACTACTTATGATATTGCAGCATCCATTCATAAACATTCATTCCGTTTTCTTTGTAGGAAGGATCGGTAGCTTTTGTCCACGCATCGTGTCCACCGGTTGGCCATAAAGTCATTCTGGCTTTTGGATTTGGATTGTAACTGTTGACGAGCCTTACAAAATCTATTGTTTTTTGTACCGGGGCCAGGGGATCATCTTCATTATGAAATGTCCACACCGGTATGTTTTCAGATGCTATCGGCTTGGTGTTTGATTCTGTTGCCGTATTGGAAGCGCAAATGGGTGCAACCGCCGCTACCATTTGTCCGTACCTGGCAGCAAATTTCCAGGTGGTATTGCCGCCTAAACTTAAACCCGTAACATATATCCTCGAAGTATCTACCCGTAATTTAGCAACGGCATATTTAATCATCGCATATACATCCTCCGGCGTTGTCCAGCTTTTAACCTGCGGGGAAAGCACAATAAAGGAGAAGTTTTTGCCACCTGCTGTAAAGTTGGGCGGAAATTTCTTGTTATGAATAAGGTTAGGAATGGCATTCTTTAGCACTTTGGGCAGATCTGTTGTACCGTTGCCCATTTCTCCGGATCCGTGAAGGAAAATGATCAGAGGATAATGTTTCGTTGTTGAGTCGTAACGGGCAGGCAACGCCCTGTAAAATCCTGCACAATTGGCTGTAACATTATAATGAACAGCTGTCTGAACGGGAGGAAGGGTTTCGATAATATCAATGTCTGGCCGGGTGCTGCTACCATCCGGGTTTAAGCCACTGTTTTCTTTTTTACACGAAATAAAAATACTATGGAGTAAAAAAGCACATAACAATTTTACAATTGCGGGTTTCATTGGGATCAGATTTTAAATAATAACGGATTACTGCCGTTGATTATTCAAACCTGATGCCAGCCGCAGTTGATAAATGTGAAAAATTATTCTCCCATTTCCTTTTTGATTGTTTCCGAAATGGTTACCAGTACTTTGTCAATCCGGTGCCCGTCCATGTCGGCTACTTCAAAAGTAAATCCGCGCCAGTCGAGTTTGTCGCCGGTATGTGGAATGCGTTCGAGTTGATGTAAAATAAATCCTGCAAGCGTATCAAAATCATGCTCGCCTTCATTCATCCATTCTGTTTTTTCAAAAGTTCTTAAAAAATCGTAAAAAGGAACCTGCCCGTCTACAAAATAAGTACCATCCCCTCTTTCCGTTATCTCGTAGTCTTCTTCATCTGGTTCTGGTATATCTCCTACTATAGCCTCCAGAATATCATTCAGGGTAATCATTCCTAAAAGGCTTCCATATTCATCTACTACAAAACAGCAATGGATCTTTGTTTCCTTAAATCTTTCCAGTACCTGGTAGGCCGTATTGTTTTCGGGTACAAACAGTGTAGGTTGCATGATCTCGGAAAGCAATTTGCTGTTTTCATGTACATACAGGTCTTTAATGGATACCATGCCTTTTATATTGTCAATATCTCCATCACAAACAGGATATACAGAGTGTGGTTCAAGGATGATCTTTTCTTTAATTTTTTCCTCGTCTTTGTTAAGGCTGAACCAAACGATATCGTTCCGGTGGGTCATCAGTGATGTAATGTTCCTGTCGCCCAGGTGAAAAACCCGCTCAATGATCTCCTGTTCAGCTTCTTCAATGGTTCCCTGCTCTGTTCCTTCGCTAATGATCGCCTTAATCTCCTCTTCTGTTACCTGGGTGTCTTTCCCTTTTATGTTCAATAATTTAACGGTATAATAGGTTGACTTGCTTAAAAACCAAACAAAGGGATAGGCTATTTTACTGAGTACGCGCATGGGCGTAGCAACCAGTTTGGCAATAGTTTCCGGCCGGGAAAGTCCGATCCGCTTTGGAACCAGTTCGCCCAGTATGAGTGTAAAATAGGTAAGGATGATTACAATAATGGCCGTGGCGGATGCTCCTGCATAAGGACGGAGCCATTCAAACCTGTTGAGATAATCTGTCAGATCGGTTTTTAATGCTTCACCCGAGAATATACCGGTTAAAATGCCGATAAGGGTAATGCCAATTTGTACGGTAGAAAAAAAGGCATCTGGCTTCTCCATGAGCTTTAATGCCTCTTTTGCCCTCTTGTCTCCCCTTGCTGCCTGTGTTTCTAAGCGTGTTTTCCGGGAAGATACCAGCGCCATCTCTGCCATGGAAAAAATACCGTTCAGTAAAATTAATCCCAGTATAATCAAAATTTCGATCATAATGTATGAAGTTAAGCTAAAGTGGGTAAACCTGCTTTCTTATTGAAAGCCCAGGCCGTGCCCATGCCAACAACACAGCCCAGTAAGGCTCCGCAGGCAATATCCAATGGAAAATGCACACCCACATACACCTGGGCATAGGATATGGCAAAGGCCCAGGCAAAAAATATCCATCTCCATGCCAATGGAATAAATAAAAGGGTTTTATAAGCAAACATGGCCATGCCAAAATGATTGGTGGCATGCGAAGAAGTAAAGCTATATGGCCCTCCGCAACTTACAACCTGCCGTACGGAATCGGCGAGAAACGGATCGGCACACGGTCTTAAACGGCCCACCCAGGGCTTAATCACCGAACTGCTGACCATATCAGTAATAGCAAATGTTATCAGAAAAAAAATGATCCAGCCGAAACCGCTCTTCTTAAAATTCACCAACATAAAAACAAGGGCGAACAGGTATAGGGGCGACCAGAAGAACTGGTTCCTTAATAAAGGTAAAAGCCAGTCTAAAAAGGAATTGTGCCATTGCCCGTTTATCTCGAAAAATAATTCAATATCATACCGGATCAGGTTGTTCATGCTAATGATATTTTAGTATGGAACAGTGCGGCTATAGCTATACTGTGAGGTTTTGCCAGATGATCTGATGTATGATAAAGTGGAAAGAAGCTACGGTTGCCCGGCATGAATAGGATGAATTGTTTAGGCAAATGTAACTATACTTTTACAACCCGGCTCATTTAGCAGGGGTTTACTTCCGGGGGCATGTTATAATTCTTGCTGCAACATTGGTCCGGAGCAGGTTTTAACTCCGGCCTGGCACTGTTAAGCATGAAAAAATATGGATGCAGTTTGGATCTGCAGGTAGTTATGACGTATTACAGGCAGGTGGATTTAAAAATTTAAACTAAGTTTGCATCCATAAAATAATTAGTACTGTGGCATTGATTAAGAGCATATCCGGAATCCGGGGCACCATAGGGGGGAAACCTGGGGAAACACTTTCACCTTTAGACGTAGTAAAATTTACAGCAGCTTATGGAAACTGGCTGATTGCAAAAACCGGTAATAAAAAAGTAGTTATTGGAAGAGACGGAAGGATAAGCGGGCCATTGATACAAAACATTGTTGTAAGCACACTAAATGCCCAGGGAATAGACGTAGTTGACCTGGGGTTAAGTACAACGCCCACCGTAGAAGTGGCGGTAGTGATGGAACAGGCCGGTGGGGGAATTATTTTAACTGCAAGCCACAACCCCAAAGAGTGGAATGCTTTGAAATTACTGAACAGTAAAGGCGAATTCATTTCGGCACAGGATGGGAAAGAGGTGCTGGAGATTGCTGCTGCAGAAGATTTTACATTTGTTCCGGTTGATAAGCTGGGTACGGTAAAGGGAGATGATTCGTATCTTAACAAACATATAGAAGCTATTACTTCCCTTAACCTGGTTGATATCGCAGCCATCAAAGCCAGAAAATTTAAAATTATTGTAGATGCCGTAAACAGCACCGGCGCTCTGTTTGTGCCGGAGCTACTGCGTGCATTGGGTGTACAGGATAAGGATATTACAGTGATAAACGGGGAGATCAATGGCAGGTTTGCTCATAACCCCGAGCCACTTCCCGAAAACCTGGGGGAGTTAAGCAATATGGTGCGCAAGAGCGGGGCAGACATGGGTATCGCGGTTGACCCCGACGTTGACCGGCTTTGCTTTGTATGTGAAGATGGCAGCATGTTTGGAGAAGAATATACACTGGTTGCCGTTGCCGATTACGTGCTAAGCAGGCAGCCCGGTAATTCAGTAAGCAATATGTCTTCTACCCGTGCCTTAAAAGATATTACTTTAAAACATGGGGGGCAATACTATCCCAGCGCAGTGGGCGAAGTAAATGTGGTGAACCGGATGAAAGAAATAAATGCTGTGATAGGCGGTGAAGGTAATGGTGGTATTATATTACCTGCTTTACATTATGGGCGCGACGCGCTGGTAGGGATAGCTTTATTTCTTACCCATTTGGCCAAAACGCAAAAAAGCATCAAACAGTTAAGAGGCACCTACCCGGATTATTTTATCAGTAAAAACAAACTCGAACTGGAGCATGGAGTAGATGTAAAACAAGTGTTTGAAAAAATAAAAACTAAATATAAAAGTCATCCCGTTAATACCGAAGATGGTTTAAAAATTGAGTTTGATAACGATTGGGTGCACCTGCGCACAAGCAATACCGAACCAATCATCCGCATTTATGCTGAAAGTAATTTTGAATCTACCGCAAATAATATAGCACTGCGCTTGATGCAGGATATCAGGGAATTGAAATAGTACTGCTGTTTTTAAATTTTTTGTTGCCTGCAGATTTGAGGATAAATCTTAAGTTTCGTGCAAAAAAGAATATATTTTGATAATGCCGCCACTACGGCGCTGGCCCCCGGGGTGCTGGATGCAATGTTACCATATATGACTGAGAAGTTTGGTAACCCTTCTTCCATTTATTCTTACGGGCGGGAAAGCAGGCTTGCGATTGAAAGCGCAAGGAAGTCGGTTGCTAACATACTCAATGCCCATCCCGCAGAAATTTTCTTTACCAGTGGGGGAACGGAAAGTTCCAATACAGCCATAACCGCGTCTGTAAGAGATCTGGGATGCAAACGTATAATCACTTCACCCATTGAGCACCATGCTGTTTTGCATACAGTAGAATATTTACGGAACCGGGGTGAAACGCAGTTTTCCTTCGTCAAATTATTGCCCAACGGTCATATTGACCTGGAAAACCTGGAGCACCTGCTCGCCGGTAGCGAAGAAAAAACACTCGTTTCGCTTATGCATGCCAATAATGAAATTGGTAACCTTTTAAACCTGCAGACAGTGGGTGAAATGTGTAAGCTGTATGGGGCTATTTTTCATTCAGATACGGTACAAACCGTGGGTCATTATCCCATTGATCTGCGGCATACGCCTGTTCATTTTATTACGGCAGCCGCTCATAAGTTTCATGGTCCCAAAGGTGTTGGCTTATTGTATATCAATGAAAATGTAAGCATACATCCATATATACATGGCGGAAGCCAGGAAAGAAATATGCGCGCCGGAACAGAAAACCTGTATGGCATTGTGGGTTTCGCAAAAGCGCTTGAGCTGGCTACAGCCACTTATGCAACGGATAGTGCGTTCATCAAATCCATTAAGCAATATATGGCCGAGCAGCTAAAAAAACATATCAAAGGCGTTGGTTTTAACGGCGACTTTACCGGGCGAAGTTTATATACTGTACTCAATGTGAGTTTACCAAAAACTGAAAAATCGGAAATGCTCCTGTTTAATCTCGATATTAATAACATATGCGCATCCGGCGGCAGTGCATGTACCAGTGGCGCCGACCAGGGCTCTCATGTTATCCGTTCCATTAATAACAATCCCAACAGGGTTGCTGTTCGCTTTTCATTCTGCAGGCACAATACAAAAGAGGAAGTAGATATGGTGGTTGAAAAGTTGAAGGAACTTATTTGATGCCCGGTTTCCCTATCATTTGCCTCTTCTCAGGGTTCTCTGGCTATCAGCGATCAGATCAGCTATCAGTAAGCAGTATAAGGCAATTTCTTACGTTTCACATCTCTCTTCTCACTTTTCACCTTTTAGGAAACGATAAGTGTGAAATGATAACGTACTCCTTACCACTTATGACTTACCACTTTTACTGCTTAACAATAACAACCGCTCATGCAGTGCAATAACCTGTGGTATTAGCAACCGTTGTTCATCGTTGTATATCACAAAATCACAAAGCTTCATCTTTAATTCTTCGTTTACCTGGTTGCTCATACGCTTCAGTACTTCATCCCGGCTAACTGTATCACGTTGAATTGTTCGGTGAATACGAAGGTGCTTCGGCGCATACACGCCGAGTACAAGGTCAAGCCCGTCCTGTGATCCGCTTTCAAAGATCAATGCCGCTTCCTTAATTACATATGCTGCATGTTGCTGTTGCATCCATTTTTCGGCAGCCCGTATGGTAGCGGGATGCACAAGCGCATTTAGTAATGCTAATTTTTCCTTGTTTTCAAAAACAATGGACGAAATATATGCCCGGTTAAGCACGCCACCAGCATATGCAGTTTCCCCAAAATGCTCTGTTATTAATGCTTTAAGGCTTTCATCTTCATTCATAATGGTTTTAGCAGCGGTATCCGCATAGTACACCGGTATATTCAATAGTTCAAATATACGGGCAACCATGGTTTTGCCTGATCCAATGCCTCCTGTTAAGCCAATTTTAAGCACTCCACATCAAATTTTAGCCAAAATAAAAATCCGAAATCCTTTTAATATTCGGATTTCGGATGCTGAAACTAAGGTTTCGCAAAAGCTTATTTTTTATCGGCAGCAGCCCCGCTATTCAATTGCTTGCTCCATTCCATGCTTACAGCGCTTTTTTCAATGCGCAGGTAGCTTCCCGGACTCACTTCCAACTGGATGGTATTGTCTTCAATTCTATCAATTTTGCCATGTATACCGGCGATGGTTACTATCTTATCGCCTTTTTGCAGGTTGTTCTGAAAGTTTTTAGCTTCTTTTGCTTTTTTAGTTTGGGGGCGAATCATAAAGAAGTAGAACACAGCGATAATACCTACGAGCATTATCATCTGCATCATTTGAGCGTTTCCTCCGCCACTTTGTAATAAAACGAAATACGTGTTCATGTGTATGATTTAAATAGTAAAGACTAACTTTTTTTATTTACAATAACATTAAAGGTTAATGCATAACTCTCCGGCTGAGTATTTGATATTACGGTTATGGTTTTGTGGGAGGGTCCGGGTTTGTTTTGACTGTCGAACACGGCTTTAATGCTTCCCTCCCTGCCGGGGGCAATAGGTTCCATCGGTTTTTCAGCTACAGTACAACCACAGGACGGACGTACATCTTTTATGATCAGTGGTTTTTCACCAGTGTTTTTAAAGCGGTAAACGATCTCTATTTTCTCCCCCTCGGTAATGGTACCCTTATTAAAAGCAGAATCCAGCCATTGAATGGTAGTAATGGCGGCAGGTTCACTGGCAGGCGCGTTTGCCTGAACAGCAATATTGCTTTCCTCCGGTTTGTTTTCCGAAGACTGGCAGGCTGTAAATACAATGCTAAAAACAGCCAGCAGTAAAAAAGGATTTTTTGTCATAATCGCAAATACTTTTCAAAGGTGCAAATGTATGCATTTGGAAGTATATCCCCGCTTCATTACGGCTACTATTTCAGGGTTTTTTATAAGATATTTTGTGCAGTTTATCCTGCGCCAGCAAATCTTTATGGATGTTATCTAAAATGCCGTTCACAAACTGTCCGCTTTGGGGGGTGCTGTAGGCTTTGGCCAAGTCAATATATTCGTTAATGGTAACTTTCGTTGGGATGGTTTCAAAATACAGGAATTCACATACGCCCATGCGCATCAAAATCATATCGAGCACGGCAATTCTTTCAGCATCCCAGTTTTTTAATTTGGGCTTTATCAATTCCATGCAATAGTCTTCCTTATTGATTACTGCATTCAGCAGTTCATTGGCAAATTTTCTTTTTTCGGCGCCCAGCATATCCTGGAAATTGCAGTGCACGGGTTTTTGCAGAAAGTTGAGTATAAGCTGGTTCATCATTTCCGCATCATCATCCCAGTGAATAAAAATATCTTCCATTTCAGATATAAAATCATCATTGGCAAGCATGAGGTCGGTGAAGATAAATTCCAGGATATTTCTTTCCGATTTTTTATTGCGTTCCTGTAGTGCAATGTATTCCTTATACACAGGAGTTTCAGCCAGTTGCAGGTATGTTTTCCGGATAAAATCAGCATTATCCCATTGCTGAGGTTTTATATCATTACAGGCTTTCTGGTACGAGGGATCTTCCATGATCTTCCAGATCAGTTCATTGCCGGCAATTTTAATATTTACATTCAGATCCTGTTCGGTAGGCAAATGTTTGGACGACCTGTTGTGAGAATCCTTTTCGGCATAACGTGCCACCTGAATTATAAAATGAAGGAGATAAACAAATAATTGCCGCGATTGCTCCAGGTGCTTGTCCAATAGCCTGTTCGCTTTATCTTTCTGGTCCTGGGCTGTATCAATGGTATACAACGTTTGCATTACTTTAACCCTGATATTTCTTCTGCTGATCATCTTAAAGAACTTATTATGCGGCGGCGAAGATAGGGAATTTATAAACCTGTTGGTTTTGCAGCGCTGAATTAGCTGCCTGGCAAACCTAACAGGTTGTGCAAATTTGGCATACCGCCCTGTGTCAAATGCTGTCAACTTTTTGGTTTGACCCGCATTTATAAGCAAAACATGAAAATTTTTCCGGGCCGGACGCTTTGGCATATTATTCGTTTACCTTTGGCAGCCTTAAAGATTTATAAAATCAATCTTTAACCAACACAAAAAAATTATTAACTATGTCTAAAAAGTTCAATGTAACTCCACTCCATGACAGGGTGATTGTGAAGCCCGCTGCTGCCGAAGAAAAAACTGCCGGTGGCATTATTATTCCTGATACCGCAAAGGAAAAACCTCAGCGCGGAACTGTTGTTGCAGCAGGACCAGGCAAAAAAGATGAGCCGGTAAGTGTAAAATCGGGTGATACCGTTTTATATGGTAAATATGCCGGAACTGAAATTACGATTGAAGGCGCTGACTATCTTATTATGAGAGAGTCCGACATTTTAGCGATCGTATAATGAACGCAAAATCAGTTGTCTTAAGATTTTCATTTCAAATTACAAATTCACAAATTTTCAAATTGTTATAATTATGGCAAAACAATTATTCTTCGAAGTTGAAGCCCGCAATAAAATGAAAAGAGGGGTTGATATCCTTGCCAACGCGGTAAAGGTTACCCTGGGTCCCAAAGGGCGCAACGTGGTATTGGAAAAGAAATTTGGCGCACCCGCAGTAACAAAAGATGGTGTTACTGTAGCTAAAGAAATTGAACTGGAAGATCCTATTGAAAATATGGGAGCCCAGATGGTAAAAGAAGTAGCCAGTAAAACTGCTGATATTGCAGGTGATGGTACTACTACCGCCACTGTTCTGGCCCAGTCTATCATCAGCGAAGGGTTAAAGAATGTTGCTGCAGGCGCTAATCCTATGGATTTGAAACGCGGTATTACCAAAGCGGTTGAAAAAGTAGTTGAACACCTGCGTGGACAATCACAGGCCGTGGGTTCCGATAGTAAGAAAATTCAGCAGGTAGCTTCTATTTCTGCCAATAATGATGAAACCATTGGTAAACTGATTGCTGAAGCTTTTGGTAAAGTGGGTAAAGACGGAGTAATTACCGTTGAAGAAGCCCGCGGCACAGAAACTTTGGTAGAGGTGGTAGAAGGTATGCAGTTCGATCGTGGTTATGTTTCCCCTTATTTCGTTACAAACAGCGAAAAAATGGAAGCTGAACTGGAAAAGCCCTACATTCTTATCTACGACAAAAAGATCAGCACCATGAAGGATATCCTTCAAATTCTGGAGAAAGTAGCTCAGCAGGGCGCTCCTTTGCTGATCATTTCTGAAGACCTGGAAGGCGAAGCTCTGGCAACCCTGGTGGTAAACAAATTACGTGGTACGCTTAAAGTAGCTGCTGTTAAAGCTCCCGGTTTCGGCGACAGAAGGAAAGAAATGCTTACAGATATCGGTATTCTTACTGCTGGTACTGTAATAAGCGAAGATATGGGTCATAAATTAGAAGGCGTTGATCTTAGTTCCTTAGGAAGAGCAGAAAGAGTGGTTATTGATAAAGACAATACTACCATTGTTGGCGGTAAAGGTAAAAAGGCAGATATCGCCGGACGTGTTAACCAGATCAAAGCCCAGATTGAATCAACAACTTCCGATTATGATAAGGAAAAATTACAGGAACGACTTGCTAAATTAAGCGGTGGTGTAGCTGTATTGCAGGTTGGCGCCGCTACCGAAATGGAAATGAAAGAAAAGAAGGATCGCGTGGATGATGCCTTACATGCAACCCGCGCTGCGGTTGAGGAAGGCATTGTTCCTGGTGGTGGTGTAGCCTATATCCGCGCTATCGAATCATTAGAAAAATTCAAAGGACTTAATGAGGATGAACTGACCGGAATCGCTATTGTAAAAAGAGCTATTGAAGAACCGCTTCGTCAGATCGTTATCAACAGCGGTATTGAAGGTAGCATTGTTGTACAAAAAGTAAAAGAAGGTAAGGGTGATTACGGCTTTAATGCCAGAACAGAAATATATGAAAACCTGTTCAAAGCCGGGGTAATTGATCCTACCAAGGTTACCCGTATTGCACTGGAAAATGCAGCTTCAATTGCAGGTATGTTGCTCACCACAGAATGTGTGATTGCCGACAAACCTAAGAAAGAAGAAGCAGCCGGACATAACCATGGCGCTCCTGATATGGGCGGAATGGGTTATTAATACCAATCTCCTTTTCTTAAGGCAAATAATAGCAGGTCCCGCTTCTGTAAAGAAGCGGGATTTTTTATTGTAGGATGGAGCTGTCAGCAGTGGACTATTAGCTCTAAGCCGTCAGAGCAATCCCCTAACCTGTAAGCTACCCATAAAAAGAACCAAATCCGAAGAAGAAAATACTAAATCCGGAGAGGAGCAGCAATCAGTTATAACCTTACGGGCAGTAAAAAAATAAGGAGTATCCATTCTGTCGTTAGTCATACCTGATGCTTCACACCTAAAACCTAAATTTCCTATATTTGAAGATATAATTCCCTTGTATGAAATTAATGATAAGATATGCTCTGATAATAACAGTGAGTTTTGCCTTTGTAAATGTATTAGTAGCACAGGAAGCTACTGGTAAAAAGAAGAAAAAGAAGGATAAACAAGCTGAGACCGGGCAGCCATCGGTAAGTCAGCAATTATTAGACAGTATATCCGGTAGTATGGTATGGGTAACGGGTGGCAGGTTTATAATGGGAAATCATTCAGGAGAAGCCGATGAAAGGCCGGAATATGAAGTAGTTATTGACGGGTACTCCATTAGTAAATACCCGGTAACCCAGCGTCAGTGGACGACAATTATGGGCAGCAATCCCAGCGAATTTGTGGGCTGCGATCAATGCCCTATAGACAGGGTAAGCTGGGATGAAGCGCAGCAATTTATTGAAATCTTAAACAAGCTTACCGGTAAAAAATATGCTTTACCTACTGAAGCCGAATGGGAATATGCAGCCAAAGGAGGTCCAAAAACCCAGGGCTACCGCTATAGCGGCAGCGATAATATTGATGCTGTAGCCTGGCATGCAGGCAACAGTGGCAGACATCCACACCCGGTAGGCGAAAAGGCGCCGAATGAGCTCGGGTTGTATGACATGACGGGGAACGTATGGGAGTGGTGCCAGGACTGGTATAATAAGAACTATTATGAAGTTCGGGAAAGTAATAACCCTACCGGCCCGGCTTCGGGAGCGGCGCGTGTAAGAAGAGGAGGATCATGGTTTACACAGTCCATTAACTGTAAAACCTCTACACGCAACAGCGTAAAACAGGATTATAGAGACGATAGCGGCGGCTTCAGGCTGGTGCAGTATCCGAATTAAAAGTTACTTTTTTGATCCGGCTTAGAGGTGCTTGTTCTTTCCCCGATTATTTACAGGTACCTGTCTGGCTCATTATCAAAAAATATTTATGCCGGATCCGATAGCCATCCAATTGAGGAACCTGGGTGTACTTACTCCTTTAAATTAAATTGATTAATAGGAATCTAATTTTAATAGATACGTATGGCAAGAATGAAGAGATATATGCTTTATGCTCTGACAATATTTAGTACCATTTGTTTTTGTTTCGCTAATAGCTCGTTATATGCTGAGGGCAATATTAGTTTAACATTGATACCTCCATCACCCGTAACAGACCAGATAATATTAGATATAAGAGCGGGTATTTGGAACAAGAGTGACTTATCAGAAAACGTATCCATATCAATTTATCTTGATAAGAAAGAGCCTTCCAAAATGCTCTATGAGAAATCTATTAGTCTGAAACCCAATTCAAAAGTCGGTGTAAGATTTGATTGGCCTACAAAAGGTCAGGCAGGTCGTCATACTATTATATTAGTAGTAGTAAAGAACGATTCTACCTATGAGACAGAACGGACTTTACAAATTTTAGAGTCTGATGTGATTTCCACAAAGGCGATTGGAGGCGCCTGGATTGATTTTTACCATTGGAGTGAAATAGAAGGCGAACGCTTTAATCAGGATCTGAAAAAGATGACTGATAAAGAGTGGGGTAAATTAGTTGAGGACATGCATCAGTTAAAGATGAACACAATTGTAATACAGGAAGTCTTTCGAAATCAAATGATTTATGATAAGCATACTATAGAAACGGATGGATATAAAGGGCTCTCATTTTATCCATCTTCTCTGTATCCTAACCGTATGCACATAGGAGCAAAAGATCCTGTTAACGCAATTTTGACGGCGGCTGATCAAAAAGGTTTGAATGTATTTTTAGGGGTAGGCTTGTATGCCTGGTTTGATTTTACCGCAGGGTCCTTAGATTGGCACAAAAGAATTGCATCTGAACTCTGGAATAAATATGGCCATCATCCGTCATTTTATGGGTGGTATGTCAGCGAAGAAATAGAAGGTGGATTAGGAAACCCTCAGCAGCGTAAAAATATAGTATCGTTCTTTGAAGAATTTAAGACTTACATTTATAGTTTAACTCCAGATAAGCCCATAATGTTAGCAACAAACTGTCACAATCTCCGTGGTGCTGAAGCTACGTATGACTTATTATTACCAAACCTTGATATCCTTTGTCCCTTCGGCTTCGAGAGAATGCCAAAAGGAGATATCACAGGCATAGAAGCAGCAATTAAACTTGACTCTTTATGTAAGAGATCAGGAACGCATTTATGGATGGACATGGAAATATTTAACTTCACTTCAAATGGGGCACTGATTCCCCGGCCATTTAGTGAGATTAAAGATGCACTGAACCAGTTTACAGATTTTGAAAAGATAATTTGTTATGAGTATACTGGTCTTTTAAATAGTCCTAAAATGTCTATCAAACCCGGAGGTAAACCTACAATAAAGCTATTTACAGATTATAAAAAGTACATAAAGAAGGTAATAAAGTAATTGCCTTTTTTAAGGTTTAGTACCTTGTCTGGTCAACAATTTTCAGATGCTGCCCGCGCAGTGTAGCTGCACTGCTTTCCGGTAGTGTTTTATTCCTGTTGTAAGCCTTTCAGGATTATAGGAAAATTTGAATTGTTCCGGCAATATGCCGGCAGTAGGTGTTATTTTGTCATTTTTAAAATTATCAACTTACGATGTCAAATCTTTGGATTAAATGCCTGGTACCCTTACTGCTTATTGCTTTTCTGCAGGAAGGGATTGCGCAACCAGCTTCTTCAGGAAGAGGAACCAGCAAGCCTAATATTATTTTCTTCCTAACCGATGATCAGCGATGGGATGCATTAGGTGCTGCAGGAAACACGATCATCCAGACTCCTCATTTAGACAAGCTGGCAAGAGCCGGTATATTGTTTCAAAATGCTTATGTAACCACATCCATTTGCTGTGTAAGCCGGGCAAGCTTATTAACCGGTCAATATGAAGCTTATCATAATATTCATGATTTTTCAACAGACTTTACACAAGATGCATTGTCTCAAACTTATCCGGTTTTATTGAAAAAAGCAGGCTACCGGATCGCTTCTGTGGGAAAATTTGGAGTAGGAAAAAATCCGCCGCATGCCATGTATGATTTTTGGGTAGATACGGAAGAGGGCGGCAAGGGACAACCCGATTATATTATTACAGGTGACGATGGTAATCCTATTCACGATACAGATACGCTGAACAATGCCATTCAAAAATTTCTCAGCAACTATGGCAATACCGGTAAGCCTTTTTGTCTTTCCGTGAGTTTTAAAGCGCCGCATGAGCAGGATGGTCATCCTCCGAAATATATCATCCAGCCTGCATACAGGGATTATTATAAGGATATAACCATACCCGAACCTGTAACTGCCGATCCTAAATACTGGGAGCAACTGCCGGATTTCTTCAGAACAGATACCAACTTTGCCAGGGCAAGATGGCAGGGACTTCTTGGAACGCCCTCATTATTCCAGGAAAATGTGAAAAACTACTACCGGCTTATAACAGGCGTAGACGATGTGGTAGGTAACACAATGAAAAAGCTCAGGGAATTGGGGCTTGATAAAAATACCATTATCATTTTTATGGGCGACAACGGAATGTTTTTGGGAGAACACGGGATGGAAGGAAAATGGTATGGATATGAAGAATCCATAAGAGTGCCGCTACTTATTTATGATCCCAATATGCCGGATAAGATCAGGCAATACAAAGCATCCCAAATGGCTTTGAATATAGACATCGCTCCTACAATCCTTGCAATGGCTGGTGTGCAGGCGCCCAAACAAATGCAGGGGTTAAATCTGATGGATCTGGCACTGAACAAGTTACCTGAAAGAAATGAATTCTTTTACCAGCATTATTTTCTGGGTAGCCCGCGCATCCCGAAAGTGGAAGGGGTGGTAACAAAGGAATTTAAATATATGAATTATATCGAACACAACTATGAGGAGTTGTATGATGTGAAACACGACCCCCATGAAACGGCAAATCTGGCGGATGATCCCCAATATAAATCTCAACTTTCTGCTTTAAGAAAAAGATACAGGAGCATGCAAAAGATCTACGGAGTCTCTGCTGAAAAGAGGGCAAAAGCCAAAACCGTATTTTAAGAGAGGAGGAATCTTCCCAATTGAAGATGCGAAAGATATTGTCTTAAGTGATCTCCTTCACGTATCTGCGGGTTCTGAATAATTACGCGGTCCCCTATGGCAGCTCATTTACCAATTATTGTATCTTTTAATGACCACAGAATAGAGAGCACTTCACTTCTGGAAGCAGCATCAACGTTATGTTCGTCCAGCACCTTTAAAATATCATCAACACCATGCATGTATTCGGCCGGACTGATGTTCATTCCGGTATGAGTGGTAATCATATCTCTCCCGGAATAGGAAACCGCGGCGCCACTTCCGGCGCTAAAAAAATCTACCGTATGTTTTTTGATCATTGCCAGTTTTTGCGGCTGATCCCTGTAGGGCATGAATCTTGCATTGATTGCCGGATTACCCATATGCGCTTCAACAACGGCGTCAACGATTGCCGTAATTCCCTCAGTACCTCCAAGGCGGTCGAAAAGTAGTTTACTCATAATTGATCTGTTATAAATTTTATACTTCAAAGCTACTTAACGGTGCATTTAAAGGATACTATATTTGGTTCAAAGGATGGTACTTTTAGCTCAGATCTGTTGAAGAATGTAAATTTTTTAATTGCTGTTTTTGTTTCAGTAAATGGGTGGAAGGCAAATGACCATACCTTTCCTGAAAGCGTTTAGAAAAATAAGAAGGGCTGTTAAAACCGGTTTGAAAGGCTATTTCCGAAATATTTTTTTCATTCCTCTTCAACATTTGCAACGCCTTATTTAAACGGTACTCATTAATAAATGCGTTAGGCGATTTGCCCGTAAGTAAGATCATTTTACGGTATAATTGAGGCTTACTGTACCCAGTAGCTTTGCTAAGATCATTTACGCTCAAATCTGTATTGTCTCCGTTGGCATCCATGTAATCCACCAGGCTGTTTAAAAAATCCTCATCTTTTTGTGTAAGGCAATAAACAGCTTCATTTTCGCTTAAACTTTTCGGGTTTTCGCCGTTGTATAAATCCCTTACCTGGGATGCCAGTATAATTTCACCCCTGAGAGCACTGCACATTCGTTCCGCCAATTGTATAGTGCTCTCAAAAATCAATTTCTTTTCCGTTACGGGCACTCCCGCATTTAATGCTATTTTTAAGCCAAACTTGTATTTGCTGAGCTTATTTGTTTTTGTAAAAAGAGACCGGATCTGCGATGCAGCATGTACTGCATTGGATACGGATTTAAAAGAAATTAAAAAATCTGTTTCGCTTTGTTTAACCAAATTGCCATCAAAGGAAGGCAACAGTTTAAGGATCGCATTCCGGTGATTTTTCAATAGAGGCGCCGGCAGGTGAACCTGGTTTTGTTTAAAGGGAAAACGATTCAGACGGATGATCATAATCGTTCTGAAAGCGGGGTCATTTATTATGTTCAGCGCTGTATTCTGTGATTTTTCAGGGTCTTCTATCCTGCCAAGGAATGATTCAACAATGCCGGCATCTACTGCTATAATACTGTTGGGCACCTGGCCGTGCGCCTTATTGTGCATTTTATGAATACAGTTCCTGTCAGGAGCTTCTATTAAACAGAATGCAGTTTTCCTGTTTTCATCAAACCAATAAGTCAGAGCCCTGCAACCAAAATGGCTTTGTATCTTCAAATCTGCCTGGTGCAACAGTGCAATATCCTCTGCTGTTACGGCTTCAGATACATCGTGCCGATCCATAAAAATAGGCATAAAATAATTTTGAACGGTTCAGGAATCTGATTGAATCTAAAATACATATTTTTTACCGGTTTATCTTATAATTAATGCTTTGCAAGGTCAAAGCGGGGGTGGATTTGCCGTTAAGCTGCTAAAGCCCCCAAAAGGCGGGCAGTCTTGCAGTACAGCCAATATTGTGTAATTTCGCCGCTCGTATGAAGACAAGAACACTCCGGAAAGACAAGGTGAATATTATTACCCTGGGCTGCAGTAAAAACGTAGTAGACAGCGAGATATTAAGCGGGCAGCTACAGGCCAATGATATTAATGTGGTGCATGAAAGTAAAAAAAGCGACCATAACGTAGTGGTGATCAACACCTGTGGATTTATTGATAAGGCAAAGGAAGAATCCATCCATACCATTCTTGACCATGTGGAACTTAAAAAGCAAGGCAGATTGGACAAGGTGTATGTTACCGGCTGTTTAACCGAACGGTACAGGCAAAATCTTGAAGCAGAGATACCTGAAGTAGATGCCTGGTTCGGTACAATGGAATTGCCGTTGATCTTAAAAAGATTTGAAGCAGACTATAAAGCGGAACTGGTAGGAGAAAGATTGTTGAGCACGCCTTCTCATTACGCCTATATGAAAATATCTGAAGGATGCAACCGCACCTGTTCTTTTTGCGCGATTCCTTTGATGCGTGGACAGCATGTAAGCAAACCCGTGGAACAATTGGTAGCGGAAGCTGAAGGGCTGGTTCGCAAAGGAGTTAAAGAAATTATGCTGATCGCCCAGGAGCTTACTTATTACGGGCTGGATATTTATAAAAAAAGAGAACTGCCGCGCCTTTTGCATGCGCTGGCAGACGTAAAGGGCTTGGAGTGGATTCGCCTGCACTATGCGTATCCTTCGAAGTTTCCACTGGAAATTATTGATGCTGTAAAAGAACGCCCTAATATTTGCAATTACCTGGATATACCTTTGCAGCACAGCAGCGATAATATGCTTAAAGCGATGCGCAGGCAGATTACAAAAGCCGAAATGAACGATTTAATAGGAGAGATCAGAAGCCGCATCCCGGATATCTGTTTGCGTACCACACTTATTGCCGGCTTTCCGGGAGAAACAGCAGAAGATGTGGAAGATATGAAAGGCTTTTTGCAAACTCACAGGTTTGACAGGGTTGGCATTTTTACTTATTCGCATGAAGAAGGCACTTCTGCTCATGCTTTGGAAGATAATATCCCACATGAGGAAAAAGAAAGGCGGGCGCAGGAAGTGATGGAAGTTCAGCAGGAGATCAGTTATGAAAAGAACCAGGAAAAAACAGGCAAGGTTTTTAAAGTGCTGGTTGATAAAAAAGAAGCGGGCCGTTATTTGGGCCGTACAGAATTTGATTCAGTAGAAGTAGATAATGAAGTGATCATCAATACCAAACAAAAACTGCCCATTGGTGAATTTGTAAATGTACGGATCACCAAAGCATATGACTATGACCTGGAAGGCATTGTAGCTGAAGCTTAAGCTGATTTTTTTCTTCTTTTTATCCTTAGCGACCTTTTTGGTACTCACTGTACCTGGATTTGTATCCATGAGCGCCATAGAAAATAATGTAGAAATAACAGACTGCGGGAACAAGAAATGCGGTTGCCCAGGAAGAAGAGTCAATCAGCCAACCCTGGATCACTACAATTACGGCTCCTCCTGAAATAGCTGTCGACAATACACCAGACGCCTTTATAATATGTTTGCCAAGCCCGCTGACAGAAAGAGAAAATATAATAGCAAACATCACGGAATTAAACAACCCCACACTGATAAGCGACCATACCGCAAGCGAGCCACTTGTATTCACAGACAAAAGGATCAATAAAATAGAAATGATCGCATTTAGGATCAGCAGGTGATGTGGCAACATACGTTTTAACAATACCACGCCAATCAATCTGCCAACCAGCATTCCGCCCCAGTAAAAAGCAACATACCGGTTGGCAGCATCTTCAGCAATAATAAGCGCATCGGCAATATAGTTGGTTAAAAAAGATGCTATCGCTATCTCGATGCCTACAAAGAAAAAGATTCCCAATGCACCCAGGTTCAGATTCCTGAAAGCAAAAACAGAGGAAGGGAACGCCCGGTCAGCAGTTTTGTCAACAACCTCTGCATCCTGCCGCACAACCGGTAAAGAAAGCCTGCTGATTACAATACTTATCAGTATAAGCAGTAAAGCAATACCCAAATAAGGATATTTTACGGCATCCGAATTCCCCGGGCCTGTCATTTTGGGAAGTATGACCGCTGCCCCAAACAATGGCGCCAAAATCGTTCCTACAGAACCCACACTTTGAATCAGGTTCAGCCTGGCAGAGGCACTTGCCACCGGCCCCAGTATGATAATGTAAGGATTTGCAGCAACCTGCATAAACACAATACCTATAGCAACAATAAAAAGCGCTCCCAAAAACAAGTAATACGCATGAAATACTGCCGCCGGATAAAAAAGCACGGCGCCTGCTGCAGCAAAAACGAAGCCGCAAATCATTCCTTTTAGATAACCAATCCTGCCAATTATCCTTCCGGCCGGAATGGAAAACAAACCATATACCAGGAAAAAATAAAACTGTACCAATGATGAAGCAGCATAGCTGAGATCGAACCCTTTTTTAAAATAGGGAACCAGTGTATCATTGAGACAGGTAATAAATCCCAGCATAAAATACAATACTGCCAAAGAGATCAGCGCAATCCTGTTTTTTGAAGCAGAATAATCGTGCCCTGCAATAGTGTATCCGCTTATTATTGAATTAGCCATGGCTGGAGGTGGTTTGCTGTAAATCGTTTTCAGGCGCAATTATTTCTTCAAGCGTTTTCCAGCCCTGGAAAAGACAACGGGGCACATGAAAACACCCTTTCCATTTGCCACCTTTTAAAGGAAGCAACGTCTCTCCTCTCCTGTTTAAATACCCATACCACTCCCCGTAATCAGGATCAGGGAACCGCGACCAGGCATAATCATGCAGTATTTTGAACCATTCCATGCAACGTTTATCGCCTGTGTACCGGTAACCTTTCAGCATGGCAACAATCGCTTCCAGGTGTACCCACCACAGTTTTTGGTCCCATTCGAGATGCTGGGGAGGATGGCCTTTGATATCAAGCACGTAAAAAATCCCTCCGTATTCCTGGTCCCAGCCAAAGTTGAGCAAATTCAGTGCAATGCCTACCGTTTTGGACAAAAGGTCGGCATCCTCGTTCCTGGCTGCAATGTCCATCAAAAACCACATTGATTCAAGACTGTGCCCTGGTATTACTGCACGCCCTTCGAAAGAATCGCTCATCCTGCCACCCGGTATAACATTTTCCAGTACCAATCCGGTTGAAGGATGGAAGAATTCTTCCATCACCGTTTTAACACAATTGTCAATGGTATTGCGAACCTGTTCCCCGGACAAAACATGTTCAATGTCCAACACCAGGTTCGACAGGATCATCGGTAACGAAAGTCCCTTCAATGGCCTTGTACCGGGTACTGTTTTGTTGTATTTTCCCTTTGGTTCATTATAGCGTTGTAAGATACGATCAAAGGTGTGTACAGCAATATTTTTGTAGCGTTTTTCACCTGTTGCCTTATACAGTTGGCCAAAAGCCATCGCAGCAAAACAGTCGGAAAATATATTATAGGGCTGAACAAGAGGCTTACCTTCACGCGTAAGCGAAAAAAACCAATCCCCCTTTTCATCACGCCCGTATTGTTCGAGAAAGCTGGCGCCCATCACGGCAAAATCCAGCCAGGATGTCCTGGCCTCAACCTTATTGTATAGCATAGAAAAAGTCCATACCTGGCGTGCCTGCAGCCAAATGAATTTATCGGTATCAAAAACTTTTCCCTGCCTGTCCAAACAGGTAAAATATCCGCCATATTGCTGATCGGGAGAGAACTTTTCCCAAAAGGGGATTACATCTTTTAACAGGTTATCCTTATAAACAGCCGCATATTGATTCAAATCCATGTCAATTCGTTAGAAGGTACAGGTAATTATTTGAGACTTGCAGTTGTGAGCAAACAGCTATGAGCCATCAGTAGTTTACATAACCAACCCCGCCTTCACGAACCGGTTCATTCAGGCATACCGCTCACTCAACTCCTGCCCGGATGACTCCGTTCGGGTGGCTACTTAACTCATTTCCCCCCAAACATAATATCAACAGCTTCCTGCATATGCTTGTCAACATCTGTTTGCTTTGTAAGTTCCCAATAGCTTTGACGTTGCTCTAACAACACCTGAGTTGCCACGATCCAGGATTGAATCCAGCCGGTAAGTGTTGACCATGCGCCCCAGCCTGCATCAGCATTAGACGCCCAATAGTCCCACCGCCGGTAATCGAAGGCGCGGAACCACGCACCGTCTACATCTTTGTGCTTACTGCTTTTTACCTGTATGCGGGTAAGAAAATCAGAGAGCCGTTGTACCGCTTCTGTATATTGTACATTGCCGGTAGCATGGGCCGCCTCGTTCAGTGAAAAGAAGGCGAAGTTGGATGTATAGAGCATGTCGGCCACCTCATCCCCGTTTTCAAAAATCAACGGCGCTTCGTGCAGCCCGTACTCTTTGTTGGATTTAGTGCTGCCAAACATACCACTGCCACCTCCCAGCTCTTCCCGGATAGCGCCGCTGCTTTGTTGGTTTTCCAGCAGCTTTGTTACAACCATATCGAGCCACTGCCGGTGCAGCGGTGTGTCTTCTATACGTACCAGCCATGCCAATGGAAGGATCATGCGGGCACGTTCCTGCTGTATACCGTTCGTCCAGTTCCATTTATCGGGGTAAGCCTCCATGGTTAACCGGATGGCGGTTTTCGTCTTTTCTAACAGGGGCGCATACCCTGTTTTATCGTACAGCCACAAATAGCAGGCCCACATCCATGACTCAAAGTGAGGATGTGGATTCACCAGGTCCCTGTTCCAGTAATATTGCCAGCCATTTTTCAGAATGTCCGGCTCCTCCAGCCTTCCGCCCTGAAAGCCCTGTTTGCTGCTGGTTCGCAGGTTCGACAATATGTTTTCCACAATCTCCCTGTCCCAGTCGTGTGCACCGCTGAAAGCGGCCGATCCGATGAGTCCCAGTATTGAACGGGCATTGTCATCGTTGTAAAACACATAGGGATGCGTAACAGACCAGCCGAGCAACCCATACACCGGACTGTTTTTGTCTGCCCTGGGGCCAGCGCGGAAATTGGAGCCCTGGAAAATGAACTTGCCGAGTTTCCTGGCGGCTGCTGTATAGTTTGGATTGTTCAGCAGCTTACCGGCTGCGGCCAAAGCAAAGGAAACTTCTCCCTGCACATCATCGCGAATCCAGTAGCGGTACTGTTCGGTACCATCCCAATAAATAGTAGAAGCATGGCCTTCCAGTATGCCAAGAGATCCATCACCATTAGGGAAAGTTTGCGGAACGGGAGGGCCGAAAGGAGCCGTGCCATCGCCCTGGTATTTCATCCACAAATCCTTCCAACTGCTGTCTACAAAAAAACGCCCATTGTAAAACCACTGTACACCTTTGTTAACCGAGTTCCTGCGGGACTGGACCGGAAGCGCTTCTGTTGCCGTATAAGAGGGTGTTACATCAAACAGCCAATGATTGAAATGCAGATCGCTGCGGTTTGTCATCCAGCCCATGATATATTCCCACAGCGCCTTCCAGGAATCCGCAGGACCATACCTGCCTGTTTTGAAGTTGCTCAGCTTGGTGGTGGCTATCATGATGTTTTGCTTTTCAAATAACAGCGGAAATGTTTCAATATCACTAATGCCATATTCTGCGCGATCAAAGCCTGCCACTTTGCCCAATACCAGCAAGGGACTGTCAACTTTAGCACGCAGGTAATGACAATCGTTAATGCCCAGCAGGTCCATGGGCTTCAGCACTTTGCCCAAACCCGGAGCAGAAACGATGCCCCGCTCCAGCTTCGCCACGTGTACCGAATCATCACTTATCCATCCTTCTAACGAGTAGGCATATTCTATGTAGACACGTAATTTTTTTCGCCTTGCGGCATTGATAACCGATCCCTTTACAGCATTAATGCCATGGGGATAATTATCTGCTAATAAAAACAGCGCACTTCCTTTCGGCAATGCAGCTACAGCTTTCAGCGGATCTGAAAATTGCCTGAGTTTAAATCCTTCGCTGGTCAACTGTTGCACAAGGTCATTAGACATCTTTCCGCAGTAAGCCACCTGTAGTTGTTGTGCACGTGCGCCCAGGCAAAAACCTACAAGCAACAAGCCGACAAAATAGTTATAAATCTTATACATAATCAGTATCCGGGGTTTTGTTCGAGTTCGGGATTCAATATTAATTCGTTTAGTGGAATAGGGTTTAAATAGTGCTTGCCTGCATCAAACTGCCAGCCATTTTGTGCCGGACTGTTCCAATGCGGTGCAATGTATCCGTTGGCATTCACAGGGATAGCGGCAGGATCAAGCACCGGTTGAAAGCTGTTCTTTACATCTGCAAACTGCTGCATTTTAGCTCCCAGCATCGGACGCTTTATCAGGCTTACCGCCGCCCAGCGCATGAGGTCATCAAACCTGTATCCTTCACATGCCAGCTCTACCCTCCGCTCACGCCTGATTTCGTTCATCCGTGGCGTTAGTGTTGGGAATTCCCAGGCAGGATCTGTAAAACCTACGCTTTCGGCAAGATGCGGCATACCAACACGATCTCTTAAAACATTCACCGTTATGTCGAGGATCTCCTGGTTACATTCACCCAGCTCTTCTTTTGCTTCGGCATAATTCAGCAACGCCTCCGCATACCTGAAAATTATAGCAGCGTTAATATCTCCGGCTGAATGATCTGCAGCCGGATCAACGCCTTTGTACAACTGGTAGCCCGTTGTATTTCGCAAACGCGATTCAAAAGTCATGTCAGGCAAGTTAAACTTTCCACTTGTATCGCCGTTTGAGATAACGCGGGGTTTTCCTTTTGTATACATGGTTTGGGTAAGCCGCGGATCCCTGTTTTTCACGAGATCTTCCACCAGGTCATCACCCAGGTAAAGTGAGCTAACACCGATGGGCTTACCATCCGTACATAAATAAGATTCTACAAGATATTTTGAAAGTCCGGTATTTTTGTCGCTTCCGCCAAAATAATTCTGGGCATAATGAATCACGTTCAATGCGCGATCGTATTTTCTCCACATCAGCACTTCTTTGTTGGCAGATAAATCTTTCTGGTTAAAAAGGCTCCAATAAGCGGTTTGCGGGTCAGCGCTTGCCGGTTCAATCGAATATATTCCGCGATCAATTACCTGTTTGGCTGCCTCCGCTGCCTTTCTGAAAAAGCGGCCGGGATCGCCGCCCTCAACACCAAATACAGTACCGGCATGATATTTTTCCCAGCTTCCTTCATAGAGTGCAACCCGGCTTTGAAATAACAGTGCCACATCTTTATGCAATCTTCCCGAAGGGGTTACTTCCTTAGAGGCTAAAAGTACAGCCGCCTTGTCGAGGTCTGCAATAATAGAATCGGCTATAACTGATCGTGATAACCTTACACTGTACAGCTCTTCTGAACCTGTGGTAAGCGGCATATTGTACCATGGCAGATCGCCAAATGATTTCATGAGGGAATAGTAATACCACGCTCTCCAGAAATACATTTCCCCTATGTAGGGATTTACCAGCCCCGGCGATTCTTTGGTAATGTGATAATTGGCAAGGAAAAAATTAATACCGCGTATTGCTGTCCAGTCCCAGCCGCCACCAGAACCGGGTACGTTGATGGTACCCGACAGCCGGGCATTGAAATTATAGTCGCCGGAAACCATGTTGTCGGAGGAATTGTCTTCTTCAAATATCCCAAGGCTATAACCGTTAAAGCTGGGCAGTGACCCATAATATTTGTTTGAATACAGTTCCATTTCCGTTTTTGAAAATGTCATCTCTCCGTCCGTGATCGCATCCAGCGGCGGCCGGTCCAGGAACTTCTCGCAGGAAAATAATCCTGTAGAAAATAATATCATCCATATTGTAAACAGCCGATAGGTTTTCATTCTTTTTGATTTATCAGGTTAAAAATCCACGTTTATACCAAAAGACACAATTTTATACAATGGGTATACTTTGCCGGCTCCCCATCCTCCGGCTGTTAGTTCAGGGTCGAAATTCTTTTGCAGAGGAGTGATGGTAAATAAGTTTTCGCCACTGAGGAAAAGCCGGATGCGCTGCAGTCCTATACGTTGCATGACCGCGGCAGGAATGCTGTATCCCAACTGAATATTTTTCAGGCGCAGGTAAGAGGCATTCTGCAGATAACGGGTTTGGGTAACCTGGTTCTTACTGACCTCAGCAGAATTGTAAGGCTTGGGCAAATATGCATTTGTATTGTCCGGTGTCCAGAAATCGCTGGTCTCTTTATACATATTAGAGCCAAAGCCCCTCGTAAAGCCCCAGAAAAAAACGCCGCTGTTTCCACCCGAAGGCGGGCTGAAATCGCGCCTGCCAACACCCTGAAAGAAAACATTGAGATCAAAACCCTTCCAGGATGCGTCAAGCCTTAGAGAATAGTTGTAGCGGGGAAGTGAGTTGCCAATTACGGACAGATCACCATGATCATCAACTGTATTTTTACCATTGTTGATTTTATTGTCTCCATTCAGGTCCCGGTATGCAATATCTCCCTTGCTCCAACTGCCCCAGAAATAAGATTGGTCGGCCATCTTGCTCACCTGCTCATCCGTTTGCATAATACCTTCTGTTGTATAACCCCAGATGTCTCCCAGCGTGTATCCTTCAAAGTAAGTAGACAGGATTTTGGTGGGATTGTTGTAACGAATAACTTTTGCTCTATTATCCGATAATATAAGGTTCACATTGTAAGTGAAATCGTGGCCAACATGATCGCGCCAGCCAAGGCTCAGTTCAAATCCGCGCGTACGCAGATCGGCATTGTTTTGCAAAGGTATATTGGCTCCGAGCGTAGCAGGCAACGCGTTGGCTGGCCCGAACATATTGCTTGTTGTGCGTGTATACCAGTCAAAACTTACATCCAGCCGGTTGCTGAGCAGGGTAATGTCCAACCCCAGGTCTACTGTCCTGGCAGTTTCCCAGGTAAGGTTAGCGCTCACTAACCCCGGCGCAGCGAGGTAATTGGGCAATACACCGTTGAGGATATAACCGTATTTGGTACCAATACCTATTGTGCTGAGATAAAGATAATTGGCAACATCCTGGTTACCGAGCGATCCATAGGAACCTCTCAGTTTCAACTGGCTGATGTCACGGATATTCCAGAAGCTTTCCTTCGCGATGTTATATCCGGCAGATACAGAAGGGAAAAATCCAAATCTTTTTCCTTCCGGGAACTTTGAGGAGCCATCATAACGGGCATTGAACTCTATAAGGTATCGTTCATCAAAGTTGTAGTTTACTCTCATGAAAGTGCCCGTATTGGCCCAGTGCGTCAAGCTTCCATTGGTTGTTTGATCGCCTGTGGCAACTCCCAGCGAAGGAAGATTCTGGGAGATCAGATCGCGCTTCATGCCAAACAGGTAGGTATACTTGCTCAGTTCCGCCTGCTGGCCCACCAGTGCACTAAAGGCATGTTTTCCCAGTTGATTTCCATAAGAAGTATAAGCATTGAGAGAGTTATAATTCAGTTGCGACATTTCTGTAGAGTATGCATTGTTGCTTGTCATGACCGGCACCTCCGAAACAGTATATTCCCATATAAAAGGTTTGGCATGTGCCGAAGATTTGAATACGGTGTTTCGGTAAGTATAATCAACGTTGATCTTCCAGTTCTTTACCGGCTCTATTTCTATGGCGCCCGTAAGGTTCACCACATTGTTATTGCTGAGTCCCCTCCCTTCCCACTGCCGCAGCATGTTGGATGTTGCCGCCCAGTGGCCGTTAGGATCTTTTAATGCCCAGTTAGGAAAACGAGTAGTGGACAGGTGCATCCAGTTGCCGATATCACCGTCATGGGTAGGCGAAGGAACATTTCTGTTGTCTCTGCTGAAACGGGTACGCAGATCGCCACGCAGCCATTTAAGCGGTGTAAAATGAAGGTTGCTGGTTAAGTTAATACGTTCGTACTTTTCATTGCCATAACGAAGCAACCCGCCTTCCTTAAAATAGCCGGCGCCCACATAGTAGCTCGTTTTGTCGCCACCGCCGCTTACACTCAAATCGTGTTTTTGATTTTCGGCGCCGGGTTTAAAGTAGGTCCGGATCCAGTCCACATTGTCATTGTCGAGTGTTGCATACGACCAGAAATCAGGATTGTTGGGGTTAGGAATATTGGAGGGCGTATTTACAGGATCAGCCATATAAGCTTTGATCCTGTTGATATGCTCCTGGCTGAACATAGGCGATTGACCGGCATTAACAGACGCAATATTGTAAGCTTCTGCAAATTCAAGCGAATTAACCTGGTTGGGGATTTGTGTAGCACGTGAAAATCCAAATATGTTGCCGTAAGAAATGACAGGTTTACCTGTTTTACCGGTTTTAGTTGTTACCAATACAACACCGTAGGCTGCACGGGCTCCATAAATAGCGGAAGCGGCGGCATCTTTCAATACGGAAATACTTTGAATGTCGGCAGGATTAAGTTTGCTGATACCCTCTACAGGCACGCCATCCACTATGTAAAAAGGAGAACCGCCGCTGCTGAGACTGGTTGCTCCGCGGATATTAAAATTGACGCCGGCGCCCGGACCGCCGCCTTCAGAGGACGGTGTAATATTAAGATTGCCGATGGCGCCCTGCAACGCCTGCCCTATATTAGAAACCGGGCGATTGGCGAGCACCCTGCCATCTATCTGGGCAACTGCGCCGGTAAGATTTATTCTCTTTTGAGTACCATAGCCCACTATTACCACTTCCTCCATTGCGTTGTTCATAGCAGCCAGCTCTACTGTAAGGAATACTCCTGCCGTTGCCGTGCGATGAACTTCTGCATATCCCACAATACTGAAAATAAGGGTGTCCGAATTTTTAGGAGCAGCAACAGCAAACACCCCGGTATCATCTGTAGAAGTACCTGCGCCTGTACTTTTTACTGTAACTGTTACCCCTGCAAGGTCCTTTCCCGACCCGGTTACTTTGCCGCGGAAGATGCGGTTCTGAGCGGTGGCATTGCAAACAATGCAAAAGAGGGCCACCTGCCATAAGCAGCTTGAAAGTTTCGGCATGAAAAAGATTTTTAAATTTTAAACAATCAGGTTTGAATAATAATTGATAAATTGAACACTAAATAAATATTATTTATTTAAAAAAACAAGTAATTAATAAATTATTTTATTAAATCATCATTACTTGATAATTAATTTTGCAAAAAAAGAAAACTAAACAAACTGAAATCCTGTTGTTTTCTTTAATTTATTATTAAATAGAAAATAATTTTTAAAATTATTTGGTATCATCAATTTTTCGTTTATTGCAAACCATTAATATGAATAACAAGCGTCATACTTTTTTTGAAGAACTCCGCAACGATATTACCAGTGGTGTGGCCTATAAAAACCTGTTGCTCAAAAAACAGATCCTGGCTTTTTTTGTTGGCCACGGCAATACAACCATTACCGACCTGAGCCGCGAATTGAACATCAGCGTACCAAAAGTAACGGAACTGATAGGTGAACTGATCGAAGACGGACTGGTAAAGGATTATGGGAAAACAGAGGTGGGCGTAGGCAGGCGGCCCAACCTGTATGGGCTGGAGCCCGATTCAATATTTTGTGTGGGGGTTGACATCAAACGGTATCATGTAAATATCGGCTTATCTGATTTTAAAAATAACCTGCTCAAAAAAGAAGAGAAAATACCGTATAAGCTTGAGAATACACTGGAAGCCCTGAATGAGCTCTGCGCCCTGATAGAAAATTTCATTCGGAAATGCACGCAGCCTAAAAACAGGATCCTCGGTATTGGCATCAACCTTTCGGGGCGTATTAATTTCCGCACAGGATACAGTTATAGTTATTTCAATTTTCATGAAGACCCTTTAAGCCGTATCATTGAAAACAGGATTGGCATCAACACCCTTATTGAAAATGATTCGAGAGCTGTTGCTTATGGCGAATTCAATAGCGGCATTATTACTTCGGAAAAGAATGCGTTGTATATATACCTGGAGCATGGAATAGGCATGGGCATTATGATCAATGGACAGATTTACTATGGTAAATCCGGCTTTGCGGGCGATGTAGGCCACATACCCGTATTTAACAATGAGATCCTTTGCCACTGTGGTAAAAAAGGATGTTTGGAAACAGAGGCATCGGGCTATGCGCTTACCCGGATGTTCATTCAACGATTGCAACAGGGAGCCAGCAGCATCATTGCCAGGAAGTTTAAAAATTTTGAGGATATACAACTGGAAGACATCCTGGATGCGGCTGCAATGGAAGATACCCTGGCCATTGAGCTCATTGCTGAAATTGGGGAAAAACTCGGCAGAGGGTTGGCCATTCTTATTAATCTTTTTAACCCGGAACTGGTAATACTGGGAGGTATCCTGGCTTCGACACGGGATTATATAAAACTGCCAATCCGCAGTGCGATCAATAAATATTCGCTCACCCTGGTAAACAATGATACCCAATTAAAAATGTCGCTGCTGGGCGAACAGGCGGGCATTATCGGCGCCTGCCTGATGGCCAGAGACAGGCTGCTCGCGCTGATCTGATACGCCTGGTATAATTCAAGCTGAACAATTTTTTTTAAATGAAATACCCGTTATTTTTTATTCTCCTGTTTTGAAGAGGAAGGTTGAGCTAAACCATCCTGAAATATGGCCGGCTGGTAAAGGGAGAAAATGCCCAGGGAACAGATGTCAGAATAATTAAAAACCCGATAGTAAACCAAATTGCCATTGCCCTGAATTTTTGATCGTCTGTGGGCCTGCGTTTCGCTTTCGCTGAACCAATGGTGATCATAATGGTTGCGGCTATCATCATTATGCTGTGTTCCATTCCAAAAAACCGCAGGTCTCTTTGATGAACCGCAGTTTTAAAATTATGAAGAAAATAGTTGGAAATAGGGCTGATGAAGTAAAGCCAGAGCCCAAGAACGAGTTGGAGGTATACAATGGTTGCGGTACAGTATATTACCAAATTGTCAAAGCCGGAAAACTTCTTTTTTGAAAGCCAACCTCTGTAAGCACAGAAAATGGCAACAAGTAAACTTATCAATACAAGCCAGCGAACCAAAGAATGTAGTGCTAATACTGTGGAATACATTGTATGTGTGGTGATTTTTTGTAAAAGTACTCATCCTGCAGCCCCTGCTTTTTTCATCCTCGTGCATTTTATTTTTCAAAGGGTGGTTAAGCCGGCCTTTTTTGGAAGAGCAGGGTATCTCATTTACTATACGTTTAAAAAAATTAGCCGAACCAGGCTCTCTTATATATGCTCTTGCAGATATGTATTTCCTTATCCCCACATTTTAAGCTATGCTCAGGCTACTTCTATTTTAAAGCCATAAGCAAGGCTTGCAGCTCCGGTAAATTTGTCTTTCCATCCGGAAGGAATAGAAACAATTAACCCCTTTGCGCTGTCATATTTCCATTTCAATGTTTCACTGAATCCCAGAAAGCTGATGGCAGCGCCTTTGGGCGGGCGTACTGTTGTAAGCGTTAACTGCTCACCGGGCCATTTATAGGAAAAAGCGTATACAACACGATTGTCTTTAGAACGGGTAAAGCGAATATCATCGCCTTCTTTCCATTGGTCTGCTCCTCTTGCCCTGGTGGCATAAATGCCGCTGCCATTTTGCTTTAGCCATTTGCCGGTTTCTTTCAACTGCGCTATAGCCGCAGGATGAAACTGTCCATTGCCATCAGGTCCAATACCCACCATGAAATTTCCTCCTTTTGCAACCGCATCCACTAAATTTTTTACGATCCACGCTGCTCCCTTGTATTTTTGTTCATCCGCCTCATAAGAGAAAGTTCCCCCCAACGGGTAAATGACAAACCACGGTGTATCGGAGTTTTCTTTGCTTCCGGGAACAAATCCTTCAGGCGTATAATAATCGCCATAATTTCCAATTCCCCGCGCCCGGAACATTGTTCCCGGAGAAACTTTCCTGAGATGGTGCATGGTATCCCTCAATACAGGCCAAACTTCAGGTCCAAGCCATTGGTCAAGACAAACCATATCTATATGACCATATCTGGTAAGCAATTCTTCAAGCTGCATGCGGTGCCTGGCCATCATACGGGTTATTTCTTCCTTCGAGGGATTGGGTTTTATTACCAATCCCGCTTTGGCAAAATACTTTTGAGGGTCTTCAATTTCCGGGGTTTTGTTTTTGCCTACTACTGCAATAGTAGCCGAATCGGGCACCTGCAACGGGTGAAAATTATAGGGGCGGAAATCACTGTCGTACCAGTCGGGGTGCGAAAAATACAGGTCAACCTTCATACTTTTGCGATGGGCCGCGATAGTGAGTTCTTTTACAATATCTCTTTTAAAAGGTGTGTCCATTATGCTGTAAGCAAGATCGCAATCTTCTATTGCCGGTCCGCCCGGAGCAAGCCAGTTCACCCTTTTCTTTACCCTTGCACTGGTATCAAACATGGAAAACCCGTCGTGATGCTTGGAGGTGAAGGCAAACATCTTTGCGCCGCTCTCCGCAAAAAAGTCAACCCATTCGCCGGCATCAAATCCACCGGGATACCATGATTTATACAATTCCTGGTAAGTCTGTTTTTCTTCAGGCAGCATCTGAAGATAAGGCCAGGATTCACCGCGAAGGCGCAACAGGGAATATATTCCCCAGTGCAGACGGATACCAAATTTGATATCCTGGAAATCTTCATAAGCGCTGTCGGGCGCCCAGCTATAGGTACCAACGGGAATATCCTCTACATAACCACATGTGCGCTGGTAATGACCATCGTTTGGCGGAAGCCGGTGAGAATAGGTGTTTACATATTTTGTTTGAGCACTTTTCCCGGCCGGCGCCAGGGCTTCCAGGTTTCCGGCAAGGAGTAACCCTGATGTAAGCCCGTAACCATTAGCTATAAATTTACGCCTGTTCATTGCTGTTATTATTGATGCGTAATAAAAATGATATTTTTATATATGACCTGTATAACATTGCAAGAAATTCATTTTCTCCAGGCTTTCACTACTGGATATTAACATATATGCGGGAGAGTTTATCTCCAAACACAAATAATTGCAGAAATTTGCTTGTTATAACTTCTAATTAGTGAGGAATCGGAGTTTAATAAATTTTAAATCATTTCCCTATTTCTTCTCCTTTACAGCGCGTCTTTGTGTCTTGTGGATTAACGTCGCAACAAAAAGATTACGATAATTATTGTCAAACAGTGTAGACATATGAAATGGATAACAAGAGAGCGACCAAAGATTGATAGACTTGCCTGCCCCTGGCTGATTAAACGGTTTGTGGATAGAGAGGCCGTTTTCATATATGTTCCGGTTGACCAGGTTTTCCCGCTTGCTGAGATAGAGGATGCTATTCCATTTGATATTGCAGGAGTGGAATATACACATTACGACGATCAATGCACATTTGATTACATTATTAGAAAACACAAAATAGAAGATGCAGGCGTATTGGTTATGGCGCCAATCGTGCGTGGCGCAGATACAGATCGTCATGATCTGGCCAGTCAGGCATCCGGATTGTGGGCCATTTCTGCCGGGTTGGCTTATAACGAAACAGATGACCAGGCGTTGCTTGAAAAAGGAATGATGCTATATGATGTGCTTCATAGCTGGGCCAAACACCTTCAGCATATTAAGCATACTCAACAGCCTTCCGAGCACCAGTTGATTGAAATTCTGAGACGTTTTGTTCAACAGGAAAAGGATCAGCAGAAGATTCCGGATTGGGTAAAAGGATTGAAGGAGATTATCCAGGATCAAATAGACACGAACCTGAATCTCAAGCAGCTTTCAGAGGAACTTGACATAAATCCATCTTACCTGTCAAGAGTTTTTAGCAGGTATTTTGAAAACCGGTCATTTGGCGAATACGTCCGCAAACAAAGAATAGACAAAGCCATAGAGCTGATGCAAACACCGTCTTATACACTAACTGAAATCGCTTACCTGACCGGCTTCTCAGACCATAGCCATTTTGCACGCATTTTTAAGAACGAAACCGGTCAAAATCCCTCCAGTTACCGAAAGAAAACAGTGAAAAAGTAAATTATGTACCAGCCAGGTCATTCCCGTTCTATGTTTTGGAATGGCTATCTGATAATATTGTGCCCAAATATTATTGGGAATGAAATGGATCACACGAGAGCGCCCCAAAATTGACCGCATAGCCTGCCCGTGGCTAATTAAGCAGTTTGTGGACAAAGATGCTGAATTCATCTACGTTCCAAAGGAACTGGCATTTGCAAAAGCAGCAGAACTGAATGCCATTCCATACGACATCCCCGGAGCGGAATATACGCACGAAGGAGAATATTGCACATTTGATTACATTGTTAAAAAACATCGGTTATCAGATCCTCCCATTCTACAAATTGCAACCATTGTCCGGGGAGCTGATACTGACCGTTTTGACCTGGCACCACAGGCTGCAGGTCTTTGGGCAATTTCTGCAGGGCTATCTCACAACTATTCAAATGACCAGGAAATGCTGGAAATAGGCATAAGGCTTTACGATGCATTGTATAGCTGGGCAAAATATGTACAAAATGAAAAACACAATTGGAAGCCCGGAAATTAAAAGCACGCTACCAAGCGATGAAAGCACGGCTCCCGGATATGCATTATCTCAGCTTGTTTTGTATTTTCTTAAGGTAGGGGCAATTGGTTTTGGTGGCCCGGCTGCGTTGGTGGGCTACATGCGGCGCGACCTGGTAGAGCAACGTCAATGGATATCAGCAGCGGATTACAATGAGGGTATGGCATTAGCGCAACTCGCACCGGGGCCTTTAGCCGCCCAGCTTGGCATTTATATGGGATATGTGCATTATCGCATATTAGGAGCCACACTCGCCGGTCTGGCTTTTGTATTGCCTTCTTTCCTGATGGTAGTTGCCTTGGGATTTTTTTATGTTCAATCCGGAGGCTTGCCCTGGATGCAGGCCGTTTTTTATGGGATTGGCGCTGCTGTTATCGGGATTATTGCTATGAGCAGTTACAAACTGGTCACTAAAACAATTAAAAAAAACTGGTTACTGTGGGGCATTTTTACAGTGTCTGCAACAGTAACCTTTATCCGGGAGGAAGAAAACCTTTGGTTAATACTGGCCGCTGGTATAATTGTGTGGTTGGTAAAAGCGCCCCCTAAATCTTTCAAACTTGCCAGTAATGCAATCAGCCCGTTAATTTTATTACAAATCACAGGCTCGATCAGCACTAACAGCAAGCTCACTACTATGGGGTGGTTTTTCCTGAAAGCCGGGACTTTTGTATTTGGCAGTGGGCTTGCCATTGTTCCGTTCTTATACGGTGGTGTGGTAAAAGAGTACCAATGGCTGAATGAGCGTCAGTTTATGGATGCCGTAGCTGTTGCCATGATTACGCCCGGCCCCGTGGTGATTACAGTGGGTTTTATCGGATTCCTCACCGCTGGCTTTAAAGGGGCTTGTGTGGCTGCGCTGGCTACATTTTTACCGTGCTATTTATTCACTATCCTGCCAGCACCCTATTTTAAAAAGTACGGAAAACTCCCAGCCATCAAAGCTTTTGTAGACGGGGTTACGGCGGCGGCAATTGGAGCCATTGCCGGAGCGGTAATCGTGCTTGCCAAAAGACAACTCACCGACATTACTACGGTTATGATTGCTGCAATTACAATTTTATTATTGGCCCGGTTTAAAAGGCTACCGGAACCGGTAATTATACTGGCGGCGGCAGTGGCAGGTCTATTGATTAAAAATGAGTTATAAAATGAAATGACAAGCCCGAAGCGACAATATAGCCCGGCCTGCTGTAAAGTATTTTGGATAACTTTATAGACGATACAACTGAGGTGTTGAACCCGGATACTGATGATTGAATGATCAGGCCTATTTAAAGCTGATACGCATGTGAGCGTATCATTTGCTAAATAATAAAACCATCGAATTATGAAACGTTCTTTTGATCAATTCATGCTTGCAGCACTGGTGATTACCATTATTGTTACCGGTTGTAATAGCCTGGCGCAGCCCAATAACAGGAAAAATCCTGCTGCGGCAGCACAGGTAGTTCGCTGCGCCCCAGGCGGAAAACTGGACATTGCCAAAATAGGATCTATTACAGGAATGAAAGGCGTTGAAAAGAATGGTGAGTATAAAATTACCGTACCCCAAAACGACCTTAAAGTAGTAGTGGATGGTTTTAAAATCATCCCACAGATGGGATTGGGCAGTTGGGCGGCGTTTACACCCTGTGGCGACAGCGCTATGGTAATGGGTGATATTATTCTCAGCGAAACAGACGTAAAACCCGTACAACAGGAAGTGATCCGGCAAGGCTTTTCTATTACAGCCATCCATAATCACTTTGTACGCAATCATCCCAATGTGCTGTATATGCACCTCGATCGTACGGCAGATATTACCACCCTTTCAAAAGGAATAAAAGCCATTTTTGGAAAGGTTGCGGAAGTGCGTGGAGCGGACCCCAAATCCGCAAAAGCGGACAGTGTGGTTAATAAATTGAATATCGCAGAACTGGATGCTATTATCGGTTATAAAGGTGAAATGAGCAAAGGCGTTTATAAGTATACTATTAGTCGACCTGATATTCAATTAACGGAACATGGTATTCCCGTGAGCAGCTTTATGGGTTTCAATACCTGGGCTGCCTGGCAAGGCACACCGGAACAAGCCGCCGTTGCCGGAGATTTTACTATGTTGGAAAATGAAGTGGCTCCCGTAATTAAAGCCTTAGTCGAAAATGGTATTGAAGTAGTAGCCGTACACAATCACATGGTACATGAAACACCCAAGGTTTTCTTTTTGCACTATTGGGGAACGGGCAATGCGCTTCAGTTGGCAAAAGGGCTAAAGACTGCCTTGAACTGTACAAGTAAAAATGGCAAATAGACGAACCGCAAAAGTGATGTTTTTCGAAGATGACCGAAATTGAGATGAAAACGAAGATATTGTTAGTTAGTGACCTACTTTTACAATTGCCATGCCTTTATACAAATTCACCATAAAACTTAGAGACCAATTAAAGCCTATTACCGGCATACGGGAGATTACCACTCATGATATTGATGCCGTTTACCGAAACTATAAGCTAAAAGCCGAAGTAAAGTATAGTGAATACCGGGTGCAGCCTTTTGATTTGGTAATGATCAGTAAATTATCAGAGGACGGGAAAGCTTATCTATCTCAAAAGAAAAGACCGCCAGAAGAAGGATTGTAATACCTAACCAGGATCAGAGGGTAAGCCTATTTGACCTTAGCGTTTGTTAACAACATGGATGCTTGCATCAGCTCCTTTGCAGGTAGCAAAAAGCTTTTAGACAGTCCAATTTTGGGCAATCCTTCAATTGGTAAAAATGCTACATAAATGAACAAAAAATCCGCAAACACAATGTGAGTGCGGATTCTGTTGTTTTATAAGTCGGGATGACAGGATTCGAACCTGCGACCCCGTCGTCCCGAACGACGTACGCTACCGGGCTGCGCTACATCCCGAATGATTTTCCGGCGCTGCAAAAATATTATGAAAATGCTGTACCTGCAAATTCATTATTGTTTCTTCGCAGTATCTTTTGCGGGTTTCTTTTTAAGCAGATCTTTAAGGGTATTTTTTACCGCTTCTTCTGTATTTTTTTTGGTATTCTCCAGCGGCTTCCCGGAGTCGGCACTGTCTTTTTTTCCACCCAAAATTTGTTTCACAGCTTCTTCTTTCAGGTCTTTTATTACCTCATTTTTTATGGCTTTGGCAGAATCCTGCAAGGTTTTTTTAGCGCTGTCTATTTTTTGCTGAGCGAAATCTGCCGCCTGCTGCTTCATATCTGCAGCGGCGTCTCCTGCCGCTTCTTTCAGATCTGTTTTGATCTGGGGATTGCTGATGGTACCCCCCATTTTTATATTCAGGTTAATGTAATCGCTGAGCTTAACCGGGATGCCTTTACTACTGGCCTGCTGTGCCAGGTTATTGATGAGTGCGTTTCCCTGCGTACCCATCAGGCTGCGCGGCAGTTTCATGCCTATGGCATAGCTGATAGATTGATCTAACCCGTGCATGCCGCCTATTTCCATATCAATGTCCTTTACCTTTACATGAAAGGGCTGCACCAGCACTTTACCATTGGCGAACTCAAAATAAGTTTTAATATCCTTAAGCGATAGTCCGTTCAATTCCGCAACATTTAATGTTTGGGCTACTTTTTCCAAAGGAGCGAATTTTTTCAGTACACCTTCCAGCAATAATAAACTGCCCTTGCCTGTAAGGGAACTTACCACGGGAGACATATCACTTCCCAATTTACCATTCAGCGTTAGCTGGGAATTGATAACACCCGATATGAATTTTCCAATGGGCATCAGTTGCTGAACCGTATTGAATGCATAAAAAGTTTTTTCTACGCTCAGTTCTTTCACATCGTATGACAGGGAAATAGCAGGATGTTTTTTATCGTTTTTGGTAGCGTAAGAACCGTTCAAACCTATCTTCCCGTCTAATGCATCCATTTGCAGATTCTTTAATGTTACCGTTTCATCCTTAATTACTACTGTTCCTCTTAAATTATTGTAATCGGTTTTGTCGTAAGTGAGTTTATCAACATCAGCCAACAAGGTAAAAGCCACATTTTTAGGTACTGCAAATGGCTCAGCGGTAGTGGTATTGCCTGCAGCATTGCTATCGGCTGCCGGCCCAGCAGCCTGGGAACCCATAAAATCATTCAGATTTACTTTATCGGCATGTACGCTTAAATTACCGGCAACCGGTTCATTCTTCAGCGCATAGCCGATAACGTTATCAACAGATCCGTTCGCCGTGATATGCGATCCCAGGTATTCTGCTTTTAATGTATTGAGTGTAACGTTTTTGGGATTAAAAGTAAATGCAGCATCGCCTACCGTTATCCCGGAGGGATAATTTTTACTGGCATATTTCAGATCCGCTATATTTAATGTGCCTGCCATATTGATCCTGTCGTACGCTTCTTTATCAATATCGGCTTTGGTACCTTTAAAAGCAATGTTGGCAGAAAGCAGTCCCGATAATTGGGCGCCTGGTTCCAGCGTGGTAAATTGTGAAGTATTGGCCAGGTTGAATTTGCCTTTTGCACTGCCATCAAAATAAAGCGTGGTAGCAGGGTTTTTAATCAATATATTAAAATCAACGGGATCATTGCCCACTTCGATGTGAGCGGCGGGTACGTGAATAACCGTATGGTCGGCCACGCCGTCCGGGTTCTCAAATTTTATCTGGATATTACTGTTGCGAACCGGCTGTGGAAAGTCTTTGGAAGCATAGTTGAGATTGCTGATATTGATGAATCCGTTGGCAGTGAACGGACCCGGCTTTTGCCGGGAAATTACTGCCACATTTCCTTTGGCAGTGGCATCCGCGTCTATAAGCCCGGATAATTTGGTATCGCTGCTCAATTTTACAAACTGGGTTACCTGTGCAAGGTTCAATTTGCCCTTTACCGAAGCGTCAATATACTGATCGGTAACCGGTTTCTTTAACAACAATCTGAAATCAAAAGGATCATTACCGAATTCGATATGTCCTTTGGATATGTCTATCACTGTATTGTCCACAATACCATCAGGATTATCCACTTTTAAAGCTATCGCTATGTTTTTTACGGGTTGTGGCAGATCGGGATACTGGAAAAAGCCATCTTCTACATTTAGGTTAATATTAAAGGCGGGCATCTTCACCGCATTGTATTCTCCCTTTACAAAACCGTTGAATATGGCTTTGCCGCTGGTTTTTATTTTGGCAAAATCATTTTTATAAATAGCGGGAATCAATGACAACAATGTTTTAAACTCGGTGGAAGGCGCATCGAATTTAATATCCATTCCATAAGTGGTGTCATTTACAAACTGGAAATAGCCTTCAGTGGCGAGCTTCAGGTCGTTCAACGCAATATCATCCGTTTTAAAAGTATATTTATTAAGCTTGTTGTCTACCTGTATGTCAGCATTTAATGTCACTTTAGCATTTACCAGGTAAGGGATCTTTGTATAGGTAAATGAAACCGATTGTGCCGATGTTTGTGTTTGAAGCGTAAAAAGGTCGGCTGTAAAGTCGCCGCTGCCCGAATGGTTTACGTGAAAGATCTCGCTGCTCATATCACCGGGAATATCTGTATAGCTGATATAGCCATCGTTGATCGCATATTTCTTAAGCTCAACATTGAAACTGCTCTCCGCTTCAGGGCCGGAGGTGGCTGTATCGGGTTTGGCAATATCCCAGTTGGCCTTGCCTTCTTTATCAACAATAGCATGTATGCGTGGCTCATCAATGGTAACCGAATATATCTTCATTGGCCCTTTGCCAAAAAGACTCATCAGGTTCAGTGCCACATCAATTTGTTTGGCTGCAATAAGCGTATCTTTTGAAAAATCGGCTGTTCCAATTACCTGGAGGTTTTCCAGCCCCACAGCCAGCCGTGGAAAACGCCTGAACAGTGAAATATCTATGTCTTTAAAATCAACCCGGGCATTTACATTATCATTGATCTGCGTTTTGGCTATTTTTATGATCTTCCCTTTAAAAATAAACGGAAGTATAAAGGCGATGACCATCAGCGCTAGAACAACAATACCTGTTATTTTCAGAACTTTTTTTGACATGATTTTCTTTTAAATAATTTGAAGCCGAAAATAACCAATTATATTTCAGGCTATTTTAAATTTTACAAATATGACGCCAGAAAGATATCAGCGACTGATGCATGTGCTCAATAAACGCCAGAATAATCTTGCTGTTGTGCTGGAAAACGTTTTCGACCCGCATAATATATCTGCTGTGATGCGCAGTTGTGATGCAGTAGGCATACAGGATATATATGTATTGAACAGCAAAATAGCCCGGCATAAAAAATGGGGCGCAAAAAGTTCTTCCAGCGCAGCCAAATGGCTAACTATACATCAATTTACAGATACAAATGCATGCATTACTGAAATAAGAGGGAAATATGAGAAAATATTAACCACGCATTTAAGCAGCGATGCAGAAGAGATTTATGATATAGACCTTACCCGGTCTGTTGCTTTGGTTTTTGGTAATGAGCATGCCGGCGTAAGTGATGAAATAAGAGCTCTGGCAGATGGTAATTTTATTATTCCCCAGGTGGGGATTATAAAATCTTTGAATATTTCAGTGGCATGCGCTGTTACCATTTATGAAGCATACCGGCAAAAGAAAAGAGCCGGTCATTACGATCAGCGAAATTTACCGGAAGCAAGGTTCAATGGTTTGTTAAATGAATGGGGAGTTAAAGATGAAGAATGAAAAAAAGTAAAAACAACAGAAAATGGAAATAGATTAAGTTTTTGAAGGGGATTAGTTAATCAGCAGCGCATATATAGCGCCCCACCATTTTCTGTTGTTTTGCCAGTTGCAATGATTTATACGGACGGTTAAAATACATTGCCGTTCTTCCTTAGGGTATTGGATCGGGTGTTCGTTCAGGTTTGGTTTTTAACAGGATTAAGGTGTTTATCACGGATACCGGATTACCTGGATTATTGGATTCGGATATTGGACAGGATCATTGGATTTGTTACACAAAGAAAGCACTGTTCGCCCCGGTAAAAAATAGTGATTTATATAATAGACCGGTCATTCTTCTTCTACACCGCCGGAAATTTACGATGCAATGGGGCTAAGGCTTTCCCCTTAGACTGCCGCATGCTGCACAATTTTATGTATAACTGTATATAATACAATTATTTTCACATGCCGGGTAATTGAGTTCTGCGCGTATTTTTAATCATGGTTTGGTAAATCTACGTGAAACGGCCATATACTCAAAAACAACAACCGCATACTAAAAATAACTGCATTTTACTTTTAATTGATATTGGATAACAGCAGAAAGCGCTGCAAAGCATCAAATCGCCCTGAATCTGAAGATGCGGCCGGCACCCAACGAAGGAGGGCCAGCACCGCATCTGAACACAAAGCACCGGGAGCCAGATAACAAGAACCAAATGTCTGAAATCCGAAGCCATAAGTTCGAAATCCGAAGGGAAGAACCAAATCACAAATCACAAAAAACAAATAAAACTTAAATCCGAAATCTTAAGCGATACATCCGAAGAATATAACGATAAACAAAAAACGAAAAACCACAAACTTCCCGGAGTCCGAAGCAGGCTGTCAGCTACTCGTCCGCCGTGGCGGATCAGAGCCGTAAGCAAAACATCTCCGCTGATACCTGAATCTGAAAGCTAATTGCCACAACCCCAAAGCAAAAGACCTTCATTGCTGAAGGTCCTTACTGATTATAAATAGCCCCAAAACTTACCTAATTGTTGCTCTCCCTGGCTCTCCCCGTACTACGAAACTGTTGCTGCATTTCGCTTAAAGGTTTAATGTCGTACCCTTTGGGTATCTCAAAAATTTTGTCATCTATAGCAGGGTCAAGTTCCACTTTGGTTACTTCCATGTGCATTTCAAAGCCGTTGGAACGGCTCACGTCATAGCCCATAATAAAGCCCTCAATCTTATCGAGCCCGGCAATACCAAAACCACCCCTTTGCCCGCGCATACCTCTTCCAAAGCCGCCACCTGTATTTCCTGCTGCAGGATAGCCCTGTGCCATTTTAAAACCGGGCGTATACCAAACAATGGTTTCATTTGTTTCTCCCTGTCTTGACTTTGTCTTTATAATGGCTTTCTTACATTTGTACCCTGCGATTTGTTTCGTTTCATCTGTAGCAACAATTTCTGCTTCCGGGGTTATGGCATTAGAAGCATTGTTTACCGATTGCCCGCGTGCCTGCCTTACCGAATCCATACGGCGCCGTATAGCCGCTTCATCCTCTTCGGTACTGTAAAAGCCGGTTTTACGTCCCATGGCCTCTGTGAGAGTAGTGGTCTTTTTATTCTTTTTGTCAACGATTACCGTAGTATTTCCAAAATCACTTTCATTATAGGTCTTGATCATACCGCCTTTAAAGTACACTGTGCTTTTGCTTTCCATGCCTCCGGCTGCGCCAAAGCCGGTATTACCATCTTCATCTCCGCCGGGGTCTCTGTTTATGTTTTGAGGAAAAGTAATGGCTGTTATTGATTTCACAATGGCACGTTCAAATGTTTTTTGCTGAGCAAAACTTACAGGAGCGCAACAGGTAAATATAGCGACGAATATGAATAGCCTTTTCATGCGAAAAGATTGTTGATCAAAGCTACAACCTAAATGCTGCCGGCTTTGTTTTGTAAGGTTAAATAAGGTTAATAAGTTTCAAAAAAACATACGGAGCCGCCTACCCATTCCTTGTCTTTATTGTAACGAACGCCGATCATCTTTCCCTTGCTCAAACGGGCAAGGTTAATGGCTGCATGCGGGCGGGCATCGCCATCGGGCCATACGTACATTAATCTGATCTCTGCTTTGGCGGGTATATCAGGTGTTTCTATTACATCGGCATATTTTACTTTTCGTTGCAGTATCCAGTTTTCGGGGTCTTGTATTTTTTCAATATCCGCCGTTGTAATATCAATTACCACTCCCTGTCCTGCAAAAGAAAACAGGGGTTTCAACACATAGTGGTCCAAATCGGGCGGGAGCTGTTTTACCTCGTTCAAAAAAAAAGTTTTGGGTACATAGGGGTGATGAATAAAAGGAAGCGTGAACTTGCTGATGCGGTAAAACCAGTTGGGGTGAGGTATCCATTCCACATTCCATTCCCTCGTAATGTCTATGCCATTAACGGGGCGGGATTGTGTTTTCAGATCATCAAATATCAACCGGTTGTATATTCTTTTGATCTCTGTTTTTTCCCCCTTATGAATGTAAAATAATTTTTTTTCTTCGGCTATCAGTTCTGTTATACAAACCGGCTGAATGCCTGTATAATCCTGTGTACAATAAAAATCAACTTTTGTTTTTTGTTCATGCGGATTTATTTCAAGCAGCACCACATTTTCCGGCGCGTGTTTACCCAGCAACAACTTTTTTAGCATGGTCAAATAACTGGTTTGATCGTAGCCATTCAGGTAATGACTGTAATTTCCGGGTATGTCAAAATGCTTTTTTATTATTTCGGGATAGTATGCCTGAAAACCAAAGAGGCTGGGAAAGCCCTGCATTTCTATGAGTTGAGGTTCCAGTTCATTGTGTTGATTGATGCAAACACCGAAATCAAAAACGATCATGTGGCTGTGTGCGCTTTCACCCGGCACGTATTCATTTTTGGGAATAGCCTTTTCCGTTATGTTTTTAAATTCAGGATCCGTAATGATATCTATGATGCTTTCGCAGGCATCAAGCATTTTTTGAGTGAAGGGCTTATCTGCAAATACCGGGGTTTCGGCCACGCGAAATTCAATAGCGCCGGGATGAACACTATCCAGGTCTTTTAAAAATGTTTGATACCGGTCTGTAGAGAATGCTTCATTAAATGCTTTTCGCAAATGTGGTACCATTGCCCGTAAGTTTACTGGGAAGATAAATATTATATATTATACTTCCGCCGTTTGCAAATGTTCCACTGCCTGGTTAAGAAAGTTGGGCAGCACATGCGAATAAGTCCAGAGTATTTTATCCGGATCATTTAACTGTTCAATCATAGAAGCCCACTTTTCTGCTCCATGCGCGGCTATAACGCTGTTTTTCTTGTCTTCGCGTTGCAGGTACATGCTCATGCCAATGGCATCGGCTTCGGGGTGAAACTGGGTGCCGATCATATATTCATTGAAGCGAATACCCATAACCGCCCTTTCCAGCGGCACATGGGGCCTTTCTTTTTCTATGCAAAGTACAGAAGCGCCCATTTTTTTAAGCCGGTTGTGATTGGGGCTCGTTACCTGGTAATCGCGGCTGTCAACCGCATAGAAGGGGTCATTCAGCCCATCAAATACGATTTCTTCTTTGCCCTCGTTCAGCAAATGAACGGGAAATACGCCGAATGCAGTTGACCTTCTTTTGCCAACTTCGGCAAGCCGGTAATGGCGGCATATCAACTGGTAGGAATGGCAGATGAAAAAAACGTATTTTTTTTGCAGATGGCCAGGGTTATTGTTCCATGCTTCTACCTGGTTAAGCCAGTGAAAATAGGCGCTTTCCCAGGGGCTTCCCTTACTGTCTAAGGGGCTTCCCGGCCCACCACTGGAGATATAAATATCGTAAGAGATATCGGGTACTTCTAATTTTTGACGTACATCGAATTCATCCCATTCCATATCAAGGAAATTGGCTTCGCCATATTGATTCAAAATTTCCCTGATGCATCGCATGCCCTGATTAGCTACGCCTTCATATAAATCAAGTATGGCTACTCTGATGGGCTTCCTTTCCACTAACTTCATCATGCAAATGTAATATTTTTTGAAATTGTCTCTTTGCCGGAAGTAATCTTGTTATGCGGTCAGAGTGGAAATTATTTTCACCGTCCATGCGGGTTCGGGGATTTAATTTTGATGGTATTCCTATAGTTTAACATTGGCATAAAAAACGTAGTTTAGTTTAGAAAAGCACAGCCTGCTGTATACTAATAAAACAACACAACAAAAACAATTCAACATGAGTATTTTCTCACCCCAGCGAACCAACGCCAGTACCTCTCCGAACAATGTTCCGGGAGGGGATGACGGAAAACCTAAATTGCCACCCGGAAAAACCTGGTTATGGTTCCTGGGCTTATTGCTGCTAAACTATCTGCTGGTAAACATCTTGCTTCCCCAACCCGGAGCGCCCGTTAAAATTCCTTATACGCTTTTTAAGGAGGAAGTAGCAAAAGACAATGTTAAGGCCATTTACAACAAAGGAGAAACGATTACCGGGCAGTTTATTACCAGGGTAACCTATACGCCCGTGCAGCAGGATAGCACAAAGCCATCCCCCAAACCTGCTGAAGTATCAAGATTCTCCACAATCCTGCCGTCTTTTGCCGAATCGGGGCTTGAAACCCTGTTGATCAGGCACGAGGTTGAAATATTGGCCGATCCGATACAGGAAGAACCCAATCCATTGATGTCGCTTTTCTCCTTCTTTGGGCCTGCCCTGCTGCTGATTCTTTTTTATGTTTGGCTTTATCGCCGTGCGCAAAAACAGGGCGGCATGGGCATGGGCGGCATGATGGGCATTGGAAAAAGCAAAGCCAGGCGCTTCGATAAGGAAACAGAGACCAAGGTAAACTTCGACGATGTGGCAGGCATTGATGAAGCCGAGAATGAATTGGTAGAGGTTGTTGATTTTTTGCGCAACCCGCAGAAATACACCCGGCTGGGTGGTTCAGCTCCCAAAGGGGTGCTGCTGGTTGGAGCGCCGGGTACGGGAAAAACCCTGCTGGCGAGAGCCGTAGCGGGGGAGTCTGGTGTTCCGTTCTTTTCCATGAGCGGATCGGAATTTGTAGAGATGATCGTAGGTGTAGGAGCATCAAGGGTTCGTGATCTTTTTAAGCAAGCGAGGGAGCATGCTCCCGCCATTATCTTCATTGATGAAATTGATTCAATAGGCCGCTCACGCGGACAGTACCTGATGGGAGGCAACAGTGAACAGGAACAAACCCTTAACCAGATACTAACCGAGATGGATGGGTTTTCAAGCAAAGAAGGAATAATTGTACTGGCTGCCACCAATCAGCCCGATGTGCTTGATAAAGCATTACTCCGGGCAGGGCGTTTTGACCGCCGCGTTATAGTAAATTCGCCCGATAAAGCCGGACGCGCGGCCATACTCAAAGTTCACACCCGCAAAGTACCCCTTGCAGAAAATTTCAGTTTCGAAGAAATAGCTTCAGCTACTCCGGGTTTTACAGGCGCCGACCTGAAAAACCTGGTGAATGAAGCCGCCCTGCTGGCTGCGCGCAAGGAACAGGACAAAGTTTCGCAAACGAACTTCATGGATTCCCTGGAGAAAATAGTACTGGGACCAGAACGCCCAATATTGCTGAGCTATGAAGACAGGGAGCGAATTGCCTATCATGAAGGCGGCCACGCTATCCTTGGGCTGGTAGTGCCGGGCGCCGATCCGGTGAACCGGGTAAGCATTGTACCCCGCGGACAAGCGCTGGGCGTTACCTACCAGCGTCCCGACAGCGACCGCTATAATTATCCGGAAGCCTACCTGCGTGCACGGATTACCGGCATACTGGGCGGGCGTTCGGCAGAAGAAGTGGTATACGGCACCAAAACCACGGGAGCAGAAAATGATATTGAACAGGCTACCAATATTGCAAGGGGAATGGTAACGCGCTGGGGAATGAGCAATGAACTGGGAATGATTCAACTGGCACCTAAACAAAATGAATACCTTGGCGGAGGAACAGGAAGCTACGGCGCTTCTAAACCCTTTAGTGAAGAAACTGCCCGGAAAATTGATATGGAAGTAGTTCAAATCATTAACGAATGTCATGATGAAGCACGGCGTTTATTAATACAATACCGGAAGCAACTGGATGCCCTGGCTAATGCGCTATTGGAACGCGAAACCCTGGATGAACAGCAAATATTGCAGGTAACCGGTCTTCCGGCGGCGCCTCCGCTGGAAACTAAAAAATTGGAACACGAAGCATAACGGACGCCATACGCAAAAGAAATTAAACGCTTTTCCCCAGCGTTAGTGTTCCCCTTCGCCGTTATCGCGTATGCGCGATTGGGACCTGCAGCCCATACCAACCCGTCCGGCTGAGTTATCCGGGCGGGCAACAGGGGCGCAGTTAAGCGCAATAGGGTTACTACAGTTGAAGTGAGCGACGCAACGGGCGCTTAATTGCAGCACTACAGCTAAGTGCATAAACTTTGCAACCCTTATACCTTACGCCTCACAGCCTAAAGAATCTGATTGCAGAAAGCCTCCCCTGGATTTGAGATATGTTTGTTCTTTGTAATTGTTTCCCGGTGCTTTCAGAATGCGGTCTGACCTTTCTTGCGGCGGGTGCCGACCGCATTCCATCAGAATTGTTACTGCTATCTCAAAGCTGAAGGATTGCTGACAGCCCATAGCTGATCGCTCTTTACCACACCAGCTTCACAATCCTCCCGTCTTTGCCGGCAAGAAATACTGCTTTCCCGTTCTTCGCTTTGCGGCATACATGAAAGCCTTCTTCGCTGATGAGCTTCCAGTTCATCCCTCCGTCTTCCGAAACATCCACACCGGTTGTTCCGCAGCTTACCAGCTTTTTTTTAGCAATAAATTCAACGCAACTGCGGTAACCCTTTGGCGGTGTTTCCGGAATTGCCCAGGTATTGCCGCCATCTTTACTCACCGCGCAATTTTGGATTCCAATACTGTCGGCCCCAAAATCGCCTCCCACCACTACCATATGTTTTGCCGGCCTCTGTTTTTTATTGTCATATACGGCTATACTGTTTGCCCCGGTTGTTTCCCTGCCCTGCAGCAAAGGAAGATCAATTGTTTTGTTGCGGATAAACAATCGTGATACCGTTCCCCCGGTTACAAAACAGGCTTCTTTTTTGGAGAGCGGCCGTACATTGGTACCACTGGCTGCGAACATGGCTTCTCCCGGCTTAGCCATCGGGTAATTTTGCGGTGGCAAACCCTGCCAGGTATCTCCGCCATCGAAAGTTCTTGCAATAAATATTCTTCCATCTAACGGGTCGCCGATCACTATACCGCTTTGTTCGTTCCAAAATTCCATAGCATCCAAAAACATGCCCTTGCGCCTGTCTTCAAAAACCACTTTCCAGGTATTGCCGCCATCGTTGGTTTTTAAAATATAGGCCGGTTCAGCAATGCCCATAACAACAGCAGTTGCGGCATCAAAGGCTTCTATATCCCGGAAGTCTGTTTTTTCAAATCCTTTTACCTGTATCCATTTCCATGTTTTTCCACTGTCTACCGATCTGCCAACGGTTCCACCGGATCCGCCTGCCCATACTACTTTGTCATCTACCACGCTCAATCCTCTTAACGAAATTCCTGTTCCGGAGTGAAGCGTTTCAATATGCTGCGCAAAAACCAAAAAGGGCAGCAGGCAAAAAACAAACTGGGGAAAGGATTTTACGATAGGCATGTTTGCTTGTTTTTCAATTCAAGATAAAAACAAATACCGGATTGTTTTGAAGTCATGATAAAGATCAGCCGTTTTGATCAGCCGATTTTTTATCTTGCAGCCGCACATGAAAAAGTATGAAGACGAATACCGGCATAAAGGCCTGCGCCGCAAACTAATTGCTTCTTTGCAAAAAAAAGGCATTTCCGACCAGAAAGTGCTGGAAGCGATGAACAATATCCCCAGGCATTTTTTTATGGACCTGGCCTTTGACCAGATCGCATATGAAGACAGGGCCTTTCCTATTGGTGAAAAGCAAACCATTTCACAACCTTATACGGTAGCCTACCAAACCCAGTTGCTGGAAGTAAAGCCTTTTGATAAAGTATTGGAAATTGGTACCGGAAGCGCTTACCAGAGTGTGGTATTAGCTGAGCTGGGTGCGCAGGTATATACCATTGAACGGCAAAAAAAACTATTCGATGCCAACAAAAATTTTAGTTACCTGAAGAAATATCCCGGTATAAAATTTTTTTACGGTGATGGCTTTGAAGGGCTACCCACGTATGCCCCTTTTGATAAAATAATAGTAACGGCTGCAGCGCCAGAAATACCGCCAAAGCTCGCAGAGCAATTGAAAATCGGAGGCAAGATGGTTATTCCCGTTGATGAAAGCAGTTCGCAGCGCATGCTGCGGTTAACCAAAGAGGCGGATGGAACATTGTCTGAAGAAAGATTTGATTCCTTTTCTTTTGTGCCGATGCTGGGTGGTAAAACTAATGGCAACGGGCAGTAAACAGCAAAGCCACTGACGCTGAATCAATGGCTTTACAAACAATGGTTTTTCATGCGAATGCATTGCTGCTACTGCATCATATCATCTCCACCTTCAGTTCCCGTTCTGTTGTTTTTGCGTTTGAAAAGGGATACATCAAACTTGCCGAAGCGGTAAGAGAAATTAAGCCTGAATATCCGTCCGTCTCTTTTTCTCCACATATCCTGTATAAACACACTGTTTTCTGAATGTGAATCGTATATGCGGGTTTTAAAGATATCGTTGGCGCTAAGGGTAATAGATGCTTTTTTATCTTTCATGAACTCTTTGCGAATGGCTATGTCTACCCCATAATTGGGATTAATATATCCCTGGGCAGCACCATTGGAGCCACCAAAGAAGCCGCCTCCCCTTCCGCCACCGCCCTGTGGTACCAGCGTGCGCGACTGATAATCTCCTGATAGCTGTATGGTGAAATTAGCGGGAAGCTTAAAATTAAAATTCATTTTTCCAAAAAAAGCCCACCGGTCGTTTATACCAATTGCCGAATCCAAACCGCTATTGTCAATACGCGCGTTGTAAAAATTAAGGTTGGTGGTTACATCCGCCCATTTGGCAAGCGGGTTTTTTGAGGTGATCTCCAATCCGTACGACCGGCTCGAATTGGCATTGATATAAGAAACAACCATGGCAGAATCCAGCTTGCCGTCTGGCAAAGGAACATTGTACTGCCTGCTTTGGTACCCGGTAATAAGATTGTTGGTTTGTTTGAAATAAGCAGAGGTGAGAAGACTATGCCCGCCGCCCAGCGATTTGCTGTAATTTAACTCAAAGGAATTGGTGAATTCAGGTTTTAATGCCGGGTTACCCACGCGTATATTCAGCAGATCTGATACATCATAGTATGGGATCTGCTGCCAGAAGTTGGGACGGTTAATGCGGCGCGAATAATTCAACTGCAGATCCTGCCCGGGGCTTAAGGTTTGCGTTACAAATACACTCGGAAAAAATTGTATGGCATAATTGTTTGAAAAACTTTCACCGGTACTGATGAGTGTACCTTTGTATTGCGAACTTTCTGCCCTCAGTCCCAACTGGTACGAAAAATTTTCGCCTAATTTATTGGAATAGGTGGAATATGCCGCATAAACCTGGTCGGTGTACTTATAATTGGAACTGGCTGACGGAATAACAACAAACTTATTCAGGTCATAATTGAAGGCCGAATTTTCATTAATGTTTTTATTGTCTCTTACAGCAGCGCGCAATCCGCTTTCAAACTTTCCTTTTCCAACAGGGGTGGTATAATCCGACTGAACCGTCCAGAATGTGCTGTTCCCGGAGGAAGTGAGCCGCTGCAGGGCGGGATCGCCCAAAATGCTTCCGTTGGTATTGTAATATTGCGTGGTATAATCGCCGCTGCCCGAATTGGAACTGCTGTTGTAATTAAAGTCGGCAGTAAGTTCACGTCCCTGTTTGGGAAAGAGGTGCTTGTACCCCAGGGCGGGTCCAAAGTTTTTGAAATTGCGCTTATTTATCGTTGTTCGTATAGCATCCTGCGTTCTTACCGGCGATGACATGGTGTCTATATGTATGTTGTCGACCTGGCTGCTGTTGAACGCTCCATTGGGCAGCGACATAGAAAGCGTAAATGAGTTCCGGTTATCCATCAGGTAATCAAACCCTATTCTTCCAAATAAAAATTGACCCGTATTGGTGGAATTGCTGGATTGGTTGAGAATAGTATTTTGCAACTTGTTTGCGTAAAGGTTCTCGCGGTAGGTATTTCCTTCACTCAAACTTTTACGCTGGTGCAAATTTAATCCCAGGAAAAAGTTGAACTTACCCTGCTTTACATTGATATCGCCACCGAGATTTATTTTCCCCCTTGAGTCAATGCCGGCCCTGATGTTTCCATTGTAACCGGCTTTGCGATTTTTCTTAAGCACCACATTCAAAATCCCTGCGGTTCCGCCCGATGCGTCAAATTTGGCCGAAGGGTTGGTAATGATTTCCACACTTTCTATAGCATCTGCGGGAATCTGGTCTAAAGTAAGCGTGGTTGGGCGTCCGTCAACAAATATGGTAGGCGGTGCATTGCGCAGGGTAACATTGCCATCAATATCAACATTAACGCCCGGCACGTTCTTCATGATCTCCGTGGCAGTTTGCCCTGTGGTAGTGATGTTTTTGTCTACATTGAATATCTTCCTGTCAACCCCCATCTGGAACATGGGTTTTGTAGCAACTACTGTTACTTCCCCCAGTTGCTGAATGTCGGGTTCCAGCTTCAGGTTACCGAGGTCTTTGTCTAAGTTGCGGGGCTCAAATTTAATGGCCTGCTCAAAAGGGGTGTAACCAATGGCCGTTACAGTAAGCCGGAACTGACCCATTACAGGCAGGTTTTCAAGGCTAAACTCACCTTTTGCTGTAGTAAGCTGCCCCGCGATGGTAACATCCTTTTTTTGACCAGATGCTGAATCGGTTTTGGATTGAATAAGCAGTACGGAAGCTGCCTCAATACCTTTGTTGGTGGACTGGTCAACAATTTTTCCATAAAACCTTCCAGATGCATTCATAGCCTGCCCTCCCCTATTGGCGCCGCGGGGAACCTGGGCAAACAAACCAACAGAAAGCATACAAAAAATAAAGGATAAAACTGATTTCATTGATTGTGTTTTTATCGGCAGTTATCATTTGATACAATGAAATTTTATTATATCAATGATCTGCCATTTTTTTGAAATTCAAAATTCAGGGTATTGAGCCGTTGCTTTAACACATTGGTATCAATGGCAAAAATAAGCCTATAAAAGGGTGTTGGTAAAGGTTTTAGGTTAATGAACGTTAAAGGTATTTTGCTTGCCGGCCTAAACCGTGATAACCGATTCTTTTGTGCTTTTCGAGCAGACGAGGAAAGATCCATCCGCCCGCACATTAAAGTTGGAAATGGTAGTATTGAAATTTTGCATCCATCTATTTTTCTTCTATTTTTGCAGCCTTAATAAACGGTGGCTGTAGCTCAGCTGGTTAGAGCATCAGATTGTGGTTCTGAGGGTCGTGGGTTCGAGCCCCATTAGCCACCCAGTAACAAAAAACCATCATATTTTGGTGAAAGCGGTATACTCTGTATGCCGCTTTTGTTTTTTTTGAGCTGTTTAACCTTTAAAAATGCTGCAGATGCAATAAAACAACTTTTTTGCCCTTCATGTATATTTTACAAATCCTTGGCTAATTCATTTAAATAACCGGCAACATAACTGTATTATTTCCGTTATTTTTGATTATGCAAAAAGTGTTGAAGCTTATGTTTAATAAAAAATCTTTGCCAGTAGTACTGGTTATTTTTGCCGTGGGTATTTTCGCGGCATTCCAAACCATAGGTTTAGGCAATCCGCCAACCAAATATGAAAAAATTATTCGACAGGTAGGTATAATGCTTGAACAGGGTCATTATAGCCCCAAAAAAATTGATGATAATTTTTCAAAGGAAGTTTTTTCAAAATACTTAGAAGCGATTGATCCTGAAAAACAGATATTTTTAAAATCTGATGTAGAGCAACTGAAACAGTTTGAAAATAAAATTGACGATGAAATACATGGCTCTCCATTGCAGTCTTTCCAGGCTGTTAGCGATGTTTACGGTAAAAGGTTAATGGAATATTTATCATCTTACAAAGAAATATTAAGTAAGCCCTTTGACTTTAGTACCGATGAAGCACTGGTAGACGATAAAGACAAAATGGATTTCGCTGTCAACGAAAAAGAACGAAAGGAAATCTGGAGAAAACGTTTAAAATACCAGGTCCTTGTAAGGTATGCCGACCTGATTGCCACGAATGAAAAAAATAAAGGACAAAAAGATTATAAGTCCAGAACCAACGCGGATATGGAAAAAGAAGCAAGGGAAAAAGTGCTTCAATCCACTAACCGAATAGCAGAGCGGCTTAAAAATAAATTTACCGAAGAAGACCGGTTTAATGAGTTTGTAAATACCATTACGTCGTGCATGGATCCGCACACCACTTTTTTCCCTCCCATCGAAAAAAGATCTTTCGATGAACAGATGAGCGGCAGGTTTTATGGTATCGGCGCTTCGTTGCGGCAGGAAGAAGGGAACATAAAGATCATGACTTTGGTAGCAGGCAGTCCTGCATGGAAATCGGGACAGATACAGGTTGGCGATATTATTATTAAGGTAGCGCAGGGCAACGAAGAGCCGCAGGATATGGCGGGATATGATACGGAAGATGCCGTTAAGATCATACGCGGAAAGAAAGGGACTGAAGTGAAATTAACATTAAAGAAGACCGATGGCACCACAAAAGTAGTGTCGCTGATACGGGATGAAATAGTGCTGGATGAAACTTTTGCCAGGAGCGCTATTGTGAACGAGGGATCCCGGAAAATCGGGTATATATACCTTCCGGAATTTTATGCTGATTGGGAGCGCCCAAATGGTGCAAAGAGCGCCGAGGATGTAGCAAAGGAAATTCAAAAACTGAAAGCAGAAAATATAGATGGTATTATTATGGACCTGCGCAATAACGGGGGAGGATCGTTATTCGATGTAATACAAATGGTAGGTTTATTTATTGACGAAGGGCCCGTTGTGCAGGTAAAAGACAGGCAGGGAACTCCCTCGGTTTTGCGCGACAAGGATAAAGGGGTTTTATATGACGGACCTTTGGCTGTTATGGTAAATGAATTCAGCGCTTCCGCTTCTGAAATTTTTGCCGCTGCTATACAGGATTACAAACGGGGCGTTATTATTGGCAGCACATCCACCTATGGCAAAGGAACGGTGCAGCGAAATATAGGACTGGACGGCGGCCGCAGCGGACTTTTGGCTTCCGCCGAAGACGCAGCCGCTAACCTCGGAACAGTGAAATTAACCTTACAAAAGTTTTACAGGATCAATGGCGGCTCCACCCAGCTCAAAGGTGTAACGCCTGATATTGTACTGCCCGACCAGTTTGAATATCTCCAGTTTCGTGAAAAAGACAATCCCGATGCATTGCAATGGGATGAGATCGCAAAAGCAAAATACACGCCATGGAGCAATGGTGCAGATATTGTGACCATTAGAAAGACAGGAGAAGAAAGAATAAAAAATGATACCGTTTTCGAACAAATCAAAGCAAATACGCAACTGCTGTCCGAATTGAATGACAAAGTGTACACACTCAACCTTAAAAAATACCAGCAGGAACAAAAAGAAATAAGAGACATTGTTAAGCAAATTGATAAACTCACCAAAGCGGATAAAGCCAACCCGGTTGAGTTGCTTCCGTCTGATGTTGCCCGGTTTTCAAATGATGAAGCGAAACAGGAAAGGCAGCAGCAATGGCTTAAAAATTTGAAGTCTGATATTTATCTCAATGAAACAGTAAGTATCGTAAATAACATTATCAGCAAGAATGCGATTGTAAGGTCAAAGTGAGATGCCGCCAACAGCCAAACATAACACATAAGCACAGTAGACGCATAGGAACACAGAAGAAAGGTTTATGCACGGCTATGTACCTGTATTTCTATGTGCTAAAGAATGAAAACGAACACATGTGCAGTGGATCTGTAAGAATGCGCGTTTTCTCCTTTTAGTATTTATAATTACCAGGGCAGTGAAAAGGTTTTTACATAAGTGAAACATTTCATAGCCTCAATTACGCCTTCTTTTATGCCCAGTCCCGAATCTTTTATACCTCCGAAGGGTGAGCTTTCGATACGGTAACCCGGTACTTCATTGATGTTTACTGTGCCTACTTTTAATTCCTTTATAAAGCGGAGTGCATAATCCATATTGTGGGTTACAATGCCGGAAGACAGTCCATATGCAGTAGAATTTGATAAAGCGATGGCATCGTCAATATCCTTAAAAGTTAAGATCGGCGCCAGGGGGCCGAAAGACTCATGCACCACCATCTCCGCGTCACGCGGCACATCGGTAATAACAGTGGGTTCCAGCAAAGCTCCTTTGCGTTTTCCGCCCGATACTATTTTTGCCCCCAGTTGTACTGCTTTGTTCACTACACCTTCTAAGTAAATGGCGGCAGCTTCATCAATCACTGTGCCTACCCGTGTTTCGGGGTTTGCAGGATCGCCACAGGTATATTCTTTTGTTTTTTGAAGGAATTTTTCAAGGAATGCATCTTTTATTTTTTCGTGGATCAATATTCTTTTTACAGCGGTGCAACGTTGTCCGCTGTTGCGAAAAGATCCTTCGGCGGCAAGGTGAACAGCAGTATCCAAATCCGCGTCTTCCATAATAATAAGCGGATCATTTCCGCCCAATTCCAGTATTACTTTCTTGTACCCTGCAGATGCTGCAATTCGTTTGCCCACAGCTACACTTCCTGTAAAGGAAACAATATCAATACGCGGATCTTTTACCAGGGGTTCTGCTATCTCATTGGTTGGCCCCAGCAGGGTGCTGAGCATATAATGGGGTAACCCGGCTTCATACAATAATTCGGTGAGCAGTATGGCGGTAAGCGGCGTTTTTTCGGAAGGCTTTAATATTACCGGTGTGCCCACAGCCAAAGCCGGCGCCAGCTTATGCACTACCTGGTTTAGCGGATGGTTAAATGGGGTAATGCATGCAGCAAGCGCAAGCGGCTCCCTGAGGGTGAATATTTTTCTTGCTTTTCCCTGTGGCGAAATATCGCAGGAAAATATTTGTCCATCGTCTTTTAAGCTTTCCATTGCTGCAAAAAGCAGCACGTCATGCGCCCGGCCTGTTTCATAATTTGCTTCACGTATAGCCAGTCCCGATTCCGCGCTTATGGTTTGAGCAAAGCGTTCCCTGCGTTCTACCAGCAAATGCCGTGCTTTATCCAGTATACTGAAACGATCGTAGCGGGTAAGTTTTTTTCCTCCTTTCAATGCTGCTGTTATTGCCTGCTCAACATGCGAAGCAGTAGCCAAAGTAACAGTGCCCACTACACGATTGTCATAAGGGCTTTTCACTTCAAGAACCGAATCACTTTGTACAGGGGTTCCTGCAACATAACACGTCATTGTCATATCAACTGGTTTTAATCGTTAATTATCGGGTACCATTTACAGTAAAATCAAATACATCAAAATTCCTGGGATCGCCCCATGCCTTCATTTGGTAAGCAGCATTAAGGGGGTGTGAAATAATAAGCGGAACCATTTCTTCATATCTTCCGCCGTGCGACCGTAATGTTCCGTCTAATGCCGACAGGTTGTGGTACTGCGGGCGGCGGCCTACTACCACATCTCTTGCAGAAAGTACTACCAGGTCGCCGGTACGGTCTTCGGGCTGCTCCAGCAAACGGGTGGCGGTGGCTTTATCGTGTACTTCGGTTATACCAGGTTGTAAGGATAACCAGCTTTTTACTTCATTTAGTTTTTGTTTATCACTAAGGTGCACTACTACATACGATCCCAATGCACCGTGATGTTTAACATAAGGATCGGTTATGGGGCAGATTACCCTGAAGCCTTTACCAAACTCCGCTTCCAGCATATCTTCCACGAACAAAACGTTAGGCTCCCCGTTTGCCTTTACCTTGGGGTTCATTCCATGGTCGGCAGTTGCGCCCACAATCGCTCCGGCCTGCACCAGCTTCCCGATCTCAGCATCCATTTGTTCGTAAAATGCCAGCGATGCTTCGGTTTCGGGTGCGTAAGTGTGCTGCATATAGTCGGTAAGCGACAAATAAAGGAAATCTGCCAGTCCCTTTTGTATGAGGGCAACCCCTGCACGCAATACAAACAAACTGGCATCGGCACTATAAATAGCTGGTGTAACATAGCCTACTATCTTTTCGGCATCATCCAGTCCGTGTGTTTCTTTTTTTGCCAGGTTGGCTTTTTCGGCCGAAAAAGCAATACCGTTTAATTTATAGGATAGAATATCACGAAGCTTTTCTTTGGCAGTTACCACCGCCACTTTACGTCCGGCATTGGCTGCCGCAGCCAGAATGGTTTCGGCACGCAGGTATTCCGATGAATTCATCATCACTTCCTGGTCTTTTTCCGCATCGTAAAAAAAGTTACCACATATACCATGCACAGCAGGGGAAACACCGGTTACAATAGAAGAATTGTTGACATTCGTAAAGGAAGGCAGGGCACCACGGACCATTCCGCGAAACCCGGTTTTGCTCATTTGCTGCAAATTGGGTAAACGACCATGGGCAGCTGTAATATCAAGGTATTCATCTGCAGAACCGTCAATACAAATAACTACAATAGGTTTGGCCGGAGGATTGAAGGTGATACCGTTAACGGAAAAGGAAGCCGTTGAAATAGAAGACATATAAAATGTTTATAAATACTAAATAAAGATATAGCAAAATTAAACATTTTCTTGTCATTGTCTCTATTAGTTTTTTATACCGGCAAAAATATAAGGCGGCAGGCAGGTACCGGTGCTTAAAAGTTATTATTTTTACTTCCGGTTATAAAGAAATATATAACAAGCATCAGTGCATCTGTGTTGCCGATGTTAGATGGTTTATGGGGAAGTCTTCCGTCAAAAAAAAGTGAATCTCCTTCTTCCAGTACATATTTATCTTCTTCAATCTGGTATTCTACTCTTCCTTTAATAATATATTTATATTCGTAAGCATCTGTTTTAATCATTTGTGTGCGTCGTGCACCTTTTTTCAATTCAAGTAAAATAGTATCTACCGGCCCGCCATCCATATTGCGGGTTAATATTCTTTTATATTTAAAGCCTTTGGCTGGTTCTTTTTCAAACGGCTGGTAGTCTGCCGTACTTTTGATAATAACTTTTTGCTGCCCTTCTTTGCTGTGACTGATATCTTCAAAAAAGTCCTTCAGATCAATGTTCAATGCCAGAACAATATTCATCAATACCGGGAGGGACGGTACTGTACGGTTGTTTTCAATTTGAGAGATCAACCCCTTGCTTACCTGGGCTTTGGTGGCCAGTTCCTGTACTGTTTTTTTTTGTGTTTTCCGGGTTTCTTTAATTTTATTACTGATCTGGATGAGTACGTCTTCCTGCATTAGAATCGTTTTTCTGCAATTGAATAATAGGCAATAGGCAAAGATAATATTAAGCTTTTTTTTTAAATCCGAAAGTAAAAATCGAAAATCCGAAGGGTTGTAAGCGGCGAGTCTATCAGCTATGAGTAAAAGGAGTAGTCATCCTGTCGTTAGTAGTTTTCCACCGATAGCTGAAGGCTGACGGCTGATAGCTTTCATTTTTAATAGTTTTTGTACCTTTCTGCACTTACTTACCTGAAATTAAATATTCTTCATTTTAACAAACGCATAGCTTATGCCTTTATTGGTAATTGTACGACACGGACAATCGCAATGGAACCTTGAAAACAGGTTCACCGGTAACAAAGATGTGCCACTTACAGAACTGGGCCGGGAGGAGGCGCACGTGGCGGGGAAAAAGCTTAAAAACATTGTGTTCGATCATGCGTTTACTTCGTTGCTTGAGCGGGCAAATGAAACGCTTACTATTATACTTGGGGAAATTGACCAGGCAGAATTGCCTATTATAAAGAACAGCGCCTTGAATGAAAGGAATTATGGCGACTTGCAGGGGCTCAATAAAACCAGTACTACAGAAAAATATGGTTTGCAGCAGGTAGACCTCTGGCGTCGCGGGTATGATGAACGACCACCGGGTGGTGAAAGCCTAAAGGATACCGCCACAAGGGTTATCCCTTTCTACCAGCAGGAAATTGAACCTTTGTTAATAGCCGATAAAAATATACTGGTAGTAGCCCATGGTAACAGCTTAAGGGCACTGATGATGTATCTTGAAAAAATAAGCCCTGAAAATATTATCAGTGTTAATATTCCAACAGGGGTACCCCGCGTGTATACTTTCAGCAGCCACCTGAAACTGGTAGATGCCTTGTATGTTTAGCTGTGAGCCATGAGCCGTCAGCTTTGGGCTATCAGCAGTGAGCTATGAGCTTTGAGCGGTCAGCCGAGCAGTGGGGTTAGGATATCCCATTAATTACTCAACCCATCAACTATGCCTGCTATTTTTTACTTTCTTTAGCCCAGGTATCTTTCAAGGTGACGGTTCTGTTGAATACCAGCTTTCCGGGCGCTGAATGGGTATCGGGCGTAAAATAACCCTTGCGTATAAACTGAAATTTTTCTCCTTCAACAGCATCTTTCAACGCGGTTTCAATGTACGCTTTTTTAACAATCTGAAGCGAGTTTGGGTTGATATATGAAGTAAAATCCCCTTCTTCAGCAGCAGGGTTTTCTACTGTAAACAACCTGTCGTATAGTCTTACTTCCGCTTCTGCTGCATGCGCTACGCTTACCCAGTGAATGGTTCCTTTTGCACGTATACCAGACACATCATTACCACTTTTGCTTTCCGGGATATAGCTGCATTGGATAGCTGTAATATTGCCCTCATCATCCTTAATAAAATCATCGCATTTTACGATATATGCGCTTTTAAGGCGGACCAGGGCGCCAGGCGCCAGGCGGAACCATTTTTTGGCAGGTGTTTCCATAAAATCTTCCCGCTCTATCCACAATTCACCTGAAAAAACAACAGGTCTGGTTCCACCATTATTCTCTGCTTCAGGATTATTTTCACTGAATACTTCTTCTGTTTGACCTGCAGGATAATTGGTGATGATTAACTTTACCGGATCCAGCACAGCCATGCGGCGAATGGCAATTTTATTAAGATGTTCTCTTACGCAATATTCCAGCAAACTCATATCCACCAGGTTCTCTCTTTTAGCTATACCTATCCGGGTGCAAAAATCACGTATACTTTCGGGAGTAAACCCCCTGCGGCGCATACCGCTAATGGTTGTCATACGGGGGTCATCCCACCCGTCTACATGATTTTCATTCACCAGTTGCAGCAATTTTCTTTTGCTGGTTATGGTATAGGTTAAATTGCGACGGGCAAATTCATATTGTTTAGAAGGAAATATCTCCAATTTTTCAATCAGCCAGTCGTACAATTCCCGGTGCGGTACAAATTCAAGTGTACAAAGGGAATGGGTAACATTTTCAATACTGTCGCTTTGGCCATGCGCAAAATCATACATGGGGTAAATGCACCATTCGTTGCCGGTGCGGTGATGATGTGCATGTTTGATGCGGTATAAAACAGGGTCGCGCATGAGCATATTGATATGAGCCATGTCAATTTTAGCCCTTAGCGTTTTACTGCCATCCTTAAACGCTCCCTTTTTCATGCTTTCAAACAGGTCCAGGTTTTCCTGAACCGTGCGGTCGCGGTATGGACTGTTTCTTCCGGGTTCTGTAGGGGTTCCCTTTAAAGCGGCTATTTCTTCGGAACTGCTGTCGTCAACATAAGCCAGTCCTTTTTTGATAAGATCAATGGCAAACTGGTAAAGCGCTTCAAAATAGTCGGAGGCATACAATTCATGCTTCCATTGAAAACCCAGCCATTTTACATCTTCTTTAATACTATCTACGTATTCGGTTTCTTCCGTTACCGGGTTGGTGTCGTCAAAACGGAGATTGGTATACCCGCCGTATTTTTCCGTTAATCCAAAATTCAGACAAATACTGGAAGCATGCCCTATATGAAGATAGCCATTGGGTTCGGGCGGAAAGCGGGTAACGATCTGCGTGTACTTACCGTTTCTTAAATCTTCTTCAACAATATCCTCAATAAAATTGAGTCCTTTTTCTTCAGTCATTGCTACTGTATTCGTTTAGGGCACAAATGTAAGTGTTCGTGAAGGAAGTTAAACCGGTAAGGCAGCTTAAAACATAGATTTTATACATCTGTCGCCACCAGGATAGCAAGGATGAACTTCAGCCAGACCGCAATGATCTTCCACAAGCGTGTCGTTTTGCCACTAAAATCCTAATCCGGACTGCGAAAGCCGGGTACAAATCCCGGGTAGCAGGCGTATATTTATTGCATTTGAGGTAATTTCGCCGGAATACCACCGAAACAGGCAAAATCTTTTTTGATATTAATGATATTTTACGGAACTTTGCCGTCCCAAAAAAATAGGATTATGGCAAGAGTATGTCAGGTTACAGGAAAAGTTCCCATAACAGGAAATCGTGTATCGCACTCGAATATAAAAACAAAGCGCAGGTTTTTACCCAATCTGCAAACCAAACGTTTTTTCCTGGCAGAAGAAGACAGGTGGATCACCCTTAAAACTTCTACGGAAGGGTTAAGAACCATTAATAAAAAAGGGTTGTATACTATAGTAAAGGAACTGCGGGCGCAGGGAGAAAAAATCTGATAACAATTTAAAATTTATAAGCAATGGCTAAGAAAGGTAACAGGGTACAGGTGATTCTGGAGTGTACTGAACACAAAAACAGTGGTCAGGCAGGAACCAGCCGTTACATCACTACAAAAAATAAAAAGAATACTCCTGAACGCTTAGAATTAAAAAAATTTAATCCTATTTTAAAAAAGGTTACCGTTCACAAAGAGATCAAATAATACCACTGTGTTGCCTGTGAATGTTTGGTCAAGCTTTCACAGGTTTACAGTTTAATTTAAAAAAGTTCAAAACAGAATTATGGCAAAAGCAGCTAAAACCGCTATAAAGGCAAAGGACCAGAAGTCTGCTGCCGACTCAAAGAACTGGACAAAAGTGGTACGTGCGGTACGTAGCCCTAAATCCGGAGCATATACTTTTAAAGAATCTATCGTGCATAAGGATAAAATTAAAGAATTCCTGGCTCAGAAATAAACGGGTGCTGGTAGGAGCAGGTAAAGAGCTGTCACGATACTGTCGCGATGGCTTTTGTTATTTTAAGTAATTGCATGGATAATATTATTCATATACGCAGGGCCACTAAAGAAGATTCTCCGGTTATTGCGCAACTGGCGAAAAAAACGTTCACCGAAACCTATTCGGAAATCAGTAGCCATGCCGCGGTTCAGGAGTATGTAGAAAAAAAGATTTCACCGGAAAACATCAGGGAGGAACTGGTTAACCCGCTTTCCTGCTTTTATATTGGTTTTATTAATGATGAGCCGGTAGCGTTTACCAAACTTCGGTACGACAGGATGGCGAAAGGGCTACCGGGTAAAAAGGGAATAGAAGTAGAGCGGATATATGTTTTGAAAGAACACCAGGGGGTGAAAGTGGGTAAGGAGATGATGGAAAAATGCAGGCAGGTTGCCCTTCGTGAAAAATTTGATATCATATGGCTGCAGGTGTGGCAGCACAATCATAAAGCCATTCAGTTTTATCAAAAGGCAGGATTTGTTGTGTATGAAACAGCCCTATTCAGTTATGGAAAAGATATGGAACAGGATGATTTTTTAATGCGTTTGGATCTTTATTATTAGCAATCAGCCGTCAGCCATAAGCTTTCAGATCAGCCAGGGATATGTTGAGACAGACATGCGATGCAGACAGAACATTAGGAGATTTGAGATCCGCCCCGGCGGACAGGTTTGAAATTTGTTCGGAGCTTGTGATCTGCCATGACGGGCAAGTTTGGTTTTTGTGTTTTGCTTTTTGGTTCTTACTGTATTCTTTCGGATTTCATATTTCAGGCTTCGGATTTTAAATCTGTTACGAGCATTTTATTGTTGACGGTATTAAATTGATATTATGGGATTTTTCGGAAAACTATTCGGTAAAAAAGAAAAGGAGAGCTTAGATGAAGGCCTGCAAAAAACGAAGGAAAGTTTTTTATCCAAAATAACCAAAGCCATTGCGGGCAAGAGTACTGTTGACGAGGAAGTGCTGGATGAGTTGGAAGAAGCACTCATCACGGCTGATGTAGGATTAGACACTACTGTTAAGATCATAGAACGTATTGAGAGCCGTGTTGCAAAAGACAAATACCTTAATACTTCGGAACTGAATTCCATTTTACAGCAGGAAATTGAAGCCATACTGGTGGCAGTGCCCGAAAAAAATGCCTACGGCTTTAATACTGAATTACCCGCAAAGCCTTATGTAATACTGGTAGTAGGTGTAAACGGCGTTGGAAAAACCACCACTATCGGTAAGCTGGCGCATAATTTCAAAAAGGCAGGTAAATCTGTGTTGCTGGGCGCCGCCGATACTTTCAGGGCTGCCGCTGTTGACCAGTTAACCATATGGAGTGAAAGAGCGGGAGTTCCCATTGTAAAAAAGGAAATGGGCAGTGACCCGGCATCAGTGGCTTTTGATACGGTAACCAGCGGGGTTTCAAGAGGCAGCGATGTAATTTTAATTGATACCGCCGGACGTTTGCATAATAAGACGCACTTAATGGAAGAATTGAGTAAAATAAAAAGGGTGATACAAAAAGTGATTCCTGAAGCGCCTCATGAAGTAATGCTGGTACTGGATGGGTCAACAGGGCAAAATGCGTTGGAACAGGCAAAGCATTTTACGGCGGCAACCGATGTTTCAGCGCTTACCATCACCAAATTAGACGGCACGGCTAAAGGGGGAGTGGTTTTGTCAATAGCCCACCAGTTTCAGATACCGGTTAAATTTATTGGCGTAGGTGAAAAAATGGAAGACCTGCTGGTATTTGATAAACATGAATTTGTGGATAGTCTTTTCAGTCTTAACCATTCAAAAAACGATTCGTAAACCGATGGTAGTTTTACAGCAATCGCCATATGTTTTATATTCCAACGGCAATGGAGATATATTTGAGGATACCTCCCTGTATGCTGTTGGCAGAACCGGCTGGGATGCAGTGGCTGTGCCGGTGGAAGACTGGATAGCATTGCCCGATGGCGGCTCCTTATACGAACTGCCCGGCCGAAGGGGTATAGGTATTGATGTGCAATCGGGAGAAATGCGTTTGTGTGAGAAAGGATGGGCTGTAGCCGCTTTTATTCCGCCGGCGCATACCGGTTTGTATTTGGCCGCGTACGAAACGCAACCCGATGCGCCGGTGTTGCCCCTGTTTTGTTACACTGCCGCGGCATGGTTTAATGACCAGTTTTATGTACCTGCCGTACGCATTGAACAGGACATCAGGCAGGAATGCAGTGGTTATGATGACACCCTTATTCATAAAGGCGTTGACACCCTGCTGCAGGCTTACCCGCATAACCGTTTGGTAAAGCATTTGGCCGAAAATTGTTGTCTCACCTACCACTGCCCCGCTGCGAGAAATTATTTTATTGGAAGATGGGAATGCCCGGTTCCATCCTCTCCCGCGTGCAACGCCAACTGCATTGGCTGTATTTCTTTTCAGCCCCAGGAAGAGAGCATACCTTCTACGCAGGATCGTCTCACTTTTAAACCCACGCCGGAAGAAATTGTAGAGTTTACCGTACCGCACCTGCAATCAGCGCCTTTTCCTTTGGTGAGTTTTGGCCAGGGTTGCGAGGGCGAACCGCTCCTGATGTGGGAAACCATAAGCAAAGCCATTGTTGAAATACGCCGGCATACTCCAAATGGAAGCATCAATATCAATACCAATGGCTCCAAACCCGCTGCCGTAAAAGCATTGTGCGAAGCAGGATTGAACAGTATAAGGGTAAGCACCAATTCGGCCCGGAAGCATATTTATGAACCCTATTACCGGCCAAATAATTATGTTTTTGAAGACATTGTGGAAAGCCTGAAAGTGGTGCACAGTTATGGAGGATGGACATCCATCAACTATTTTGTTTTTCCCGGGATGACCGACAGTGTAGAAGAATATGAAGCATTAAGGCAGTTGATCAAGGATACGGGTTTGAACATGATCCAGTGGCGTAATTTCAATATAGACCCCGACTGGTATATGGGCAAAATTGGCGCCCATGAAACCGGTGAATGTTTGGGTGTAAAACAATTGATGTCGCTGATCCGTGAAGAGTTTCCCGATTTGAAATTCGGTTATTTCAATCCTCCTATAGAAAGGATTAAGGGGAATTACGAGATGGATTTTGCGCATTGATTTTCGCAAGAACCAATATTGTTTTACCGAGATATGGAGAACTGAATTACTTTTTCTGCAAAAGCTTTTCAGGTTGATTGTTGGCCGATAATGCCAACAGTGGTAAAAAGGTAAACAACACTATCCCAAACTGCCGGGATAAGTAGGATTCTGTAAAGCCAAAGGCCAGCATGCACAAAAAAAAGATCAGGGCTGTTCTTTTTCTCCGCTTAACTATTTTGAACAGTAAGCTGATGATAATGGAAAGCAGGGAAACCAGTCCAATGACCCCGGATTCTAAAGTAGTTTGTAAATAGATATTATGACAATTATACAGGAGGTATCCTCCGCTGTTGCTTCCGTCGCCGGTGTACATATTTGTTTCTATATATTTTTTCCGTAAAAAGTTTTGTCCATCGCCGGCGCTTACGCCCAGCAACCATGCACTTTGCTCATTTAAAATTTCGGCGGTAAAGCGCCAGGTGAGCAATCTGAATTGCAGCCCGTTAAAGTATACTCCGGCATTGAATTTTTGCTTTTGAAACAATGTAGTGGCTCCATTTGTAATATCAGAAAACCTGTTTTTAACCGGGTTGTTCGTTGTTAAAAGGATGGCTACAGTAATAGTTAAGCCTGCAACAACAATAAAAAGTATTTTCTTATTTTGTTTATGGATAAGCCGGGAAAGAATAAAATAGATTATATATACAGACAAAATGCCTAAAACGATCTTAGACGATAGCAGGATGATGACCATAAAGAAGTAAACCAAAACGGATAGGATCAGCGCTTTCTTTTTATTGTGGTGAAATGTAGGTACGCCCTCCTCAATCCAGTATAGGATGCAAAACAAAAGATAAAATGAATAATATACCGCATGTTCATTAAAAGGGCTTAGCAATGCATGATAGAAGAAAACGGAGCTATCCTGTTGTTGCTGGTATATCATTAACGCCTGAAAGAGGCAATACAGGGTAGTTGTAAGCAAACACAGTGTAAATATCATCATTAAATGCCGCAGATTTACTTCTATTCTGCAGGCATTGGCGCAAAAGAAAAAGGGAATGGCTACCATACCCGCCTTTATGGAAAATTCCTTTAGGTTTTGGGTACTGTCGTTCGTGTAGAATAAGCCGGCTATATTAATTAATAAAAAGCAAAGGCAGGAAATAAAATACCCGTCTTTGAAAGCCTGTTTAAGTAAATAAGTTCTTCTGGCGTGTAAAAAAACAATAACCGCAAGCGAAATGGTAGAAATGCTGTTGACAATACGGTTAGAGAAAGCCAGGCTGATTAACGAAGCTGTTAAAAGTATAAAAATAGCCGTATTATAGTAATCAAAGCGCCCTTTTGCCGGCATCATTCTGGTTTATGAGTTACAGTTCAATATTCATTCTTGTCAAACCTACAGGAAAAAACTGACTTTTATATTTACTTCATTTTACAATTTTAATTTTCCTCCATCTCCGCCATCACTCCTGGCTAATGTATTGTGATTGTATAAGCGATGCAGATATTGTGTAATATGCTTAGATTTGGCAGTGTTTTGAAAGTTGAAATCTATGCAGCAATTACCCCTCATTTCAATCATTACTATTGTATATAACGGAGAAAAATTTATTGAAAAATGCATTCAAAGCGTATTGGAACAATCCTACTCCAACATTGAATATATTATTATTGATGGGGGTTCAACCGATCATACAGTGGATATCATAAAAAAATATGCAGATTCGATTACCACCTGGATAAGTGAAAAGGACAAAGGAATCAGCGATGCTTTCAATAAAGGATTAAAACTGGCGAAAGGTGAAGTAATAGGCATCATTAATGCTGACGACTGGTACGAACCATACACAGTTGAGAAGGTTGTTCAAAGGATTGGAGATTTCGATATTGTATATGGTGACCTCAAACTCTGGAAAAATGATAGAGTGGATTTTGTACTCCGGGGAAATCATGAATATTTAGTAAAAGAGATGACGGTCAACCATCCTACAGTTTTTGTGAAACGGGAATGTTATGAAAAATACGGGCTGTTTAATACCCATTTTAAATGTGCTATGGATTATGATTTAATGCTACGTTTTAAAGTCAATCATTGCCGCTTTAATTATATTGCGGCAGTGCTCGCTAATATGCGATGGGAAGGCTTGAGTGATACACAATGGCTGCTAGGCTGCAAGGAAACGCTTTTAATAAAAAACAAATATCTGCCATCTCAAAAATTCAGGAATCGGCTTTATTTTTATAAACATGTTCTTGCGAATGCTGTTCCCAAGGTACTTGTAAAATTAAAAATGGGATTCATAATAAAAAAATACCGTAGCGTGTTTTCCAAAGTAAAGAAGGTTTACGAATAAGCCGGTATGTATAGATTGTTCATCCGGGGACATAAAATACCAATTGAACTTTTATTGTGCTAAAAAACGAACAGTTATTATAATTTGATTATTCTTATCGTTTGTTTGTAGCTTCAAGCAGCATGTTTTCCAGCAGGTCGGTAATATGATGCCATGAATAATGCAGCTTAATTTTTTTATTATTATTGCTGAGAAAGCTATGAAAATCATTCCTCTGAATTTCTGCGTTGAGCAAACCTGTAATATCGGAAGAGCCGGAGAAATAAAATGCATCATCTCCTAAAACGCTTTTATTGAAAATATTTTCGTGTGCAATGATTAAGGCCTGCGACGCCATAGCTTCAAGAAGAGAAGGATTTGTACCTCCTACAGAGTGACCATGAAAATAAAAGTGAGAAAAATGGCGTAGATTATTCAGCAGGTTTAGATCGTATAATGCTCCCAGGAATAACGTGTTTTCGTTTTCATATTTATCTTTTAAATAAGAGCCGAAAGGACTTTTGTAATTTCCTACTAAAACCAGTTTTCTTTTTGAACGGGATGCCTGGTGTCCTATAAGTATGGTTTCAATGTTATTTTCCGGCTCCATTCGCGCTATAAGCAAATTGTAATTATGCTTCGCAAGTTTGAAAGCCGACAATGCACTTTCATCGGAACTTGTAAACAAGCTGGCTCCATAGGCGATAAAATTGGCTTCTTTTTGATAGGCATCTAAAAGATGTTGCTGTATACCCTTTGAATCAGCAATAAGATAGTCGCTGTAAATAGCGGCCCATTTCTCTGCTTTCTTCAGGAATTTTTTTACGGGGTTTGAATATTTACTTCTTTTCCATTCCAGCCCGTCCATATTCGTTATAAGAATAGATCTTTTTGGAAAAAGAAAAGTCCAAACACTACTGCTTGTATAACCTAACTGAAGAATGACGTCATAATTTCTTTTGCGGCTATCAATAATACAGTTAAGATCATAAATGAATTGTCCGAATGGGCCTGTTTTCTTTTCCGGATCAAATTTTCTAATAAGTTTCACACCTTTCCAGGATGATTCTCTGTAAGGGTGTAAAGAAGAATTATACACATATACATCATGTCCTCTTTCAGCAAGCGCCGGGGCTACAAATTCTGCAAACTGTTCAAACCCACCGTAATTATTCGGGATGCCCCTCGTTCCTATAATACCTATTTTCATATTAACTTGTGTGATCTGTTACTTCCCTGTAGGCATCAAGCGTTTTAGTTGCAGCCTGCTGCCAAGTATAGTTGTTTAAGATTTTTGTTCGTAGTTGCTCATCAAACTCAGCGGCGCATGCTTTTTCTACCGCGGAAAGAATAGAAGCAACTGAATCCGGCTCACAATACCAGGCATACTCCTCAAAATATTCTTTGGTGTCGCCCTTATTGGTGATTACAATGTTACAACCCAGCGTTGCTGCTTCTAATGTGCTTAATCCTGTTGTTTCAAACCAGCTCGCTAATACGTGTACTTTAGCTTTTCGATAATAATTCAATAAGTCTTTTTGCGGGATATTGTCAACAAAGGAAATATTTGCAGCTGCTTCTTTTTTGCAGTGGTCATAATATTCCTGTTGATTTGCAGAAGGCGATCCAATAAATACAACCTGATATTTTGTATCATTTAAAGCACGGATAACATTCAATTGATTTTTTCTGCCTTCGATCCTTCCAACGCAAATAACAAGCAACGAATCCTTGTCCGGAACATCAGGCGTTTCAAATAATTCCGGGTCAATTCCGTTTGGGATAACCCTGTAGTTGTTGCCGGTTTTATAATGAGCCTCCAGCCTGGCATATTCACTATGTGAGTTGGGTAAAAGCATTGAAGTATTGCGGATTATTTGCTGAACAGATTTTCTATGGCCCATCAATATATAAGAAGGGCTCATTATCTTTTCGTTATTGATCAATAACCTGGCAATCACTTTTATATATTCCATCGCATCGGGAGGGGTTATCCTAAAGATAATTCCTGCCAGTCCCTTCCGCATTTTTCTTTCATACTCACTGTAATCTACATAAATGGTGGAAACCACATAGGGTAGTTTTGATCTTTTGATATGAATCAAAATATCCGCGGGACGTATAATATTGAAGAAATGGATTAAGTTATACCCGGTATAATCTATTTCTTCATCGCATAGCCTGATATCTGCAGGTACGCCTTTTTTTCTTAACTGCGCTGCTGTATTTACAATTTGAATGGTGTCCCCGCCCTTATCCCTGAATAAAGTTGCCCTTGAGATAAAAAGAATTTTCACATGAATAAATTTATTGAGTAATCCCTAAACGGCTTCCCTGAGCTTACTGATACGAATCTTCACTTTATCAAATTCTTCAAAAATATCTTTATGAAAGGCTATCATCCAGATGCTGTACTCGGCAATATTCGTAATAAAACTTCCCGTAAACTGGTAGATGAATATAAACGCGAAAAGGCTTAGCCGGTAATAATTTGAATAGACCTTTGTTTTAAAGAAAAAAAATACTTCAAGGAAGATGCGCAAAAAAACACCCACTATGCCTAATGTTGCCAGCGTGTCGCCCATAGCATTTGGAATTCCAACACTTTCGGCCGTGTAAATACTGGTATTGTAAAATGTATTAAATATATCAGTTCCGATTTCCTTTACCTGTCCGAAACCGCAGCCCCACCAAATACTTTTTTGAGCCGCAATCTCCCATCCAAGATAAAACGAATCAAAGGTCCTTCCTCTAAAAGAAATGTCTTTACCCGAAAACACATTGGCTATACGAACAACAAAAACCGAGTCTTCGAAAAAGATCAGCATTATAAATATGGCAAGACAAAGGAAAACAAATACAATGAAAAAATATGACGAAACATTCTTTCCGCGAAAAAAAATACCTGCACCCCATAGAAGCGTAATCCCAAGTGAAAGCATTATGCCTAATATTACCCCAAAGGAGAGTGACAATAAAAGAGGTATAGTTAATAGCAGCAATACAGTTGTGGGGTTAGGCAATTTCAGTATGAGTAATTTAAGATAGTAATACAATGCAATAGGAACGAACAAAAGCGAATAATAGGAAGGCTCGTAGGTGAACATCTGGAGCCGTACGCTTTCAAAACCCGGAGTAATTTCATTGGTATACCAAAATTCACTTTTCAGTGATGGCATAAAGAGCATAATAAGAGCAAAGCATACAAGAGGAGCATTGATGAGGAGTATGTCCCTGTATATAAGTCGCAATGTTTTGCACTCTGTTAAAAACTGGTACACACAAAGTGAAAATACAAATGCTGAAAAAAGAACGAGAAAAGATCTCAGGTAATAAAAAAGATTTACTCCGTTTATGAGATGCACAACAACAAAAGGAATAAATATAATAAAGAAATACTTTATCAATTTGAAGATTGGAAACTTGTGCAGCCATAACAGAAGTAATGGCGTAAGTATTGTAGTATACAATAATCCATGGGGCAGCAAAAAACCGTTAAAAAAAAAGTATAACAATGCAATGGGCAGATATTTATTGATGCTGCTGTTGGTTGCCATGTTCATGTGAGGGATCGTCTCTGTATTTGATTAATTTTGCCGGAACGCCACCAAAAATACCATTTTGTTTATATGTGCCCGCAAGCACCACTGCTCCCGCTGCTATAATGCATCCCTCTTCTATTACTGCGCCATCCAGAATGGTTACTTTGGCGCCGATCCAGCAGTTTTTCCCTACGCTGATGCCCCGGTGGGAAACGCCCTGCAATCTTATGGGTTTTTCTATTTCAGTAAAAATATGATTCTCCGAATGGAAGCTTACAAAGTTTCCTATTATCGTATCGTCATCAATACTTATACCCCCGGCGCAGCCATAGAAATTATCGGAACCTAATCCTACATTATTTCCTGCACGCAACCCTTTTCCCAGATGCTGAATGTTGCCGGTACATTCAATTTTTGTGTTGTTGCCAATAGATACATTATATCCTAAAGTGATCCCGTCAACTGAAAGGGCATCAATATAGCAACGATTACCAATAGAAAGCGCTTTCCCTGCTTTAATTTTCGACCTGGCTTTTAAAGTAACTGATCTTCCTACAAAAGGTATATCGGGAGTTTGTATAAAGCAAAATATTCCTCTTATTTTCATCATTACCCTGCTCGTTATTAGCCCCAATAAATAGGAATCCGGAATCCGGTCATCAATTTTATAGGATTGTCCTTTAAGTTTTGAAATATATTTTGATATGGTCCTGGAGAACATAAGGTCAAAATTTATTCATTACTTCAATTGCTTTACTTACATCTGCTTCCGTATGATGATAAGATATTGGCAGACTTAAAGTTGTTTGATGTATTTCCTGCGCTATTGGAGTTGCATACATATCAAGTATTCCCTGCATCGCCTTTTGTTTGTTGGGTGGTACCGGGTAATGAATATCAGTTTTAATGTGGTGAGTATCCAGGTAAGCTTTTAGTTTGTCCCGCTCAGGATGCCGGACATTGTAAATGTGGTACACATCATGATAATCAATATCCCTGACTGGTTTAATGAAGTCATCTTTTAAACCTTCATGATATAAATGGGCTAATTTTCTTTTGTGGTTATTGATGTCATCCAGTTTTTTTAGTTTTACAGACAGGAGCGCTGCCTGCAATTCATCCAGCCTGGAATTGAAACCGATCAATTCATTTTGGTATTTTATTTTTGAGCCATAATTGCGAAGCGTGTTTATTGTATCTTTTAAAAATTCATCATTGGTAGTAACTGCTCCAGCATCGCCTATCGCCCCGAGGTTTTTGGTAGGATAAAAGCTAAAAGCACCGAAATCTCCAAAGCTGCCTGCTTTTGTTCCTTTAAAAGACGCGCCGTGCGCCTGTGCACAATCTTCAATAATTTTGAGATTGTATTTTCCAGCAATATTCAGTACCGCATCCATTTTACATACTTTTCCATACAGATGCACTACCAGTACAGCTCTGGTTCTTTTGGTTATTTTTTCTTCAATTTTTTGTACATCTATATTATAAGTTTGAATATCGGGTTCAACCAGTACCGGAGTCAACTGGTTATGAACAATGGCTAATATAGTGGCTATATATGTATTTGAAGGAACAATAATTTCATCGCCTTTATTAAAATTGAATGCCCGTAATGAAAGAATAAGCGCATCCAGCCCGTTCGCCAATCCACAACAGTGTGCCGCACCGCAATAGTCCGCAAATTCTTTTTCAAAAGCTTTAACCGAATTTCCAAGTATATACCATCCACTTTCCAATACCTTTTCGAAAGCTTTTTTGTAATCTTCAAAAAAGCCGGCATTTGCTTTTCCGAGGTTTTCGTATTCAATCATCATTTGTTATAGGGTTCAAAAATGTAATCATCCTGATCAAAAAATTCCGAAGCCAGTACCATCAGTATAGCGTCTGGCGTAAAATTGTACATCGTATGCCAGTCCTTTGGTTCCAGCATCAGGCATTTATTAGGTTGATCAAGTATGTAATTGTTTTCCGTTATTCCATCCGAATTGTAGATATGGCATGAGCCTTTTAAGCAAATGGCGGCCTGAATGGTTTTTTTATGCCTGTGCCCGCCTCTTTTAGATTCATCCACTCCATAGATGTAAAAAATTCTTTTTATTTCAAAAGGAATAATCTTTTCAATTACGGTTAAATTTCCTCTTTTATCCGTAAACGTTTTTAAATCCATCAAATGGGCCATAGATTATTCTTTAAATCGTTTTAAATTATAAAAGTGATAATGGTTTTTAAAGTTAAAGGATTTTATATCCAGCGAAGAGGCTTTACCGGATTTGATCAATAATAAAAGGCTTTTTATATACTGCACAAAGATTGCCCGTTTAGCAGGCGCCTTACTTCTTGCACCGCTCACATTCCAGGTTATACCCTCTTCTTTAAGCTTTTTTTCTATTTGTATTAATTGCCGGATGTATGGAATGTAAATCTGCTCTTTAACATCTTCGGTAAATTCATACAACACGCCGCTGCAGGCAACCATATCGTTGCTGTAAAATTTTAACCCGTGAAAATGATAAAATATCAACGGTACAAGGTTTTGGCCTTTTTTATTCCGTGTATAAAGTACATCGTTTTTATTGACTAAAGAATATTGTTGTATGTTCCAGGGCGCCACACCACCTCCTTCATGCTTCAGAACATGCACACCCTCAAAGCGGGTCAACCAGTCATCAAGGTATTTCTGATCTCCAAATTTGCCATCTTCGAGCCTGTCGTAACACCACTCAAGGCACCGTTCCCGCCACCATTTTAATGCAGCCATTCCGTTCCTGTTGTTTTTGAAGCACATAAATTGCACACAATACTTCCCATGTGTAGCTGATACATCATATATGCCTGTATAGTTATGCTCAGTGATCAGAACGGATGCCTCACCCATTTCATCTAAAAGAATTTTTGGATCCTGATAAAACAAAAGGTCTGCATCAATATACGTGCATGCCGGCAGATTAAACTGTTCCATACAGAAGAGCAGTACGGATGGCGTGCAGGTCCAGCAATATTCCGCGGCGTTGCGTGTGGGTTTTATTGCAAGTAACTTTTCATCCTCGAATGAACTAAGCAATATTACAGTAATGTTTGGTATGCCGGAATTATACAGGTACTCATAACATGCATCATCAAAAGCCACAATATACAGATGATAAGAAGCACAAACCCGTTGAAGCGATTCGTTTAACGCAATTCCCCTGGTTAAGTAATTTGAATTAAAAAGAGTGCAAAAATTAATCATGGATTTTAGATAAAAGCTTATTTATTTGTCGCTTTAGAACTACAAATGGAACATTCATTCTGGATGACATCATTTTTTTTAAGACCGCTGCTCTGCATTCTTTAAACAGAGGAAGGGAATGGTGCTGCATAGCCAAATCAATAATCTCGAGGGCAAAGCCATATTGTTTTTCGATTAATGCAAAAATGTACAACAGCAATATTTCCCGCGGTGCTAAAGAGGACGTATTATTATGTAAATAGGTAACTTCAGCCCATCCTGGCGTTGTTCTGATAAGCCGTTCGCTTATGAATGCTCCAAAATTTTCCGCATAATCACTGCTTAATCTTTGCGTTCCTTTTACGGTCATAGACGATAACCAAAGTCCGGCTTTTTGCATCTCCCCCATTACAGAAAAAAGTTTATCTTCTTCCTTATACGCATCTAAAATACCAGGTTCAAGCTCTGCAGCCAATACGCGGGCTTTTAGCTGAACGGGAAGACTCGTGAATAATCTTAGATCGGTGCCTTGCGTATCTGTTTTAAACCAGTCAATATAAGTAATGTTGGCCTGTTGTAATGCCGATTCAATAGTGATAGCTGGCAATTGGGATATTTTTTCAATTTTAAAAAGCTGACTAAAAATCCAGGGCTTCAACTTTTCCGTATCCGGTTCAAGCAGGCTGGAACAGAAAGGTGAAGATGTGAGGTAAAAATTTGCCTGACCCTTAGGTGTTGCCGTTACAATCCTGTTGAAAGTGATGAGTTTTTTAAACGATTTATTGGTTTGCTCGGTTATATGAAACTCCCTGTCATCCGCATCAAAAGCAATGCATATGGAATAGGGAGCAATTTCTTTCCACCTGGCATTGATCTCACCGGATGCTCCTATATCAATGAGCACAGGAGGATGTTCCAGTAATAGATCTGATTGCAGTACAGTATGAATGATTTTCACTTGTTGTTGGGTTTTAGTTTCGCCAGAAGTCCTCTATATGGAATTTTCCTCCCGTCAAGAAGTATACTGGTATTATTAAAGTATTCATTGATTATAATATAATTGGAAAGGACAGTTTCTTTTACCTTATTATAATCCAGAAACCAGCAAGGGTAAGAAGCTTCATAAATCAATGGATCCACTCTTTGTACAGAAATGCGATCATAACTCTGGTAATTAAAAGGGGTGTTATCAATTATTAAATAAGGAATTCCGGTATGCAAAAAATCTTTTAACGCTTTTAAAGGTTGCTCAAGGTAGGGTAATGTGCAGGCTATCAGCAAAACATCAGGCATTCCCCCCGCTTCAATACAGGCCTTGATAGAATAGAAAAACTTCAACTCCCCATCTTCAAAATATTCGCGCCCGCATTCAACAAAATTTTTTTGTTCAATTACGCTCCACTGTACATGCTCTAAAGTACTGAGAAATTGTTTATTCTGAAAATAGGAACTACCCAGCGAACCTCCAAAGTCAATAACGCTTAATTTACCTTTATTGCGGGCCGCTATCCACATTAGTGAAGCCAATAATGGCCAGGAATATTCAATAGTGTCAAATAAAACAGAATCGCGTTCAAAAACGGCATCTCCTTTTTTGACTTTTAAAGTTGATGTTTTAACCTTCTCAAGTATGAGTGAAGCATTATACCCGGTACTGATCTGTTTTGCTTTATCCCAACTTTTATAATCTCCGGACCAACCATACTTTGATGCGAAGATTTTCCTTAGTAATATTTTAATGCTTTCAGGAAAAGTCATGTTACTTTTATTTCTTAAATGGGCTATATCATACAAACATAATTGATTAACATACATTGTATCTTGATGAGTGGCTGCATACCCATCAGTAACTTTTATCTCGCTATCCTTTTAGAAAGGCTGAATAATCCTCCATTCTTTTTTTTGCAAGGATTTCCCAGGAATAACTGGAATACAATTTTTTTAACCCGTATTCTGCCATTTGCTTTCTTTTTTCTGCATTCTGCAATTCTATTATTTTATTGGAAAGATCTTTAGGATCGCCTTCCATAAAAAGCAGACCATTGCCTTCCACCCGATCCATTACTTTTATTTTATTGCTTAATATCAATGGGAGTCCACAGGCTAAAGCGTCAATCTGGCTTGTGGACTCCTCCCTGGGCCAAACACCTATATCCGCTGCCCAATAATATTGTGGAAGTTCATTAACCGGCACAAAAGGGGAAATAGTGCATCCCTGGTTGCTCTTTATGAAATTAATATCATTTTCGGCGCCATTACCAACAAATAATCCCTTAAAAGGAAGAGACTTCCCGTTAAGAATGCTGATTGCGCGGGCAAGGCAATGAGGGTCCTTATCCCTGGTAAATCGCCCGGTATAAATACACACAACATCGGAAGGTGTAAATCCAAATTTTAATCGCAGGTTATGCCGCAGCTTTTGTTCAGCAACAGCCAGTGGAGGGTGGAACAAATCGGTATCCACACCCAATGACTGTAATCTTATTTTATGCTCCGGAACTTTATAAACCAGGGCGGCAATCTCTTCAACATCGGGTGCAATAGCATAGCAAATTTTTGTTACAGAATTGACGAACCTTAATTTTGTATTAAAGCTATTTTTTATAATCCTTAACCGTTCTCTTATAGTTTTTTTATCTCCCTTCCAAAATACGGAAGCATGCATGTGACATTCAGTAAAAAGCAAGCGAGTATGTTTTTGACAATACTTTGCCGCCTCATATGTTGAATCCAGATCAATGTCAAAGGTTTGTATAATATCCGGATTTAATTCTTTAAGTTTTTGGTAGAGGTTTGTGATTCCAGGCAAGCCATTTTTTTTCCTGCTTTTGACATAAGGAAGCCGGTGCAAAGTATAGCCATCCACTATTTTGGTTTCACTTTCTACAATTTTAGGGCCTATGAAAGGTTCATAAACTTTAGCATAATTTGCAGCATTATAATAGACTTGTGCGGTAGAAGCAATCAGATGAACTTCGGCCCCGGCTTTTGAAAGTGCTTTGGGCAGCATGTTTTCAGAATATCCCATTCTTTCCGAATACCACGGACTGATACAAACAATCTTCATAAACCTGTTTTTTTTAAAAAAGTGGTTTGGGAAAAATGATAATTATAGGGAGAAGGCCCCGGGAAATCTTTTCTTTCCCAATGGGATTTGCCAAACTCGAAATGTTTAAAATAATAGTTCCGCTCAGAATTATCTATCACCAAGTATCCCTGGGGTTTCAATTTTTTCATACCGTGGGCAATACAGGATGGCCTGGCACGCCCGTCTATCAGGATAATGTCAAAATATTCATCCGGGTACTCATCAATTTTTTTAACATACCGCTCAAATTTTTTCCCAACAGCACTCTCATCTTCCGATATATAATCTTCAGGTTTGGCAGCAGATTTTAATGCATAATCCGGATCATCTTCCGGCTCTAAAAGAAAATAACTGACATTCCTAATTTGTCGTATTTCAAGTTCGTTTTTAATTTTTGAATACCACGCCCCGTCATGCTCAACGGATACAACCTCTTTTGTTTTGCCCGACCAGAAAAGCGTTGATCCTCCAGAGCCATACTCAAAAACGATCATTTGACTATTGATTATTTTTTTTAAAAAATGGATGGATGGAAAAGTGAGCCAGGGAATATTGTCTGTAACGGAATTTTTCCCTTCTGCAAGATGCGTTTTCCAGGCAGGAAAAAAGCGTACGATTGTCGTTAACGTGCTGAGACCAGGTTTTTGAATGAACAGCTTTACTGAGAATTTTATATAGATCCATATTTGCCGGTATACATTCATGTAAGTGTTGTTTTACTATTTGGGTTGTGCAGTAGATATTTTTGTGCCAATGATTTTACAATGATATAATAAATTAATAAATAAGAAACACTGGAAATCAGGGACGCCAGAGCCGCTCCATAAATATTCCATCTCCTGATAAAAAAATAACTGCTAAGCAAACTAACAACACAAACAAACAAACCTGTTACTGAAACGATATAGGTTTTTTGAAAATAAATCAGGTAATTACTCAGTATTGGGGTTAAAGAGGCAAAGATATTGGTAACCAGAAGGACAGGTAATATATAGGCTACCCCGTCATATTTTGATGGGATTATCCCTGTTTGGAATAAAGTAAAAAACAGGAGCCATATAGCAATGGCTATGCAAGTGAACACTATAAATAACTTTTTGAACAGTTGGCTGGTTTTAGTAAGATTTAGCTTTAAGTCTTTTTCTTTCATGAATATAGGGAGCCACGCATTCTGAACAGAAGCAAAAATTACCGGTATTATTCCCGCAAAGGAAAGGGCAAGATAATATTGCGACAGCGCCCTGAAGTCGCCATATCTTTCAAGAAAGAATTTATCGCTAAAATTAATAACAATACCCATTATGGCAGAAAGCATAATAGGAAAGCCCATCTTTAATGATTTTACAGCAATGTCTTTATCAAAACGGGGAACCATTTTTTTTACAAGGAAGCGCAAAAAGAAACAAAATAAAATAAATTCTATGGCATATGTAAAAATCAGCCGGGTATTTGCTTTATCTCCGGGAATGAAATATAAAGCACTTATAACAATTATATTTATGGCAATGATCCGCGCGAAATTATATTTCTTTATCAACCCAATCCTTTCTGCAGAATAAAAATAGTTGGTCAGCATAAATGAAAAAATAGTGGCCAACAAGGAGAAGAAAATTACAAAACGATAGCTTTGATAGTCAATAGGGTTCTGGAAAAGAAGTTTAATGAACCAATAATCAATCTTTAAAAGATATAAAGGAATAAGCACGGCACACATGGTAATAACCAGGGTTACCGATAACGTATACAGGAGTTTCCCCCTTTCCCACGGATCTTTCGAATCGTGATAAAACTTTGTTAATGGAATGTACAGCCCGAAATTCAGAACCAATGAAAAAGTGTTTAATATAGATAATATATAATTGTACAAGCCAAATTCTTCCTGGGTCATAAGCCGCAGGAAAACAGGTAAAAGAACGAAACCTGAAAGCTTTACAAAAATGTCAATGATGAGAACTGTTGAAAGTCTCTTTAAAAAAATGTTGCCCCTATAGCGTTTTATAAAACCCTTTACCTGTTGCTGTATGTTATTTATCATCCGGGTTAACGAGTTAAGTCTTTATGAGCTGAGATAGTCAATTTTTTCAAGGCTAAAAAAAGAGCCACAAAAAAACCCGTTAAAAATCCAATAAGCAGGCCTCTGAGCAGAATAGCTCTAAGTTTTTTAGATTGAGGAGTGAAAGGCGTTTTGAAGCCATCAATAACCGAAATAGCTTCACTTTTATTATTAAACCACTCTAAAATATCTTCTTTTTGGTTTGAAAGTTTTCTTGATTGTTTGTAAATGCCGGCAGGATCGAAGTCATTATTGTAAAAAGTAGCCGAAATTTTTGATGTTAGTACATAGCGGTTGTATTTTTCCTTTAAGGTGTCAAGCCTTTCCAATTCCTTTTCAATAAACAAAAGTTGATCACTGTATATTTTTTTCTGACCTTCTTTAAGATTATAAAGAAATGGAGTGCTATTGATATATTGTACGAGAGCAAGCTGCAATGTATCAACTATTTTATTGTCGGAAAGCTGCGCATTTATTTTAAAGGGCTGATTTTTTTTGGTAGAAGTGTCATTTGCCAGCGATTCATTATTTATGCTAACTGCTTCAAGTAACCCTATCTTTCGGGCCGAGTTCTCGGATATTTTTAATTCTGTTGCCAGCTTCGCATAAGATTCTGAGCCAATGAGATCGTTAAGCCCCCCGATTATCTGATGATAGGTCTTTTGCGATAATTCATTGTGCTGAACGATCATTTCCGCCTTATAATACGAGGGGGAAAACGAATAGTATGCATAGGCCGCCAGCAATCCTGCTAACATGAATAATATAAGTAAAAGAAAATATTTTTTGACCGAAGAAAAAAGAAAGGAAAGAAATGCTGCAAAAAGACTAAAGATGCTTAAAAAAATTCCCTTTATTGTCTCCGGCGATATATAATCGCCCGATTGATTATTAGAATCTGTCATGGATAATAATTCAGTCAGTTATTGATATAAGTAAAAACTGTAAAGTTATAGATTTAGTTATGGACGCAGATAACTTGCCGGATAATATCCTGCGATTCTTATAAAATATTTTAAGAATTCATGTTAAACATCCGGGACTGAGTACTCAGTAAGGAGATGTAGCTCCGATTTTTTCTTATTTGTTTAAGTATAAATACTTATGCCGTTGCTTTTTTTTTAATTTATTTCTACCGGCAAAATTTTTCTTACCAAGCAACGTTATCCAAATGCATAGTGTCAGAAAAGCGGACAGCTAAAACCTTGTGTTAGTTAGCTCAATATATTAAATGAAAATTTTTTGTGAAAGATCACAAAAAACGGAAGATTGGCTTAATTTTTTTATATGCATAGGAGTTCCACATAAATGAATTAGAAAAGCGTAGTTGCTTAGCTGAAGAGGAGTTTTGCGGGAACCTAAAAAAGAAGATCATAATGTTTGTATCAAGTGTTAAATCATTATCCTACGACCGGACTTTAGAATTAAAGAATCGTGAATCATTCCGTACTTATATACGGCAAAGAAAAAAATATCTTGTTGCAAAAAGGTCTTTTGATCTGGTATTGTCCCTTGCGGTTATCGTATTATTGCTGAGTTGGTTGCTGCCGTTAATTGCTATTCTTATTAAAATCAGTTCAAAGGGAAGCGTATTCTTTGTTCAAAAGCGGGTGGGTTTCCTCGGCCGGTCATTTAATTGCTATAAGTTTAGAACGATGGTAATGAATAAAGAGGCTGATATCAAACAGGCTGTTCAGAATGATCCGCGCATTACACGAATGGGAAAATTTTTACGCAACTCCAACCTTGATGAATTACCACAGTTCTTTAACGTTTTGATGGGCGACATGACAATCGTAGGACCACGTCCGCATATGCACAGTGATTGCCGGAATTTTTCCGAGATTGTTGATAATTATAAATTTCGCAATATTGTAAAGCCTGGTATCACCGGTTTGGCCCAGGTTAAAGGATTCCGTGGTCCTGCTAAAACCTACGAAAGCATTTTCAAACGCTACCAGTGGGATGCTTTTTATGTGAGAAATGCTAATTTTTGGATGGATTTACGTATTGTCAGAAAAACCGCGGGACAAACTTTTTCCTTTATTTATAAACTTTTAGTTCCCGGGTCTGTCGTTGAAAACCCTAAAAGGATCGGTCAGAAAGCATATCGCAGGCTTTTACTGGATATGCGGCAGCGGATGAACAGTATCATATAAAGTTAACCCGCCCAGCCCTCCCTGTCGAGGCTCCTGTATTGAATAGCTTCAGCAAGATGTTCAGCTTTAATACCGCTGCTACCTGCAAGGTCTGCAACAGTTCTTGAAACTTTAAGTATCCTGTCGTAAGCTCTTGCCGAAAGATTAAGCTTGTCCATCGCAGTTTTTAGAAGGGTTTGCCCTCCGGCATCTATACCGCATATTTCTTTGAGCATTTTACTGCTGATCTGTGCATTGCAATAAATACCTTCATACCCCATATATCTTGCGGATTGTATTTCTCTTGCCTTAATGACTCTTTCTCTTATTGAGGCAGAATCTTCACCCCCTTTTTGGGCAGCCAGTGCCGAAAACGGAACAGGCGTAACTTCCACATGCAGATCAATTCTGTCTAAGAGTGGACCGGAAATTTTATTCAGGTATTTCTGAACCGTACCCGACGGACAGGAACATTCTTTTTCGGGATGGTTATAAAAGCCGCAGGGGCATGGATTCATTGAAGCGATAAGCATAAAACTGGCCGGGAAATCTACCGCTACTTTTGCCCTGGAAATGGTTACTTTTCTTTCTTCCATAGGTTGCCGCATTACCTCCAGCACAGTTCTTTTAAATTCCGGCAATTCATCCAAAAACAGCACACCATTATGCGACAGGGATATTTCGCCTGGCTGGGGCATTCCGCCTCCGCCAACCAGCGCCGCATCGCTGATGGTATGGTGCGGAGAGCGGAAGGGACGCCGGGAAATGAGTGTGGTATTGGCGGGAAGCTTGCCCGCTACACTATGAATTTTTGTAGTTTCCAAAGCTTCCTGTAAAGTGAGCGGGGGCAATATAGAAGGCAGCCGCTTGGCCAGCATGGTTTTCCCTGCGCCGGGTGGACCGATTAATATGGCATTGTGTCCGCCGGCCGCGGTAATTTCCAACGCACGTTTGATGTTTTCCTGGCCTTTTACATCGCTAAAGTCAAACTCAAAATTATATTGCGACTGGTAAAATTCTTCTTTTGTATTAACGACCACAGGATGAAGTAACGTTTCATCTTTAAAAAAATCAATCACCTCTTTGATGTGGCTCACTCCGTATACGTTCAGGTTGTTCACCATACCCGCTTCCCTGCAATTCTGTATGGGTAGTATCAATCCTTTAAACTTTTCTTTTCTTGCTGTAATGGCAATCGGTAACGCTCCTTTAATAGGTAGAATATTTCCATCCAAACTTAATTCACCCATAATTACATACTCGGCAAGCCGTTCGGCATTGGGTAGTTGTTCACTGGCGCCCATGATAGCCAGCGCAATGGGTAAGTCAAAAGCGGTTCCGGTTTTCTTAATGTCGGCAGGGGCAAGGTTTACAATCACTTTAATACGGGGCATATAATACCCGCTATTTTTTAAAGTGCTTTCAATACGCTGTTCACTTTCCTTTACGGCATTATCGGGTAACCCAACCATGTAGAAAAATTTGCCACCGGTAATATTTACTTCCACCGTAATGGTGAGCGCTTCAACGCCATATACGGCGCTTCCGAAGGTTTTAATCATCATAAAAAAGGTTAGCGTGATGAATAGAATGAAATTACTGAAATGATTTGAGATTTAAGATTTAAGATTGATGTGGAATGCCGGTTACAAGGTTTCAACTTTTACCCGCTCACCATATCTTCGCTCTCACACTGTCTGCACGGTACATCTTATCGCCCGGCTGCACGTTAAAGGCATTGTAAAACGCGGGCATGCTCGAAACCGAACCATTTGCCCTGTATTTTGCGGGAGAATGCGGATCAAGAAGTAATCTTTCCCTTACTGTAGCATCCCTGAACTTTGAACGCCATACATTGGCAAAAGACAAAAAGAAACGCTGATCAGGAGTAAGCCCGTCTATCTTTTCATCACTTTTACCCTGGGGTGTATTTTTAAATGCTTCATAGGCTATCATCAAACCACCAATATCAGCGATATTTTCTCCTAATGTCAGGCTGCCATTTACATGCAGGCTATCCAGCATCGTATACGCATCGTACTGGTTTATCACCACTTTTGCTTTCTGTGTAAATAGTTCCGCATCCTTTTTCGTCCACCAGTCGTGGAGGTTGCCGTTTGCATCATATTGTCTGCCCTGGTCATCAAAGCCATGCGTCATCTCATGCCCGATAACCGCTCCTATAGCGCCATAGTTAATGGCGTCATCTGCGGCATAATTGAAAAAAGGTGGCTGAAGGATTCCTGCCGGAAACGCGATCTCATTAAAAGAAGGATTATAGTATGCATTTACTTCAGAAGCATTCATAAACCATTCTGTTTTGTCTACCGGCTTATCAATTTTAGCCAAATCCCTTTTAAATTCATATATCTCCAGTTGCCTGACGTTATTGAAATGATCATTCCTTTCAATTTGCACGCCGGCATAATCTTTCCACTTATCGGGGTATCCTATTTTTTTTACAAAACCATTGAGTTTGTTCAATGCTTTTTCCCTGGTACTGTCGCTCATCCAGTCTAAATTCCGTATCCTGCCTTCATATACGCGCTGCAGGTTATTTACCAGATCAAGCATTCTTTTTTTAGCATCGGCCGGGAAATATTTATTTACATACACCCTCCCCAAAAGGTCGCCTGCCAGGTTATTTACAACGCCCGTTGCCATTTTCCAGCGCACGGGCTTTTCCTGAATACCTCTTAATGTTTTTCTGTAAAATGAAAACTGCAGATCCTCGAAAGGATTTCCCAACGACGCTTCTTCTATTACGCCCAGTTTGAGTTTGTTTTTCCATACCTCCAATGGAGTAACTTTTAGTTGCCTGTTCAATTCTTTAAAGTAATCCGGCTGCCCCACCAATACGGTATCTGTGGTTGCACCGCAGGTTTCAATAAACTGATCCCAGCTTATGCCAGGCGTTAATGCACTAAGGTCCTTTACCGCGAATTTATTATAATTTTTTACCGGGTCTCTTAATTCAACCGGGGTTGAATGCGATTTGGCCAAAGCTGTTTCCAGTTCCAGAATGGCCGATGCGTTTTTTGTTGCCGTAAAGCTGTCTACGCCGATGGCTTTAAATACATTGGCAACATAATGTACAAATTCGCTACGTATATGTTTTGTTTCAGCATCATTTTTCAAATAATAATCTCTGCCGGGAAGCGATAATCCCGACTGAGAAAACTGCAGCTTATTAACCACTGCATTTTTGTCGTCGGCCCCAACATAAACACCAAACAGGTTACCTGCACCCTGGCTGTATTCGTAAGCACATTCTTTAACAATATCTGCCGCAGAAGACAATCCATCAATACGCTTCAAATCATTGGCAACGGGAGTATACCCGGCCTTGTCAATAGCCGATGAATCCATAGCGCCTGCATACAAATCGCCCATCATCTGTTCGGGCGAGCCTTTCGAAAAAGTATTGCCCGCGGCAGCTTCCTCCAGCATGGCACGCAGTTTTTTCCTGTTGTCTTCATACAATATATGAGCTGTGCCCCAGCCCGACTGGTCGTCCGGAATAACCGTGTTTTGATACCATCTACCATTGGCATACGAAAAGAAATCCTCGCCTGCCTTTACCGTTGAATCCATGCCGGCAAGATCAATAAAAGACTCGTTCTTTATTTGTGAAGATTTGTTTTTACACGATAGTAAACTTATCATGAATAATACGGATAAAACGATCCATGCTAATTTCTTAAACGCATTCATACGAATCTGTTTTCTTTTTTGAATGAAGAACTTAAAGGAAAGACAATTATATTAAAAATGCAATAGCATGCACCACAATTTTAAGATACGATTTTCATGAGCCTAACTCCTGGCGCCGAATAATAAACTGCCTATTCTGACCAAGTTGCTTCCTTCTTCAACGGCAATATGGTAATCATTGCTCATGCCCATGGACAGAGTGGTGAGTGGTAAGTGATGAGCGGTAAGTAATTTATCGTACAATGATTTGAGATAACGGAATTCTGTTCTGATGATTTCCCGGTTATCGGTTAATGAGGCCATCCCCATCAACCCTTTTACAGCTACATTGTTTAATCCCGAAAAATTTTTCAATATCTCTTTCAGTTCGTTTTCATCCAGTCCGAATTTTGTTTCTTCACGCGCTATATGCACCTGCAGCAGTACAGGAATAGTTCTGTTACACCTCGCCGCCTGTTTATTGATCTCCACCAAAAGCCTCAGGCTGTCTGTACCATGAATTAAATGAACAAAAGCTGCTATTTCCTTTACTTTATTGCGCTGGAGATGACCTATAAAATGCCAGCGGATATCATTGGGCAATTGCTTTTGCTTTTCCACAAGTTCCTGCACATAGTTTTCGCCAAAATCGCGATGGCCCAGATCATATAAAGTTTGTATGTCACCAATGGGTTTGGTTTTAGATACCGCAACCAATACTGCATTTTTACTATCCAGTTCTTTTTTTATACTTTGATATGCCTCCGTATTTACCGCCATAATTTTTTTCTTATTACGCTATCCCTATAACCCTGTACCTTGCAACCTGCAATCTCACTTCAGTATCCCTCTTCCGATCACTATCCTTTGCACTTCGCTGGTGCCTTCATATATCTGCGTAATTTTTGCATCACGCATCAGGCGTTCTACATGGTATTCTTTAACATAACCGTATCCGCCATGAATCTGCACCGCTTCCGTAGTAACCCACATGGCCGTTTCAGAAGCATATACTTTTGCCATAGAGCTGCTTAGCGTATAGTCGTCGCCATTGTCTTTTTCCCACGCCGCCCGCAAACACAATAAACGCGCGGCCTCAATACGGGTTGCCATATCTGCCAATTTAAACTGTATGGCCTGGTGATGGGCGATTTCTTTACCAAAGGCCCTGCGCTGTTTCGCATAGTCAAGAGCCCTTTCATAGGCCCCGGAAGCTATACCTAATGCCTGTGCGGCAATGCCAATGCGGCCGCCGGCCAGTGTTTTCATGGCAAAGCTAAACCCAAAGCCATCTTTGCCTATGCGGTTTTGTTTGGGCACTTTTACATCCTGGAACATTACACTGTGCGTATCACTTCCCCTGATGCCTAATTTATTTTCTTTTGCACCAACCGTTATACCCTCCGTATTCTTTTCTACTATAAAAGTATTAATACCCCTGCTGCCTTTTGATACATCCGTTTGCGCCATTACGAGGTACACGCTGGCAGTTTTGCCGTTGGTAATCCAGTTTTTGGTTCCGTTCAGTATATAGTGATCGCCTTTATCTTCGGCTACAGTATGTTGTGAGGTTGCATCACTTCCCGCTTCCGGTTCACTCAGCAAAAAAGCGCCCAGGTATAAGTTGTCGTCTTTACGGCCCTGTGCCAATGGAGTAAGGTATTGCTGCTTTTGTGCTTCGTTGCCATATTTTTCCAAACCCCAGCAAACGAGGCTGTTGTTAACGCTCATGCATACACTCACGCTTGCATCTATTTTGCTTATCTCTTCCATAGCCAGCACATAACTGATGGTATCCATACCTGCACCTCCATATTCGGGGGTGGTCATCATTCCCATAAAACCCAGTTCTGCTAATTTTAAAACCTGCGCTTCAGGAAACTGTTGTTTCTCATCTCTTTCTATTACACCCGGTAAACATTCATTTTGTGCAAAATCTCGCGCTGCTTTTTGAATCATCAATTGTTCTTCATTCAACTGGAATTGCATAGTGCTGTTATTTAAAAAAAACAAAAATACAGGAATTGAACTAACAACCGTTCACTTTTACCTTCCCGCACAAGTCACCAACTGCCTGCTACTATTTCAACAAACGCTTCGGCCATTGTAAAACAATAGTTAATGCCTGTTCATTAACAACCCGTTACAGTTGCCAGCGATATTTTGGAATTAATTATGCAGTATAATTCTATAAAAAATTACAATTATGAAAAAGATTATTCTCGCCTGTTTTATTATGCTGTTCACAGGAAGCGCCATATTCGCACAGCAAGCTCAATCCGCTCATCCGGCACAGGAAAAAACAAAGATGACTAAAAAAGAAGTGGCACATGCAAAAACACATGCTGTAAAAACAGCGGATCATCAAAAACAAACAACGGCTGCGGTTGAGGAATCTTCAGCAAAAACAACCGCTGCACCTTTAAAGAAAGATGGTACGCCGGATAAAAGGTATAAGAAACACAACCAGCATGTAAAAAAAGACGGTACCGCAGACAAAAGATTTAAAAAGAACAAGCAATAGCCGAAAGCAGGGACAGGAGGGCAACATAAAGGTTTGCTGAATACGGTTTCAGCGAGCCTTTTTTTATTGTTATGAAGCCCTCTTTTCATAAAGAGATAAAAAATACCTTTACTGCAAAATATTCACTATTGCATACTGCCCGGATTAATCTGCGACTGCAAAAGATCGTAACTGTTATAGCAGTGGTTTTATTCATTATCAAAATTATTGCATGGTACCTTACCCGGTCTGTAGCTGTGCTTACAGACGCGCTGGAAAGTACGGTTAATGTAACAGCAGGATTTATCAGCCTTTTTGGTTTATATATTGCTGCCAAACCGCGTGATGCCAATCATCCTTACGGGCATGGCAAAGCCGAATTTCTATCCGCAGCCGTAGAGGGCGCCCTGATGATGATAGCAGGTATTTTTATTATTTATGAATCCATTGATCACTTAATCTATCCGCAGGAGTTAAAAAAGTTAGACTACGGCATGCTGCTTATCGCTATCACAGCAGTTATCAATTATATAACCGGCAGCTATTGCGTAAAAACGGGAAAACGAAACAATTCCCTGGCATTGGTTGCCAGCGGCAGGCATTTGCAAAGCGATACGTGGTCTACACTGGGTATTATAGCCGGACTGATGCTCATCTGGTTTACCCACCTGCAATGGATAGATGGCGCCGTTGCTATCGGATTTTCATTCTTTATTATTTATACCGGTTACCGGATAGTAAGAAGCTCTGTTGCAGGCATAATGGATGAAGCCGATAAGGCACTCTTGGAAAGAATGGTAGCCTTACTCAATGCCAACAGGCGGGTAAACTGGATTGACCTGCACAATCTCCGTATTATTAAATACGGCAATGTGCTGCACATGGATTGCCATCTTACAGTACCCTGGTACCTTAATGTAAAGGAAGCGCATGCCGAAATGGACGCGCTTTCATTTTTAATACAAAAAGAATTCGGAGAATCGGTTGAGCTTTTTATACATGCAGATGCCTGTCTTGAATTCTCCTGCAGCATATGCCAAAAGATGGAGTGTACCGTAAGACAGCATCCATTTGAAAAAAGAATAGAATGGACCATTGATAATATTTCCCGCAATACACGCCATATGAGGGAGCGTTGATGCAAACTGCTATCAGCATTCAGCTGTGAGCTATCGGCTTTCAGGCACTCACTACTTACCAGGAAAACAATATACAGCAGACTGTGGTATTGCTCACACTTATAACCTGTGCCAGATAATGAAAATATTATTTTACATTAGCGAAAAAAAATATTCATGGCCGCACAAAAAAAAAGGATAGCTATTACGGAAGACTGGACAGTGGTGATACTGGGCTTTGCACTTATTTTTCTCGCTATCGGAGGGTTATATTTTCCTGTACCCGTATTCAAATGGAGTAATACGGAACAATTATTCAGCAACGTTTTCTCGGGGCATAATGTGTTGGAGGTCGGTGTGCAATTCTTAATTACGTTTGTGATAGCGCTGGCAGGTACATGGCTAACAGGCAGGTCTATACGAAACCTGATAATTGTATTTCCCGTTGTTTTTGTGCTCACCGTTATCGCCCTGGTTATAACGGGCAATAAAACAATGCATGACCTCAACCTCGAATCAGTGATCTTTAGTCTTGCTATAGGATTGCTGATTGGCAATACCATGAAACTGCCCAACTGGTTCAGGGAAACACTCACCACTGAAATGTTTGTAAAGATCGGACTGGTGCTGCTGGGCACCGCTATTATTTTTTCGGATGTATTAAAGGCGGGCTCCAAAGGGTTGCTGCAGGCGGTTTTGGTTGTACTGGCAGTATGGTATTTCGCTTACTGGGTTTGCAAAAAATTAAAAATTGACGATGAATTAGGTATGATGTTGTCGAGCGCAGTGTCCATCTGCGGTGTATCGGCAGCCATTGCCACTTCCGGCGCTATAAAAGGCGATCCTAAAAAATTATCGTACGTGGTTTCACTGGTACTGATCACCGCTATTCCTATGATGATCTTCATGCCTTATATTGCGTTGTATTTTGGTTTCCCGGAAGCGGTAACCGGCGCCTGGCTGGGCGGAACAATTGATACCACCGGCGCTGTAGTAGCTTCAGGGACGCTGGTTGGAGAAGAAGCTTTAAAGATCAGCACCATTGTAAAATTTTCGCAGAATGTATTATTAGGACTGGCGGCATTCGCTATATCCGTGTATTGGACCTATTCTAAAAAAAGCGATATACCCGGTGTAGACCAGAAGCCTACATTGGGTTTGATATGGGAACGGTTCCCCAAATTTGTAGTAGGATTCGTGGCCGCATCACTGCTTTTTTCTTTTATCATTCATCCGTCGGTAGTTGCAGAAGTTAAAGCGCCGTTGAAAAATATTCAAACACTTTGGTTTTCGCTGGCCTTTACCAGCATCGGACTTGAAACCAATTTCAGGGATCTGTTTCAAACCAATAACCGCAAACCGCTGTACGCATTCCTGATCGCGCAGTTTTTCAATATTATTTTTACTTTAATTATTGCCATGATATTGTTTGGGTAGGAACTGCCGGATCTGAGCTTTCGGCTATCGGCTTTCAGCGACCAGTCTGATCAGCATGTCCCGCTTCATAGCTGAAGGCTGATCCGCCACGCAGCCAAGTAGCTGACAACCTCCTTCGGATTTGGAAGTTTATGATTTTTAGTTTTTTGTTTATCGTTGTATTCCTTCGGATTTCAAGCTTCTTTCTTCGGATTTGAGATTTATCCGCCACAGCAGACAGGCCTGCCTGTAACTACTCTGTACACACATCTTTATTGAACAATATGAAGAGCAAAGTGCTATTATTTGTGATCTTAAAAAGTTACAAAAAGTAAACTGTATAACACCTTGCTGTTCTTCTTTCTTTTTTGCCTGCCCAAAAAAGAAACAAAAAAAGGCACACGAAAACGAATACTGCCCGTTTTCGTGGTTGTTCCCTGATAGCACTTTTGTGCTACTGTGATCTCAGCAATAGACCGTTATTGCGGGCATCGAATTTAACCGGCTGATCAATATTAGCCACTTGTAGTGGTTACAAAATACCATTGTATGTAACACGTTTACGACTTAAGCACCTAATGCTAAAAATAGATACTTATGTATACAGGGTAGCTGCCGGCAGGCAGGTTTGATTTTTGTCATTTGGTTCCTGGTTCTTTGTATTTTCTCTATATTCCCTATATTTATCCCTCAATTTAAACCCTTCCACAATATGGATACCAGGAGAGATTTTATTAAAAAAGCGGCATTATTATCCGGCGGTGCCGGCGTATTTAGCGGATTACCTCCTTCCATTCAAAAAGCGTTTGCCATTAATCCTGATGCGGGAACAACCTATCTTGATGCGGAACATGTTGTTTTTTTGATGCAGGAGAACCGTTCCTTTGATCACTGCTATGGCACGCTGCAGGGTGTTCGCGGCTTTAATGATCCCCGTGCTGTTCCGTTGCCGAACAAAAATAAAGTGTGGCTGCAATCCAATGCTGCCGGTGAAACATATGCACCTTTTCGACTGAATCTCAAAGAAAGCAATATTACCTGGCTAGGCTCGCTTCCGCATGGCTGGAGCGATATGACCGACGCCCGAAATGAAGGGAAACACGACAGATGGCTTGACTCCAAAAAATCGGGACGTAAGGAGGCTAAAGATATACCATTAACAATGGGTTATTTTAACCGGCAGGACATTCCTTTCTATTACGCGCTTGCCGACGCCTTTACTGTTTGTGACCAGCATTTTTGTTCATCGTTAACAGGTACTACGCCCAACAGAACTTATTTCTGGACGGGTACCATTAGAGAGAAGCACGATGAAAATGTACAGGCAAATGTGTACAACTCCGACATTACCTACAGAAGGGAAGCTTCCTGGAAAACCTTTCCGGAATACCTGGAAGAAAACAATATTCCGTGGAGAATATACCAGAATGAACTAAGCGTTGAAACAGGATTTGAAGGAGAGGAAGAGGACTGGCTGGCTAACTTTACCAATAACCCTATTGAATGGTTCAGTCAGTACAATGTCAGGTTTTCGTACGGCCATATGCGTTACCTCGAAAAAATGGAGAAAACGCTGCCGGGCATCATAAAGGAAATGGAGGGGAGACTGAAAGGTTTAACCGAAGGAAGCAAGGAAAAGGCGGACCTGCAAAAAGAACTTACGAAAAAGCAGGAACTGTTTACCTCGGTCAAAAAAGACAGGGAAAAATATACGCTTGAGGAATACAACAAACTATCACAATGGCATAAACACCTGCATGAAAAAGCATTCACCGATAACAGAACAGATCCCAACTACCGTAAGCTCACCAGCATTACCTATACCGACAGCGGTACGGAAAGGAAAATGGAAATACCCAAAAGCGATGTGCTGCACCAGTTCCGGCAGGATGTACAATCAGGCAATCTCCCGCTGGTATCGTGGGTGATAGCACCCTGCAATTTTTCCGATCACCCCGGCGCACCCTGGTATGGCGCGTGGTATTTAAGTGAGGTACTGGATATTCTTACCCAAAATCCGGAAGTGTGGAAAAAAACCATCTTCATCCTTAACTATGATGAAAACGACGGGTACTTTGATCATGTGCCGCCGTTTGCAGCACCCGATCCCTATAAAGAAAACAGCGGGCTGGTGTCTGAAGGCATAAATCCCAAACTGGAATACCTTAACCAAAGCCAGCAATGGATGAAAGACAAAGCTGCGAGCAAGAGCGATCGTGAAGGCCCCATTGGCCTGGGTTTTCGTGTACCCATGGTAGTAGCGTCTCCCTGGAGTCGGGGCGGATTTGTAAACTCGCAGGTATTTGATCTTACATCTCCCATACAGTTTCTCGAACATTTTCTCACCAAAAAAACCGGTAAGAAAATAGAAACCGGCAATCTTACCCAATGGCGTCGTACGGTATGCGGGGATATTACTTCCGTATTCAGGCCATATAACGGAGAAGCCATAGCCGCGCCAAAACCGGTCAACAGGATTCCTTTCCTTGAAAGCATTCATAAAGCACAGTTTAAAGCCCTGCCTTCCGGCTTTAGAAATCTCAGCACTTCCGAAATAGAACAGATCAATAAAGATCCATACACCTCACCCTGGATGCCCAAGCAGGAAAAAGGAACAAGACCTGCCACGCCATTGCCCTACCAGTTGTACGCAGATGGAAAGCTCAGCGATGACAATCAAACTTTTAAAATAAAATTTGAAGCAGGAAACGAAGTATTCGGCCCCTCTGCCTCCGGCTCGCCATTTTATGTTTATATGCCGGGAAAAGATGCCGCGCCGCGCAATTACGCAGTAAAAGCAGGCGATCAGCTTATTGATGCATGGAGATTAACTGCCGGTGAAAACTACCATCTGCAGGTATACGGCCCCAATGGCTTCTTCCGCGAGTTTCTGGGCAATGGCAACGATCCTGCATTAGATATTGCTTTGGAATACCAGCACGCCGCATCGTCCAAAAAATCGCTTAGCGGAAATGTGGAAATAAAACTCAGAAATACCGGCAGGCAAAAGCTAACCGTAGCAATAACAGACAATGCGTATAAAGGCAAAGCACAAACAAAAGTCATTAACCCTGAATCACAGGCAGCCATTGTCGTTGACCTTTCTAAAAACTCCGGCTGGTATGATCTGAGCGTAAAAGTAAAAGGACAAAAGGATTTTGAAAAAAGGTACGCCGGCAGGGTGGAAACAGGCAGGATAAGCATTACGGATCCGCTGATGGGAAGAGTGGTTTGAGGGGCGAGTGGTGAGTAGTCAGTAGTGAGTGGTGAGTTGATCCGGTTGTTTTTAATGGCATTGAGTTTACGTGTTATAGTTTATGTTTCGCGCCGGGGTCTGCACGGCCTTGCTATTGTGCGTGGAATGCGACCCCGGCGCACAATAAGAAATGACGAAACTGTTTAAAAATTAAGCAAAGAAGTAAAGGTATATGCAGAAGAACAGTAACTTTTACTTTAAATTGTCATCCGATATTTCGGGCAGACGGATTTCAAATATTCCACCTGCGCAAAAACGTAAACGTTAGCAGCAATAATTATGAACCGAGCATTTGGCCTCAAAAATTGGTTTGATGGGGGAAACAACTATGTTCTAAAAGCCACTGCAGACAATAAATGGAGTGGCTTTCAAGGTACTGTGATTACAAAATTAACCGCTTCATTTGGTGACAATTTTAATATTGTTATTTGGACTGATGAACAAAATGAAAGCGATTATTACTGTATACCTTTTAAAGTACTAAAACACTTATTTGTTGACGAACACAAGACAACAGGAAAGTACCCTAAGAGGTGGACGGCTGTAATTTTAAATCATCGATTTTTAATGCACAGTAATTCGGAACTTTCGGTTGACATTTCTTCTTACCATTCTTTGCCTTTAATTCAACAAACCACATTTGACATTGCGGACGACTTTTTCATAGAAAATGCCAAAGCTGAAATAAATATCAGGCTTAGACAATCAAAATTCAGAAACGGTGTTTTGAAAAATTTTGATAATAAGTGTGCATTGACTGAAATTTCTGAACAATCATTATTAACAGCAAGTCATATTGTTCCTTGGTCACACAACAAAGACTACAGGGGCGACATCGCAAATGGAATTTGCCTTTACATTGAAATTGATGCGCTTTTTGATAAAGGTTATATTTCATTCACAGACAACTTAAAAGTTATTGTCGCGTCAGACCAATCAAGGTTTTCTAAACAGCTAAAAGTCAGACTTGAACAACTTAATGGCAAAAAACTTAATCCGACAAAAAACAAAGAATTGAACAAAGAATATTTAGACTATCACAGGGCAAAAATCTTTAAGCAATGATATCACTTATGTGTCACGATGGATCTTCACAACCGGGCTATTGCGTGTGGATCAAACCCCGACGCACTAATATCTGACAACAACACTTTTTTATCAAATTAACTCTACACGTTATGTATCCCTTTTTTGGAATAAAAATTAGCACCCATTTTCACCTCTCTCTTCTCATCTCTGCCCCCCATCACCATTCCATTTTTTTTCCAAAATTCATCTGTAATTTTGAACACAATGAAAATTTGGTCATCGAGGATGAAAAAGAACTGCTGGAGGCCATTACAGCATCACTGGAAAAAGAGCTTTTCCTGGTTGAGGCTGCGGGTGATTTCAATGCTGCTTTCGAAAAAATATCAAGGATTCTTTAGATGACAAAGTAAAGGGGTTAACTCTGAGTGCAGACGATTATCTCACGAAGCCTTTTCACATTACAGAGCTCAATGCCCGCATTAAAGCGGTATTGCGAAGAAATACAACAGGCGGAAAAAACACAATTGAAACAGGGAACGTATCACTATATCTGAACGAACGGCTGTTTGCTGTTAACGGTAATGTATTTGCGCTGAACCGCAAATAGTTTGACATCCTGACCTATTTTCTTTTCAACAAAAACAGGCTGATCACAAAAACGCTTTGGCAGAGCATGTGTGGGGAGACAATACCGACCAGGCAGACAATTTAGATTTCATATACTACCAGATCAAAAATCTTCGAAAAAAACTGCAATCAAAACCTATTTCCCGACGAATAATATCATACAGTCTGTAAAGGACAGGGGATGGACTGGAATTAACTTATGATATAATGCTTGACGGGAATACCAGCCTGGAACTCAACCGCAAAAAAAGATCATTGACAAGGGAACATTTTTCGAATACCCTCCATAAAGCTTAGGGGACTGTAACCCAGTTCCTTTTCCGCTTTATCAATAATAAAACCGGTTTTTAATGGCCGCCGCGCCGGCTGGGTAAATACCGAAGCGTCTACTTTTTCCATCAACTTTTTATCCAGCCCAAAAAAGTCGGCAACCTGTACAGCCATTTCGTAAGGGGTAAGCACTTCCTTACCGGAGAGATGATATATTCCCCTCGCGTTTTTTTCTATGACCAATTGTAAACCACGGGCAAGGTCTTCTACATAAGTTGGTGTACGAACCTGGTCGCTTACTACTTTTATGGGATTTTCTTTTTCAAGATTTTCCTTTACCCATGTTACGATATTGCTTCGGGTTCCGGATAATATATTTCCATATACCAGCACGGTTCGTACAATAGCCCAGTTGGTTTTACTTTGCCGTACGATTTGCTCCGCAGCCAGCTTGGTCTCTCCATAATAGTTAACAGGCGCCGGTTGATCTGTTTCGCGGTAGGGACCGTTATCGCCACTAAAAATGAAATCAGTTGAAATGTATATCATTTTTGCGTTCACGGCCACTGCCGCATCAGTAATATACCCGGTGGCACTTGTATTGATGTCATAGCAATCTTCCCTGTTCAGTTCGCAGGCGTCGGGTTGTGCCATGGCGGCGGCATGAACAATTACCTCCGGCCGAACAGCAGTTACACAAGCTGCTACCCCTTTTTCATCCGTAATATCCAGGTCGGTATACTGGTATGGCTTGCCAAAATCAGGCAGCCTGCAGCCACGCCTGCCAGTAGCCATTACTTCGTGCCCGGCGCCTGCAAACAGCTTCACTGCGTATTGTCCTAAAAGTCCGTTGGCTCCGGTAATTAAAATCTTCATTATACAGCGTTAAAGCCCCGAATTTACAAAATCATTAAACCTTTAATCTAAAATTGAGAAATGATTGTAATTCTGTACTTTTGACGCTTCATTTAAAATGATATAGAAAATTTTGTAATAATTGCACTTGCCCTTTGAATGATTTTTAATCATTTCAGACAAGTTTTAAACGAATGGAAAAGAAAGTTTCTAAAATCGGGGTATTGACTTCAGGAGGAGACGCCCCGGGTATGAATGCAGCGATACGTGCTGTGGTACGTACCGGCTTATATTACGGATTAGATGTATTTGGGATTATGCGCGGGTATGCGGGAATGATAGAGAATGATATTTTTAAGATGGAAACGCGCAGTGTGGCCAATATCATTCAAAGAGGAGGTACGATCCTTAAAACTGCAAGATGCAAGGAGTTTTTTGAACCCGCCGGAAGAAAAAAAGCCTACGAAAATCTTAAGAAACTGGGCATTAACGGCCTGGTAATCATAGGCGGCGACGGCTCTTTCAGAGGCGCGCAGATATTTTCCAACGAATACGACATTCCTTGTATCGGCTTACCGGGTACCATTGATAAAGATATTGCCGGTACCGACTTTACCATAGGTTTTGATACCGCAGTAAATACAGCCGTGGAAGCCATAGATAAAATACGGGATACCGCGGATGCCCACGACCGGTTATTCATTATTGAAGTGATGGGCAGGGATTCGGGTTATATTGCTTTGCACAGCGGTATTGCCACCGGCGCCGAAAATATACTGATCCCGGAACGCATAACAGATATCAACGAGGTAATTGATTCACTACAGGAAAAAGAAAAAAGAAAGAAATTAGTGAACCTGCTGGTGGTAGCGGAAGGAAGCGAACTGGGAGGAGCCAATGAAATAGCGAAAATGTTAAAGGGGAAAATGCCCAATGCCGATATAAAAGTTTGTATCCTCGGGCATATACAGCGTGGAGGTTCACCTTCCTGCCTCGACAGGCTGATCGCAAGCCGGATGGGTTATGCAGCGGTGGAATGCCTTTTGACCGGCAAAGATATCAACACCATGATTGGGATTGTAAACAATCAACTGCATTATACTCCCCTGGACCAGGCAGTAAAAGCAGAACAAACTATAGATTACGAATGGCTTAAAATCGTGAAGATACTGGCTTCGTAGAAAAACAGGTGAAAGTTAAACTGCCCTGCCTTGTGCTCCATACCTTATATAAAAATAAAATCATTGCATTAGTATGTCAAAAAATATTACCAAATATCTCTATGAAGAAATGGATAAGCAAGCCGGTCTTGAACACACATTTCACCGTACAAAAATAGTTGCTACTGTTGGGCCCGCGTGCGATACATATGACAAGTTACTGGAACTGGTAAAGGCAGGAGTAAATGTATTTCGTTTAAACTTTTCACACGGTGCGCACGAAGACAAGCTGGCTATTATCGGGCATATCCGGAAGATCAATGAAAGAGAGCCTTACAATATCTGTATTTTAGGCGACCTGCAGGGTCCAAAGCTGAGGGTAGGCGAAATTGAAAATGGTTCATTGCCCGTTAGCGTTGGCGACATCCTTACATTCACCAACGAAAAATGTATTGGTAATAAAGAAAAAATATACGTTTCTTATCCCAATCTTGCGGGTGATGTGAAAATAGGCAACAAAATTTTGATAGATGACGGGAAATTGGAGGTGCAGGTTACGGAGATCACAGAAAAAGGAGATGTGAAAGTAGTAGTTACTATGCCCGGTGTGCTGTTATCGAAAAAGGGAGTGAACCTGCCTGATACGAAAATATCATTGCCGGCACTAACCAAAAAAGATCTTGCCGACCTGGATTTTATGATTGAACACGCGTTGGACTGGGTGGCACTTTCCTTTGTGCGAAAAGTTGATGATCTCAAGATCATAAGAGATATACTGGCAGAGCGGAAAAGCAAATGCAAGGTGATGGCCAAAATTGAAATGCCCGAAGCCATTGTAAACCTTCGCGAAATCATTCTTGAATCCGATGGTATTATGATTGCCCGCGGCGATCTTGGTGTGGAAATACCCGTTGAACAGGTTCCCCTGATACAAAAAGATATTATACGCAAATGCCTCCACAGGGGTAAACCGGTTATTGTAGCTACACAAATGATGGAAAGCATGATGGACCGCATTAAACCCAACCGTAGCGAGGCTACAGATGTAGCAAATGCGGTATTGGAAGGAGCAGATGCAGTGATGCTGAGCGGAGAAACAGCTATGGGTCAGCACCCTGTGCTGGTAGTGCAAACCATGCTTAAAATCATCCTGGAAGTAGAAAAAAAGGAATACCGTTATAACCGCGAAGAAGATCTTAAACCACAGCCGCATTCACCTTCCTTTCACAGCGATGCTATTTGCTACAATGCCTGCAAAATTGCAAGGGATGTAAATGCGGATGCCCTTATAGCAATGACACAAAGCGGATACACGGCCTTTGTGGTAAGCAGTTACAGGCCTAAATCGCCGTTATATATTTTTACAAAAGAAAAATCGCTGGTGAACCAGCTTAGCCTGAGCTGGGGCGTAAGACCGTTTTTTTACAGCGAGGAGGAAAATATTGACCAGATCATTTTTGACCAGATACAAATTTTAAAAGGAAGAGGCTTTTTAAAAACGGGAGATACTGTAGTAAATACCGGTAGTTTACCTGTTCATCTTCATTTACCTACCAACCTGCTTAAGATTACAAAAGTAGAGTAAGACCGGGGGGCGAGGTTGCAGGTTGCAGGTTTCAGGGTACAGGCGATATCATCAATGCCGCGCTTCCTGCTTACAAGCATTTTATTATATGCGCACTATTGTATTGCTGTTGTTTTCTAACATCTTCATGACTATAGCATGGTATGGTCATTTAAAACATCAAAATGTTCCGCTGTGGAAAGCGATTGCAGTAAGCTGGGGTATTGCTTTTTTTGAATACTGCCTGCAGGTGCCCGCCAATCGTATTGGATACACCAGTGGATTCAGCGCTTTTCAGTTAAAGATTATACAGGAAGCCATAACACTGGTTGTATTTGTTGCCTTTGCTTTGTTATACCTGCACGAACCGATGCACTGGAAATATTTGCTGAGCTCTATTTGCCTTATGGGCGCTGTGTATTTTGCATTTATGAAATGAGGGGTGGCAATCAGATCGGCAGCATACCAACAAGGAGTTATTCGCAACCACATTCCTACATTCCCACATTCCACATTTTCAAATTTTCAAATTTTCAAATTTTCAAATTACCACATACTCCTTCTCTCTCCAACCGCTCCTTTAAATCTTTTTATATCTAATATGCTATTGCTGTTTTCCAGTTTAACTTCCTGTTGCGCACGGGGCGAGATACGTGAAAAAACACCATTGTTTATATAATGCAATGCACTTGCCAGGCAGCTTTCATTTACGTCGCCCCAGGGTTTATCCAATCCATCATCAACCACGGCATCAGGCTGTAATCCATTGAAATAGTTACCCTCTCCGTTTTTATTTACGCTACGGAAGGACACAGGGAAAATGTACCAGTCTCCTACACCAATATTAAAATAGCCCACAGGTTTTCCATGACTTGCCCTGCCAATGAGCTTTACATCCATATATGGTTTTAGACTATTAATCAGCAGTTCACTTGCGGACGCCGTATTTTTGGTTATTATAAAAAAAATACGGCTAAGATTAAGCTGTCCCTTTTTTTGATAGTTGATTGTAGTGTCAAGAAGCGCACTGTAGTTATCGTTAAATTTTTCCTGCAGCATAACACCGTCGTTACCCGCGGCAGGTACCAAATAATTTGCCAGTTCATTCTGAAGTTCTACATAGCCTCCCCCGTTGTACCGGAGGTCTATTACCATATCAGTAACCCCAGCGGCAGAAAACGTACTGAAAATATTGGCAAGCCGGCTTTTGATATTAACAATATTGCCTAAAAATGAATTATAGACAAAGTACCCTGTTTTATTACCGCCATCGGTATATATGCTATCCAGAATAATGGGTTCATCCTGGTATGTTTTAGCAGTAAGTGCAATAACAACATCAGTACCGTCAGGCTTTTTAAAAATAAAACTGGCGGAGGAGCTGTTAAATACAGCATTGGTAATACGTAATACAGTTGCATCCTCAGTATTCACGGCGGTATTATTATTAACAGATACAATACGCCAGCCCCTTTCTATGCCCGCTGCAGCAGCAGGAGATGCAGGTTCAACATACGAAACCCGGAGGTCATTGTCAGACATGAAAAATATACCCAGTCCAAAATCGCCACTGATACCGGAACTTACATCGTCCCATTCATTCTTTTTTATAGCAAAACTCCAGCGGTCTACAGGATCACTAAATCCAGGTTCAGTACTATATGGACGCAACGCCTTCATGATAGCGTCGGGATCGGCATAAGCGCTTGCATTAAAATCAGAAGGAAGATTTTTATTCCATAAATAAAGATCTTTTGCATAATTCCATGCACTATCTTTTATCTTATCGTCTGCAGTGGTATTACCTGAATTGTTATTTTCTTTTTTACAGCCGAAAAAAGAAAACATACAGCCTGAAAAGAAAAGTAAAGCAATGTTTTTCAAATTCATATTTCTGCTATTGAGGTTTGGAACAGAAGGTGTACAACGGCAACGGCAAAATACCTCCTGAAATTACGTATTTAGAGGGTATACAGTTGCTCAAAACTTTACCCTTAACATTTATTTCCCAAAAATTAACGTTGGCTAACACTAAAAATTAACATTGCAGTTTATCCAGCCGGCATCAAAGTGTGCATTGTATTTTTTATAGAATTGTATGGCAGATTCGTTCCAGTCTAATACCTGCCACATCACGCCCGTAAACTTTTTTACCCTGGCTTCCTCCAGCAAACGGTCAAACAACATTTGGCCGATTCCCCTTCCCCTCCATTCACTCGTAACAATAATATCTTCCAGGTACATTCGCTGACCTTTCCAGGTAGAATAACGGATATAATACAATGCAAATGCTACAATTTCACTCCCACCGTTTCCTTCCAACGAAGTTTCTGCTACGAAAGCCCACCATACCGGGTTATCCCCAAAACCACTTTCAACAAAATGCTCAGCATCAACCGTTACTTCCTGTGGCGCTTTCTCAAATTCTGCCAGTTCATGCACCAGTTCCATGAGCCTTGTGCAATCTTCCTTTACTGCGGGTCTTATTATTATACTCATGCTTAGTTGATATTGATTGATTGAGGCTTTCAGCAGTCAGCGGTCAGCCGTGAGCAGTCAGCCAATAGTATAAAAGCACTCTTTCACGTCTCACTTCTCTCGTCTCACTACTCACTTCTCACCACCCCCTCTCCCCTACTTCCGCTTCGCTTTAAATGTGCCATTGGGCTGAATAAAACGCATACCTGTTACGTTATCACCCGTTACATCAAATTTAACACTGTACCCTTCAAGCACTTTCAGTTTAAAGGTATGATCACCCAATGCTATGGTTTCATATTCGGGCTGACCGGGAACAAATACAAATAAAGTTTCTCCTTTAAGATAAACCTTCGTTGTCATACCGCCCAACTCATATTCACCCACATATTTTTGAAGCTTTTCTTTGCTTATGGATCTGGCTATGGGCTTATACACAAATTCAACTGGTTTTACGGAAGGTTCCAGTGTCAAATTCAAACTTCCAATCTTACCGTCATCCCTGGTTGCAAAATTTAAAACCGTACCCCCGGAAGAAGTATCCAGCCCCTCCTCTTTGTCAAAACCTTTTATTTCAAACACATCGTAATGATAATGACGCAGCCACAAAGAGTCTTTATTTGTTTTGGCAAAAAGAGAATCATTTCTCTGGTATATTTCCACGTTGCCGTAACCGGGATTGTTAAATACACCCTCATAATCTTTAAGTGGATGAGAAGGTTTAGTACCTGCCACACGATTAGACGTTTTATTCTTTTCTGCTTCCTTTGCCCGCAGCGTGGCTTTGGCGGCTGCCAGCTTAAGCTCGTTGCTCCAGTTCCTGTACTGCAGTTTCAGCATCCGGTCGGCAATTAAATTACGCGCAGCAGAAGGTATGGCAGACCCATTTTGATTGGTAAGCACAACAATTCCGATACTATCGGAGGGAAAAAAACTGGTGCTCGCAGAAAACCCGTCAATATTGCCTCCATGCTCCACGCGGTAATGCCCACGGTAGGAAGTGAGAAACCATGCCAGTCCGTAGTTCGAAAAATAAATATCCGGGCTTTCCTTTTCCGGTAACGCCCCGCCTACAGCCATTTGAGCGCTGATAGCTTCCCGTGTATACGATTCGGGGATGATTTCTTTACCATTGAATTTTCCATTGTTTATCCAGGTTATTATCCAGTTGGCCATTTCCGTAACACTGCTGTTGATGCTGCCCGCCGGGCCCATGCCGTCAATATTAAAATAGTCAAGCTGTTTAATACTGCTGTCTTTTTTTAAACTATAGCCGAGGGAAGCGTCATCGTCCTGCTCCATATTTTTTACACTCAGGTTGGAGCGGCTCATACCAAGAGGGGTAAATATTTTTCCCTTTATATTTTCTTCCCACGATTTGCCGGTTATTTTTTCAGTGATCATGCCCTGGGTAAGGAACATAAAATTATTATACTGCCATCTTTCTCTTATACCTGTATTGGGCTCCAGGTATTGTATGCGTTGCCGTAAGCTATCGCGCGAAGCAGTGGGAAACAGGTACCACGAATAATCGTGACGGGGCAGGCCGGTACGATGTGTCATCATATCACGCACGGTGATCTTTTCATTCATATCGCTATTAAAGAAATGCAATGCCGGTAAGTATTCCGTTGCTTTCTTATCCAGTGATAGTTTTCCATCTTTTTCCAGCATGCCCAGCAGGGAAGCAGTAAAGGCTTTGGTGCAGGAGCCTATAGCAAAAAGCGTATTGGGTGTAACCGGTTTTTTGGCGGCATAGTCCCGATAGCCAAACCCTTTGCTATAGACTACTTTATTTTTTTCTACAACAGCCACGGCAAATCCCGCGGCGTTCCAGTCTTTCAGCAATTTTTCAAGGGCCGTATCCAACCCGGAAAGCCGTTTATCGGGTTGTATTTTACTTTTTTGCGCAGTGGCAAATACAGAAAACAGGAGTATAAAGGAAAGAGGGATCAGTCTTTTCATAACAGCATGTTTTGAACAAATTAAATTATGGCAGCTTAAATAAATGTGCAGGAAAATCATTTCAACGCCTGTTCCAGGTCGCTAAGGATATCTTCTATATTTTCCATGCCCACGCTCATGCGAATCAGTCCATCGGTTATGCCATACCGTTCTCTTTGCTCTTTAGGTACGCTGTAATGTGTCATAGAGGCTGGATGCGATAACAAAGTATCACAGGTACCAAGCGATACTGTTCGTGTACACAATTGTAATTTATTCATGAAGTTAATGCCCGACTGTAAACCACCTTTCAGCTCAAAACTCATCATAGCGCCGGGATGCCGCATTTGCTTTCTGGCTACCGTGTAGTCCGGATGAGATGTCAATCCGTTATAGTTTACCGAGGCCACTGCTTTATGTGTACTTAGCAGCGCGGCCACCTTTTCGGCATTGCCGCAGTGCCTTTCCATTCTCACCTCAAGGGTTTTCATGCCATTCACCAGCAAAAAAGCATCAAAAGGACTGCTGCTGCCGCCCAGGGCTTTATACACTTTGTACGCCTTACCCTTCATAAAGGAAATATCCCTGCTCATAAACACGCCACCGATAGCAGTGCCATGCCCGTTAAGAAATTTGGTGGTAGAATGAATGACAAAATCAACACCATACTTAAAGGGTTGCTGAAGATAAGGCGTTGCAAAAGTATTATCGCAGGCAATGATCTTGCCGTATTGTTTGCCCAGTTCAGTTAACGCTTCAATATCTACACATTGAATAGTAGGGTTGGCAGGCGTTTCAAGATATATCATCTTTATGGCAGGATGCTTCTTCAGCATGTCTTCTGCTATATTAAGATCCCGCAAGTCGGCGATCACCGCCTCTACACCGAAGGTGGGCAACAGTGTATTCATCTGCTCCTGCGTGCCACCGTAAAGGGAGTAATGTGATAAAATTTTATCGCCGGCTTTTAAAGTACTCATCATCAAGGTACTGACGGCTGCCATACCTGAGGATTGTAAATACGCCTTTAAAACAAGGGGATTACCGTACTCGTCTGTAAGGCCAAAAGATTCCATGGCAGCGATCTTTTCTTCGGCTTCATGAAAGGTGGGATTGCCCCAGCGGGTATAGATATAGCCCGGCTCTTTGCCGCTAAAACGGCGCATGCCCTGTTCGGCATCATCATATACAAAAGTAGAAGTAGCATATACCGGGGTAAGATGAGCATAATTCGGATCCTGCCGGTGGCCGGCATGTATAGCTAATGAACTAAAACCTGTGAAGGGAAACATTTTATCTGACATACTGAATTAGAATTAAAATAATCGAAGTGTAGGTGGCCGATTGTCAAAATTACGTGAAAAGAATAAGTAAACCGCTGAGTAAAAAGATAAGTAGCATTCATCTGTACCTGGATTTACCCGGCAGCATCAAGGTTGTTTCACTAAAATGTTTAATGCGCAAGCACCATTTCTTAGCTGTTTGTACAGCCCAAAAAAAACCCACTGCCTATGTCAGTGGGTTTGCACAACCCGGCGAACCGGGTTTCAAAATCATTTCAAAAATTATTCTACGATGAAATCGCCTTTCATGAAACCATAGTGTCCGGGGAAACTGCATATAAAAGGATAAGTACCTGCAGCAGGAGCTGTAAACTCAATGGTAACACTTTCGCCGCCACCAATAATTTTGGTATGCGCAATTACATTTGCGCTTTCTGATTCGGGGAAATAATCATTTGCTTTTGCTTCAACAGCTTTCGCAGCAAAAGCAGCAACATCTGTTCCGGGCTTTAAGATTACAACGTTATGTCCCATTGCCTCTTTGGATAGTTTACCAGAATGATGAAGCGTAAGTGTAACTTTTTGACCGGCTTTTGCCCTGAGCTCTGTTTTGTCAAATTTCATTACATCGTTTCCTGTAATTTCAAGCGTTACACCTTCGGCTGCAGGTGTTGCAGCAGGTGTTTCTGCTTTTTGTTCTTCAGCAGCAGGTTGTTCAGACGTTTTTGATGATTCATCTCCACCACCGCATGCAGCCAGACTAACCACGCCGGCGATCAGTACATACTTAATAATTTTCATGATATTTAAATTTTTTTGCAAAGGTACAGAGCAAATCCAGAACAAAAAACAAAATATCAGAAATTAATGTACATTGAAAGCCTTCTGCACCGACTGGAGGTTTTTCAGGTCTACACCTTTATGCAATGCTAATCTCGTTGCATCAATCAGAATAACTTTTGCGGAAACCGTTTGTCCGGGAGGGTTGATGGGATTGCCCGATAATGCGCTCATATCAATGCTAATATACCCTTCTCCGTGAATAGCGCCATACGTAATGCCATCAAACACCTGCGGAAGCGCTTCATAATAAGAAGTACCGGAAAACGAAAGGTATACCAATACCGCTCCATCCTGGTAAACAACATTATCCAGTTCAGGAATATCCAGTTCGGCAGAATAACTTTCCCCGCCATTCGTAGTGGTCCAATCGCCGGGAACAATATTGTATACTGCCGAAAATGCCTGGTCTACCTTTTGCACCTCGGTAACTTCTTTCGTGCAGGAAGAAAAAATTAAAAGTGCCAGCGCCGAAAGTAAAAACAATCTTTTCATAACATAATTTTTAAGTTAACGAAGTAATACAAGTGTTTGTTACATTTGGTAAATAAGACAAATATTATTACCCGGAGTTTAAAAGACATTTATATTCCATCTTATGGGCATAAATCATTCTAACCGGCTTCATATCACTTCCGAGATAGGTACTTTGCGAAGCGTGCTGGTACATACACCCGACAGCGGTTTGGGAAAGGTTGTGCCTTCCAAAGCACAGGACTGGCTTTTTGAAGATATTGTTCATTTGGATACCATCCGGCGTAAGGAATACGACTACTATACAAAATTGCTTTTATACTTTCTTGATCCGGAAAAAATTAAAGGGAAACTAAGCTATGCAGATGACCCGGAAAACAAGAGGAATTTCTACAAGCCCGAACACCCGGATTTCTTTCGCTCAGATAAAGTGGTGGAATTACAGAACCTGCTCGCCGGCATACTTGATAATACAACGGTTAGAGAAAAACTATCAGCATCGGTATGTGCCATCGAAAATTGTTCTTACCTGATGCAAAAAGCGCTGGCTCAACTGGAACCGGCAATATTGGCTAAAGTATTTATTACCGGAAGCCTGCCCGATAAAACCATGATCTTCCCTCCTATTCCAAATTTTATTTTTACGAGAGATATCGGGATTGTGATCAAAGATCATATACTGCTGAATAAACCGGCAAAAAAAGCCCGGATACGGGAGGCGCTGCTTGCGAAATACATATTTTACAATCACCCGCTATTTTCGGATTACCAGCACAATATTATTGAACTGGCAGATACCCATCGCCACTTTTTAATGCCACGTGATAGTGAAGAAAAAAAAGTAACCCTCGAAGGTGGCGATGTAATGGTGGTAAGTTCCAATCATTTACTCGTAGGAGTGAGTGAACGCACCAGCATGGAAGCCGCACACCAGGTAATTACTGTTTTATTTGAGAAAGAACTGGTAAGCAAAATAAGTGTTGTAAAAATTCCGCGTAAAAGGGATTATATGCATATTGATACCCTTTTTACCCAGGTAAAAAGAAATGTATGGGTAATGCTTGGTGCTTTTTCCAAAGCAACTATTCGCCAGGAAGCTGCTGATCCTGTACAACGAATTCTTGATGCACCTAAAAAAGACGATTCGTTGCGCATTGTACAATTCCATAAAAACAATACCAACAAGCCCATATATATAGACAACCTTGAAGACCTGCTAACCGATATAAGTGTCAATGATCTAAAATGCAATGACAAAGTGCAGTTCATTTATTCAGGCAATAACAGATTTCCATATGACAGCCGTGAGCAATGGACAGACTCCTGCAACCTGCTGGCGCTTAAAGAAGGCGTTGTACTGGGGTACGACCGCAATGATAAAACTACTGACGCCTTTCGTGAACATGGTTTTAAAATTACAGAGGCGAAGGAAATGATTGAGGCATTAGAAAAGGACATCATAACAATTGATAAGGTAAAAAACACATTAATATTAATTCCATCTGCGGAATTATCAAGGGCAAGGGGCGGATTTCATTGCATGAGCATGCCGCTGATGAGGGATGATATGGAGAATGAGGGATAGGGTATGCGGCTTAAGGTATGAGGTGTTAATTAAACAACAACAAATGCAAACCACAGCACATCTTTTAATGATAAGACCGGTAAATTTTGGTTTCAACCAGGAAACATCAGTGAACAATGCTTTCCAACTGGGCACTGGTGATGAGGATGTGCAGACAAAAGCATTAAAAGAATTTGAAGGTTTTGTGCAATTACTGCTGGATAACGACATTAACGTTACCGTGGTGAATGATACCCCTGAGCCCTGTACACCCGATTCCATATTTCCCAACAACTGGATTTCTTTTCATGAAGGTGGAACCATCTGCCTTTATCCCATGTTCGCGTTAAACCGCAGACAGGAACGAAAGCCGCGGCTCATTGAAACCTTAAAAACCGCATTCAATACTTCAACAGTTGTTGATTTTACACACCACGAAAATAACAACCGTTTTCTTGAAGGTACAGGCAGCATGGTGCTGGATCGCCAATTCAAAATCGCCTATGCCTCACTGTCGCCAAGAACGGATATTGAGGTGCTGGATGAATTTTGCCGCTCCATGAAATTTTTACCTGTGGCGTTTGAGGCTTTTGATGAGAATGGAAAAGCTATTTATCATACCAACGTAATGATGTGCGTGGCAGACCGGTATGTTGTTATTTGCTTAGAAAGCATTACAGATCCGCAGCAAAGAGAAAATGTAATTTCTGCTATTAAAATGACAGCTAAAGAAATTATTCCTATCACCATTAAACAAATGAATCGTTTTGCAGGCAATATGCTGCAGGTGCAAAACAGAAAGGGGAGGAAATTTCTAATCATGTCTTCCCAGGCATACCAATCTTTGTCCGCACAACAAATACAGGAGCTTAAAAAATACAACAACATACTTCATTCACCGCTCAATACCATTGAAGCCAACGGCGGAGGAAGTGCAAGATGCATGATAGCCGAGGTTTTTTTGTAAAATGCCGTACTTTTGCATCATGAATTTAGAATATAAGCATCTGCTTCCTGCAGACTTCGATCCTTTGTCGAGAGTATGGATATACCAGGGCAGCCGTCCGTTTTCATTGTCTGAAGTATTAACAGTTGAGGATATGCTGAACAGCTTTTCACAACAATGGCATTCACATGGAGCAGGCGTAAAAAATTTCGCTACTGTTTTTTTTGGCCAGTTTATTGTATTGATGGCCGATGAAACCCATACGCATGTAGGCGGATGCAGTACCGACAGTTCGGTGGCAATGATAAAAGAGATAGAAAAAAAATTCAACCTGTCTTTATTTGACAGGCAGACATTGGCTTTTGTAATAAAGGATAAGATACAATTACTACCGATGAACCAGTTGACTTATGCTGTGGAAAATAACTTTATTAACGCAAGTACCCTGTATTTCAATAATACAGTGCAAACAAAAAAAGAACTGGAAAACAACTGGCTTCTCCACGTTAAAGATAGCTGGCTTGCCAAAAGGTTTGCGATTCCTGCCGTTGTATCCTGATATTATTTTATGATGTTCGACAGTACATTTTATCTTTATAAAAATTAGTCCGGATGATAGTTGAAAAAGACAAGATAGTAAGCATTCAATATAATGCCACAGATGAAACGGGAGCTGTGGTTGACAGTAATACCGAATTTGAGCCTTTGGAATATTTGCACGGGCATGGCAATATTTTAGAAAATCTGGAAAATGCCCTTGACGGATTACAGGTAGCGGAAGAAAAAAAGGTAACATTGGCTCCGGGTGAGGCGTATGGCGAATTTAATCCCGAACTGGTATTCGAAGTAAACCGCGATCAATTTCCGGAAGGCGCTGAGCAGGTTCAACCGGGAACTATGGTACAATCATCTGACGGACTGGAACTGATAGTTACCGACATAGATGGCGATAAGATTATTTTAGATGGTAACCATCCCCTGGCAGGAAGAACTTTACACTTTAGCGTAACTATAAAAAATATCAGGCAGCCTACCGCTGAAGAACTGTCACACGGGCATGTGCATCATGGGCACACGCATGGTAATAATAGCTGTGGTGATGGCTGTGGTTGTCATTGATAATAGTGGTAAGAGATAAGTGAATAAGTGTTACACAATGCTTCTAAGCCGGTTTTCTTTTTCCAGTAACCTTTTCAGCAGGTTAATCTGGTTACAGCCGCGGGTGAAGTTATGCCCTTCATACCTGGCGCCGTAGTATTCGTCATTATTAAGGTGGTCGGCTATAAAACGCAGCGCCTGCATATATACAAGATAACAGGCCGCATCAAAAAAAGCATCTTTTTCTGCTCCACTGAGTTCATTTTCCATCCCTTCCAGGTAACCCTCAACAATGGCTTTATAATATTCTTCCCTGATCTCAATTTTTGAAAAATCTTTTTCCTCTTCACTCACGGGTGAAAGGCAGGTACGCATCATATCGCCCACATCGCTGATAAAATATCCCGGCATTACAGTATCCAGGTCTATTACACACAGCCCTTTATCCTGCTCATCAAATAAAACATTACTGATCTTTGTATCGTGATGCGTAACCCTTAATTTGAAATCGGGATTTTGCTTCATGGCATCAAATCGCTTTACGATATAATCCTGCGCCTTCAGCCAATTTATCTCTTCTTTTGCGTTTTCAATACGGGCAGCATTACCCGACTGCAAAGACTGAAGAAATTGCTGGTAACGAAGGCTTAGGTTGTGAAAATCGGGAATGGTAACTTTTAATTCATCCACCGGAAAGCCATTCAGCAAATGCGTAAACCGCCCGAATTGCTTTGCCGCTTCAAAAGCCTGCCGGGGAGTTTGAACCACATCAACGGTATGCGATTTTTTTACAAAAGGAACCAGACGAAAATAACCTTCCCCTTCCATAAAAAAAATATCGTCGCCATCACTGGTATATAAGTTTCTTACAAAAAAATAGTCAGGATGATGCTCAGCGAGGTAAGAACCAATGATACGGATGTTGCGGGCTATGTCCTCCGGCGATTTAAATACATGCTGGTTGATACGCTGTAATATGTACGACGCATCATCGTTATACCGGCTAACCTTCCATGTATTATTGATCAGCCCCGATCCAAAGGACTTTACTTCCAATTCAGAAAAATCCAAACCGTATGTTTGCAATACCTTTTGTAACATTGTTTGAAATTGATTAAAGGTATACGAAAAACAAAACAGGCCACGTATTTTATACCCTAATCCCTAAATTTTACACAAACGTTTCCGTAAATTGAAGTACTGGCGCCGTGTGGTGCAAAGAGCGGCATAGCCATTGAGCGATTGCGTGGTTGCACACCGTCACCGGCTAAAAAAGCACTTAAAATATAAATGGTGAATCCGAATACTTAAAATTCGAAATCCGGAGCGAGATCCCAACGGTAAACTAAAAACAACAAACCACAAGTGGCAAAAACTGACATTTACAGTTCTAATACAATACCCTTACCTTAATCGTTTCTTTAATGCTCTTCAGCAAAGCCATAGCCTCTTTTGAAAGATTTTTATTTACATCAAGTACCACATATCCTATTTCATCATTGGTTTTAAGATACTGCGCCAGGATGTTAATGTGATGAGAAGACAACTGTGTGTTGATCTGGGATAAAACACCCGGAACATTTTTATGAATATGCAGTATCCTGTGGGCTCCTTCCTGCAATGGCAGCGCCAGTTCAGGTACAGTATGTGAACCCGTGGTAATACCTGTTTCCAGGAAATTGATCAGTTTCATACTTACATCTTCGCCTATATTCGTTTGCGCCTCTTCAGTAGACCCGCCTATATGGGGAGTAAGAATAACATTGGGCAGGTTTTGTAAAGGTGTATGAAATGCATCGCCGTTTTTTTCAGGTTCCACAGGATACACATCAATAGCTGCGCCTGAAAGCTGATTGTTTTGCAAGGCAAGGGACAAAGCATCCAGATCCACCACTTGTCCACGTGCATAATTAATAAGAATTGATCCTTTTTTAAAATGCTTAAATACAGCGGCACTGATGAGATTTTTGGTTTGCGCTGTTTCCGGCACATGCAGCGTTACAATATCGGCTTCCTGTAAAACCTCTTTCATACTCTTCCGTGCCTGTGCATTCCCCAGGGGGAGCCGGGTAACAATGTCATAAAAAATCACTTTCATGCCTAAGGCCTCTGCCAGTACACTTACCTGTGCGCCAATGTTTCCATAACCAATAATGCCAAGTGTTTTACCACGCAATTCATAACTTCCCCTGGCATCTTTCAACCAGGTACCTTCATGTGCGGCCTTATTTTTATCGGGAATCCGGCGTATAAGCATAATCGAAAGCCCTATAACCAGTTCGGCAACAGATCGTGTATTGGAATAGGGTGCATTGAATACGGATACGCCGTTTGCTGTAGCCTGGTTAAGATTAACCTGGTTTACACCAATGCAAAAGCAACCGATTGCCTGAAGCTTACCGGCAGCGTTGAGCACTGCAGGTGTGATTTGCGATTTGGAGCGAATGCCCAGCAGATGTGCTTCTTTAACTTCTTTAATGAGGTCTTTTTCGGGCAAAGCACCGGCTATTCGCTTTATGGAAGTATAGCCCGCTTTTTTAAAATTTTGTACAGCCTGCTCACTAATATTTTCCAGCAATAAAATGTTAATTTTCTCCTTTGGATAACTGGTCCGTTTTTTGTCACTCATAATTTTATTTGTAAAATTGCAATGCGAAAATAATAAGTAATTGCCTTTCAACGTTCTTTTCCAATCAATCCAGATGAAAAATTTTGTTTATTATATCTTACTGATTTCTTTTTTTGCTCCCGGTTGTTACTATTCCACCATCAAAAAAAACAAACCCCAGTCGCCTCCCGAAAAGGATTCTGTGGTGCAAGCACCAGCCGTTTCAGAAACGGAATTTAAGCGTTACTACAATGCCTCGGAGCAGTTTTATGAAAACGTGCTGGAACGAAGCCGGTTCAGCGGAGAATTTCTCGTAGCCAAAAAAGGTGAGATTATTTTTGAAAAATATGCCGGCTATGGTCACATTGATGCTAAAGATTCCCTGAATGCGAACAGCGCCCTGCACCTGGCTTCTGTGTCGAAGACTTTTACCGCTATGGCTGTGCTTAAACTTTGGGAACAGGGCAAATTGCAGATAGGCGACGAAGCGTCTGTTTACCTTCCGGGATTCCCCTATGAAGGCGTTACTGTAAAAACCTTATTGAATCACAGGAGTGGCTTGCCCAATTATGTTCATGTAATGGATCAGATGGGATGGGACAGGAAAAAAATTGTATACAATGAGGATGTATTGCAATTTCTGGTTACCAACAAAGACCAATTACAGGTAGCCAGGCCAGACAGGTCATTTCATTATTGCAACACCAATTATGCATTACTGGCACTTATTATAGAAAAGGTAAGTGGCATGCCTTACCCGCAATTTATTTATGAAAACTTTTTTGCACCGCTGGGCATGACGAATAGTTATGTATTTACCATGTCTGATTCTTCAAGAGCTCTTCCTTCGTATAATTATAAAAACAAACAGGAGGCATTTACTTTTTTAGATGCCGTATATGGAGATAAAAACATCTACAGTACTGCCCGCGATTTACTGAAATGGGAAACAGCCCTTAGCTATGGTAATTTGTTCAGGCAGTCTACCCTTGATTCGGCTTACGCTGGTTACAGCTATGAAAAGAAAGGTATAAAAAACTATGGATTAGGGTGGAGAATGCTGGAATACCCCGACAACGAAAAAATCATTTACCATAATGGATGGTGGCATGGCAACAATGCTGTTTTTGCCCGGATACTTAAAGACTCTGCTACCATCATAATCCTGGGAAACAGATACAACCGCAATATTTACCAGGCCAAAAAACTTTTCCCCGCTTTTGGAAATTATGCCACGGATGAAGATACGGAGGAGTAGTACAGGTATCAGATCGGCTATCGGTATCAAAAAAAGGATCAGGTAAGAAGCATCCGTATACAAAGTCCGAAGTCCTGAAAACCTGAAATTCGAAGGAAGCCGCCGGCTAATAATTTATTTTCCAAATTTTCAAATTTCCACACTTCCACATTCTCACATTTCCAAATCCCCTAATTTTACCGCTGCAAGCAAAATTCATGAAGCTATTTTCTGCTGCTCAAATCAGGCAATGGGATCAATATACCATACAAAATGATCCGGTAAGCTCCCTGGATCTGATGGAAAGAGCCGCCATGCGGTGCTGTGACTGGTTTGGTTCCAATATGCCGGCTCCTCAAAAGTATATGGTGTTTTGCGGCCCCGGCAACAATGGTGGCGATGGCTTAGCCATAGCCAGGTTACTTATTCTTAAAAACAATAAGGTACAGGTGTTTATCCTGGGAAACACCGGGAAAAACTCCGCAGATTTCCTTATAAATCTCGAAAAACTCCAGGCAATAACAACCCATATAGAATTATTGGAAGAAGAAACCACTTTCCCGGCAATCTCATCTGCCGATGTCGTTATTGACGCCTTATTTGGTAATGGTTTGAACCGGCCTTTAGATAGTTTATCGGGAGCATTGGTTACCCACATTAATTATTCCGGAGTTCCCGTTATTGCTATTGATATACCCAGCGGGATGTTCGCCGATAAAAGTTCAAAAGGCAATGCCGTTATTCATGCCACATTTACATTGACTTTTCAGGTAATGAAACTGGCATTTTTACTTTCGGAAAATGCCGCTTATACCGGCAAAGTTCACATTATGGATATTGGACTACACCAGCAATACTACAATGATACAGCAACGGATTTTGAAATCACCGAACCGGAAACCATCCATTCCTTCATTCAACCCCGAAAAAAATTTTCTCATAAAGGAACCTATGGAAACGCGGCACTGATTGCCGGCAGCCACGGTATGATGGGGGCTGCGGTGCTGGGAGCAAAAGCCTGTATGCGCAGCGGAGCAGGTAAGCTTACCTGTTATATTCCAAGCTGCGGGTATACCATTTTACAATCTACTGTTCCTGAAGCCATGTGCATAACCGGCACAAATGAAAAGTACCATACTTCTCTAACGCTCAATACCGAATATGATGCCTACGCCATTGGTCCCGGATTTGGACAGCATGAAACGGGAGCAACTGTTTTGGAAACCCTGCTGGATAAAAAACCCCGGCGACTGATTGTAGATGCCGATGGCTTAAACCTGTTATCGGCTAATTTCCATCTGTATTCAAAGATACCACCGCATACCATTCTCACTCCGCACCCAAAAGAGTTTGAGCGCCTGTTTGGAACTACAAAAAACGATTTTGAACGACTTGGGCTGGCACTTCAAAAAGCCAAAGAACTGCAGGTATATATCGTACTAAAAGGTAATTATTCTTTCGTAGCCACGCCGGGCGGGAAGGGCTACTTTAACCCAACAGGCAACCCGGGAATGTCCACTGCTGGCAGCGGCGACGTGCTCACGGGCATATTACTGGGGTTGTATGCCCAGTATAACAATGCGGAACAGGTTGCTTTAACCGGTGTGTACCTCCACGGGCTGGCAGGAGATATAGCCTCAAAACAACAAACGGAGGAAACGCTGGTGGCAGGAGATATTATCGAATGTATGTCAGCGGCTTTCGCACATGTGAAAACCGGTGTTTATTTTACCTAAATGGTATTTTTCAGCCTGAAACCCCTATTTTTGCCGTCCCAAAAACATAATATACAAGAACTCAACGTTTATGGACAAATTGTTCTATCTCGTGCCCGTTCTGGGGCTGCTCGGATTACTTTACACTTTTGTAAAATTCAATTGGGTTGTTAAACAGGATGCGGGCTCCGACCGTATGAAGGAAATCAGCAATTATATTGCAGAGGGTGCTATGGCTTTTTTAAAAGCCGAATGGAAGATATTAGGCTATTTCGTTGTTATTGTTGCCATCCTTTTGGGAGTTATGGCACAGGCAAATCCCCACTCCCACTGGTCTATTGCTATTGCTTTTATTTTTGGAGCGGTATTCAGCGCTGTTGCGGGTTATATAGGTATGCGCATCGCTACTAAAAGCAATGTTCGCACCGCCCAGGCTGCTAAAACCAGCTTAAGCAAAGCCCTAAAGGTTTCGTTTACAGGAGGTTCGGTTATGGGCCTTGGTGTTGCAGGTTTAGCCGTGTTAGGGTTGGGAAGCTTATTCATTATTTTATACATGCATTTTGTAAGCGGCATTGCGCCGGGAACAACGGAATACAATCATGCCATGGTAAAGGCAATTGAAATACTCACAGGCTTCTCATTAGGCGCTGAAAGTATTGCGTTATTTGCCCGCGTAGGTGGTGGTATATATACAAAAGCCGCGGATGTAGGTGCAGACCTGGTAGGAAAAGTAGAAGCAGGTATTCCTGAAGACGATCCGCGTAACCCCGCAACCATTGCCGACAATGTTGGCGATAATGTAGGCGATGTGGCAGGTATGGGAGCCGATCTGTTCGGCTCATACGTGGCTACAGTGCTGGCAACCATGGTGTTGGGACAGGAGACGATTTCTGTTGACAATTTTGGAGGGATGGCCCCAATACTGCTGCCTATGCTTATAGCTGCAGCCGGTATTATTTTTTCAATTATCGGTACCTGGTTCGTAAAGGTGAGTGATAATGCGGGAATCAATACAGACAATGTTCAGAAAGCCCTGAATATGGGGAACTGGGGTTCTATCATACTCACAGCACTGGCTTCCATTGGATTGGTATATTATATTTTACCAGAAACCATGTCGCTCCGCGGTCATGAATTCACCAAATGGGGTGTGTTGGGCGCTATTGGCGTAGGGCTTACAGTAGGAGCCTTAATGAGTATTATTACAGAATATTATACAGCTATGGGCAAAAGACCTGTACTGTCTATTATACGCCAGTCATCTACAGGTCATGCTACCAATGTAATTGGCGGGTTGGCTGTAGGAATGGAATCTACGTTTCTGCCTATACTGGTTTTGGCGGGCGGTATTTGGGGCTCTCATGAGTTTGCCGGCTTATATGGTGTAGCCATTGCTGCAGCAGGTATGATGGCAACAACTGCTATGCAGTTGGCCATTGATGCATTTGGACCCATTGCCGATAATGCAGGCGGCATAGCGGAAATGTGCGAATTACCTAAAGAAGTACGTGAAAAAACAGATGTGCTGGACGCCGTTGGAAATACTACAGCTGCTACAGGCAAAGGCTTCGCTATAGCTTCAGCAGCTTTAACAGCACTTGCCCTTTTTGCAGCTTTTGTGGGTGTTGCCGGAATAGATGGTATTGATATTTACAATGCTACCGTATTAGCTGCTCTTTTTGTTGGAGGAATGATACCATTTATATTCTCCTCTCTTGCCATACGTGCTGTAGGTGAAGCAGCAATGAGCATGGTGGAAGAGGTTCGCCGCCAGTTTCGCACCATTCCGGGCATAATGGAAGGCAAAGGAAAACCTGAATATGATAAATGCGTAGCCATTTCTACGGAAGCTTCCATAAAAAAAATGATGCTGCCCGGCGCCATTGCCATTATTTCTCCGCTGATCATTGGCTTTTTGGCAGGTCCCGAAGCATTGGGGGGATTTTTAGCCGGCGCAACCGTAAGCGGTGTGCTGATGGGTATGTTTCAGAACAATGCCGGCGGCGCCTGGGATAATGCCAAAAAATCCTTTGAAAAAGGCGTAGAGATCAATGGTGAAATGTTTTACAAAAAATCTGAACCGCATAAAGCATCGGTTACCGGGGATACCGTGGGGGATCCGTTTAAGGATACTTCAGGTCCGTCTATGAACATTCTGATTAAACTGATGTCAATTGTTTCACTGGTAATAGCCCCTACACTGGCAGAAATATACAACACTAAAACAGCGCAGGTTACTAATGACGAAAAGCAGCCAACCGAACAACTGATTACAAAAAAAACAAGTCAGCTTATACCATAACAATTTCTTAGATGTCATGCAGCCAGGTTTTTCAGAAAAGCCTGGCTGTTTTGTTTAGGACTGCTTCTCCATAGCCTGCAAAACAAATAATTTACCATTCGGTAAAGTGAATATTAATTACTGATATTCAGGTTTATATGGAATTTTTAAAAAATCATATATTGTTTTTCAACCTTTATTGCCTCATTGTGCGTACTTATACTCAATAATTTTCATAGAAATTTTACTGTCCTTTATCTTTGATTGAAGAAGATTAGTATCTTCACCATCTTTAGCAGCCCAACTACAATATCCTCTGTAAAAATACACTCCTCTTCCTGTTTAAAACGCTTTAGTTTTTTCAGCAAATATGCTATTTCCTCTATCCCGCTGACTACCATATTAGTTCAATCCCACTTCAATAATTACACTGATTTGTTATAACAAATATTTCTGTTCATGAAATCAATTCTACTTCTCTTTTTAGGCCTGGCAATTGTTGTGGATGGGATATCGCAAACATGGCAAATTGGGCCGGCTACATGGTCGAATACTGTGGTAAATGATCCCGCAGGATATAATGAAACTTTCGTACAGGACAATGTTACGCGCAGTGAAAATGTTCGGTACAACCATTACAGTCCTATCTTTAATGTTAGCAATAAGGGCTGGCTTAGCTATTTTAATACTTTCAATCCTTACGGGCGATCCACCAACAATACTGACTATTTTTTGTTCCAGGGCGAAAGTTTTATTCGCGGTGCGGAAGGTATAGCAATCTTTGATACGTTGCGATTAGATATTGGAACTGCTAATACCATGCACATAGAAAACAGCAACGGCGGTTATTTAATTTTAAACCCCACTGCATACCTGGGACAACCTCCGGGCGGTATTTCCATTTCCCGCGCCTTATATTTCAATAATGGTATTACCACCACATTAAGAGACAAGCCGGTAAATGGCGCCATTGTATTTGTAAACAACGCGTTTTATTCCGGTGGTTTAACAGACGCCCAGCACGTGGATGGTTTTGTAAGTGAAATCAATTACGGGGGTAGCGATCAACTACCGGGGCATAACGGCGATTTTACCTTTCCCGTGGGTAATAGCAATGCTGTTTATCAACTAAGAAGACAGGGAGTTTTTGAAGATAATGATCACACGCTTACGGTAGGCTGGATTGATGGCGATCCGGGTGCTACACCCGATCCAACCCGAAATTCCGATCCGGGCGTAGATCCTTTTAATCCCACCTCTCCAGCTTCAATATATCTACCTACAGGAATAGTTGGTGTGGCAAAAGCAGGTTTTTGGGACTGGCATTACCAGGATGCATCAATAACGCCTAACCCTAATGCTTACAACGGAAAGGGAATGACCAATGAGCAAACCATTACGGTTTCCATCCCTGATTTAAGCAATTACGCGGGTTTACAATCTACCGAACTTAGGTTATTAGGGTATGATCCTATTAATTTTATATGGCTTAATCTAAGTAGCAGCGCCGGCGCCTCCGGATTAACCAAAGGCTCTACTCTACAAGGCACTATTCCTGCAGGTCAGACAATTTCCGCACTGGCTATCGGCAGCACCAATAATGTGGTTCTGCCTGTAACCTTCAACGCCTTTACCGTTAAGGCAGATGGCTGCAAGACACTATTGGAATGGCAAACAGGCATGGAGCAAAACAACAGCCATTTTGTTGTTGAACGCAGTAGTAACGGAAATGAATTTATCACTATTGGTCGCGTTGGCGCCGTAGGCAACAGCAATAGTCTGAATACTTACAGGTTCACCGATGAAGCTCCTGCCAATGGCATTAATTACTACCGCATTACGCAGGTAGATTTTGACGGCAAACATTCCAGCACGGGTATAAAAGCAATACGAATACAATGCAGTGGAAATAAGGTTTCCTTAAAAGCCTACCCCAACCCCGCTACTACCGAGGTAAACATTCAAAGTGGCAAAACGGTAGCACAGGTGAATGTAATAGCCACCAGCGGGCAAACGGTTATGAAATATGTACCATCGCAAAACCAGGGCGGCACGTTCTCCCTGAATGTGCAACGCATTCAAAAAGGTATCTATTTATTACAGGTAATAAATAAGGATGGTACTGTTGACGTAATTAAATTATTGAAACAATAAACCAACTTCAATGTTGCATCAAAGGTGAAGGCATCTGCTTTCACCTTTTCAATTACCAGCATCTGCCCGCTTCCATCTTTGTTTTCTAAATTTTTCGTAAAAAATATTGCAATGTTTGTTTAGTTACGAATGAAATCGTATATTCGATACGAAAAAAATCGTAGACATGGCGCAGCAAAAAGCAATACGACCCACCGAAAGCGAACTGGAAATATTACAAGTACTGTGGACTAAAGAAAATGCAACTGTAAGAGAAGTGCATGAAATTTTGTCTGCCAGTAAAGATGTGGGATATACTACCACTCTTAAGCTGCTGCAGATTATGCACGAAAAAGGGCTGGTGAGCAGGAACGACTCCTCCAAAACGCATATTTATCAACCTGCAGTGAGCCGGGAAAAAACACAGAAACATTTTGTAGGCAAAATGATAGATAATCTTTTTTCGGGTTCCCCTGCCCAACTGGTAATGCAGGCTTTAGGCAATCATAAAACCAGTCCTGATGAACTGGAAGAGATACAAAAATTACTTAACGCGCTGAAAAAGTAATATAAAAGCGTTTCAATGACTGCCATATATCAATCATCATTTTTAATTGCCCTGGGGTGGACAATAGCTGCCAGTATATGGCAATCGGCATTACTGTGGATGATTTACCAGGCAATATGCAGTATAAACCGCAGCATATCACCTGCACGAAAACATTCAGCCGCCTTCCTGTTGCTATTGGGGTCCTTTGGCTGGTTTTGTATAACGCTGGTCGCTAACTATAGTGAAGCAATAAAGTTGAACACACAACTAACCGGATTAACAAAAAGTACAACTGCCGGAGCACCCGTGGCCTATTCCCCCGATATTCTTTTTTCTTACAACGGGTTAACAGATCTGGCCAATCAGTATCTTCCATATATTTCAGCAGCATATCTTGTGGTATTGCTATTGCTCCTGGTAAAATTAATAAACGCTTATTTGTATTCGAAGCAGCTCAAAACAAAAGGCCTGCTCCAAATAGATGAATACTGGATTACCCTGGTAAACAATTATGCCCAAAAAATTGGGATTGTAAAACATGTGCAGATACATCTCAGCCAATATATCAGTGTTCCGGCTACTTTAAACTTTTTTAAACCCGTTATTCTGCTTCCATTAGCAGCGTTTAACCGCCTTACCACACAACAGGTGGAATCGGTGATTTTACATGAGCTCGCGCATATTAAGCGCAATGATTACCTTATTAATATTATTGTATCGGTAATTGAAACTGTACTTTTCTTTAATCCATTTGTTCATCTTTTAGGGAAAGCCCTGAAAAAAGAAAGGGAGCATTGTTGTGATGATTTTGTGCTGCAGCACCGCTTCGATCCGCATAGCTATGCTTCAGCCCTGCTGTCGCTGGAGCAACTGAGGATGGGAATACAACCAATGGCCATGGCTGCAACCGGAAAAAACAGCCACCAATTGCTTGGCCGAATAAAAAGAATAATGAATGTAAGCACTACACATTTTAATTACGGGCAAAAACTATTTGCACTTGTTTTAATGGCTTCTATAATGATTTTCATGGCCTGGCTTTCGCCGCCTTCTTCACCAAACAACGGAACAACCATGGCAGAAGAAGTTTCTAACGATGAAGTAAGACTGAAAGACCGGCACCCCGGTGTTGCACCATACATAACTATTAATAGAACAACCCACTCATCAAAGCGCGTAAAAGAAATAGCCGGCGCAAACCATAAAAAGAACAATAAAGCTGCTTCACCTTTCTTAAAAAATCAGAATGATCTGCCTGCATTGGCAGTTAAATCATTGCCATTGCCAATACCTGCAAATCCCCCGCTGCCCCCGGTAGCTCCTCCACCACCTCCTCCGGCCAAAGAAAACAAGCCTGGGATAACGACCTCACCATCTTCCACTGAGCTGAACCAGTACTTTTCGCTTTATTTTACAAACAACGATGCCAAATGGAATACCCAGGAATGGTTGAATGCATATTTAAACCAGAAAGACCAATTAAACAACCAAATATCATTAAATGATCTTACATTACTTATGGATGCTTCTCAAATAAAACTCCTTCATAAGCATGCTGATTTTTTATTTTTTAACCCCCCGAAAAAAAACCTGCCTGATATAAAAAAGATATTTACTGAACAGAAATTAAAATTAGACAGTATAAGAAAAGCATCTGTTGAACTGGCTGAAAAGCAAAAAGAAATATGGTTAGAACAGATAAAAGAAAAAAGCACAACTGTCGAAAACGAGGCGCCGGTAGTATATGAAATTATCGTACACATTGACAATAGCAGACCGCTCCAGCGGACCAGGGTAAAACGCCTCCAGCAAAATGCGTCGGTGATCCTGCCTTCAAAAATGGCAGTGAGTGAAGGAAAAAAGAATAACACAGCTTTCCGAAAAGGCGTATCGGCATTTACGATTGCGGAACGCCGGCAAAGGATGGTGGTCTCACTATAAAGCAGGCTGGCAGGCTGATCAGTTGCAGGACATTAAAACAAACAACCTTCGAGACATGAATAAAAATATTTTCCTGTCCTGCTTTATCATTTCATTATTTTTTATTTCCTGCAATTCAGAAAGAAGTTTTTTTATTCTGCTGTGCGTCTCCTGACTTCGCAACTGCTATGTTCTCCGGAGACTTAGTCTCCGCCACATAAAGAAATAACATCAATAAGTTTTCAACCACTTATTCCGCTGTGCGAAGTCTCCTGACTTCGCACTTATTATGTTCTACGGAGACTTAGTCTCCGCTACATAAAAGAAATAACATCAATAAGTTTTCAACCACTTACCAGAATCTCCAGTAAATATAACACCAGGCTATTGCATACAATGCCAGCCATAGTTTAATGCTTTGCCACCAGAGTCTTTTTTTTATACCTTCTTCCACTTCCAAAGTGGTAAGCCAGGAGCGCCGCCATAAAAAAGGCTTTACCTGCTCCTTTGCTGGCGGCGTTGTGTTCAGTGAAACTATCGCGATCAGCAGCATGGTCAGTACCTGCGCTATGGCTCCAACATATAACCAATGAAGATGAATATCTGCAGCTAATAAAGAAACGGCGAGCGCTATCTGAATAAAAACACCTCCAATTAGCCCTGCAATTGCTCCGGCATAGCTCGTCCTTCTCCAAAAAATACCCATCAGCAATACAGAGATAAACGGAGTAGCCATATAAGTAACCCCGGTTTGAAAATATTTGAACAGCCCGATACTGCCCACCAAAGGGGCTATCAGTGATGATAGTAATAATGCTGCACCTCCGGAAAACTGTCCGGTAATGATCAGTTCCCTGTCTTTAGCATTTTTACGAATGAATTTTTTGTATACATCCAATGAGAAAATGGTAGCAATTGAATTGGATAATGCGCTAACGGTAGACATTACCGCTGCAAAAAAACCAGCCAGTATAACACCTTTCAATCCTGATGGAGCAAAAAGTTCCAGCGCTACCGGAAATGCGCGATCCTGGTTATCGGGCAATAAGGAAGGTCCCTGCTGCATTACATCTAACCAGTGGTATACGATCAAGCCCAACAGACAGGTTACCAATGGCCGGATAATATTAATGAACCCCGAAAAAATAAGTCCCATCATTCCGTCCCAGGTACTTCGGGCGGAAAGAATGCGCTGGATCATAACCTGGTTGGATGACTGGTAAAATAAAAATACGCCAAATGATGCAAGAATAAGCCCGGCGAATGGCGCTTCGGGATCACCAGGCGGCTGATAAAGGTGAAACCGTTCGGGAGCCGCAGCAACCATTGCATCCCAGCCTCCGGGTATTTTATCCAGCGCCACAAAGTAAAATATCACTCCTCCTCCTATCAGCATCACACACTGAATGGCATCCGTCCACATTACAGAGCTCAATCCGCCCAATAATGTATAACTGGCTGTAATGAGCACGATGCCCGCCATCACATATCCCTGGTTCCACCCGGTTAATTCACTGAGCGTAATACTTCCCCCATATATAACCGGTGGAAGAAAAACAAAAACATAACCGATCAGTATTACAAAACTGTAAATAGCACCACAGGCCGGACCGAAACGGCGATTTAATAACTCAGGCACCGTCATTATTTTATTCCGCAAATACAGGGGAATAAAAAAGATCATCATCAATAAATATGTAGGCAAAGCCCACCATTCCCAGTTGGCAATCGCCAATCCTCCTTTATAAGTAGCGCCAATCGTTCCTACAATTTGTTCGCTCGACACAGAGGTAGATACAAACGCGGCCCCGATAAGGTACCAGGGCATATTTCCCGATGCGAGGAAATATCCTTCGGTGGTTCGCTTTATCTTGCGTGCTGCCATCAACCCAATAATAACCACCAGCAATGTTTCTCCAACGATGATCAGTATGTCTAACAACGAAAGATGAAAATTCTCCATAAGAATACTGATAAGTCATTTAAATATTTCCTGGTGCTTGTTATTTTCAACACATAGGCACAATAGGGTCATTAGGAAAACACAGCGCTATATAAAACTATGCATACCCATGTTTCTATGCTTCTGTGCTAAATATTCAGAAACAATAACAAACTGGTTTTTATATCCGAACATTCAAAATTTACTTTATTATCCCTTTTTTGTTAAAGGTGACTCAAAAAGAGAAAAACCTTTCACTTTTGACCTCTCACTTTTGACTAAACATACGTCGCTTAAATCAACGCTGCATTCGTTACCTGCATCCGTTATAACAATCGCCAGCGTTGCAGGTGACACGCAGATTGGCCCGGTGCAACAAATATCCTTTCGCTCAATGTTTCCAGCTCTGCAAAATCTTTGCAAACAAATACTTCTGTATTGCTTCCGTTATCCACACATGCTTCAGGAATAGATAAACCGGGGCTGGTAATAACCAATGTTCCCTGTTGCTGAACAGCAGTAAGTACAGGACGCTCACAATGCCATCCGGCTTTCCCTCTAAAATCTCCGGGTTTTACCATCATCTGGTTGTTTACCTGTTGCCATTGCACAGGATCGGTTCCGGGCCAAAAATGAATATCTCCGGTATTGCAGGAAGCAAGCAACTGAGCTGAACGGGGAACACAGGTAATGGCCCATAATGCCCCCGACCATTCATCTTTTCCATTATTTTCAAGTATATGCTGTATCTCAAATTCTTCCTGCCCCGATACATTACCGATTACTATAGAAAGCCGGGCGCCACCTGGTCGTTGTTTAGCTGAGACATGCAGTTTTGAATCAATAATTTTAACGTCGCAGGGTTCATTATCGGGGTAATAGCTATCATCATTTTCAGGCGCCGTGGTAAAGCGGTGCCCTCCGTATATACGCCATTCACCTACGCGAAAATCCGTATCGTCTTCATATAAAACGTTGCCACTATTCCCGTAACTCAACGAGAGTATCCTGGGCCCTGCCGATGTACCTACCACTAATTCATGTTGATTAACGATACATTTTACCGCATCCCGGTTTTTCCATTTGACGAAAGAAAAATTCATGGTAAAACACGGCTTGTCAGTCCTCTCTGAAACGCATCCATACGTGTAAATCCTTCTGCATACCTGCAGCCGGCGGCCAATCCCCTGAACCGAGCCTGCACTTCAATCATATCAACCAGGTTTGTATTTGCCAGTTGCTGCATGGCCTTAAACTGACTTTTATGACAAGCCAGCATTTCTTTTTTTGTTTCAAACACTTCCGTAATGTCAACGTATTCAGTTGGCAAAAAATCTATTCCTCCAAGATTATCCATATAATATAGTTGCGATTGTCCAAAACGGCAGGCGGGGCGGGATTGGCCTGGAATATGCGGGAGGCCCTTTTGAAAGTACGAATCAAAAACCAGTTGACCCACATACCGGTGGTCCGGATGATAATCGCTGGGTGAATGGGTAAAAATAATATCCGGATCTGCTTCGCGCAATATATCAATCATGATCATGCGTTGCTCACGGTCTGGGAAAACATGTTCATCCATCACTCCGCCCCAGATTACCTTTGCACCAATAACAGCGGCCGCAGCACGGGTTTCTTCTTCTCTTATCCTTCCCAATTTGGCAGGAGCAGTTACCGCGTCGCCCATACTGCCATCCGTAAAAACAGCTATCGTAACCTGGCGCCCTTCCCTGGCATAACGGATAAGCGTACCTGCGCAAAGTATTTCCGTATCATCGGGGTGGGCAACTACACAAAGAATATTCATACAATTATTGATTAGAGTACACCGTAACGGTCGTATACCGTTCTTAGTGAATCGCCATTGAGTAAATCTATTCGCGACTGGTCTTCCCTGAATACTTTTTCATAAGCCATTTCAAGCACTTTGTCTTCTACCTCGCGTGGAACAACTACGATGCCATCAAAATCCGAAAATATCAGTTCGCCCGGGTTTACCACTACTTCGCCGCAACGGATGGGCACATCATACGCCATCACCCGCCCCCGGCCCAAACTATCCAATGGACGAATACCACCATAGAAAACGGGGAATTTCATTTCGATGATTTTTTTGCAATCGCGGATCATGCTGTCGCAAATACAACCCACTGCTCCGTTACGCTTGGCGATAGTGCTCATCAGTTCTCCCCATGGCGCATTGGTGCCTGCATAATCGGTAGAATGTACCACCACATCTCCTTTTTTCAGCGAATCCACTGCTTCAATCTCTAAGCTATACGGATCATCTTCAATATAATCCGTTTCCATCCAGCGGTACGTTCTTGCCCGGCCAACAATGGTACAGTTCTCCACATCAAGTGGCCTTAGACGCTGATGCATCGCCTGTTTCCTGTAACCCAAAATATCCAGTACGTCGCAAACAATAGCTACATACAGGTTTTCTTTTATCCATTTAAATTTCTCTTCGTCGGTGTAAAGATTGGTTTTTGTTTCCATGTTAAAATTATATTTGATGAGTTGTTTCGGGGTTACCAATTGATTAAAGATTTATGCAAAAATGTTTAAGCGCTTCTTCATTTATTTCAATACCCAAACCCGCACCCTGCGGAACAGCAATATATCCATCCGAATCCATTTGAACAGGGTTTTGAATAACTTCCCGGAGCATCGGGTTATCGCTCACATTGTACTCGAGGAACAGCGATCTCGGCAAAACAGCATTCAGGTGAAGACTCGCCGCTGTTAATAAATCGGTGAGCCAGGCATGCGGACAAACATCCACACCTGCGTGCTCCGCTTCCCACATTATTTTTCTTGCCTGTGTAAAACCGCCGCAACGGGAAAGATCGGGCTGTACAACATCAATTCCACCACGATGTATTAGTTCTCTAAACCCCCATGCGGTTGCTTCCTGCTCACCTGCTGCCAGCCTCGTTTTAACACCTGCAGCTTTTACTTTTCCATAACCATCGTATGATTCAGGGTGCAGAAAATCCTCGAGCCAGAATATATCATAGGGCTCCAGCGCACGGCAGAGTTTAATAGCATCGTAAGCGCTTCGGTTCACCATCCACCCGGGATCAATCATCAATTCAATATCCGGTCCCAGCGCTTCTCTTGCCGCTGCCACTAATTTAATGTCCTGTTTTGCATTTTGCCCGAACACACCCCAGCCAAATTTAACTGCTGTAAAACCGCGCTGCATATAAAATGCACAGGCCGCTTTCATTGCATCGGGAGTTGGCCGAAAGAGCGTAGACGCATACGCACGAACTTTATCTCGTCTTGCGCCACCCAGTATTTTATAAACCGGGCGGTTAATGGCTTTGCCTATGATATCGTGGCAGGCAATATCAAAACCAGATAGTACCTGCATGGCCACTCCCCTTCTTCCAAAATAAATGGTACCCCTGTAAATTTTATCCCACAGCCGCTCCACATCAAAAGGATCTTCACCAATAACCAAAGCGCGCAATCCTTCAAATACACCTGATCCGCTTTCGGGCGCATTTACTACCGCTTCGCCAACATGCGGCGACGTTTCCACATCCGACCAGCCGGTGATACCTTCATCGGTACTCACTTTCAGCAGTAAGCAGTGCTTTACACCCCTTGCTTCGTCACTCCCCGCCGGGTTGGTGATCCCGAAAGGCGACTGAAGGATGAACGCTTCTACATTGGTAATCTTCATATGTACTTTTAAAAACTTAATTAATCAAATACCAGGGCAACCTTCAAGGTCCTGTTGTGCCCGTTACGCGCCAAATCAAAAGCTTCTTCCCAACGGTCAAAAGGAATTTGATGCGTAATAATATCTTCCAGCGCCATGCATTCTTCGGTTAGGCATTGAAGTGATTCATCTATTTTATTTTCATCATTGCATGCGCCAGCTACTTCCAATTCTGAAACATGAATATTAAAAAGATTTAGCGCAACCCGTTCCTGAACGGTGCTGAAAACAACCAGCCGGCCTCGGGGACGAAGCGCCTGCAAACAGGCTTCAACCGCACTGGCAGCACTCACCGCCAATATGGCCACATCAGCAAATTTTGCAGGCACAGCATCTGTTATTATTTCCACTTCCGGTATCTGCTGAAGCCGGAAAGGTTCGCGGCCGGAAACCAGCACACGGGCTGCTCCCGCCCTCCGCGCCAGTTGTGCAATGATATTTCCAAAAGGGCCATCTCCGGCCACCAGCACTGTTTTTCCTTTTATATTATTCGACCGGGCTATGGCTTCCAGGCATACGGCCACCGGTTCCAGAAGCGCACCCAAAGCAAAGGATACACTATCAGGGATCGCCCGCACACGGTCTGCACGCTGAACAAAATATTCCGCAAAACAGCCGTCACGGTCAATACCCAGATGGCCCATACGTGAACATAAGTGTTCCAGCCCTCTCACACATTCTGAACAAACCCTGCAGGGCACCACAGGATGAGCGGCCACACGCGTTCCGGGTGTAAAACCGGTTACTCCTGACCCGCACACAGCAACAACACCCGCACCTTCATGTCCCATTACCCGCGGATATTTTATTCCAAACGGATTGGCTCTTATGTCATGCAAATCGGAAGTACAAATGGTTGCCGCTTTGGTTCTGATGAGCACTTCGCCTGCACCGGGAACCGGCACAGGGATGTCCACCTTCACCAACCTGTTAAGGCCCTGCAACTGCAACGACTTCATGTATGAAAATGAATCCGCCATTATTTTGATAAGGTTGGGTTTGGAAGTTCTAGTAATTCCAGGGTATTGCGATGAATAATGCCTTCGATAGCTTCAGGCGCCACAGCAGGTAACCCACTATTGGCGATGATATGATTAAGATCTCTTACCCTTGCTAAAGAATTACCTGTGGTGGTAAACGGAAAATCGGAACCGAACAATACTTTATGCTGTGCTCCATACTCTGCCAGCAAGCGCATGGAGTTGTAAAATTGCCAGGGCCTGTAGTATAAGGCCGATATATCTGCATACACATTGGCATGCCTGCGGATCACCGCGATGGTTTCTCCTTCCCAGGGATGTCCCAGATGCGCAAGCACCATTTTCAAATCAGGAAAATCAACCGCTACGGTATCAAAATGAACAGGACGCGAATAGTCGAGCCGGGTACCGCTAATGAAGGATGTGCCTGCATGAAACAGAACGGGCAGCCCGTGTTTTACACAATACCGGTATATATCATAATACCGCGGGTCCTGCGGATGCGCGTTCTGGTAAAGTGGCGCCAGCTTAATACCAACGGCGCCCAATTGTCGGTGGCATTTTTCCAGCTCATCCATATAAGCCGGTTGAAGCGGATCAATAGAAGCAAAGAACAATAACCTTTTGGGCGCTTTTGCTACATGTGCCGCTACCATTTCATTGGGAATATTCCAGCCGGTTGCCGATGCCTGCAGGCCAAATACAATAGCCACATCGGCCGCCGCAGTTGTTTCAAGATGTCTTTCTTCCACATTACCCCATAAAGCAGTATCTACGCCGCACCTTGCCAGATCAGCATTCAGCCCGGGCCCAAAATGCCGGCCGGCATCAAAAACATGTGTATGGATATCTACGATCATAATTTCTCTTTTAGCAATCAGCCATTAGCTTTCGGCTTCATTATTCACCATTCACCACTGCCCATTCACTATTGCCTCCACCTTATTCAAACGACCAGTAATGCACCGCCCAGGGTTCTAATTTTAAAGTTAACGATTGATTTCCTTTTTTGATCTGAACAAAAGGATCAGGACGCAGGCGCTGATTTTCCTCTAACCCCGCTCCGCTTGCATCCAATACAATATGACGAACCCGCATGTCTTTGGGAAGATCGCTGAGACTTAGTTTTACGGTTGCCGGCTGATCAGAAAAATTCCAAAGCATCATATTGTGCATTCGCAACTTAGGATCATGGGTTGCAAAACCATGTACTTTATTGTTTGAGGAAGTAACGGCTAATTTATTGCCCGCCATCCTGGATAGCAATTTAAAAGTATAGTATGCCGGCCGTAACTGGTTTTGATAATCAATCAACCCACTGAATTGCGCCTGCCTGTTCCACCACCGCGTCATAAAGGCTGTTCCTTCCGGAGAGTGTATCCGGGAAAATGTTTCAAACGATACATACCAGTCACGGATTTGATAATAACACGACCAGTCTAATCCAGCATCCTTCATTTGCCAGATGGTTTCGGCCACGTAACAGGGATGAAACCTGGGGTCAAGCGGGGGATTGAACAAGTCCATATTCCATTCATTCATGATGGTTTCCGCTTTTACACCAGGATACTGCGCAACGAGATTTTTTACATATTCAATCTGTCCGCGAATAGCTGTCGGGCTATTGTTGTAGTTATGAAAAGAAACAAAATCCAATGGTATTTTTTCGGCAGCACAAACGCGAAGCAGTTCGGGCAGGATAGGCGATTTATAATATGCCAGCGCCGGCCCGCCAACTTTTGCGTTCGGATCGGCGCGAAGGATGGCAGCAACCGTATGTTTATAATACCGCGCATAACTTTCGGGTTTGAACCGGTAAGGCGTACCGCCTTCTTCACCAATATCCACTTCATTGCCTACTTCCCAATAGGTTATACCAGCGCCCTTATCAAGATAATGCTTTACCACATCATGCACAAACTGCTCCCACCCCGTATAATCATTGGGCTCAACAATATCCTGGTCTATTACCGGAAAAAACAATTTGGGCTTCAAACAAAAGCTCATGAAAGGCTTTGCTCCTGTTTGCAGAATGTTGGTCACCATACTATCCAGCGTAGTAAAATGATACTTTCCTTTGTCCGGAATAACATTATAGTATTCACTTACGAATAACCTGATGATGGCAGGATGCAATGCTCTGATTTCCGTTACCCGGCTGGCCAGCATAGGCTCTTCCGATAAGCCGCCCTGCCCCAATGCCATCTGTTCCATTTTCATGGGGCCGAGACTTTTACCAAACTCCACCTTTACATTGGTGGTTTGCGCGCATATATTTCCACCAACAGAAAGAATGATGGTTAAAAGCAATGTGTTTAATTTCAACATAATTATCTATATAAGAAAGAAAGGGAATGCTGTTAATCCTAATACTTTGCAGAAATAAGATACTTTTTTGCCTGGGGCGCCGGTATCCGGATATATTCTTTTTTTACATCAAAATTTTTCCATCGCTTTCCGTTCACCACTACCGATTTGATAGCCTTACCTTCCGGGTGCCGGAACCTTACCAATAATTGTTTGGGGGGATTGCGATCGGGCATATCAATTTCTGCATTTATTTCATTGCCGGCATTCTCCCCGTTGATGGTAAATGATATATTTCCAAAATAAGTCGGCGCGTTCTTCACTTCAATTTTTTTTCCATTCTGTAACCAGTCGCGTGGAATAGCCTGGCCGATCAGCAGCGTATCAGTACCCCATTCATTGATCAGCATCCTCCTGTAAATTTCAAACCAGGCGCCATCCGTGCTTGGTGGCCCATAATACTGGCCCCAGGCCCAGCGATGCTCCAATGGAGTGAACTGTTCGTGCGAGAACCCGCAGGCCATCAGGCTGTAAAATGCACGGATAACCGCTTTGGGCTGATCCCTTAAAAGATAGGCTGTTGCCTGCTGAACGTATACGGGCTCATTGGCCGCACCCTGGTTTTTAAAAAACAGGTTGTCTTCATGATCATGCAGCATGGAGGTGGTAAGCCAGTTATTGGCATCAATAACGCCCAGCCGGGTGAGGTGTAAAGGACCAGTGTCTACATCGGTTGGATACCACTGATCCATCATGCGCCGGGGTGTCATGGCATCGGTTGGAACATAGTTGATCCAGGTACCGTCTTCCAATTGCACCACAGGCGATTTTACACTACCTCGTGCAAACTCCCTCACAACATCTGCTTTCATTTTTGCTGCGATGTCCAGTACCTCTTCAGCACGGGGATGGTTAAACGCAGACAGCGCTTTGGCAAACACTTCCAGCCCACCCACATAATATGCCTGGTTAAAAGCCCACTCTCTTTCGGCATTGGTAAGATCATTGAGCGGCGCCAGGATCAGTCCTGTTTTATTTGCGCCTTCATTTGATTTGGCTACCTGCGCCAGGCACCAGTCTAAGGTTTTGAGGGAATTCGGAAGCAACTGTTCAAATTGCTCCCTGTTTCCGGACAATAAATAGTTTTGAGCAATGGCATACAGTTGTCCGGGCGAATACACCCCCCAGTTGGCGAAACCTCCTATTCGTCCATCTTTCTGCTGCTGGCTTCTAAACATGTCCGCATACTCATCCTGCGCTACCTTATCATACCCGCGCAAACCATAGATCATATAATCAACATATACCGCCTGGTTAATGGGCCAATCCGCGTTTCTTTGTCCGTACGCCGTGTTGGCATAAGGCAGATCCATGTGATCCTTTCCATCTATATCCAATGTGTGGCGGGGCAAAATAAGGGAATGCCAGATATTGGCGCGGAACAGTTCGTTTACCGCCGTTTCAGGCACTTCAAAATGAGCGCCTTTGCTGATCCAATCTTCCCAATAATCTGTTATACTTTTCTTTGCCGCCGCAAAACCAAGATTATTTAATCTTATAGCTTCGGATGAAACAATCGCAGGTGAAGGCAGCTTCGCTACAAACTCCCTGGTTTCTCCTTCTGAAAGAACACCGGAAACGGTTAATTCAATTTGTTGCCCGTTGTTGTTTGATACGGCATCGCCCGCTTTAACCGTAATTCCTTTTCCTGTTTCCAGCAACAAAAAAATATTACCGGTTTGTTTATCGGCGATAGCCCAGTTGTCCTGTACTTGTATGGCCTCAACTTCGTGATCTTTTAGTTCATTGTGAAGCGATATACCAAAACTAAAGGTTCCGGCTTTACCAGCTATACTCACCTTGCTAAACATTACACTGGGTATATAACCGCGTATGGTTGTTCCCAAATCAACAAGGGGCGCAGCGAACTGTTCTATGGTGGCAACCTGTCCATTCTTTTCCAGGCTGGTGATGATGATGGGCAGTCCATTATCTATTTCCTGGCGCTTCCATGCACTCTCCTTCCAAAGCAGGTTGAGCCTGAACTTATGCGGAGAAGCAAAATCCGGGCGAACATTGCCCCACCTGTCAACCGCAAACTTATAAACCGATCCATGAGCCGCTGCTGTTACGGTAAGGTGTCCTGTAGTACCCATCCACCTGGTTTGCCAGGAGGCATCCCATTGCAGCGGATTGCCAAAATCGGGCCACAGCTTATTGAATGTCTCTAATGATGCATCCGGCTGTTCTGCAACGGCATCGAGTATGCGCTGTCCCTGCAAAGAGGCAATATGCGATTTAAATTCAACAGGATTATCAGCCAGAGTAATAAACACATCCTGCTCAGGGAGCCACATGGCGCCATGCCTTACGAGTTGCTCTAATTCAATAGTAAAACCCCTGGTACCTTCCTTATCCAAATGAACAGTAAGCAAAGGCGCATCGGGTTTATTCCAGGGATCATCTTTCAGGCGCGCTGCCTGCCCCGGCGACCCATTGATCATCAGGTAGCCCCACATGGCATCATCATCTACTGCATAGCCATCCTTCCACCCCGCTAATTTTCTTAACGGAGCAGAAGGTGTTGGCCAATTGATATCCGCTATCAGTTCATCGGTATCGCCTGCGCCACAATTAAGCACAGATACTGCAGACACTTTATCGTTCTTTTCAATTCCCTTACCTGGAAGGGTTGAAACCGTAAGCCCGGGTGAACCACTGATCAGTTGCACGGTACGTACGGTGCGGTGGGATGCCGCATGGCCAAAGGATAGTTTCAGCTTAACACTTTCCTTACCGGCGGGTTTTGTTTGTGCAACAACGGATGATGTAAAGTATACATTCATTCCCAGCCCCAGTACAATAGCGGTTAATGTAGCTAACTGTTTTATACCTGTCATAATGCTTCGCCTTAGTCTTATCTCTTAAAGATAACTATTCATAATTTGGATTTTGCTCAAGTTGTGGATTTACGTCAATCGCATACTGAGGTATCGGTAAAAGATAATTTTTTGCAGGATCAAACGCTTTCGCACCGCCGCCTGCAGGCACTACCGTATACACTGTATTTCCTCCAACAATATCAATCTTAATAGCATGCACTGTTCCGTTCAGTTTAACTTCAGCAAGCCGTGAACGCAACAGATCTGGCAATCTTTTATCTTCGAAAGCCAGTTCCACTCTTCTTTCGCGAAGAATAGCCTTCCGCATATCAGCCTGGTTCAAACCCAAAGGCAGGTCGGGTAAATCTGAACGTTCTCTCACAGCATTTACAGCATCATATACCGACTGATCGGGACCGGAGGCTTCATTTCTTGCTTCGGCATAGCTCAGCAGCACTTCTGCATAGCGGAAGATGATAAAATTGGCACTGTTGCCATTATCCATTGCGCCGGCATATTTAGGATTTACCATTTTGCGAACATAATAGCCTGTTCTGGTTGAAATGCTGCTGTTGTTCAGATCGGTGGCATTGAGGCTGCCTACCCCCTGTTTCATGATCATGGTAGCGCCCAGCCATTCCGATCCATCGTATACAATGGATTCATAAAATCTTTTTTCCCGGTTAACATAAGGTTTCTGCGGATCATAACCAGATGCAGGATCGGTAATGGGTAACCCGTTGGCCATTGCATATTCATCTACGATATCCTGCGTGGGATCCAAATGTCCCCAGCCGGTTAATGAGCCATTTACAAAGCGTGGCCCTATCTGCCCTACATAATTGGCTAAAGATGTTCCGCCCAAATGCTGCCGGCTGAATATTACTTCTACGTTATTGTTGTTCTCTTCAAAGAAAAGCGTTGCGTAATCCGGGAACAGGTCGTATTTATTTAAGTCAATTACTTTTTGAAACGTGGTAGCCGCTTTTTCCCAGCGCGATAAATCATTGTTCGGATTTTTCAGCGCACCTGCGTTAAACAGTTCACAGCTTCCCTGTAAGGTAAGCGCGGCGCCCTGCGTGGCTCTCCCCGATGCTGCCGATACCGGTAAATCGGGTGCTATGGCAGCACATTCTGAAATAATGAAATCCGCCGTTTCTTCAGAAGTATTGCGCGGTCTGAAAACCGCATCACCCTGCTCGCTTAAATTAAGTACATCTGTAATAATGGGCACGCCGCCATAGTAGGTCCATAACAAAGAATAAAAATACGCCCGCAGAAAACGTGCTTCCGCCAATCTTACTTTTTTCCAGCTTTCAGGCAAATCGGAGGCGGTTGCTTTTTCAATAAACAAATTACATTTCCGGATATTGGTATACTGGTTCCATTTGCTGGGTGTATTGCTGGGAATATAAAGACCGGGGCCGTAAACATTGGTGCTTACGCGGCCAGCCTAACCATTCAATGAATTGTCGGAATAATTATCCCAGGGGTCATCTGTTGCCATTGAGGGTACAGACGCGTAAATATTATTAAGAAACAGATCCGCATTCTCGGGAGTTGCCCAGAGCGTGGCATCTGAAACCTGTTGCTTGGGCGTTACCTCCAGAAATTTTTTGCAGGAGGTGAAGGAAAACGAGGTTATCATAATGATTGCCCCCAATGATATCTTAAAGAGTTGCTTGTTCATACTTAAATATTTTTTGCTCATTAAAAGGTAATATTAGCTCCTACTGAGAGTGTTTTCTGATTAGGATAACCCCAGGTGCCATTTGGTATCCATGAATTATTAGGACCAACTTCGGGATCGTAGTTCATCAGTTTTGTCCAGGTTAAAATATTTTGTCCGGACAAATAGATCCTGGCGCCCTGAATTTTGATGCGACTCATAACAGCCGATGGAATAGTATAAGAAAGCGTAGCGCTCTTCAACCGCAGGTAACTTGAATTACCCATCCAGAAAGAGGATGTTTGAGAATTATTTACTGTTGGCGAAGATGTTAACCGCGGAAATTTAGCATTTGTATTTTCAGGAGTCCAGTAGTCGAAGTTTTGCACATAAGGAAGCATGGTTTCCCAGAAAGGCATGATAGAAGAGCCGTGATAATACCAATTGGTTTTTGCTGTACCCTGGAACAACAGATCCAATGCAAATCCTTTATATTTCACTCCCGGAGAGAACCCATAGATAATTCCCGGAACTGCTGTAGGATCGCCGATTACCGTTAAGTCATCATTGTTGATCTGACCATCCTTATTAAGGTCTTCATACCTGATATCGCCGGGTTGTACCGCTCCCCAGGGTTGTGTGGCTATCCCCGGCTTTAAAGCGCCGCTGCCATCGAAATCATCTGCCTGGAAAAACCCTAAGGCATGATATCCGAACTGCGTGCCTAAGGGTCTTCCGGTACGCCGCCGGTTGGGGTTATCATAAGTGGTAGGACCTTCAAAAATCTGTAGCATTTTGTTCCTGGCATAAGTCATATTAGCGCCCAGGGATACCTGCAGATCTCTGGAAAAATCATATACTGAACTGATCGTAAGATCAAAACCACGGTTTGCCATTATACCCGCATTCACCTGGCTAAGTCCAACACCATATTCTGCGGGCACGATCACATCCGGGGTAAGGAGCATATTGGATCTCTTTTCATAGAAATAATCTATTTCAAAGTTTAATAGCCCCTGCCACAAATTGGCTTCCAAACCTATGTCTGTCTTTCTGGCCCGTTCCCATGTAATAGCGGTGTTAGGCTCTGCTCTTTCACGGATACCCTGAACGGCATTGCCGCCCAGAATATAATTGGTACCCAATACATCATAGGTGCTCATGTACTGGAAAGGGCTACCGGCTAATGCGCCAACTTCCCCATAAGAAGCCCTCACTTTCAGGTTGTCGAGCCAGCTAAACTTATCCTTCAGGAAATTTTCTTCCGATAAACGCCAGCCCACAGAAAACGCCGGGAAAAAGCCCCATCTTTTATCGGGTGCAAAATAATAGCTTCCGTCATACCGTCCGCTTGCTTCCACTAAGTATTTCTGCGCATAGTTGTAAGCAACCCTGTACACCAGACCCGCCTGCCTTGCTGAGGTGGAAGCGCCGCCTGTAGACATGTCGGCTGAGCTGGAGCTACCGAGGTTAATTTCATCTACCGTTAAATTAAAATTTCTTCTCGATGCCGCGAGGCTTGCCAGGTCATTGGCTTTCGCTTCAAACAAGCCCAGCACCGCTATATTGTGATTTCCAAAAGAACCGTCGTAATTCAACCCGGCCTGGTAGGTAAGCTGCGTTGCAAAATCAATATTCTGGCTAAGCGAAGGTTTGGTTTGTCCCCAGATCCCATCATTGATAACATAAGGCGTTTGCGACTTATCAAGGCTTGCTTTGTGCACAGGCAGCGTCCATAATTTACGAGCCGTGTAGGTAGGGTCGTATGCAATTGTTCCTCTTAATTTTAAACCAGGAACAAAGGGTATTTTCTGCTCAACAGACAGTTGCGAATACAGCGCGTTGATATTGTATTTATCGTATCCGCTGTTGAAAAGGCTGCCGGTAAGGAATGTGCCCGGCATACCATTGCTGAAACGAAGGGGTCCATACAACGGGTGAAGGTAGCCGATCAGCTCAAAAATACGCCCGGTAGAGACAGCGGGGTACTTGCTGTTTTGATTGCGCCCGTTAAGGTTAAATGAAACGGAGGTTGTTGACGTTACCTGTGCATCGAGGTTCAGGGTAAGATTAAACCGGCGTGTACTGGTGGCCGGCCACATCCCTTCCTGCTGCATATAGCCAAGTGCCGTATAATATTTTATTCTTTCAGAACCGCCTGAAACCTCCACATTGTGCTGTGTTATCAGTGGATTTTTATTGGTAATGGTTCCCCATATATCCTTGTGTGTCGGGTATGCATCGGGGTCAGAACCGTCCTGGAATTTTTGCAATTCTTCGTCTGTATAAGCTGCAGGCAAACCTTCATTGGCAGCGGCCGCATTCCTTAATGTAGCGTACTGGTATGAATTCACAAAATCGGGCAGCACTACCGGGTTCTGGAATCCCACATAACCGTTGTAGGTAAGCGTTGGCGCGCCGGTTTTACCTTTTTTGGTAGTAACCAGTATTACACCATTGGCTCCGGCAACACCGTAAGGCGCTACAGCAGCGGCATCTTTTAACACGGTAAATGTTTCAATGGCATTGGGATCAAGGTGCTGAAACGACCTTGGAATACCGTCAACAATCAGCAGGGGCTGGTTGGCTCCGGTAGAAGACAAGCCCCTGATGTAAATATTGGAACCGTCATATCCCGGCTCGCCCGAACCCTGCTTTACAATAACGCCCGACACTCTTCCGCCCAAACCATTGCTTAAATTGGCAATAGGCACGGAAGCGATATCTTTTCCTCTCATGGTAGACACGGCCGCAGTTAAAGACGTTTTCTTTTGCGTTCCGTATCCTATTATTACTACATCGTCGAGCACATTGCCTTCCGATGCCTTCAAAACAATAGCCAACTGGTTTTGGTTACCAATTTTTATTGTTTGTGTTTCATACCCGGTATGTGAAATAACAAGGGTTTGCCCCGATGACACACTTAAAGTAAACACCCCATCATTGTTGGTAGTGGTACCAACCTGTGTTTCCCGGATGATAACGGATACATCTGCCAAAGCAGTTTCACCGTCCGTAATTTTGCCTTTAAACGTAAAATTGTTTTGCGCGACAACAGAGTTCCCGAGCAAGAGCGCAATAAACAGCATTAACACTGTTCTTCCTGAAATCGGAAATGGTAATAGTTTTAAATTCATAGCAATTGTTTTGTGTGTGTAGCTTAATTTTAAGTTTAAAACGGGTCGTTTAACTTGTCTCCCAGTGCCACACTACAAAACTATTTTTCAAACACCTATCTTTTTTGCACAATATTGCTTAATCAGTACCCTATTTTGCATATAAAAACCAAAGACTACCCTATTTTGTACAACTTTTATACTATTTTGATGTGTGTGATACTAAATTAGGATAAGCACATTGGTTCATGTATATTTAGTTCATGAAACCGCATTACAAACCCATACCATCCGAATCGAATTTATTTAAAGTAGAATTCCAGAAAACCAGTAAAGAATTTTACTACCCCTGGCATTACCATGCCGAGCTTGAACTAACCTTTATATTGGGTGGACAGGGTGTAAGATATGTAGGCAACTCCATCGAAAATTTTTATGAAGAAGAATTGGTTTTACTTGGCTCTAACCTGCCTCATGCATGGAACACCACAATAGAACAGGATCAACCGGTAACGGCTATTGTTGTTTACCTGAAAGAAGATTTTTTTGACAAAACCTGGATGCAAAGCATCGAGTTTGAAGGGATAAGAAATTTATCTGCTTTGATGAATAAAGGAATAAAAGTTGACAAAAAAATTGCTTTGGCGCTTAAACAAAAATTTTATGATCTGCTGAATGCAGCACCTTTTGAAAAACTCATGATCTTACTGCAGATACTTGAGTATCTCTCCCACAACCAGGAGTACAGATTTTTATGCGAGCAGGAATTCGTGGGTGATTTTGATGACACAGATAAAAAACGCGTCAATGCCGTTTATGATTATATACAAAAAAACTACCTGCACCAGATATCACTTGCCGATATTTCATCTAAGCTAAATATGAGTGAAGAGTATTTTTCCAGGTATTTCAGCAAAACAATGAAAAAACCTTTTTTCGAATTTTTGAATGAATATAAAATCAACAGGGCTTGTAAACAGTTAATTGAAACAGATAAGCAAATAAGTGAAATATGCTACGCGGTGGGGTTTGAAAGCATACCATTTTTTTACAGGCAGTTTAAAAAGTTTAAAGACTGTCAGCCCAAAACCTACCGCAAGAACTTTCAAAAAGTGTCTTTGTATCAGCCGGTATGATCTTTATGGGCGTTCATGCTGAATGGTTCAAATCTGGCTGGAGTCAACCAATCCGCAGCATTTCGAAATTTAAAACTGCACTTTCAGGGATAACCGGCTGGATAAGCGTTATGCAGGCAGCAAAATGGATATGGCGATCAGCATTGCCAGTGGGCAAACCCGGATAAATTGGGAGAGCCCTCTGAAGTGTTTTCGGGACTAATGCGCAATATTTATATTCCTGACAACCTGTTCGAAGATGAATCAGTGTGCGCCAGTGCTGAGGGAATTTTAAATACACCCTTTGTTTGCTTAATTATTACCAATAACGTAACTTAAAGGCGCCGTAGATTGTTTTGTGGCTTTATGCTGTTTACTGCACCTAAATATATACAGGCAAATGGCCTGTTCAAATGGCAACAAACATGTAAATGCTGCCTTATTTTTATTATGCTTTCCTGCGTATTATTTCAGTGGATTACGGCGCAAACAAAAGCAATTGACAGTCTGAAAAAAATATTGCCTTCTTTAAAAGGTATTACCAGAGCAGACTGCCTGAATGAGTTAGGGGCAGAATATGCAGACCGGTATTGGACTACATCACAATACCTACAAACCGATTCGGGTCTGCTTTATACCATACAGGCAATGAATGAAGCGGGTCAACTGCATTATTTGACAGGTATCGGAAAGGCCAATCTGAATATGAGTATTATTGAAGAAGAGCACAATAACCTTGTAGTGGCAGCAGATTATTTACGAAAGTCACTGCCTGTTTTGCAAAAAGAAAACAGGACTGCGGATTTTCACAGGGGCAGGACTTTTCTCGGCTGGTGTTCATACCGTCTTGGATTAATTGAGCAGAGCATTTCCATATACCAGGAAGAGTTGCCTTATTACGAAGGCACAAGAGATACAGTGCGGCTTGATAAGCTTTACAGAATGATAGCAAGATCTTATAATTCACAGGGAAATTCAGAAAAGGCATTCACCTACCTGGAAAAAGATTTTGCAGTTAACAAACCGGTAATAGATATATGGGGCAAAAGAAGTACTGCAACCTTAAAAGCTGTTGTTTATATGGCGGCGGGCGATACCCCAAATGCTGTATTTTATTATAAGCAGGCCGCCCTCGTTTCAAAAAATCAGCGGTCAATTTTAGCATCCTACCAGTATAATATGGCGGCTGCTTTGATACTGGAAAAGAAATACGATTCCGCTTTATTTGAAATAAGAAATGCCATCACCGAGATCCAATCCTCAAAAGATGATTCATTATACAGGAAGCTTGTACTAATGAATAACTATACCGTTTTAAGCGATATACTGTTTTCTTTAAAACAGTATGACAGCGCTATTATATACGGAAGGCGGGTAATGCTGTTCTATAAAAAGTGCAACGATGTGCCGGGTCTTTTATCAGCGCTTAAAACACTTGCCGCTGCACACAACTCAAAAAATGAGAATGCTGCCGCACTGTTATATGCCAGTCAACTGCTGGCCTATGCAAAAAAATCAGGAGCAAGGCCATTTGAAAGGGAAGCATATAAGGTATTATGGCATATCTGTTCAAATCAGAAAAAAATAAATGAAGCAAAAGACTATCGCTTAAAATATACGTTGCTGAATAACGATTTGCGAAATGACAAATACATATCGCAGTCGGCAGCATGGAAGGCTATTAATGATATTAGAATAAATGAAGTTAAATACGAAAACCAGTTAAAGCTAAACGAAGAAAGCAACAATGTAAAAATAGCATCCATTAAAGAAGAAAAGAAAGTTCAGCAGTACACTTTTATTTCAGCAATTGCTTTGATCAGTATATTTACCATTTTAGTGATCAGAAACAACAAGCTGAAAAGAAAAAGAGATCAGTTGCAATTGATGGTGACTGAAGCGAATATTGCGCTTGAAAAACAAAAGCGTGAACAGGAAGTGACACAACTCCAGCAGCAAAAAGCCGAGCTTGAAATGCAGGCTTTACGGGCACAAATGAACCCGCATTTTATTTTCAACTGTCTTAATTCCATCAATAGGTTTATTATGAATAATGATGCCGCAAAGGCGGCGGATTATCTTACTAAATTTGCAAAGCTCATTCGTATTGTGCTGGAGCAATCCGGAAAACCATTTGTGCTGCTTGAAGATGAGCTGAAATACCTGCGCCTGTATATGGATCTGGAAGCCCTGCGGTTTGAAAATCCTTTTCAATACCAAATACATTATAACGGAACAGATATATCTTCAGTTATGATTCCCACTTTAATAATACAGCCATTTGTTGAAAATGGCATCTGGCACGGGTTGCAGGGTAAAGAAGATGATGGCAAAATAGATATCAGCCTACACCGGGATAAAAATATATTGCATTGCAGGATTTGCGATAATGGCATTGGCAGAGCCGCCGCAGCAAAAGAAAAAAATAATGCTGAAAAAAAATCTTTGGGGATGGCTCTTACAAAAAACAGGTTGCGGCTTATTAATTTTAACAGCCAAAATGAACCGGCAATTACCTTTCATGACGTGGTAAACGAAAATGGGCAATGCGCAGGTACTCATGTTGATATCAGCATTCCCGTGCAGGAAATATAATTGTAGTACACTTGATCAAGGCAATAATTATAGATGATGAGAAGCATTGCAGCGATAACCTGCAATGGCAGTTGCAGCAATATTGCCCGGAAGTTGAGGTTGCCTGCATTTGTAAAGACCCAAAGCAGGGATTGAATGAAATCAGTAAGCAGCAGCCGCAACTGGTTTTCCTTGATGTGGAAATGCCAGGTATAAATGGCTTTGAAATGCTTGAGCAACTATCAGACATCAGCTTCGATATCATCTTTACCACAGCATTTAACCAATATGCCATTCGCGCCATAAAATTTGGCGCGCTGGATTATCTGGTAAAGCCAATTGACAAAGATGAACTGCGTGTTGCAGTTGATAAGGTATTAAAGCGTACCAATAATCAATCTTTAAAGCAACTCGCCGCATTGCTTACGCATATCACGAAAAACAATGATTTTTCTTTTCAAAAAATTGCTTTGCCAACTATACATGGGTATGAATTGGTGCCACTGAATAATATTATGTATTGCGAAAGCAAAAGCAACTACACCAATATTCATTTAAATAACGGGCAACAGATACTTATTTCACGAACGCTGAAAGATATTGAAGAGTTGCTCAATATGCACCCGTTTTTCAGAATCCATAATTCATTTTTAGTAAACCTGCAGTATGCTATCCGTTATATCAGGGGTGAGGGAGGTTTTTTAGTATTGCATAACGATATTACCGTGCCTGTTTCCCGCAACAAAAAGGAAAACCTGCTTAAACTCATTACTCATCTCTCTGCCTGATCTCCTTTCCCTATCCCGGTTTTCACTGTCCGCTCATTCATTTCCGCAGTCTGCACAGTACTTGTTTTAAACTGTAGGTGTTAATTATATTTTAGCAGTCAGAAGTATTTGTTCAATTAAAAATTAGTTTATGACAAAGAATATTCTTCTCTTGAAAAAGATTTTTTTTATGGCTGGCGTTTATACTTTATCTATCCTCACCTGTATACATGCCAATGCACAACATAGCCTAACCCCGGAATATACCGGCGTCCGCATAGCTTCACCAAATAATACCGGCAGCAAGCACTATATTAATGACATCAGTTTAGAAGCAATGAGGAACTTTAAGCAGCGCTATAAAGATGTATCCAATGAGGTTTGGAGTAAAAACAACCTGGGTGAATACTTTGTATACTTTACTTCAACTGGTACTACTACCAGGTTGTTCTTCACTAAACACGGAAAATGGTATGCTACCTTAAAAACGTATACGGAAGATAAATTACCCTTTGCAATACGCGATCAGGTAAAAAGCAAATACTATGATTATAGCATCGAATTTATTAATGAAATTGTAACAGTATACAGCAACTCGCTGCCCGTTTATATTGTTAATATAAAATACAGGAATGACATTAAAATACTAAGAATATACGAAGGCGAAATGGAGGTGTGGAAACACTTTGAGCAACCATAAACACATGATATGAATATGTACATCTTTGATCTGCTGATTTTCTTTCACTATCGCAGCGTCATAATCCGCTAATTCATTCCCGCAATCCACGCAGAAAGAAAAATTCAAAACAGCGGCAACCGGCATTGCCAATACATTAGCGGATAAAGCAATAACAGGAAACGCGGAAAGGTCTTTTTGGCCTTATCGTGTTGTAATGAATGCCGGTGAAATAACGGCTCCGTATGGCGCCAACTTAGATAGGCGCCTGTTCGCTTCCGGAGCATCTGGTCAATGCGAAAACTGGCAATGTTGCCGCATACCAAAACACTGCCCGATAATCCATCATTCGATCCTCAATGGAAAATACATACCCCTCAAATGATACAATGGATGGAAACCTATTTTGTAACCCCTTTGAAAGCCCCGTAAGTAAAGGCGTTTCAAGCTGGTGGCCTGATTGCTATGGAGAAGGACTCCGGATGTTTTATCATACACCGCACCCGATCAAAACGGCACAGCATTCCTGCGGCTGAAGTGTTCAGAAATTTTTGATACCATGTTACTTAAAAATATCATCACTTGTATAACCCGCGTTGGTATAAGGCCGTAAGTAAACGGTATCCTTATTCATATTCCTCATCCAGAGCTCATTATCATCTAATTCTTCAGGTGGGTACTGAGATGTATTGCAACGCATGGCTTCTATGGCAATTTTGTTTTCTGCTTCGCTGCACCATATACGTATGGGCAAATACTTTTTCTCTACCGGTTTATAACCCCTGTGATAATCCATTGATATCTCTGATTTATACGGAGGTTCATCTTTCCAGTGCTCGGTTGGTATGGCAGTATAAAATAATTTTCCAAAATGGGAGGATTGCCCTGACTGGAAAATTTCGGTAACCACCGCGCCAACCATCCTGTGATCGGGATGACCTGAACCGCCCTCGGCTCCCCATGTGATAACGATATCCGGTTTGTAAATAGCAATAACACTGTCCAGCCTTTTTCTTAAAATGGACAGGGCATTCCAGGTGGTCAGTTTGCCATCTCCCATGCCAAGCATGATGGGAGGATTTATACCCAGCGTTTTGCATGTGCATTCTGTTTCGCGCTTCCGCACATGGGCAAGCGAATCTCCTGCCGGTATTTTAGCATGCTCCCGGATGCCCATATCACCCCTGGTTGCTATCGTTAAATACACTTTATGCCCCTGCGATGCAAGTTTTGTAAGCAATGGGCTCACGTCAATCTCATCGTCGGGATGGGCGAACACCGCCATGATGGTTTTGGGTACAGCATCATTTCCTGCTTCAGCTTCCGAAGACGCGTCTTGCTCATTACCGCAACCAAAAAGTAAAAAGCATATTGCACAGAAGAAACAATTTCTCATTTGCATTTATTTTATATGGATACAATCTATTTTTTTACGGTTGCAACAGATGATTTTTCCGGGCGGGACTTTGAATATAACCCATTTAAATGTTTTGCCAACGCTCTTCTGCGGGGCCCGCCTTAAAGAAGCTTTCCTGCTCAAAATTAAGTGCATCCACACATCAACGGTTAATCCATTTGGATAAAGTAGTAACCTAGTTTGGACAGAATACACTAACGAACAGGCGAAATAGATGAAAAATCGTTTTTGCATTACCTGTATATTTGATGGCAAGGAATTGCGGCTATTTTTTTTATTAACTGTTATCGTTGCGCTGTCGGGAGTTCATTGCGGGTCTGCCAAAAGCAGTAATGCTTACAGTTCAACCCCAGCAGGAACTAACGGGTTTCGATTGCCGCAACTGGCTTCCGGGAGAGATCATTGCAGAGCAGCACCCATTAACGGTAGACAAAAAACATGCAACCTGGCGTATACGACATAGCTGTTAGGCTGCAGGACGAATGTGGCTTTCATAATAAACCTATTGAACTACCTATAAAAAATAATCGTAAACTTTCAGAAGGATTTTATAAGATTGGCGAAATTGAAGCACATTAAAATGACTGAAAATATGGCACAGCAAACACAGTCAGCGGGTATACTCCGGGATAACCTGGATTATACCCTGTTTTCATGGAGCCGGCAAAAAGGAATCAATCCTATACTGGTGGAGAAAGGAGAGGGCGTTTATTTTTATGACTATGAAGGGAAAAAATACCTTGATTTTTCATCGGGATTAATGAACGTCAACATCGGGCATGGACACCCGCGCGTTGCCGCTGCTGTATTACAGCAAATGAACCAGGTGAGCTATGTTACACCATCTTGCGTTACAAAGGCTCGTGGCGACCCTGGCAAAAAGCTGGCTCAAATTGCACCGCCAGGTATAACCAAAACTTTGTTTACTACAGGTGGTGCGGAATCCATTGAAAACGCCATTAAGCTTGCAAGACTCTATACAGGCAAGCATAAAATTTTGGCCAGGTACCGTGCCTTTCATGGCGCTTCTTATGGCGCCATGAGCGCAGGCGGAGATCCGAGAAAGATACCGCACGACAGTCAACAACTATCCAATATTGTGCACCTTGAAGATCCTTATTGCTATCGCTGCCCCTGGTCGCAATCCGGACCTGATGCATGCAGACGTGAGTGTGTAAGCCATATTGAACGTGTTATACAGTTTGAGGGCCCTGAAACAATTGCCGCTATAATAAAGGAATAACGGCTGGCTATTTACCGCTTGGAGCACTAATGGTGAGCGATAAAATTGCTGCCCGTTTTGACGAACAGGTACTATGGCTGGGATTAACCTATTCCGCACACCCGGTGAGCTGCGCTGCTGCACTGGAAGTTTTAAAAATATATGAGGATGAAAATATGATTGTCAATGCAGCGGAGATGGGGAAATATATTGACAGGCGTGTAAAAGAAATGCAAGGCGTTCATCCCAGCATCGGCGATTTCAGGAATACCGGTTTATTAGGTTGTATTGAACTGGTTAAGAACCGCGAAACAAAAGAACCAATGGCTCCGTATAATGCAGAAGCTAAAGACATGATTGTTATGAACGAGGTTGCCACCTGCCTGAGAAAACTGGGCATGTACACTTTTGTGCGGTGGAATTATGTGTTTATTGCGCCACCGCTTTGCATTACCACTGAACAAATTGATGAGGGACTGAGCATTATTGCTGAAGCATTAAAAATCGCTGATGACTATTTTTATTAATAGTATACTACAAAGAATATAAAATACACTCCTGAGGAAAATCCTGACCAATCATTTACCAGCATGATAGCCGGAGATATTAACCTTGAAATAAATAGCAGCGAAGCAGAGATCAAATTGTACGTAACCCTGGTATGTGAAAAAATTAAAGTAGCCTTGGTAAAAAATGAAGGATATATATTCGCTGAAACCATTTCATCTTCTCCGTAAAATCCTTATCTCATAAAAATGACGCTCAGGGAAGGAATATTACCGGAAGCCATAAAGCTGCTGATCACAGACCTATTCAGCGGTATGCGCAGCAGGCTTTGTTTTTGTATGGTTAAAGGTGAAAGAAACAAAAGGCAAAACATTAGAAGAACTGGAACATATCATGACCGGGAACAGTGCATAGAAAATGTAAAAGGGATTATTGCTTACCGTGACAGCGCTTAAATTTTTTACCGCTGCCACAGGGGCAGGGCGCATTGAGCGATGTGCCGCCGTAATAGTCCTGCGTGCGGATTGTTGCAGGCAACCCGGCTTCATCATCCTGGTCTTCTTCGGCATGTTTTGTCTGCCGGTTTGAAACGCGGATACGATTCCGGCTTTTATTAAGTGCCTTTATATGCGCCACGGCACTGGTGTAGACAGAGGGCTCTGATATCTCATCTTTCAGCATGGATCCTTTGACTTCCTCAAAACCTCCTTCTATCGTTTCCGACACCATTCCTTCTGCGTATAACTCTCCGATAAGCGGCACCAGCCTTATTGCTTTTATATCAATGGCAGCTCCTACTACAAAAGCCATAAGCTGCGGATCCATTAATTCAGGATTGTCTTTTTGTTCCCGCAAACTGATCATCAGCTCTTCAAGCAGCCCAGTTATTTTGAACCGGTAACCATTGTCCGCACCCACCATTGCTTTCAACGCTTCCAGCATAACATTTTTGTGTGCTACCGGTGTAAGGGGTTCCAACACAAATTTTTTCACCGTGTTCAAAAGCCCGTCAAAAGGACGAGCAAAATATGCGTTTAGCACATCCGGTATCCAATCTCCGGTATATATTTCTGCCAGCTCAGCGGGCTGGCGAAACAGGTCAAGCAATTCTTCAAACCCCGTTTGAGGGTCTGTATACGCAAGCAATAATGCAGCATGCAATACGGCAGGAGTCCACTTGTCTTCCTGAAAAGTATATTCCATTACTGTTATTGACCGGCGCAAAATATAATGCAGCTCACTAACAAGCCCGGCAGGATCTTCCCGCATATCTTTTTCCAGGAAGCCGGTGTCAATGTTCCACAGATCCACATCATACAGGTAATCATACTTTGCATTTTGCGGCCCCAGTAATGCGGTCTCCTGTGTTGTTGTAGGAACTGTTCTTTCAATAGCATGAAATGTATTTTCCATGGATGTTTGCCAGTGTTGCATTACCACTTTAAGGCGGTATCTGTAAACCAATTTTGTAAGTTCTGAAATAAAATGAGCTTTAAATCCTTCCCGCTTTAATTTTTCAATACAGGCTTCCGCCTCATCAAACTGACTGGTAGCTGCCATGTAATGAATGGCAGCCCTGGTATAACTCACAAACTCGGTAATATGAAATGTTTTTCTTTCCGGGAACAGGGTAGAAATATCCAGCTCTCCGTTGCCAAGCAGTTTGTACGCCTCTTCAACATTCCCTTCCAGTATTTCAAAAACGGCCTTATTAACAATAGCAAATAAATAATCGGGAAATCTTTCGAAAAGCTCGTCATTGACCTGTTTTGCATGCGCCAGGTCACCAACTGCTTCATACCATACCGTCTGGTAGTTCCGGAGGCTGGCTACATGAGGATAACGCCTGACCAGCTTATCAAGCTTTCTCTTTATGGAAAACTTTCCTTTTTGCACTTTAAGATACAACTCATCCATATGTGGCTGCAATTCAGCCGGCATTTTTTCTGTTTCAACAGGGTCATAAACCACCGTATAATTCTTCATAACCTTATTCTTTTCGTTGCTGCCGTCAAATGTAGATGAATATTTTATTTTCCCATTCCATTATTTCACCTCCGCAAACGGATTGCCTGCTTCTCCCGTCCAGCGATACAATTGAAGATTGCAATACTGCTTTTTGTTTTCAGCCACACCGTTTTGGGAAATATAGAAATAGCCGTTACCCAGCGAATGGATGCCGGTAGCGCCCCATTGATAATGCCACCCGTATATGCCGCTTTTTCCATCATGCATGCCTGCTTTTGCGAGCTGCAGCACTCTTCCATTTTCTGTGCTGTCAAATCCTTTTAACGTTTGCAGCGCCGGGCTTTGAGCGCCGTCTATGGCAAACAGGCTGTAATTGGGGAACGCTGATTTTTTACCGGGATAAACGGCAGCAAGCCAATAGCCGGTATTCGCATCGTACTCTAATTTTTGAATACCATAGGTTGTATTGCCTGTGTAAAGAAAATATTTGTTAAGGGGTTTGTCAGGCCCGGTCAAATCAAAATGACTTTGTAGCAAGGGCCGCTCGTACTGCTTTAAGCTCTTTGCATCGTATTGCAGGATCACCTGGTAATCGTTGTCGCTGCGCGAGGTATCGCCATATATTCCATAAGCTATGTTCAACAAGTTCTTTCCCTGCTTTTGTCCAAACTGCGGGCCAAAAGCAATACCGTCTACGCCGCTGCATCCATAACGGTGTTCTGCCTGTTTGCTCCTGTTCATTACCATCGCGTTATAATCGTCAACCACTTCTTTTAAATAAACGGTGCTGATGATCTTGTCTTTTTCAGCATGCATACCGGGGCGGGTTATTTTTTCACCGTCGAAAATTGCGATATAAAAAGAGTTCTCTTTCTCATCTGCTTTTTTCCCGTTGCCCAGTCCCTTTAAAATCCCTTTGCCTATGTTATCATTTTTATACTCCAGCGAAGCGTAAACACGACCGTCATCAGGATTGATATCCAGGCAGCCCAAGTGCCCGAGGAAGCCGTCAACGCTGCCGATGACCTCTACAAAACCGGTCGCTGAAAAATCGGGATAAGATGAAATTGTTTACCTGATAATGATCTGCCTCGAACGGGCAGGCTGGTTTCCTTCAAGCACCTGCAATACATAGATGCCCGCACCAAGCTGCCTGTTCAGCTTCAGCTCTGCTGTTTTGCTTTTCGCATTCAATTCATGTTGCACAATTATTTTGCCGGTGATGGTAAGCAGGCGGAGTGTAAGCTTGTTTTGCCCGGTATTGTCTAATGCTATACGTATTGTATTTGCGGTTACGGGGTTGGGAGAAATGGTAAAACTTTTTTGCTCCGCAAACCGAATGCTCACCACGTCCGAATACAATGTTTTTTCACCGGTTTCCGTATATTCCAACCTGTAATAGTTTATGCCTGCAAACGGAGATTCATCCACATAATCGTAGCTGTTGGAAATACCGTTGGTCCCGGTGGGATAATATAATTTTCCGATGGTAGTAAAATCAACCCCGTTATTGCTGCGCTGTATATTAAACCGGCTTTCCGCATCCATACTTGCATTCCAAAGCAATTGAACCTGCTTATCTTTTTTAATAGCGGCAAAATCATTGAGCATAATAGGCAGGATGGCATTGGGTCCAAATACTTCAAACTCATACAGGGAATATCCATAGATTGCAGTATTCCGGGTCAGCCCATGCATTCTTACATGCCTCGCAGGTATACCGGCAGTTCCATCATCAATAACAATATTATTGATATATGTATTAATTGGGTTATCGGTAATCGTAGCTACCGTCGTCCAGGGTAGTAGTACCTGAAACAGCTTCATCTGTAGTCACTTCAATGTTGAAACTTTTTACATTCGCCACTTCCCAATAGAGGTTCACCGCTTTTACTTCATACACAGCGCCTAAGTCTACCGCAATCCATAGCGGGTCTGCAATATCACTTGACCAGCGTCCGTATTCATCACCATTTCCATCAAGTGCTTTTCCGGTTTCCGGATCTACACCCTGTCCTGCTCCATCAAAGGCTAAGTCAGGAGTATAGCCTCCCACCTGCATGGACGAAGCTGTTCCTGTTTTCGAAAGTGCAAGGTTAACATCCTGTGCTATTGCAACATGAACAAACAAAAAGGCGCAACCAAAGAGCACCAGTGAAAAGTAAATTTTCAAATTCATAACTACAGATTTTGTGGTTAGGTAATAAAATGCAACCCGGGTAGCAGATTCTGTAGGTATTTCTATGGATAAACTGAATTGACTTAATTAGTACAATGCCAAAACGGTAAACACTTAGATAAAAGTAAGTTAAATTTTAATAACAATTAATGTAACATCGTATTAAACTCAAAAAATCAAAAGGGTATAATCGGGGAGGAAGTTGAATATTAGCGTTAATTTTGCCACTCATTAAGGAGAAGTTATGCGCAATATTAACATTGGTCTGGTTCAAATGAGCTGTACTGCAAATAAGGCGGAAAACCTGAAAAAAGCGATTGAAAAAATTCATGAAGCGGCTCAAAAGGGTGCGCAAATTGTATGTCTGCAGGAATTGTTTACTTCGCTTTATTTCTGCGATGAGGAGGATTATGAGAATTTCAAACTGGCCGAACCCATACCCGGCCCATCAACAGATGCATTGAGTAAGGTGGCTAAAGCGTTGGGGGTGGTGGTGATCGCTTCGCTGTTTGAAAAAAGAGCCGAAGGTTTGTATCATAACACTACAGCAGTACTTGATGCAGACGGTACCTACTTAGGCAAATACCGGAAAATGCACATTCCCGATGACCCGGCCTTTTACGAAAAATTTTACTTCACGCCGGGTGATCTTGGCTATAAAGTATTCAAAACAAAATTTGGTACGATTGGCGTATTGATCTGCTGGGATCAGTGGTATCCTGAAGCGGCTCGTATAACTGCACTTATGGGAGCGGAAATATTATTTTATCCTACGGCTATTGGCTGGGCCACTTCTCAGGATGAAGCCACCAATACCGAACAATACAATGCATGGCAAACCATACAACGCAGCCATGCTGTTGCCAACGGTGTACACGTGGTAAGTGTAAACAGGGTAGGTTTTGAACAGGAAGGGAATATGAAATTCTGGGGCGGATCTTTTGTTGCCAATCCATTTGGAACAATACTATACCAGGCGGCTCATGATAAGGAAGAAGTGCATGTAATACAGGTAGACACATCAAAAACCGACCAGTACCGTACGCATTGGCCTTTTTTGCGCGACAGGCGGATAGACAGTTATCAGCCTATCACAAAAAGATATATAGATGAGGACTAGTGCTAAGTCAAGTCAATTATGTCTGTATGTTATCGTGAAAAGTGAGAGGA